>CAZNDO010000001.1:0-251132 GCA_964571855.1 uncultured Gemmatimonadota bacterium
GACAGGCCGGAGGGTCGGGGATCGAGCCCGGGTTCGCGGCGGTGACCCCGGCGGGTCCTCCGCGGCGGCTCTGCGGCGCGGCCGGAGGCCCGGACGGCCGGAGGCCGCCGCCGCAGGAGCGAAGGCCGGAGCCGGGACGGCGGAGGCCGAGCGCCCGCCGCGGAGGACCCGCCGGGGTCACCGCCGCAAACCCGGGCTCGATCCCCGACCCTCCGGCCTGTCCGCCTGCGAGGCTCGCCCGCAAGGTCCGGCCTCGCGCGCCTAGAGCGAAGCCTCCGCCTGCTCGCGCTTCAGCATCAGCACGAGCGCATCCGGATCCACCACGACCTTCTCCGGCGCGAACTCCGCGGGGATGGTCACGTCCACCTTCTCCCCGGCGCCGAGCTCCACGCGCGTCCGCGCCTCCCGATACGCCTTCGCCGCCGCCGCATCCCCGGCCGCCTCGTCCTTCCCATCCTTCGGCCACCGCTCCCCGGCCACGGCCGCCACGTCGATCGCCATCCGCCCCGTCCCGATGTTCTCGACGGTGGCGGTCACGCTCCACCCGTCGCCCGCCGCCGTCTTCCGGGCGTCCGTGATGCGGTACCGCGGCATCACGACCTCGAAGATCCACTGGCGCGTGAAGTCGTCGTACGCGGCCACGTCCGGCGCGTGCTCGCGCAGCACGGCCACGAGATCCTGCATCACGGGATGGTCCGGGTTGCCGTGGTAGCGGGTCACGAAGTCCTGCACACCGGCGTGGCACGCGGCCTCGCCCATCAGGTTCTGCAGCATCCACATCACCCAGCCGCCCTTGTCGTAGGTGGCGGTCTCGTCGCCCGCCTTCGAGCCGTCGATCCACGCGAGCGGGCGCTCGGAGTCCACCTGCCGGCGGTCGCCGTACCGATCCTCGATGCGCTTGCAGAACTCGATCCGCTCGCGGTCGCCCAGCACCTGCCCGTGCAGGAGGATGGTGGAGTAGTGCGCCATGCCCTCGCTCAGCACGTTGCCGCCGGGGCCGTCGCCGGGGAGCAGGATGTTGCCCCACCACTGGTGCGCGGTCTCGTGCGCGGTCACCAGGAACGCCACGGCCGCCTCCGGCGTGCTGCGCGTGAGGAACCCGATGTTCTCGGAGAACGTGATGTTCGTGGGGAAGCCCTGCGCGTAGCCGGCCAGGCCGGCGAACTCGTTCAGCCGCAGGTCCTGCCACGGGTACGGGTAGAACCACTCGGAGTACCACTTCCGCGACGCCTCCAGCGCCTTCCCCATCTCCTCGATGTTGTACGTGTGCTCCGGCAGGTAGTGGATCTCCACGCCCTCGCCCCGCCACACGTCCCACTTCCCCGCCACCACGTTGAAGAAGTTCACCGGGTTGTCCGTCTCCCACACGACCGTGCGCTTCCCGTCCGCCTCGGTGTCCGCGGTGCGCACGCCCACGCCGTGGTAGTCGAACCCCGCCGGGCCCGTGATCCGGGTGCGCACGGGATACAGCGCGCCTCCGCCGAACGCGGGCTTCGTGACGCCCTCCCAGAAGCCCTCCTCGTAGTCCCGCGGGTCCATCCGGTTGTCCTCGTCCACGCCGCGGTCGAGCTGGAAGAACGGCAGCGGCACGAACTCGGTGCCGAAGGACGTGAGCACCACGCCGCACGGCAGGATGAACGTGGGCATGCCGCCGCCGTTGCGCGTGATGCCGTTGGGGTAGCGGCCCTCGTGGGAGAAGCCGACGCGCACGGTGTCCCCCGGGGCGAGCGGCTGCGCGGGCGTGAACACGTACAGCCGCGCGCGATGCTCCGGCTCCGCCTTCTCCCCGGCCAGCGTCCACTCGAGGTTCTCGAAGTGGTCCCCCACCGACATCGGGAAGCGCCGGATGATCTCCGGCGACGCGTTCACCAGGTCGTAGTGCCCCTTCACGCGGAAGAAGCTCGTGGCGGGATCCAGCTCCAGGTCCAGGTCCACGCCGGCGAGCAGCGGCGTGTTCGCCTCGTTCCACGTGAGGAGGTTCCGCCCGCGGTACTCCTCCTCGCGGCGCTCCACGGCCTTCCCCTGGAAGCCGTTGCTCACGGCCACGGACAGCCAGCTCCCCAGCACCACCGCGGGCAGCGCGAAGGGCGAGAGCTTCAGCGCCGTGCGCGCGAGGGCCGGCCCGCGCATGCGGTCCAGCGCGGCACCGGAGTCCGGCTCCCGCCGCGGGTACACGCGGACGGTCCACACGATCAGGAACACCATCACCGCGATCCAGAACAACCGGTTCAGCAGCAGCGCCTGCACGTTCGGCTGCACGGAGGCGAAGTCCGTCCAGGTGACGGCGCTCCAGAGGTCCCAGTTCCCCACCCAGTTCATCTTGCCGCGGAACTGCAGCCAGCCGGTGAGCATGAGCGTGGCCAGCCCGACGCCGTACGTGGTCCAGCGGCTGCCGGTGACCGCCACGATCGCGGTCACGAACGACGCCCACACGAGCAGCGTGGGCAGCAGCAGGAGTCCCCACACGATCGCGAACGGCCGGGGATCGGGGGTGACCTTCCCCTGCACGAGCATCACGATGGCCGCGCCCATGAAGGCGGCGAGCAGCACGGTCAGCCCCACGATGCCGTTCGCCAGCGACTTCCCGAACAGCACGGCCGCGGTGCGCGCCGGCGTCGCCCAGAACACCGGCTCCAGGCGCACCGCGCGCTCCCGGTGCACGGACTCGGTGGTGTAGAACAGCAGCAGGAAGCACAGGAGCAGCGTGAGCGTGTTCATGGACGACACCGCGGCCGCGCCCGACGTGAGCAGGAGCGGCGTGTCGAACGCGCCCACCTGGAACAGGGACGACCCGATGACCTGCAGCAGGATGAGCGGCACGAAGATGTAGAGGCCCGGCTGGCTGCGCAGGTTCGAGGCCTCGAAGCGGGCCACGTCCAGCACCGTGCGCACGAAGCCGGGCGGCCGGGACGTCATGCCGAGCGCGGCGAGGGAGGGCGACGCCTGGGCCAGCGGCGCCTCCACCGGCTCGGCCGGGACGGCGGCCGCGGCGGCCCGCGCCGGCCGCCCCGCCTTCGCCGAGCCGCGCAGCGTGGCGCCGAAGTGGCGCGCGGCGCCGGCCACGGAGAGGATGCCCACGACCGCGTACACGAGACGACTCAGCAGGAACGGGACGTCGTAACCCACCGGCTGCGTGTTGTAGTGGTCCACGCCCAGGTCCACCTTGATCCACGTCTCGTTCATCCACCGGAACCCGGACGGCTCCACCCACTGCAGCAGGCGGTTCACGCGCGGATCCAGCCAGGACGGCGACCACTCCCACAGGAAGAAAATGCTCACGAGGAACAGGGCCACCGGCGTGGCGAACACGAGGATGGGACTCCGCGAGCGCTCCCCGATGGCGAACGTGGTCCCGGCCAGGAACACCAGGAACGGCAGCGCCATGAGCACGGCGGGACGCAGGTAGTTCATCAGCTCGAAGGGGCCGCGGATCTTGTCCGCGTTCTCGTTCGGCACGAGATGGTTGAAGAACGCGGCCAGCAGCAGGTGCACGACCAGGACGCCAAGGAACGCCAGCAGCGCCGCGCCGAACTTCCCCCACACGTACTCCGCGGGCGTGAGCCGCGTGGCGTGGAGGACCGGGCCCACGTTCAGCTCGTCGTCGCGCGGGATGGCCATGCCGGCGGCCACGGCCAGGAAGAACGAGTAGAACAGGAACGCCACCATCGGCAGCATCGTGGCGTTCGAGAACTCCGACGTGAGGAACGCGCGCTTGTCCCCGCCGATCGCGGTGTCCCCGGACTGGATGGCCACCGAGCCCGTGGACAGGCCCCACGACACCACGCCGAGCAGCACGAGCAGGATCCAGATCAGCGGTCGTTTCGCGTGGAAGCCGAGGTCGTTCCGGAGAACGAGCCCGAGCCGGGCGAGGCTCATGACGCCGCGGCGACGGCGGGCGCGGCCGCGTTCACGAGGACCATGTACGCGTCCTCGAGCGTCCCCGGCACCGGCGCGAAGCCCGCCGGCGGCGCGCCGTCCGGCACGTGCACGCGGATGCGGTTGCGCCCCTCCACCAGGATGGCGGCGGTGACGAGGTGCGCGGCGCGCACGCGCGCCAGTTCCTCCGCGCTGCCGGTGCCCTCGAAGATGGCGCCCTCCAGCAGCGCGCGCGCCTCCGCCGGCGTGGTGTTCGCCACGAGCCGCCCCTTCGAGATCACCGCGAAGCGCGGGCACAGCACCGCCACGTCCTCCACGATGTGCGTGGACAGCAGCACGGTGCGATCGGTGGCCAGCTCCGCCAGGAGCCGGTAGAAGCGGTGCCGCTCCTCCGGGTCCAGCCCCGCGGTGGGCTCGTCCACGATGAGCAGCCGCGGATCCCCGGCCAGCGCCTGCGCGATGCCCAGCCGCTGGCGCATGCCGCCCGAGTAGCCCTTCACCTTCCGCTTCGCCGCGAACGAGAGGTTCACGCGCTCCAGCAGCTCCGCGACGAGCTTGCGCATGCCGCCCGGGGCCTCGATGCCCTTGAGGCGCAGCAGGTACTCGAGCATGGCGGCGCCCGAGAGGTTCGGATAGAAGCCGAAGTCCTGCGGCAGGTAGCCGAGCCGCGCGCGCACGTGCATGGGGTCGGCCAGGATGTCGTGGCCGTCCAGCGTGACGTCGCCCGACGTGGGCTCCAGGAGCCCGGCGAGGATCTTCATGAACGTGGACTTCCCCGCGCCGTTCGGGCCGAGCAGGCCGAACAGGCCGTGGGGCACGTCGAGGTCGATGCCGGCGAGCGCGGTCACCGGACCCGGGTACACCTTCACGAGGCGGCGGACGGCAAGCATGGACGGAAGCCTCCTTCGATCGTCGGCCCGGGTCAAGGCCCGGACCTGGGCTCTGGTACGCGCGACGGTTCCCCGGGGTTGCACGCCGTGGGAGAATCCGCGGATGGATCCCATCCCCGTTCCCGAGGCGCGGCGTCTCGCGCTGGCCCGCGCCGGCCTCCTGGCCGCGGACCGCACCGGCTTCCCGCGCGTCGCGCGCGGCGCGGGCCCGGCCGCGCGCGAGGCCGCCCACGCCATCGTGCGCTGGTTCGGCTACCTGCAGCTGGACACGGTGTCCATCGCCGGGGCGCGCAGCCATGCCATCGTGCTCCTGTCGCGACTGCCGCGCGTGGACCCGGCGCTGCCCGAGTCGCTGCTCGCGCCGGGCGCGCCCGTGTTCGAGTACTGGGGACACGAGGCGTGCTGGCTGCCGATGGAGCTGTACCCCGCGATGGAGTTCCGCCGCCGCGAGTTCCGGTGCCACCCGTGGTGGGGGGACCTCGTGGGCAAGCACCCGGACGTGGCGCGGCGCATCCTGGACCGCGTGCGGGACGAGGGTCCGCTGAAGACGGGGCACCTCGAGGGCGATCGCGGCAAGGGCTTCTGGGAGCTGGGCATCGGGCGGCGCGTGGCGGACGCCCTGTGGTCCTCGGGCGAGCTGGCCATCCGGGAGCGGCGCAACTTCCAGCGCTCCTACGACCTGGCGGAGCGCGTGATCCCGGCGGCGTTGCGCGAGCGGCCGCTCTCCGTGGAGGAGGGCCTGAAGGCGCTGCTGCTGCGCGCGCTCGAAGGGCACGGCTGGGCCACGACCGGCACGCTCGCGCGCACGTGGCGTCTCCGCAACCGGCGCCCGCAACTGGACGCCGCGCTCACGGCGCTGCGCGAGGAAGGCCGCATCGCCGCGTGCGACCTCGTGGAGAACGGGAAGCGCACCGCCGGCTGGATCCGTCCCGCGGACCGGGAGCTGGCCGCGTCGCTCGCGAAGCTCCGCCCGCGGCGCGACCGCGGCGTGCTGCTCTCCCCCTTCGATCCCGTGCTGTGGGATCGCGAGCGGGTGGCGCGCCTGTTCGGCTTCGACGCGCTGCTCGAGATCTTCAAGCCCGCGCCGAAGCGGATCTACGGCTACTACTGCCTTCCCGTGCTCGCCGGCGACCGCTTCGTGGGCCGGCTGGACCTGAAGGCGGACCGGGCGAAGGGACGGCTGGCGGTGGTCGGGGCGCACGAGGAGCCGACGGACGCCTCGGCGGAGCGCACCGCGGCGCGCGCCGCCATGGCGGACGCGCTGGCCCGATGGGCGGACACGCTGCGGCTTGCCGCCGGCCCGATCCGCGTCCGCCGCCCCCCGAAAGGGCGCCGGATCCGGTAGAATCGTCCGTCATGAAATCCCCCCGTCTGCTGGGCACCGCGCTGCTGCTGCTCGGCGCCGTCCCCTTCGCCGCCTCCGCCCAGATCCTCCTCCCCGGGACGCAGCCCGGGGACCTCCAGGTCCCCCTCAGCGGGGACTTCGTGTGCGCCATCTGCCACGGGGACTACGACTTCGACGTGGCCTACGAGCCCTGGCAGACCTGGTCCGGGTCCATGATGGCGAACTCCGCCCGCGATCCCCTGTTCTGGGCGGCCGTGGACATCGCGAACCAGGACGTGCCGGGCGTGGGCGAGTTCTGCATCCGCTGCCACTCGCCGCGGGGCTGGCTGGAGGGGCGAAGCTCCGAGCCGGACGGCTCCGCGCTGCTGGGTTCCCCGGGCGAGGCGGGCGGGGACTTCGAGGGCATCGACTGCCACTTCTGCCACCGCATGTACGAGGGCCCGGAGGGCGAGCCCTTCCTGCAGAACGGGCAGTACTGGGTGGACGTGGGCGATCCCGCGATCAGCTTCGGCGGCCCGATGCGCGGGCCGTACGCGGACGCCCTTCCCCCGCACGAGTTCGTGTACTCCGAGTTCCACACGAAATCCGAGTTCTGCGCGGTGTGCCACGACCTGGCGAACCCGCTGGTGAACCTGAAGGACGAGACCGGCGCGGACACGGGGCTCCTCTTCCCGGAGCAGCTCACGTACACCGAGTGGCTGCAGAGCGACTTCCCCGCGCAGGGCACCGAGTGCCAGGCGTGCCACATGGCGGACGTCTCGGGCTTCGCCTGCACGTTCCAGAATCCGCTGCGGCCGGACATCGCGAAGCACGAGCTCGCCGGCGCGAACGTGTTCATGTCCGGCGTGCTCAAGAACCTCTACGGGATCTCGCTGGACCGCGTGGAGGCGTACGACCGCGCCATCAACCTGTCGCTGGACCAGCTGCAGAACAGATCGGCGGAGCTGGCGCTCGCGGTGCCGTCGCGACACCCCGGTGCCGGGAGCGTGACGGCGAACGTGCGCGTGACGAACCTCACCGGCCACAAGCTGCCCACCGGCTACCCCGAGGGGCGGCGCATGTGGCTGAGCGTGATCGTGCAGGACGGTCTCGGCGGCACGCTGTACGAGAGCGGCGCGTACGACGACTCCACCGCCACGCTGCACGCGGACCCGGACCTCGTGGTGTATGAGACGTCGCACGGCATCCACGGCTCGGGCCCGTCGTTCCACCTCGTGCTCAACGACCGCATCTACTTCGACAACCGGATCCCCCCCGCGGGCTTCCGGCCGGACGCGCGCACGCAGCCGGTGGGATACGCGTACCCCGTGCAGCCGGACGGATCGCTCGCGCACTGGGACGATCGCGCGTTCCCGTTCGACATCCCGGAGGGGACGACCGGGCCGATCACCGTGACCGCGTCCTTGTGGTACCAGACGGCCTCGCGCGCCTACATCGAGTTCCTGCGCGACGAGAACACATCCGGCCCGGATCCCTTCGACCCGGACCCCATGGCGCCCAGCCGCGGCGAGAAGATGCACGCGTACTGGGAGGCGTACGGGAAGTCCGCGCCGGTGCTCATGCGCAGCGTGACCCGGCGGATCCGCCTGGACCTGCCGCCGGCCGTCACCGCGGAGGCGCCGGAGCCGCCCGTGCCGGCGCTGCGCTCGCCGCAGCCGAACCCGTTCCGCGACCGGACCGAGGTGAGCTTCTCGCTTCCGGAGGCGGCGGAGTCCCGCGTGGCGGTGTTCGATGTGGCGGGACGGCGCGTGCGCGAGCTGTCCGGCGGCGTGCTGGCCGCGGGGACGCACCGCGTGACCTGGGATGGCCGGGACGACGCCGGCGCGCCCGCCGCATCGGGCAACTACTTCGTCCGGCTGGAGACCGGCGGCATGGCACCGCTCGTGACCCGGGTGCTCCTGCTGCGGTAGCCCGGCCCGGCGTGTCCGGTCCGGACGCCGGAACGCGCGATCTTCCCCGTGAGCCCTGCCGTGCCGACCGGCCGGCGGTCCTTCCGGGAGGTCGAATCGTGTTTCCGTTCCATCCGAGCCTGCACGGCGGCGCCGTGGTCGTCGCCCTCGTCGCGGCCGGCGCCCCCGCCGCCCGCGCCACCGAGCTGATCTTCGAACCGACCGTGCAATCCGGCGTCCCCGTCGACCCCGCGTACGGCGATCGGGTAGTCGCCAGCGACCAGGGCGGCTTCCTGTACGGCGCCGGGGGCGGGTTCACGCCCAACGTCACCGTGGACTACGGCCCGTGGGACCTCTTCGACATCCGGCTCTGGCAGACGGGCTACGGCGACCTCGAGGGCGTCCTGTACGACGAGCAGGACGGACGCGGGTACCTGGAGATCGACCTCGCCGCGGACCCCGGCTGGCGCGTGTCCGTGGAGGGGTTCGACATGGCGGCCTGGCGCGTCGGCGGCGTGATCCGGTGGGTCCGCGTGTGGGACGGGGCCGGGCAGGTACTCTTCGAGCAGGCCGACGTGGACGTCCCCACGACCGGTCACGTGCACTTCGCGTTCGATCCGCCGCTCGAGGGCCGGTGGGTCACGATCGCGTTCGATGCCGGCAACCTCGGGACCTTCAGCGACAACATCGGGATCGACAACATCCGCCTCGGCCAGGTGGCCGGCCCGACCGCGGTGGAGCCGGAGAGCTGGGCCCGGACGAAAGCGTCCTTCCGGTAGCGCCCTTGCGCCCGGCCCCGCGGGCCCGTAGGGTCGGGAGGTCCGCCTCCCGGAGGACGCGATGATCCGCCACCGGGCTCCGGTCGCGGGGCTTGCCGCCGCGATCGCCTTCGCCGCCCCCGCCGTTGCGAGGCCGCCGGATCCGCCGGTGACCGCCCCGGAGCCGTCCCCGGTGGACTACCTCCTCGTCACGGACGCGGCGTTCGTGGACGCATTCGGGCCGCTGGTCGCCGAGAAGGAGGCCCGCGGGCTCGTCGTGCGCGTGCGCACGGTGGACGAGGTGGCGCGCGCCGCGCCGGGCCGGGACCTCGCGGAGCGGATCCGCACCTACGTCCGCATGCTCCACGAGCGCAACGCGCTGCGCTTCGTGCTGCTCGGCGGCGACGCGGGCGTCGTGCCCACGCGGATGCTCGTGCGCAGCACCTCGCCGGAGCTGGACACGCCGGTGGCCGGCGACCTGTACTTCGCCTGCCTCGAGGGAACGTGGGACGAGGACGAGGACGGCCAGTTCGGGGAGTGGATCGGCGATCAGCTCGACCTGACGGCGGAGGTGGCGGTCGGCCGCGCGCCGGTGGGCACGCCGGCGGAGGCGGAAGCGTTCGTGGCGAAGACGCTCGCCTATCGCGCGCTGCGGGACGACGCGCGGCGTGATCGCGTGCTCTTCCTGGCGGAGAAGTGGTTCCCGAACAACTGGCCGTTCGTGGCCGAAGGCTGGATCCACGACGTGCTGGACAGCTCCGCGGCGTCGTTCGAGACGACGCGGATGTACGGTGACACCACGGGATACCCGGGCTCGCTGCCGCTGACGCGGGGCGCGGCGCTCGCCGCCCTTGACGCCGGCACGCACGGCACCGTGCTGCACCTGGGTCGCGCCGATTGCGAGGCCTTGGCGGTCCAGGACTCCACGCTCGACGGGAACGATCTCGAAGCGCTGGCGAACGGCTTCCCCTTCGTGCTGGGCTCCGTGTTCAACACGAGCGGCCTGGAGGGGAGCTGCCCGGCGGAGCGGCTCGTACGGCACGCCTCGGGCGGCGCGGTCCTGAGCCTGGGACACTCCGGGCCGACGCACACGATCCCGGCCCGCGACGTGCTCGGCGCCTGGGTGCGCGCGATCCACCGCGACGGGGTCGCCACGGCCGGCGAGGCGCAGGTTCTGGCGCTGAACACGATGGACGAATTCCAGGCGCGCTATGCGGCCACGTGGATCCTGCTCGGCGATCCGGAGCTGGATGTGGGCCCGCGCTTCCCCGCGCCCGCCCCGCGGGCCGCGCCGCCGGCCGCGGCGCCGGGACTCGCCATGGACCCCGTCCGGCCGAACCCGCTGAGCCCGCGCGGGTCCGCGGAGGTCGGGTTCACGCTCGCCCGGGGTGGCCGCGCCCGGGTCGCGGCCTACGACGTGGCAGGCCGCCGGGTCCTCGTGCTGGCCGACCGGCCCTTCGCCGCCGGGCGTCACGCGTTGGCCTGGTCCGGAAACGACGCCGGCGGGCAACCCGTGCCCGCCGGCGTGTACTTCGTACGGATCGAGGCGTTCGGCGCCGCGGCCGCCCGCCGCGTCCTCGTGCTGCCCGCGCGCTGACGCTACGCGAGCTGCGACGTGCAGTGACCGCAGCGCTTCGCCGCGATCGGGATGGTCATGGCGCAGAAGGAGCACTCCTTCGTGGTGGGCGCCGCCGGCGCGGCCTCCTCCTTGCGCTTCGCCGCGTTCATGCCCTTGATCAGGATGAACACGCAGAACGCCACGATCAGGAAGCTGATCACGGCGTTGAAGAACATCCCGTAGTTCATCGTGACCGCGCCGGCCGCCTTCGCGTCCGCGAGCGTGGCGTACGGCCCGGCCGCCGCCGCGCCCTGCTTCAGCGTGACGAAGAAGTCCGAGAAGTCCACGCCGCCGAGCGCCAGCCCGATGGGCGGCATAAGGACGTCGTCCACCATGCTCTTCACGATCGTGCCGAACGCGCCGCCGATGATGATGCCGACGGCCATGTCCACCACGTTGCCGCGCATCGCGAATTCCCTGAATTCCTTCAGCATTCCCTGCCCTCCTCCGTGCTGGTGATGCCGGGGCGGCGGCGCGGCGCGGGATGCGGGATCCTCGCCGTCCCGGTACGGCCTGCTACAGGAACTTGTACGTGAGACCGATGCCGAGCGTCTGCTTGAACTGGCCCGCCTTGCGGATGCCGCCGTCCACCTCCTTGGTGAGGAGGTCGAGCGCGCTCGCATCCCCTTCCACCCCTTCCACCGCCACGTTCGTGGCGGCGTCGAACTTGTCGTACACCCACTGCGCGAACAGGCTCACGTTCAGCCACGACGTGATCGAGGACGTGAACGTGTTCTGGAAGTTCACGTCCGGGGACTTCCAGAAGTCCGCCACCTCCTCGCGCGCCGGATCGGCGTCCCGCGCGATCCGGTCGAACTCCTCCAGCTCGTCCGACAGCGAGTAGAACACCGGCCAGAAGACGAGCAGGTTGCCGGTGTAGACGATGCGGTCGTTCGCCATCGGGTACTTCGCCGTGCTGGCGAGCTCGACGCCGCCGTCGTTCGTGGTGAACCGTTCCGTATCGTCCCCGGCGGCGTCCGTGAACGCCTTCGCGATCGTCTGCCGGAAGCCGAAGCCGGTGCGCGCGATCCACTCCTCCTTGCAGCCGGTGGAGTCCGGGCGCCCGCAATGCAACACGCGCGCCACGCCGGCGGTCTCCGTGAGCTTGACCGGGTTGAACTTGATCGCGCCGAGCGGGTCGCTCTCGTCCAGGAACTGGCTGTCCAGCCGGAAGCCGAGGTACGGGTCCACGAACTTGTTGAGCGTGAACCGCCCGACCGATTCGAACAGGATGAGGTCGGACGTCTTGTCGGGCGTGCTCCACACCTTGCGGCCGGGCGACGCGGGATCGGCCTGTTGCGTGGACGTCTGCCCGTAGGCGAGCTGCAGCGTGTTCGCCAGGTTGAAGCTGCGCGAGAACTGGCGCTTCGCCTCGAGGTTCGCGTTCAGGACCCAGTTGATCGTGCCCTTGTCGCCGCCGGACCAGTTGTCGCTGAAGGCGCTCTGGCCGAGGGTCAGGCCGCCGAGCACCCCGTAGGCCCAGGGCCCGGGCTCCACCGCGGCGGCGCGCGCGGAGGGCGCGGCCAGGGCAAGCGGGAGGGCGAGCGCGAGGGCGGCGGGGATCGAACGTGCGTGCATCCCTTCTCCTTTCAGTCGGTCCGGTCGGACGACGTGCGGTTCGGGTCGGGCGGCGCTTCCTCCTGCCGCGCGACCTCCTGCAGGAACACCTGGTTGGGAACGGAAACGACGGAGCCGTCGCGGGAGAGCAGGGTGCTGGTCGGCGTGACCGCGGCCAGCGTGCCCCGCTCGCCGCGCACCTCCATCTCGGCGCCCACGCGGTACAGCTTCCGCGCGTAGAAGCCGGCCATGAGGTTGCGCGTCACCTCGCGCGAGCCCAAGCCGAAGGACAGCGCCAGCCCGAGCGCCAGCCCCGACAGCGCGATGACGACGACGGTGCGTATCATCTGCGTGTCGATCCCGAGCTGCGTGATGGCCATCACGGCCACCACGAACACGATGCCGCCGTTCACCGCGCGGCCGAGCGGCTTCGCGTAGTCCACGCCCGACTCGCCGGCGGCGCGCTGCACCGCCTCGCCGGCCACGCGCGCAAGCACGCTGCCGAAGAGCATCACGAGGAAAGCCGCGAGGAGCCGGGGCAGGTAGTCGAAGAACGAGGTGATCGCGTCGGCCACGGGCAGGAGCCCCATCGCGAGCGCGGCCGACTTCAGGAACAGGACCAGGACGAGCCAGTACGCCAGCTTCGCCGTGCCCTTGCTCATCGAGCCGCGCACGCCCAGCCCCTGCAGCATGGCGGTCACGCCGAGGCGCTCCAGCGCGTGGTCCACGCGCAGCCGCACGAACGCGGTGTCCAGGACGCGCCGGACCACGTGGGCCAGGATCCAGCCGACGAGCAGGATCACGAGCCCGGTGACGAAACGGGGCACGAAGTCCACGACGAAGCGGATGAGGCCGTCGCCGATCCCGCGCAGCGTGTCCACCAGTCCGGAACGCTCAGGCATCGTGCCTCCCGTTGCGGGCGCCGGCGCCGCCGGCCCCACCGAAGATCAGGTCCAGCATGGCGCGCAGGAACTGCGCGAGCGCGGGCACGCCGAAGTCGAGCGCGTCCACCGCGCCGACGCGGCGCAGCACGGAGCGCCGGACCGCGTCCAGGAAGCCGTCCCGCGGGTCGTCGTCCAGGAGCGCCAGCTCCGCCACGGGCGCGCCGAGCTCGACGTCCTCGCCCGGCGGCGGCATCCGGTCATCCACGGTCGGCTCCCGCCTCGACGGCCCCGGGCTCCTCCGCCCACAGGCGGCGGAACATCTCGCGGCCCCGCTTGATCCGCATCTTGACGGCGGACAGCCCGACCCCGAGCTCGTCCGCGATCTCCTGGTACGACAGCTCGTCGAGATCCCGCAGGATCAGCGGCACCCGCAGCGTGCCCGGGATCCGCTCCAGGACCTCCCGGACGCGCTCGCGCCCGGCCTCGGCCTCCACCCGCCGCGCCACGCCCGGCTCCACCACGAGCTCCGGCGCGGCCGCCGTCACGGGATCGTCCACGTCCACGAACACCTTGTCCTTCCGCTTGCGCAGATGGTTCAGGCAGTGGTTCACCTTGATGCGGCCGATCCACGTCCCGAACCGGGAGCGCCCCTCGAAGCGGCGGAGCGCGAAGAAGGCCTTCACGAAGACCTCCTGCGCCAGATCCTCCGCATCGTCGGACCGCGTGAGGTGCCGGCAGTTCGTCAGCACCCGGCGCTGGTGCCGGTTCACGAGCGTTTCGAATGCGCGAAGGTCCCCCGGCGGGGCGGTCTGCGCGCGCCGGACGAGATCCTCGTCGCTGGGCGGCTGGATGGACACGTCCGGTCACCCCCTCGACCCGGGTCGGGGCAATTCGGTCACGTTCCGGTCGATTGCTCTTGGGGGAGACCGGATCGGGGAGTCAGGATAGAAAGCCCCTGGCGGCGGGGCAAGCGGGTTTCGCGGTTCGCGAGGCGAGCCGGGGCGGCGGCGGGCGCGTCATGCGCCGGGGTCGGCCGGCCCGGGCGATCGAGGCGACCGTGCCCCCCGCCGCCGGCGACGATGACGGGCGGCGAACATGCGCGGACGGCGTGTCGATCCGCGGCGCCCCCGGACGTCTGGACGGGAACGCGACCCCGAACCGAGGAGGCGGAAGTGCCGCAGTTCATGATCCTGTTGCGCGAGAACGACGACGCCTGGGCCGGGCTCTCCGCGGAGGAGAAGCAGGCGCTGATGCAGAAGTACTTCGCCTGGGTGGGCGAGCTCCGCAAGGGCGACCACATGCGCGGCGGCGACCCGCTGGCCCGGGGCGGCCGCGTGCTGCGCGCGGCCGGCGGCAACATCGTGGAAGGTCCCTACACGGAGACGAAGGAGGTCATCACGGGGTACTTCCTGATCGAGGCGCGCGACCTGGACGAGGCGGCGCGACTGGCGAAGGGGTGCCCGGCGCTGGGGCACGGGGAATCGCTCCTCGTGCGGCCGATCGCGGTCATGGACGAGGACGGACTGCACTGACGGACGGACCGGACTTCGAGCACTTCTTCCGCCGGGAGAGCGGGCGGCTCACGGCCGCGCTCGTGCGTGCGCTCGGGAGCGAGCACCTGGACCTGGCGGAGAACGCCGTGCAGGACGCGTTCCTGCAGGCGATGCGCACGTGGCCGCTGCGCGGGGTGCCGGAGCGGCCGGACGCGTGGCTGTACCGCACCGCGCGGAACGCCGCGCTGGACGCGCTGCGCCGATCCGCGCGGTTCGCGGCGCGCGCGCCCGCGCTCGCGCACGCGGCCACGGACGGCGCCGCCGACGCCGGGGGTCCGGCCGCGCACTTCCCGGGGGAGGTCGTGGACGACGCGCTGCGGCTGATGTTCCTGTGCTGCCATCCGTCGCTGCCGCCGGCGTCGCGCGTGGCGCTCACGCTCAAGGTGGCGGCCGGGTTCTCCACGGACGAGATCGCGCGCGCGTTCCTGGCAAGCGAGACCACGGTGGCGCAGCGCATCGTGCGGGCGAAGCGGACGCTGCGGGAGACGGGGGCCTCGTTCGCCATGCCGGGGCCGCGGGAGCTGGCGACCCGCGTGGATGACGTGCTGGACTCGCTCTTCCTCGTGTTCGGGGAGGGTTACCGGCCGCACGCGGGCGAGGCGCCGCTGCGCCGGGATCTCATGGAGGAGGCCATCCGGCTGCTCCGGATCGTGCGCGAGCACCCGGCCGGCGGTTCGCCGCGCGCCGACGCGCTGCTCGCGCTGATGCTGTTCCAGGCGTCGCGGCTGGATGCGCGACTGGACGGGGACGGCGCGCTCGTCCCGCTGGAGCGGCAGGATCGGACGCGCTGGGACCGCGCGCGGATCGACGAGGGGACGCGGCTGCTGGCCGCCGCCGCCCGGGGCGAGGAACTCTCGGACTACCACCTCCTCGCGGGGATCGCGGCGTGCCATGCGCTGGCCGGGGATGCGGCGGCAACGGACTGGCCGCGCATCGTGGAACTGTACGACCTGCTCCTGGAGGCGGGAGCCGGCGACGTGGCGCGCCTCAACCGCGCGGTGGCGGTGTCGTACGTGCAGGGCCCGGCGGAGGCGCTGCGGATCGCGGACGCCCTCGCCGCCGGCGGCACCCTCGCGGACTACCCGCTGCTGCCCGCCGTGCGGGCGGACCTGCTCCGCCGTCTCGGATGCGGCGCGGAAGCCGCCGCCGCGTTCCGCGATGCGGAACGGCGCGCGGTGAACCTGCCGGAGCGGCGCTGGTACGCGAAGCAGGCCGCAGCGCTGGGCGATTGACGCTCGGCCGGCGTGGTATCCTGCCGCGCACGTGGCCGCGGCGCCCCCGCCGGCCCGCAACGAACCGGAGGAAGGAATGAACGGGCCCGCCGTGGTCGCCGCGTTGAACAACATGAGGACGTTCTTCGACACGTCCACGAAGTGCTTCGACGAGGACGACTCCGCCTTCGCCCCCACGCCCGGGCAGTTCACGGTGGCGCAGCACGTGGCGCACGCCGCGCAGACCGTGGACTGGTTCCTGGAGGGCGCCTTCCGGCCGCAGGGCTTCGACATGAACTTCCCCGCGCACGAGGCGGAGGTGCGCAAGGTGAAGTCCCTGGCCGAGGCCCGCGCGTGGTGGGAGCGCTCCATGAAGCACGCCGTGAAGTTCCTGGGCTCGCAGTCCGAGGCGGAGCTGGCGAAGAAGCTGCCGCCGGGCATCATGGGCGGCGCGCCGCGCTTCTCCATCGTGTCCGGGCTCGTGGACCACACCGCGCACCATCGCGGCGCGCTCACCGTGTACGCGCGCCTGCTCGGCAAGACGCCGGACATGCCGTACGGCTAGGGCAGCGTCACCAGGAAGCCGATGGAGTCCACCGCGGCGGAGCCGAACAGGCCGATGGCGCCGTCCACGTGGAAGATCGGCCGCTCGAACGCGTCCCCCGCGTTGCCGCCGAATCCCGGGCCGCCCTCCGACAGCTGCGGATCGGAGCGCACGAAGTCGTACCAGTTGCGATCCACCGCGTAGACCTTCACCTGGTAGCGGCCCTGGAAGAACACCGCGAACCACGGCATGCGCACGTAGCCGTCGCGGCCGGTGAGCGGCGGCGACGCGGTGTGCCGCTCGAGGCTCTCGAAGTCGTCCTCCTCGAAGAAGTCCGGATCGATCGTGTAGTCGGACTCCGGATCCAGGCTGAACAGGGCCACCTGGATGGCCGGCGCGGCCGGCGGCGCGAAGCGCGCCTCCAGCCAGTCCTCGGGATAGACCAGGCGATTCTCCGGCCGCGCGTACACGTCCTCCCCCGCCTCCGCGTACGTGGCGAGGGTGCGCTCCCGCTCGAACGTGGTCTCGTCCACGAGCGCCCACTCGGTCACGGCGAAGCGCGCCGGCGTGGTCGTGGCGGCGCCGGCCCGCTCGCCGCGCGCGGTGACGACCTCCAGGCGGTACTCCGTGCCGGGCAGCACCGCGGGCGGTGCCGGCGTCATGTACCGGCCGGGCTCCACCTCGACGTACTCGTGCACATCCGCGCCCGCGCGCACGCGCACGACGGCGTCGCTCTCCGCGGCGCCCGCGTCCGGCACGACGTCCGGCGCCGTGGTCCGCGACAGCCGCACCTCGGGCAGCGGCGCGTCCACGATCAGCAGCGACTGCACGACGAGCTGCCCGGCCGCCGACGGCCCGAACAGCTCGCCGGGATCGCGGTCCGCGGCGCAGCCCGCGACGGACGCGGCCGCCAGCGCCGCCTGCGCCGCCAGCGCCGCGAGGGTGAACGGCCTCGTCGTTCGCTTCCGCATGCCGGTCGCCTCCCCTAGAAGTCCACCTGCAGGCCGAGCGTGGGGATGAGCGGGAGCTGGCGCACCACCTCCGGCTCGATGCTCGTGCCCTGCGGGTCGAACTGGATGAACCACTCGTTGCGGCGGTTGTACACGTTGAAGACCTGGAAGGACCACTCCGCCGGGCGGTCGAACAGCGAGAAGCGACGCGCCACGCTCAGGTCCAGCCGGTGGTACGGCAGGAGACGCGCGCTGTTCTTCTCCCCGGGGAGCACGCGCCCCTCGGTGGCGGGGAATCCGGTGGCGGGATCCACGAGATCGTAGCGCGCCACGACCGGCGTGTACGCCTGGCCGGTGGCGAGGACGAACGCGCCGCCGAGGTTCCACTTCCCCGCGCGACGCGTGGCCACCACGCTCAGGTCGTGCCGCCGGTCGTACTTCGGCGCGAAGGGCCTCCCGCCGTTCAGGTCCGCGAACGTGCGGCGCGTCCAGCCGAGCGTGTAGCCGATCCACCCGGTCACGTTCCCCGTGCGCCGCTCGAGGAAGAGCTCCGCGCCCGACGCCCACCCGCGGCCGCCGGTGGCGAACGTGGTCTCCGTGTCGCCGGCCGCGCGGTCGCCGCTCTGTCGCAGATCCAGCGCGAGCAGCTCCGAGAGATGCGTGTGGAAGCCCTCGACGGACACGCGGTAACGCTCCGAGACCTGCCACTCCCAGCCGGCCACCGACTGGATCGACCGCGGCAGCGGCACGTCCTCCGCGACCGGGAGGTAGAAGTCCCCCGCGGAGAACGCCTCGGTGGACACGAGCTGGATGGGCTGGTGGTACACGCCGGCCGCGAGCTTGAGGCGCTGCGCGTCGCCGAGCGGCCAGCTCGCGGTGGCGCGCGGCTCCGCGAGGAAGCGCGCCCCTTCGCTCAGCCGCCGCAGCCGCAGCCCGCCGCCGTACACCGCGGCGCCGGGCCGCGTCCACTCGGCCTCCGCGTACGCCGCCACCTCGAAGGGGTTGGCGGAGAAGTCCGTCTGCCCGTTGCGATCGAATGACTCGCGGTAGCGGAACTCGTACGCGGTGGCGGCCGCGCCGGTCTTCACGTGCACGCCGCCGGCGGCGTCCCACGCCACGTCGCCGGCGATCGACAGGTCGCGCAGGCTGTTCGAGACCGCCAGCGGCGTGGAGAACAGCAGCACGTCCGTCGTGCTCTCGTACCGGCTCGCCGACAGCTTCAGCGTGGCGACGCGGTCACCGCCGAGCAGGCGGCGGTAGCGCGCGGAGCCCGTGCGGTTGCCCCAGTCCAGGCCGATGCGGCTGTCGTCGTCCAGTTCGAAGTCCAGGTGGTCGTCGCCGAGGTAGCCGGCGAAGCTCCACTCGTTCCCGCCGGCGTCCGGCAGCGTGAGGCGGCCGTTCAGGTCGTAGAAGTAGTAGGCGGGCAGCCGGTTGTCGCGGGAGCGCAGCGCGTCCAGGATCGGGTCCAGGTACGTGCGGCGCCCGCCGAGCACCCAGTCGCCGCGGCCGGCCGGACCCTCGAGGCGCAACCGGCCCGACGTGGTGCTGAGCGCGCCGCGGCCGCGCAGCGTGGTGGGACCGTCGTCGCGGCTGCGCACGTCCAGCACGGCGCCGAGCCGGCCGCCCCAGCGCGCGGGATACGCGCCCTTGTACAGGCGCACCTCGTCCACGACGTCCGCGTTGAACGCGGAGAAGATGCCGAACGCGTGCGTGGGGTTGTAGACGGGAACGTCGTCCAGCAGCACGAGGTTCTGGTCCGGGCCGCCGCCGCGCACGTACAGCCCGCTGGAGATGTCCGACGCCGCCTGCACGCCCGGCAGCAGCGTGAGCGCGCGGATGGGGTCGCGCTCCCCGAGCGCCGGCAGCTCCTCCACGGTGCGCCCGCCGAGCGTGACGAGACCCGGCCGCGCATCCTCCTCCGCGGCGAGCGCGTCGGCGCGCACCTCCACCTTCTCCAGCGGGATCGGCGCGGTGGCGAGCACGGCGTCCACGCGCAGCACCTCCGCGGGGTCGAGGCCGGCGAGCACATCGTGGTCGACCGGGTCGTAGCCGATGAAGCTCACGCGCACCGTGACCGGGCCGGCCGCCACGTTCTCGATGCGCCACTCGCCGCGCTCGTCCGCGAGGCGCCCCGACACCTCGCCGTCCCGCACGAGTTGCACGGTGGCGTACGGGAGCGGCTCGCCGGTGTCGCGGCTCGTGACGCGCCCGGTCAGCGTGGCGGCGTGGCCCGGGACGCTCCCGAGCGCGACCAGCAAGGTCGCCGCGACTCCGGCCAGCCCCGACCGCAGGAGGCGGACGGGGGCGCGGAACCCCGGGGCGGGCATGCGAGCGCGCCGGATGGACATTCGGGATCGCCGTCTCGGGGGAAGGTGCGGGGACCCCGCGGCGCGGTTCTCTCGAGGCCGCGGAGCCTGCCGATCCTAGGCGACCGGCGGGGTCCCGGCAACGCCGAAGCCGCACGGGCCGGACGTCGCGCCGGCGGATCACCCCCCGCCGTCCACGTACACGTTCTCCAGCGTCCACTGCGACGTGCGCGGGCGGTAGCAGAGCTCGTACTGTTCGCGCGCGCCCGCGCCGACCGCGAAGAAGTGCTCCGGCGTGTCGCCGTCCCGCCGGCGCCACGCGCTCGAGACGCGCGAGACCGTGTACACGCGACCGCGCCAGCGGAAACGGACGGGCTGGATCTTCCCCTCCACGAAGCGCGAGAGGACCTCGATGGGCTCCTGGACCTTTTCGACCATGGTGCGGGTACCTCGACGGCCGTGCTGGCTCCGAGCGATCGCCTTTCCTGCTCGAGCGGGGGCAACATACCAGACATCCGTCTGGCTTTTCCAGGGGAATCACGTGTCCTCCATCGAGGACAACACACCGGCCATGTCCACCGTTCAGGACGGCCCGGACGCCACCCGACGAGTTCCGGACGCCCGTCGTCTCCGCCCGAACATGCAGTGCGGCAACGACTTCGCACATCGTGGACATCCCCGGACGCACTTTCGGCACTTTCGGCATTCCGCTTGCAATCTCGTGCGCTCCAGTTGAGGGGTGACCTTCCCCCCGCGGATCCGGTGCTCGGAGGTGTGCTTCGGGTTCCGGGTGGCGAGAGAGCCCCTCACGAATCGAGAAGAGCGGCTGTGCCGCACAGGAGCCCGGGAAGGCGGGGTATTGGCCCCCCGCCTTCTCTTTTTTTTGGCTTGTGGCGCGGAGATTGCCGCTCCGCCGGCCGCCGGAGCCGAGCTCAGGGCCAACTGCCTTGTTCCCAACGGCTTGAGCGGTGCGCAGCCCCGCGCCGCTGCACCACGATCCGATAGAAAGCGGTGCCGGCCGCAATCTGCGAACCACCCGGGGAACTTGCCGAGTCGTCGGGGGATGAGGAGAGTGGAGCCAGCCGTTCCCGAGGAACCGCCCCGGAGGCAGCCGTGCACACCCTCTCCCGACTCCAGACCATCCTCCCGCCCGATCCGTCGGCGCCGCGGCGCGCCCAGGTGGTGCGGGTCGTCGTGGAGGATCGCGTGGACCAGCCGCGGGTCACGCTGTCCGTGGGGGATCGGCTGATCGTCGAGAACCGCTCCCGGCGGCCGCTGCACGTGGCGCCGCGGGACTTCTTCGGGAATGCGTTCGAGGCGCACACGCTGGAGCCGGGCGAGTCCACCCCGCCGCTCGCGGTGGCCGGGCTCTGGTTCCAGGTGGACGTGCACACGACGGCGCGGGACTTCTACCCGCTCGACGTGTACCTCGCGCCGAACTCGCGCACGATCTGACGCGCGGCCCCGGCGTCCCCATCGTCATCCGCTGAGGTAGAGTCGCCCACGAGGCGCGTGCGCGGCGCGCGGCGTGGCGCGCTATGCCGCGCGAGCCTGCTGTCCGAGCTCGGAGCCGCCGTCGCCCCGAAGACGCAGGCGGTTCGCTTCCAGGCGCAGCCGTTCCCAGGTCTCGCCGAAGCTCGTGTGGATGCGGCGGCGACGGAGTGCCTGCTGGCGGGCGGAGGTTCTCTGGACGAAGGGGCGCCGCTTCATCGAAGGTCTCCCGTCCCCGGGTGCCGATCGCGCGCGGGGACTGGGCCGCGCGACCGTTTCGAACGAACCACGCAGGAACGCCCGGGAGGGATGTGAGCGCCGGGAGCGGAACCGATCCGAGCTGCGCGCACCGTAAAGGCCGCGGAAGCCCGGCGTCAAGAACGGATCAACCCAGATGCGGTAGCTTGTACGGGCGGTCGCCCCCACATCTTGGGTGCCGGGGGCTTCCGAACGGATGGCTGGCGTCGCGGACGACGGCAGCGCGAAGGCGGCGCCCTCGCGGGCGCGGACGGGAGCGGCGATCTCGTGAACGAAGTCCTCGATCCCGCAGGGGCCGCGCGGCGCGGCGGGGCCCCGGTGCCCGTCGCGGTCGCGGCGGCCGTCCTGGCGGCGGCCGGCGCGGTCGCGGCGTTCGCGGCCGGCCGCAGCGCGAATCCCGGGCCGATCGGGTTCCCGCTCGACGACGCGTGGATCCACATGGTGTACGGCCGCGGGTTGCTGGCGAACGGCTTCCTCGCCTACGAGGACGGCGTGCCGTCCACGGGGTGCACGTCGCCGGCGTGGTCCGTCGTGCTCGCGGTCGGGCACGCGCTGTTCGCCCGCGGCGACTCCGCGTCCCCGGTCGTGGCCGCGGTGATGGCGATCGGCGCGCTGCTGCACATTGCCGGGGCGGTGGCCGCGGCCGGCCTGGCGCGGCGCTGCGGGGCCGGCGACACGGCGGCCCTCGTGGCGGGCGGGATCGTGGGCATCGCGCCGCCGCTCGCGACGGCGTCGCTCTCGGGGATGGAGGTCGCGCTCACGGCCTGGCTGCTCGTGTGCGGAACGTCCGCCGCGGCCGCGCGGCGCGCGGGCGCCGCGGGCATCTGGTTCGCGGCGGCCGGATGGGCGCGACCGGAGTCGGCCGTGGTGCTCGCGGTCGTGGCCGCGTTCGCGATCCCGCGCGCGCCGGCCACGCGGCGTGCCGGCACGGCCGCGCGGATCCTCGGTCCCGCGCTCCTCGCCGGGGCCGCGCTCGTGGCGTACGACGTCTGGGCATCCGGACGGCCGCTGCCGGCCACGTTCTACGCGAAGAGCGCGGCCTCCCTGCCGGACCTGCCGCGCCGTCTCGCGGTGGCGGCCGGCGCGATCCTCGACCGCGTGCCGCCGTTAGGGTTCGGGCTCGGGTGGTTCGCGGCGATCGGCGCGGCGCTCGCGGTCGCGCGCCGCCACATCGTCCCCGGGAGCGCGCCCGTCGCGTTGCTGCCGCTCGTGGCGGGGATCACGTTCGTCGTGGCGAACGTGGCGGTCCTCGATCCCGTGGATCCGGCGGCGTTCTACCATCGCCGGTACCTCCTGCCCGCGCTCCCCCTGCTCGTCGCGGCCGCCGCGGTCGGAGCGCACGCGTGGGGCCGGCTGCTGCCGGCAGCGGCCGCGCGGCTTCCGGTCTTCGCGCTGGGCGCGGCGGCGCTCGTCCAGACCGCCGTCACGCTCGGCCCGGAGAGCCGGCACCATCACAATGACGTGCGCAACATCAACGAGGTGCAGCGCGCCGTGGGCGAGCGGCTCGGCGCCGTCTTCGCGCCGGGCACGCGCATCGCGGCCTCGGATGCCGGCGCCGTGCGGTACTTCTCGCGGCTGCCGGTCGTGGACGTGCTGGGGCTCAACACCCCCGCGATGCTCGCGCCGGACGACGCCTGGCTTCGCGCGCACCCGGTGGCCGCCCTGGCCTTCCTGCCGGCATGGTTCCGCACGCCGGACGGCGCGCGGCTGGAGGAGATGTTCCGGGCGGAGACGGCGGATTACACCGTGACCTCGAACCCGCGGATGGGCGTGATGACGGTCGTGCGGGCGCGGGAGGACGCCGCCCCGGTCCGGGCGCGGTTCGGCGGGTTCCGGCCGTTCGCGCTGGAGTTCGCGTCGCCGGAAGCGGCCCGATCCGCTACCGTCCGTGCCGCGCCATGATGGCGCGCCACGCGTCGGGGTCCAGCTCCTCGGACTCGTCCACGAGCATCACGGGGATGCCGTCCTCGACGCGGTAGCGGCGGCGCGTGGCGGCGTCGGTGGACACGAGCGTGTCGCCGTCCTCCACGAGCGGCGCCCGGGACAACGGGCAGACGAGGATCTCCAGGAGTTCGGGATCGAGGGACACGGGCGCCTCCGGGTTCCGCCGCGCGGCGGAGCGCGGAGGATCCCACAACCGGACGGAGGACGGAAGACCGTGGGTCTGGCTGCGGGAGCCGCGATGCGGGCGGCGGCCGGGGTGGTGGCGACGCTCCGGGCGCGGGGCTTCGACGCCTTCGTGGCCGGCGGCGCGGTGCGCGACCACCTCCTCGGCCGCGCCCCGCACGACGTGGACGTGGCCACGTCCGCCCGTCCGGACGACGTGGTGTCGCTCTGGCCGGACGCGCGCCTCGTGGGCGCCGCGTTCGGCGTGGTGCTCGTGCGCGCCGGGAACGAGACGATCGAGGTGGCCACGTTCCGCCGCGAAGGGGTCTATCACGACGGCCGGCGGCCCAGCGAGATCTCCTTCGGCACGCTGGAGGACGATGCCCGCCGCCGCGACTTCACGGTGAACGGGCTGTACCTCGATCCCGCGTCCGGCGCCGTGCATGATCTCGTGGACGGCCGCGCGGATCTCGAGCGGCGCGTGCTCCGCGCCATCGGCGATCCCGCCGCGCGCTTCCGCGAGGACCACCTCCGCCTCCTGCGTGCCGTGCGCCTGGCGGCGGAGCTGGACTTCGCGATCGAGCCGGCCACCGCGGCCGCCGTGCGCGAGCTCGCTCCGCGCGCCGCGGACGTGGCGGCCGAGCGGACGCGCGACGAGCTGCTCCGCCTGCTCACCGGACCCGCCGCCGCCCGCGGCGTGGCGCTGCTGCACGACATGGGGCTTCTCGGGGTGCTGCTGCCCGAGGTGGCCGCGACGGACGGCGTGGAGCAGCCGGCGGAGTGGCACCCGGAGGGCGACGTGCTCACGCACACGAAGCTCCTCTTCACGCACCTGGAGGCGCCCTCCCCGGAGCTCGCGCTCGCCGCGCTCCTGCACGACGTGGGCAAGCCGCCCACGCTGGACCGGTCGTCGGGCCTGCCGCGCTTCCCGTCGCACGCGAAGGTCGGGGCGGAGATGGCGGAGGTCGTCTGCCGGCGCCTGAAGCTCGCGAACGAGTCGCGGGAGCGGGTGGTGGCGCTGGTCGCGGGGCACATGCGCTTCCTCGACGTCCGCAACATGCGCACGTCCACGCTGAAGCGCTTCCTCCGGCAGGAGGCCTTCGACGAACACCTGGCGCTGCACCGCGCGGACTGCCTGGCCAGCCACGGCAAGCTGGACAACTGGGAGTACGCGCGGACGTGCCGCGCGGAGCTCGGCGCGGAAGCGCTGGCCCCCCCGCGCCTAGTGACCGGGCACGACCTCATGGAGCTGGGCTGGCCCGCGGGGCCGGAGCTCGGCGCGGAGCTGGCGCGACTGGAGGAACTGCAGCTCGAGGGCCGCGTGGCGACGCGCGAGGAGGCCCTGGCCGAGTCGCGGCGCCGGCGCGGCGAGGCCTCCCGGGGCTGACCGGGGGGACATGAAGGGCCGGTGCGGTGACCGCCCCGGCCCTCGAAGCTCGACCCCGATGGCGTGCCGCGCTATTTCAGCGCGTACATCCCCGGCTCCACCTTCTTGAAGCGGCCGTCGCGCTTCAGCGTCACGGCCACGGTGGACAGCAGGTTCTTGCTCTTCGTCCGGTACAGATTCCGCTTCTGCACCGTGTCCGTGAGCTCCTTGTAGTGGATCGGCTTCTTCCGGGCCTGCATCACCTGGGTCAGCGCCTCCGCCAGGCTGATGTCGTTCAGCCGCCGCGCGTTCGGCTTCCGCTTGATCTTGCCCGCGGCCACCCGGCCCTTCCCCTTCGTGCCGGCCATGGAGTCCAGCCGTTGGAGCTCCGCTTCCAGCTTCCGGCGCTTCTTGTCCAGTTCCTTGAGACGACGGCCTTCGCGTGAGCGTCTCCGCGCTAGCGCCGCCTCCAGGACCTCCATCGAGTATTTGTCCAGGACCCTGTCGATCGCTGCCATGACCTTCTCCTCAGGAGTGACCGGGACCGAGCCAATGCGGGAGCTTCCCGGCCAGGGATGTTCCGACATGCAGCCTACACCGGCGGCGTGCACCGGGTTTCGAATTGCAGACGCCGGTTGGGGGCTGGCTTCAACAATTCGCGATGCAGGCTAGCCGGTATGTCCGTTTGCGACCAGCAAAAACGGGATCATCTACGGATCCGATCGATCCTCCAGTTCGCGACGGGCCGGCGCGAAGCCGGCGTCGATCTCGAGTGCGCGCCGAAGGGCCGCGCGCGACTCCGCCTCGCGTCCCGCCTCGCGCTCGGCAAGACCGAGCCGGTAGGCATGCACCGGGTCCCGGGGATCCGCGTCCATCGCCGCCCGCAGCAGGCGCGCCGCCGCGTCCGGTGCGCCGGCCCGAAGCGCCCCGAGCGCCTCCGCGGACCAGGAACGTGCGGCCGCCGCGGCCAGCGAGGCGCGTGCGCGCTCGTCGCGGACGCCGCCCACATCGGCCGCCGCGCAAGCCGCGACGAGCGCCGCGGCCCCGAGCACGGGCCACCCGGCAAAGACGACGCGGAGGTCGCGCCGCTCCGGCGGCAGCGGGGGAATGCGCGGCAGACCGCGGCGTGAACCGAGCGCAAGTGATAGCAAGCAGGTTGCAATGACCGAGATCCATGCGCCGGTTTGCACAGCGCTCGACATATAGCGCACCGTGATGCTCTGGACGCCCGCCGGCACCGCGACGCCCGCGAACAACCCGTCCACGCGCACCACCGGAAGGTGCATCCCGTCTGACGCGAACGCGTGCCACCCCGGATCCCAGCTTTCGGAGAGCACGAGGATGGAGTCGTGCTCCCGCGACGCGGAAGCTTCCCAGCGCCCCGGCCCGGTCTCGCGCGCGGACGCCGGCTCGTCGGCCCGGCCCTGCTCGCGTGCGGGTGGCCACCCCGGAGGCACGGACTCCAGCAGCGAGCGAGCGCGCGGATCGTGGTCCTTCGCCCGCACGACGGTCAGCAACTCCGCGCGCGGGAGCACGGTCCACGCGGAGGCCCAGCGGGCGCGTGGCAGCGGATCCGCGTTCCGGGAGACGAACAGGTCGCCGGGCAGCGCGCGCGCCTCCCAGCCCTCGCCTCCGATTCCGGCACCCGAGGACAGCACCGCGTCGAGCGAGAGCAGATCGGCCTGCGCTTCCGTCAGATCGGGCCGCGGCGCCGCGCCGGGACGATCCGGCAGCCCCATCCACTCCAGCCACGCGCGCGGCGGCAGCGACGTGAACCCCTCCCCCGAGTCCACGCCGAACAGCAACTGGCTGTTCGGCGTGAGCGCCCAGGTGACCGTGGCGTACGACGCCTCGTTCCCCCGCCACGCCGGGGTCACGAAATCGACGCGCGGGATCCCGGGGCCGCGGGTCCAGATCTCATCGAGACCCTGCCGGAAGATGCGCGGGCGCGGCTCGGCGGGGGCCAGCGCCGCCACCGCGGGCGGCGGGGTTCGCAGCACGGACGCGGGCACGACCGGGTTGAAGCCCCGGCCCCACGACCAGAGGTCCACCGCGAGAACCAGCACGGGCAGGATGCCGGCCGCGGGCGGGACACGACGCAGTGCGAACGGCACGAGCGCGGCAAGAGCGGCCGCCGCCGCGGCCCACGCGCGCCGCGAGGCCTCGCCCGCCGTTGCGGTGATGTCCGCGAGCTGCGCCGCCCAGGCCCGTCCCGTGGCCGCCAGGTGCGGATCGGGGGAGCGCGCGGGCGCCGACGCCAGGAAGGCCGCGGCGACCAGCACGAGCACGGCGGCCCCGCCGGCCGCGCAGGCGATGCGCCGCCGGCGCACGCTGGTTTCGCGGCGCAGCGCATCCAGGCCGAGCCCGGCGAGGACCGCGAGCGCGAGCGCCAGCAACAACGAGAAGCGCGCGGGCAACCGCGTGGACTGCAGCACCGGGATCCACGCGAGGACGCGGTACACCGGCGTGAAGCGCCCGAGCATGAGCACGAAGGCCAGTGCGCCGGTCCCGGCCATCGCAACCGTGACGAGATCGTGACGCAACACGAGCGCCGCCACCGCCAGGGCCACCGTCACCGCCCCGGCGAACACGCAGGTCTCCGCGAAGTGGCTCCAGTCCGGGCCGGCCCAGTAGGTCCCGTCCACGGGGGTGCCGAACGTGTCGGGCGCGACAAGCGACGGCAGCTCCCACGGCCCGAACGAACCGAACGTGAGGAACGACCAGTCCACCGCCCCCGCCCGCGGCGAGCGCGCGATGAGCTCCCGTGCCGGCAGCACCTGCACCGCGGCGAGCGCCGTGCCGAGCGCCAGCACGAGGGCGAGGCCGCCGGCGGCACCGGCGAGGCGGCGGGCCGACACGCCGGCACGCGCGGCGAGCAGCAGGGCGGCGAGCAGCGCGCACATGAGCGTGGCGTACGGATGCGCGCCGAGCAGCAGGCAGCCGAACGCGCCCGCGAGCAGCAGGGCGTCGCGCGGACGCCCGTCCGCCGCGCGCAGGACGAGCCAACCCACCCACGGCGCCCAGGCCGCGCCGGTGAGCAGGTTGAAGTGCACGACATGGGTCACGAGGAACCCCGATCCCTCGAACGCCACGCCCGCGCAGACGGCCGCGATGCGGTCCGCCCCCGCGCGCCGCGCCAGGAGGTACGCCCCCGCCCCGGCGAACGCGAAGTGCAGCGCCACGCTCCAGGAGAAGGCGACGGTCGCCGGCAGGAGCGAGAACAGCAGGAACGTGGGCGGGTACAGGGGGCCGGTCTGGGTCTCGGCGAACAGCGGATAGCCGGCGAACATGCCGGGGCACCACGTGGCGAAGTGTCCCGCGCGCAGCTGCTCGAACCACCAGGCGCGGAACGTGAGGTTCTGCAGGCCGGTGTCGTAGAAGAAGAAGGTGGCGCCGCCGAGCGTGGCCGCCGGGAACAGCGCGAGGGCGAGCGCCGGGAACGCCAGCATCGCGAGCGCATCCGCGCGCCGCGGCGATCCCCTCACGCGGGACATCCCGCGCTACGGAAGCCCGCGCCGGCGGCGGAGCCCCCACTCGGCCCCGAGCAGCGCCAGCAGGAGGAGGAAGAGCACCGGGCTTTCAAGGAAGGGCAGCTCCCGCACCGACCGGTCCGTGATGGGGCGCGGATCGAGGAGGTCCGGGATCTCCCCGGCCTGCGCCAGCGTGACGAACGCGCCGCCGGACTCGCGCGCGATCTCCCGCAGCATCTCGAAGTCCGGAGCGGGGTCCTCGAGCTCCATGCGGTACGGCGCCACGGTCATCTCGGAGTCGTCCGCGCCGAGCTCCGCGCCCTCGCGGCGCGCGCGCCCTTCGATCCGGTAGTCCCCCGGGGGCAACCCCGGCAGGCTGCCACGATAGCGTCCCCCCGCGAGGTCCACCAGCGAGATCTCCCGCGCCTTCTCGTCCGGCGTGCCCATGGGTCCGCGCACGGTGGCGCGGACGTCGGCGCCGGGCACGGGACGGTAGTCGTCGTCCCACACCTGGCCCTCGAGGACGACGCTCTCCGCGCCGTCGAACAGGTTCTTGACCGGCCGGATCATGACGGGCTTGAAGTCGTCGCGCGCCACGAGCCAGCGCACCGACCGCGACAGCAGCCGGCGCAGCGCGTCGCCGGAGCGGCCGGTTCCCCACAGGTACAGGTCCCAGCGCCAGTACGGCGCGCCCGCGATCGCGAGCACGCGCCCCTTCCCCTCCGCGCGCGTGGCCACGAGCACGAGCTCGTCGCGGTCGGCGCCGTCCAGCGCGCCGCGCACGAGGACCTTCGCGTCGGGACGCGGCGGTCCGAACGCGGGCGCGGAGTCGAGCGGCGGCATCTCCCGCCAGCGCGATACGTTGCGCTCCGGCTCCGGTTCCAGTTGCGTCACCGGATGGTTGCGCCCGATCTCGGTCAGGGACGGCAGGATCGCGCCGGTGCGCGGTCGCACGCGCAGGGGCGGCGCGGGCAGGATCTCCGCCAGCGCGCCGCCGGCGGGATCGAAGGATTCCGCCGGACCCATCACGAGCAGCGCGCCGCCGCGCTCGCGCACGAAGCGCGCGAGGTCGTCCTGCCGCGCGCCGCCGAGCGCGGCGGGCGCGCAGTCCAGCAGCACGATCACGTCGCGCGCCGCGATGTCCGCCCACGACCCCGGCACCGGCGGCCCGCCCTTCCCGAGCCGCCCCGGGAACTCCGCCGCGGAGAGGATCACGGTCTCCACCGCCAGCGACACGTCCGACTCGAGCGCGCGCTTCACGTAGCGCAGCTCGAAGCCGGGACGTCCCGCGAGGAGGAGCACGTCGATCTTCTCGCGCAGCACGCGGACCACGAACAGGTGCGCGTTGTTGTCCTCGGAGATCTCGCCGGGCACCGCGCGCGTCCACACGCGGTACCGGTGCAGCCCCTCGCGCGTGGGGCGGTAGTCCAGGTCCACGTCGCGCTCCGCGCCGCCGCCCGGCAGGCTCACCCGCGCGGAGTCCAGGACCGCGTCCCCCTCGGAGAGGTACACGGTCACGTCCCCCGCCGCGGCGCCGCGGGCGCGCAGCTTCGCGCGCACGGGCACGCGGTTGTCCACGTACGCCACGTTCGCCGCCTCCACCTCCGCCACCGAGAGATCCGTGACCGGGCCCTCGCCGCCCACGCCCACCGCGATGACGGGCACGCCGAGGCGCCGCGCCTCGTCGCGCGGGTCGGCGCCGACGTTGCCCGCGCCGTCGGAGAACAGCACGATCGCACCCGTAGTGCGCCGCTCGGTGCCGACCCCGCGCGCGAGCGCCCGCGCGAGGTCCGTGCGGTCGTCGCGCGGCGCGAGGTCGCCCCGCTCGTCCAGCGTGGTGGCCTCCGCGTCCGCGCCGAAGCGGTACACGTCCAGGGCCGCGCGCGCGGCGAGGCGACGCGGCAGGTCCCCGGCGAGCACGCCCCGCAGCCGGTCCGCGCGCGACGGCGGCTCGGCCGCGGCGCTGTCGGCCGCTTCCGGGAACGGGAACGACATGGACAGCGAGCCGTCCACGAGCACGGCCACGCGCGCCGGCCGCGTGCGCTCGTTCACGAACGACAGCACCGGATCCAGCAGCAGCAGGAGCACGAGCAGCACCGCGGCGACGCGCAGCACGAGCAGCGCGGCGCCGCGCCGCCCGCGGTAGGCCAGCACCGTGGCGCCGAGCAGCACGACGGCGGCCGCGACGACCCACACGCCCACCGGCTCCAGGAACCGCAGCGAGGCGCCATCCATCACGCGTCCGCCTCCGCGCGCCGGCGGAGCACGCGTTCCAGGAGCGCGGGCAGCACACCGCCCGCCGCCCCGCGGAGCGACACGTCGAAGTGCGCGGTCAGCTCGGTCTCCATGGGATTGACCTCGATCGTGAACGCGCCCGTCTCCGCCGCGTGCAACGGGATGCCGGCGGCGGGCCACACCGAGCTCGACGTGCCGACGGAGAGCGCCGCGTCGCTCCGCCGCGCCGCCGCCATCGCCCGCGCGAGCACGTCGCCCGGCAGCATCTCCCCGAACAGCACCACGGACGGCCGCAGGATGTCGCCGCACGCGCAGCGCGGCGGCAGCTCCCGCGCGGGATACGGGAACGGATCCTCCGTGTGCCCGCAGCCCGCGCGGCAATGCGCGCGCCACAGCGAGCCGTGCACCTCGAGGACGCGCGCGGATCCGGCGCGCCGGTGGAGGCCGTCCACGTTCTGCGTGACGAGCGTGAACTCCTCGAACATCGGCTCCATCCGGGCGAGGGCCGCGTGGCCGGGGTTGGGCTCCACGCCGCCCATGTTCGCGCGCCGCGCCTCGTAGAACTCCCACACCAGACGGGGGTTCCGGTCCAGCGCCTCCGGGGTGGCCACGTCCTCGATCCGGTACTGCTCCCACAGGCCGTGGTGCGTCCGGAACGTGGGCACCCCGCTCTCGGCGGAGATCCCGGCGCCGGTCAGCACGACGACGCGACGCGCGCCCGCCAGGACGGCGGCGGCGCGCTCGAAGGCGGCCTCGCCCGTGGCGGTCATCCGGGCGGGTGGCGGTCGCCGGCCCGGCCGCCGAGCACGGCCAGCGCGTGCGGCAGCAAAGGAACGATCGCTTCGAGGGACTGGACGGCGCCCTTCGGGCTCCCCGGGAGGTTCACCACGAGCGTGGCCCCGCGAATCCCGGCCACGCCGCGGGACAGCGCGGCGAACGGCGTGCGCAGGGCCCCCGCGGCCCGCACGTGCTCTGCCAGCCCCGGCGCCTCGCGCTCGATGACGCGGCGCGTGGCCTCCGGCGTGACGTCGCGCGGGGCGAACCCCGTGCCCCCCGCGGTCAGCACGAGGGGCACGCGCTCCTCGTCCGCCAGCCGGCGCAGCTCGGCCTCGATCGCCGGCCCTTCGTCCGGCAAGAGACGCGTCGCGGCCACCTCGCCGCCGGCCGCGGTCACGGCGGCGGCGAGCGCGGGGCCCGTGCCGTCGGGTCGTTCCCCGCGCGCCGAGCGATCGCTCACGACCACGATCGCCGCCCGCCATGCCGTCACGCGCCGCCCGCCTTCCAGTCGCCCGAGCGCCCCCCGCGCTTCTCCAGCACGCGCACGCCGTCGATCCGCAGGCCGCGATCCACCGCCTTGAGCAGGTCGAACGCCGCGAGAAGCCCCACGGACACGGCGGTGAGCGCCTCCATCTCCACGCCGGTGCGCGCGGTGGCCGCGGCGGTGACGACGAGTCGAACGGTTCCCGCCTCCGGATCCGTCTCCACCTTCGCGTCGAGGTGATCCAGCGGCAGCGGATGGCAGAGCGGGATCAGCTCCGCGGTGCGCTTGGCCGCGCCGAGCGCGGCGAGTTGCACGGTGGGCGCGAAGTCGCCCTTGGGGAGCGTGCCGTCCGCGATGCGGCGGATGGTGTCCGGGGCGGCGTGCAGGAAGCCCTCCGCCACGGCGACACGCGCGGTCGGGCTCTTCGACGAGACGTCGACCATTCGCACCCTCCCGTGGGGGTCGAGGTGCGAGAGGTCCTTCACTTGGGTTCCTTGGTCCTCTTCCCGCCGTCGTCCTCGCCGCTGAGCTCCTTGCGGAACTCCCGGATCCCCTGGCCGAGGCCGCGCATGAGCCCGGGGATCTTCGTCCCGCCGAACAGCACGAGGACGATCAAGGCGATGATCAGGAGTTCCTGGAATCCGATCTTGCCCACGACTCCCCCTCGGGAAAGGCGCCCGCGGGGTGCGTTCCCGCCCCGGCGCCGAAAGGACGTTCAAGGATCCGCCTTCGAATGGTGGAACGCAAGGCCCATTCCGGTAAGCTGCGCGGCCATGGGGGGCTCCATGGGACGAGGGCGGGGCGGGATGGGACGGCGGACGGCCGCGGGGATCGCGGCGGCGGTCCTGCTGGCGCTGGCCGCGTGCTCGCGGACCCCCGAGCCCGACGGCGCGGCCGCCTGGCGGCGCCGCGGCCAGGATGCCGAGGCGTCCGGCCACCCGGATTCCGCCCTGGTCACCTACCGCGAGGCGGCGCGCCGGCATCCCACCGAGGCTTGGCCGTGGGCGGGCGTCGGCCGGGCCTGCGCGGCGCTCGGGCGCTTCGGCGAGGCATCCGAGGCGTTCCGGACCGCCGTGCGGTGGGACTCCACCGCCGTGGACGAGCGGGTCGCCCTGGCGCGGATCGCGCTGGAGGACGGACGCGCGACGGAGGCGCTGGACTGGCTGGACGCCGCCGCCGCGCACGTTGCGGAGGACGCGGGCCGCGCGGCCGTGCGGGCGCGGGCGCTCGCGGCGGTCGGACGGCACGGCGAAGCCGACGCGGTGCTCGCGCGCGCCGCCGCCGCCGCGCCGTCCGACCCGGCGGTGCTGGGGGCATCCGCGCGGGTGAAGGCCGCGGAGGGCGCGGTGGCCGACGCGCTCGTGGCGGTGGACGAGGCCATCGCGCTGCATCCGCGGAACGCCGCGCTGCACGAGGATCGCGCCGCCGTGCTCCTCGGCGTGACCGACACGACGGGCTGCCTGGAGTCGCTGCAGCGGGCGCTCGACGTGGAGCCGCGCCGGCCGCGCGCGCGCCGGCTCGCCGCGGAGCTCCTCCTCGCCACGGGCCGGTCCGACGAGGCGGAGCCGCACCTGCGACGCCTCCTGGAGGACGACCCGCTCGACGTGGCGGCGCTGGACGGCCTCGGCGCGATCGCCCTGGCGCGCGGGGACCGCGAGGGAGCGCGCGTCGCGCTGGACCGTGCCATCGCGATCGACCCGGAGTTCGCGCCCGCGTACCTCGCGCTCGGGAGGATCGAGGCGGACGCGGGGCGCCGCGACGAGGCCGTGACGATGCTGCGCAAGGCGCGGGCGCGCGCGTCCCGGGATCCCGCGCTGTGGGCGGAGTGCAGCGTGGCGCTCGCGGAGCTGTACCTGCGGCTGGGCGAGGCCGCGAACGCGCACGAGGTGGCCGAGGCGATGCTGGAGCGCGACCCGCACTCCGTCGAGGGACGCACGCTGCGGGCGCGGGCCCTGGCCGCGGGCGGGGCGGGACCCACGTCGGGCGAGGAGCTGGAGCGCCTCGCCCTGGATCCGGCCGCGTTGCCGTCGGAGCTGCGCGCGCACGCGCGCTGGCTCGTGGACCACGGCAACGCGGCCCGCGCGCTGGCCGGCCTGGACACGCTGGTGGTGGCGCACCCCGAGGACCTCGAGGCGCGCGTGCTGCGGGCGGAGGCGCTGATCGCCCTGGGGAAGCCGGACCCGGCGCGCTGGGCGCTGACCGCCGTCGTGGGCGAGGCGAGCCCGCCGGCCGCGGCGTACCGCATGCTGGCGGCGCTGCTCCTCGCGGAGGGACGCTTCGGCGAGGCGGCGCAGCGCGCGGCCGAGGGCGAGGCGATCGCGCCGGAGGACCCGGAACTGGCGCACCTGCACGGCGAGGCGGCGCGCGACGCCGGTGATCCGGATGCGGCGCGCGCGGCCTTCCAGCGCGAGCGCGACCTGGCGCCCGACCGCGTGGAGCCGTGGCTGGCCCTCGGCGACCTCGAACTGCGCGCCGGTCTCCCGGACGCGGCCCTCCCCTGGTTCGAACAGGCGCGCGCCCTCGACGCCACGGACTGGCGGCCCTGGTGGTGGATCGCAAGGGCCCGGGCGGCCTCCGGGAATCCGATCGGGGCGATCGAGGCGTGTCGCGAAGCCCTCTCCCGGCGCGAGGACGTGGCCGCCGTCCACTCCACCCTCGCGCGGCTCCTGGCGGACGCCGGCGCGCCCCGGGAGGACGTGGCGGAGCACGCGGCCCGGGCGGTGGAGCTGGACCCCCGGGATACCGCCGCCCGGGATCTCCTGCGGCGGGCCCGCCGCTAGCGCGGCCGCGGAGCCCCCAAGCCTCCGGCTCCGTTTCGTCGCTCAAGGCGACACCTCGGCCACCCGATTCCCCGGTGTGCCGGACGACCGATCGTTCGGTCCGCTGCGATCCTGAAAATCACCCCGGGGAGGGCGATTTCATGGCAAGACGCCGACTGTTGCCCCTCATTCCCCTGGTCGTCGCCCTGGCGCTGCCGGGCTGCGAGAACCTCTGGAGCTGGACCGCCGACGAGGACGGCTTCGATGCCGCTCTCGAGGAGGGCCGCTCGGCGATGCGCGTGCGCGAGTACGCGCGCGCGGAAGCGGCGTTCACCCGCGCCGTGGACCTGCGGCCCCGCAGCGGCGAGGCGCGCTACTACCTGGCCAAGGCGGCGGTGCTCGGCAGCGGGATCGACGTGGTCGCTCTCGTGCGAACGATGACGGACGAGGGCCGGGCCGGCGCGGTCGCGGTGTTCGAGTACCCGACGTCGCACGCGGACGCCGTGTACCGCGTGAACGCCGTGGTGCTGGAGGCGCTCGAGCCGATCCGGGCGAGCGAGGCGATCGAAGGCTCCTTCGACGCGTCGGACGTGGACCTGGATCTCGCGCTCGCGTACTCGCTCCGCGGCATCCTGCGGCTGCGCGACACGAACAACGACGGCCGCATCGACGCGGACGACGTCTCCGTCGAGGACTTCTCGCTGGTCTCCGACGGCGACTTCACGCTCTCCGGGCTGGAGAACATCCCGCCCGGGGACCTCAACGACATGCTGGACGACCTCAACGATCTCCTCGGCGACGGCGGCGACGCGCTCGCCGACGCGCTGACGGACTCCGGCGTGGACGTGGAGGATCTCGAGGAGATCCTCGACTCCCTCGGCGGCGACATCTCCATGTACTACGTGAACACCTCGCTGCCGGGGAACCCGGGGATCGGCGACAACGACCTCGACGGGCGCGTGGACGAGGAGTGCCTGAACGGCGTGGACGACGACGGCGACGGGCGCACGGACGAGGACGCGCGCGTCCTCGACTGCACGTGAGGAAGGGGGCGGACGTGAAGACGACGATCCTCGGGCTCGCGCTCGCCGGCGCGGCGGCGCTGCCGTGCGGCGCGCGCGCCGATCAGGCGCCGCCCACGTTGCCCGGCACGCGACCGCTCGGCATGGGCAACGCGTTCGTGGCGGTGGCGGACGACCGGAACGCGATGCACTACAACCCCGCCGGGCTGGGCCGGCTCGTGCGCTCGCATGCGGCGCTGCTCGGCGTGCGCGGCGGGCTCGACGACGACCTGCCCGGCGTGATCCGTTTCATCCAGGACCATGAGGACGAGTTCGGCGCGATCGAGGACGTGGACGACGCGTTCCTCGACGAGCTGGCGCCGTACGACGACCGCTGGGTGGGCGCGGACGCCGCCGTGTACGCGGACCTGTCGCGGCCCGGCTTCGGGATAGGCGTGTTCGCCACGGGCCAGACGCAGGTGAAGGTGGACCGCGGCGTGTACGAGCCGCGCGTGTCCGAGACGGCGATCTCGGACATCGTGGGCGTGATCGGCGGCGCGATGCCGCTGCGCGGCGGCCTCCTCGGGGGTGCCGCCGCGAAGGCGATCTGGCGCCGGCAGTCCACGCACACGCTCACCGCCACGGAGGCGGCGGACTTCGACGCGCAGACGATCCTGGACGACCTTGAGGCGGCGGAGCCGGGCTTCTCCCTGGACCTCGGCGCGCTGTGGGCGCCGGCGGAGTCCCGGTTCGCGGCCGGCGCCACGCTGCGCGACGGCCTCGGCTGGATCGGCGGCGAGCGGATCGACTCGTCCTTGGACGTGGGCGGCGCCTGGACGGTCCGGCGGCGGCCGGGATCGCTGCTGCGGAACCTGCTCGTCACCGCGGACGTTCACGACGTGTCGGAAAACGGAGCGGTCGGGAAGAAGCTGCACTTCGGGGCGGAGGCCCGGCTCCCGCTCGTCTCGGTGCGCGGCGGCGCGCACCAGGGCTACGGCGCCGTGGGCGCCAGCCTGCACTTCCCGGGCGTCCGGCTGGACTGGGCGTACTGGGGCCGCGAGTTGGGGCGCGTCCCCGGGGCGGAGGACCAGTTCCTCCACTCCGTGGAGCTCCGGTTCGGAAGCTGAGGGTCCGGGGCGGTCCGCCGCGGCCGCCCCGCGCTCCCCCCCCCGGGAGCGTCCAGAACCGGCGAAAGGCGCCCCAGGGCGGTCATTTCCGCCTAAAGAAGCGCCTCCGCCGCGTCGATGGTCGCGGTATCGGCCGGCCTCCTTGACACCGGTTCAGGGGGTCCGATAGGTTCCCAGGTCTTCCCCCAGCTCCGAGAAGAAGCGCAGGAGGCTCACATGATCGGCAAGAAGCCCGGACTCGGTCCTGACAACGGTGAGGCCACGTCGACCATCGGCGAGAACTCGATGCTCGACGGGGCCTTCGAGGTCACGGGCAATCTGCGCGTCGACGGCACGTTCACGGGCACCCTCCGGGTCACGGAGACGCTCGTGGTCGGGAAGAACGGGCTGGTGGACGCGAAGGTCACGGCGAAGAACGCGGTGATCGCCGGCACCATCAAGGGCGACCTCAACGCCTCCGAGAAGATCACGCTGCAGAGCGGGTCCCGGCTCGAGGGCGAGATGGTCACGTCGCGGCTCGTCATCGAGGAGGGCGTGTCCTTCCAGGGCAGCTGCAACACGCAGGGCGGCGGCATCACCCGCAACCCCTCGAACGCGACCCGCAACACGTCGAGCGACGACGCGAAGTCCGTCACCGAGAAGATCGAGAAGGTGGCGCAGGAGCTTTCGCGCTAGCCGCGTCGCGCTCCGCCGGTCCGATGGAACGGCCCCGGATCCGCTGGGATCCGGGGCCGTTCGCTTGCTTCGGCCCCGCTCCCGCCGGCCTACAGGTTCGCCGGGCGCCGTCCCGCGGGGTAGCGAACCTCGTATCCCTTCTCCGCCCGCCACGTCTCGCCCGGGCCGAGGGAGAACTTCCACTCCAGGATCCCTTCCTCGTCGGGTGATGCGTCCGGGCGCGTGTCGATCGTGCGGACGTCCACCTCCCGGTCGATCGACACGGGAATCCGGTCACGGAGCACGATGTCCACGGGGCGCGTCCGGTGATTGGACACCTCGATCCGGTCGCGGGACCGGGACCGGCGGCGATCGCCTTGTGCGCTCTCGGAGCGCTCCAGGGTGCTCTGCTCGACGCGCACGTAGGGATCCACGCCGAGCGCGAGCGTGACCTTCTGGTCCGGGGCGACCTCCTCCACGGCGCCGTTGCCCAGGAACGCGCCGCCCATGGTGACGCGCGTGCGCCCCGGCAGCAGGGGGCGGCCCGTCGAGTTGCGCAGATCCGCGACCAGGAACGCGCGATCACCGAACGCCGGCAGGGCCTCGTGGCGAACGGCCGCTTCCAGTCGCTCGGCCGCGATCCGCAGCCGCCTCGGGGAGCCGTCGGAGGGAAGCAGGATCGGTTCCGCGATCTCGAAGCTCGCGCTCAGGCCGCCGGACATGACCGTGGTGGCGATGGCCTCCTCGGTCGTGTTGATCGCCCGGATCTTGCTCGACCTGCCCGAGTCGATGACCCGGACGGAACCCGACTCCTCCTTCTCGAGTCTCCGCGCGGCCGGCGGCATCTGGACCGGCTCCGGTGGCGGCGCGGCCTTCAGCTGCCAGGGCTCGAGGCGACGCGCACGGAACTCGTCCGACGGCTGCCGCGTGGCCAGCACGACGGTGGCGGAGTCCCAGTCCTCTCCCGTCGCCTGGGTCAGGACGCCGTAGTACACGAGGTCGACGGACTTGAAGTCCTCGGCGAGATCCACGTCGTACTCCGCGCGCCACGAGGCGCCGTGCACGGCGTACTCCAGCACGAGATCGGCGGAGGCAGCGGCATCCGCACGGATCTCGACGACCAGGGGTCGCGGCGGCACGCCGGACGTGGCCCGCCGCTCGTGCTCCCGGAGCCGGGCGATCTCGGCGCGCACGAGCTCCACGCGCGCCTTCGCGCGGTCGGTCGCGGCCCGGTTGGACCGGACCGATCCGGACAGGAATGTCACGGTGCGCCCCCAGGAGGCGGTGTCCCGCACCGCCGCGGCGGTCGCCTCGCCGAGGTCCGGGCGGATCGCCTTGAGGAACTCGCTGCCGGCGGCCAGCCCCGCGAGCTCCGCCTCCAGCGCAACCGCCTCGGCTTCGAGCTCGGCGATCCGCGGCGCGTCCACGGTGGACGGATGGGGCGCGTCCGCGGCGCGGACCTCGACGTTGACGACCCGCACCCCGGGGCCCGAGGCGGATGCGCGCGGGGTGCTCTCGATGAGCGTGCCGGGCAGGAGGAACTCGACGCGGTTGTCGCCCGCCGCGAGCGGGACGCCGTGCGCCTCGCGGCGAACGTCCGCGCGGCCTCCGTAGAGCGTGACGTGCGTGATGATCGAGGGCGGCGACACGGGCTCCGCGGACCGGACAGTCGGCCCCGACAGGAGACCGGCGAGCGCCGCAGCCGCGACCGCGAGTCGCAGTTGCATGACCCACCTCCTTCGGAACCCAGGGGTGGGCCACTATGGTCGCCGGATCCGCGAAACCGCAACGGGCGGAGCGCACATTGCAACCGGACGCGCCGCGATGCCCCGCGGCGCCGGCATCACGCGGGCGCCGTCAGCAGCCGCGCGACCAGTACCACACGGACGGCTGTCCGTCCGCGCCGTAACCGGGAACCCAGCCGGTCAGCTCCGCGCGGTCGCTCCCGCCCTCGCACGGGTCCTCCGCGAGGATGCTCACCCGGAACCACGGCAGTCCGCCGACGAGCGTGCTCTCGTGGACGTCCACCGCGTACTCCTCGCGCCCCGCGGGGTCCTTCCGCGCGCTGCGCGCCGGCAGCCCCGCGCCGGGGTCCGGCCACACGAAGCCGCTCCAGTGCTCGTTCAGGTACGCGAGCCGGGTCACCGGGAGCTCCGCATACGGGAACCACGTGCCCGCGTCCTCCGGCGCCACCCAGCCCGCACGTCCGTCCGCGAGCGTCACGCGGCTCCATCCGTCCACGCGCGCGGACACGACCGCGGCCGCGACCTCGTAGTCCACCTCGCGCGACTCCACTCCCCCGTACGAGTCGACGGTGACGAGGAGCGCCGCGTCCGCGCGCGGCGCGGCGCGCAGCGGCACCGTGCCGCCGTGGGCCAGCGCCTTCAGGTCCAGCAGTCCCACGAGCGCCTCGTTCGCCGGATCCGCGGCGTCCGGCGCGCCCGCCGCCACGGCGCGCAGCACCTCCATCCCGGCCAGCGCGTCCAGCTGCTGCGCCACGAAGCGCGCCGGGGCGTCCGGGAAGTCGGGCGGCGGCGCCTCGTCCCCCGCGCTCCAGATCCGAGTGCCGTCACAGGCGTGCACGCGCAACGCCTCCGCGTCGCCGTCCCGCGCGGCGAAGACGAGGTACGTGGCGCCCGGCCGCGGCTCGATGCCGCAGCTCGCGGTGGACGCCGCGGTGAGCACCGTGATCGCCGTGTCCTTGACCGCGGGCTTCCACACGGGCGCCGCCGCGACGAACCGCAGCGCCAGCTCGTCGCCCCGTGGCTCGACCGACTCCAGCGTCGCGTGGAGCACGACGTCGGCGTTCGCGAAGGAGGCATCCAGCCGCGGCGGCACGCAGCGGCAGGCATCCGCCGTCTGCACCGCGGCGACGGACATCGCGGCGGCCAGGATCGCGGATCTCATGCCGAGGCCCCGCGCGCGAACGCGCGCCCCGCGAGCATGCCGAGCGCCATGCCCACGGGCGCCACGATCACCGGTCCCATCACCAGCTCCAGTCCGTGCGGGAAGCCGGGGTACACCCGCGACGGCAGGAACTCCGGCCAGAACTCGAGGTTCGCCCAGACGAGCACGGCGACGATGGCGACGAGTCCGCCGCGCGCCATGGCGCTCGATGCCGCGGGACCCGCACGGCGCGTGATCCGCAGCGCGAGGAGCAGCACCATGACCGGGATCCACCCGGAGAGCGCCGTGATCAGCGGGTTCAGCCGCGGCTGCGTGCACTGGTCGGCGAGCGCGCCGAAGGCGGCGACCGGCGACATCCCGTGCCCCAACCCCGCCGCGAGGAACACGAGGAACGGCACGAGGAACGTCGCGAGGAGCGCGACGGGCGCGAAGGAACGGAGGGAGAACGCGGAACGATCGGCGGGCGAGGACATCGGCGGATTGTAGCCGCCGGTCCCCCGCCCGCCAACGCGCGGTTCGCCGCCGGCGGCGTCCGGGTCGAGCGGGACGCCGCCTTGCCGCCTACCGGGTCACGACGACTTTCGTCGTGCCGTCGCGGCCCGCGCCGTCCAGGCGAACGAAGTAGACGCCGGCCGCGAGACCCTCCGTGTCCAGGGCCACGCGCTGCCGGCCGGAACCCACCGCCCCGTCGAACACGGTGCGCACGCGCCGCCCGGCCACATCGACGAGCGAGAGCCGGACGCGCGAGGCCGCATGCGGCAGGTCGAACTCGACGGCCCCGCCGGCGCGCATCGGGTTGGGGAACGCGCGCAGTGTCGCGCCCGCGCGGCCGGCGATCTCCGCCACGCCCACCGGGGCGACCTCCAGGTCCGTGAGCACGGCGAGCCCCGTGCGCGGCTGCCCCGCGATCGACACGTAGAACCCGCTCGTGATCACGCGCGGCCCGTCGAGGACGAGGCACGCGAGCGACCCGTTCGACGGGTTGAGGTCCGGGACGAACCCCGTGGATGCGCCGGTGACCGGGTCGAGGGCGGCCAGGAGATTGCGGGCGACGACCGGACTGCCGCACGTGGTGAACGCGCCCGCGATGTACACGGCGCCGCCGTCGGTTTCCACCTCCTCGACACGGCTGTTCGCGCCCGGATTCCAGGCGGTCAGCGCGTAGGTCCCTGCGTCGAACGAGGCGAGCCGCGAGCGCGCCTGCCCGGAGATGGTCGTGAACTCGCCGCCGAGGAAGATCGTGCCGTTCGCCACGTCGATGTCGCGCACGGAGTTCGAAGGCGCGGGGTTCCACGGACTGACGGCGCCGGAGGTCTTGTCGACGGCGGCGAGCCGCGACCGGGACTGCCCGCCGATCGTCGAGAAGGAGCCGCCCACGAGGAGATCACTGCCGTTGAGCGCGATCGAGTAGACGGTCCCGTTGGCGTTCGCGTTCCACGCGAGCAGGGCGCCCGTGGTCTTGTCGAACGCCGCGAGACCCTGGCGCAGCCCGGAGAACGAGCCGCCCACGTAGACCGTGGTGGCGTCGCACACGATCACGTCGACGCTGCCGAAGGTGAAGGTGCCGGCCGGCGGCGCCCAGGGCAGGAGCGCACCGGTCGCGGCGTCATAGGCGGCGAGACGCGAGCGCGGCGCGAGCGGCGTGTCCCACGGGCCGGCGACGAAGAGGGTGTTGCCGTCCAGGCAGATGGCGGTGACGGTCTCCATGTGCTGCGGCGGGGTCCAGGACAGCGCCTCGCCCGTGTTCCACTCCAGCGCGCCGAAGCCGAGCCGGCGCACGCCGTTCACGGTGGCGAACGAGCCGCCCGCGTAGATGACCGCGCCGTCCGTGGCGAGCGCGCGCGACGGGTTGACCTCGCCGATCGGATCCCAGGCGGTGGGCAGACCCGTCGTGAGGTCGAACGCGGCGAGGTTGTTGCGATCCGTGATGTCCGGATCGGTGGGCGAGTCCTTCACGTAGTCGAAGTCGCCCGCGGCGTAGATCGTGTTGCCCAGGATCGTGATCGCGTGCACGTTCCCGCCCACCCAGGGCGTCCACGGCGTCACGCTCCCCGTGGAGAGGTCCAGTGCCGCCAGCCCCTGACGGCTCTGCCCGTCGAGCGTGAAGCCGAATCCCCCGAGATAGAGCTTCCCGCCGTGGATCATCATGTCCTGCAGGCTCCCGGCCGACCCCGGGTTGTAGGGCAGCAGCGCGGCCGTCGCCGCGTCGAGCGCGGCGAGGCCGGAACGGGGCGTCCCGTCCACGCTCGAGACGCCGCCGCCGATGTAGAGCGTGCCGCCGTGCAGGACCATCGCGCTCACCTGCGAACCGCCGACGAGGTTCGCGTTCCATGCGAGGGTCGTGCTGGTGGCGACGTCCACCGCGGCGAGCGCGGTGCGCGCCTGTCCGCCCAGGAACGTGAACGACCCGCCGGCGTACATCGTGCCGCCGCTCTTCTCGAGCTCCAGGACCGCGCCGCTCGCGACGTTCGGATGGAACGCGGTGGCGGCGCCGGTCACCGTGCTCACGGCACCCAGGCGATTGCGCGTCTGCCCCGCGAGCTGCGTGAACCAGCCGCCCACGTACAGCGTGGTGCCTTCCAGGATGAGATCCTCCACGATGCCGTTCGCGCCGGGGTTCCACGCGCTCACCGTGTAGTCCGCGGCGACGTGCGCCAGGTTCGAGCGCGGCAGGCCGCCGGCCGTGGCGAACTGGCCGCCGACGTACCAGCCGCCGGCACCGTCCGGCAGGATCTTGCGGATGGAGACGCTCGAGTGGTCCGTGCCGAGGAACATCGGGAACTGCGGGAGACGCTGCGCCGTCACGGGGTCCATCGGCACGGCCGCGCCCGTGTGCGGCCCGAGCACCGAGAACCCGCCGGCGACGTACAGCCGGTCGCCGAACCGAGCGGCGTCATTGATCGTCCAGTTGCTGATCCAGAACCCGGGGTCCAGTTGGGCCTGGGCCGTGGCCGGGTCGGACCGGATGGCCGCCAGGGCGAGTCCAAGCGCAAGGGCGCGGGCGAACGGGCGGGAGTGGCGCATGGGAACCTCCGGACGGGAGTCGGCTCTCCCCTCCTCACACCGTTCGCGGCCTCCGGGGGACACGACGGCGCGACCGCCCCTCACCCGCCGGCGGCAGCGCGGAGACCGAACCCGCGGGTCCGGGGTATGCTGCCCCCCGCCCCGGCGCCCGCCGGGGGACCCTCGGGGAAGGAGAACCAGCGAATGAACCCGCGTGTGCTCCTGGCCGGCCTCGCCGGCGGCGTGGTGATGTGGCTCGTGAGCTTCGTCCTGCACGGAGTCATCATGGGCTCCACCTACATGAAGTACCCGGACGTGTTCTCCCCGGAGAGCGGCAACCCGCTCTGGTTCCTGGTGATCGAGATCCTGATCGCCGTGCCGGCCGCCGTGATCTTCGGACGCACGCGGGCGAGCTGGGCGCACGGTGTCGGCGGCGGGATGGCCTTCGGGTTCTGGCTGGGGCTCATCGGGTCCTTCGCGCAGTTCTTCAGCCCGCTCACGATCGCGGGGTTCCCGTACTACATGGCGTGGTGCTGGTGGGGGATGAACCTCCTCACGTCGCTCGCGCTCGGCGCCACCCTCGGGGCGATGCTGCGCGCGCCCGCGACCGCCTGACGGGACGCGCGGCGCGTGGATCCGGTCTGGCTCGTGAACCCGCGCGCCGGTCGCGGGCGCGGCGCGGGAATGCCGGACCGGCTGCGGGCCCGGCTGCGCGCGCGCGGGCTGTCCGGCGAGGTGGCGGTCACGGCGGGGCCGCGGGACGCGGTGCGTCTCGCGCGCGCCGCCGCCGAGCGCGGCGCGCCGCTCGTGGTGGCCGTCGGCGGGGACGGCACGGCGCACGAGGTGGTGAACGGGCTCGCGGGATCCGACACCGCCTTCGGTCTCGTCCCCGTCGGCACCGGCAACGACATGGCGCTGGCGCTCGGCATCCCGGGCGCCCTGGACGGGGCCCTGGACGTGATCGCCGCCGGGCACGAGCGGCGCGTCGACCTCGGCGCGTTCGACGACGGCGCGTGGTTCGGGAACAGCCTGGGACTCGGGTTCGAGGCGCAGGTCACGCTGGAGAGCCGCAAGGTGCAGCGGCTCTCCGGGTTCGCGGTCTACCTGTGGGCGGTGGTGCGCGCGCTCGCCGGGCTCCGGTGTCCGGACCTCGTGCTGCGCGTGGACGGCGAGGAGCTCACCGGGCGGCGGCTGCTGGTGTGCATCGGCAACGGGCCGCGCGTGGGCGGCGGATTCCTGCTGACGCCGGACGCGCGCAACGACGACGCCTGGCTGGATCTCTGCGTCGTGGAGGGGATGGGGCGCGCGCGCGTGATGCGCACGCTGCCGAAGGCGATCTCCGGCACGCACGTGGCCGAGCCGGGCATCCGGATGCTGCGCGGGCGGACCATCGAGATCGAGAGCCGCGAGGGATTCCCGTTCCACGCGGACGGCGAGGTGATCGACACGGCACGGCGCCGCTTGCGCGTGGAGCTCCGCCCCGGCATCCTGAAGGTCCGCGCCGGCCCCCCACCCGGCGCCGCCGCCGCAGGAGGAGCACCGTGACCCGCGAGGAGTTGCAGCACCTCGTCTCCGCCCATGCCCGCTTCCCCGCCGCCCTGCTCGCCGTGTTCCAGGATGCCGACGAGGCGCTGCTCCGCTCCCGCGAGGCGGAGGGGCGGTGGTCGCCGCTGGAGATCCTGGCGCACCTGCGCGACGAGGAGGTGGAGGACTTCCGCCCGCGCGCCATGGCGGCCGCGGAGGGTCGCCCCATCGAGAAGGGCATCGACCCGGCGCGCTGGGTGACGGAGCGTCGCTACAACGAGATGGATCCCGGCGCGGTGTACCTGGACTGGGCCGCGGAGCGCGCCGATTCGTGCCGCTGGCTGCGGACGCTCGCCGTGGAGGACCTGCAGCGCTTCCTGGAGCACCCGAAGCTCGGGCGCATGCGCGCGGGGGACTTCATCGCGGCGTGGCGCATGCACGACCTGCTGCACCTGCGCCAGTTCACCACCGCGCTGGCCGTGCTCACGGCGCGCCGCTGGCAGGACTGGCGCGTGGACTACGCGGGCAAGATCCCGGGCATGCCGGGCTGACGGATCGCGCCCGCCGCTACCTCCGGAAGGGCAGACCCGCGATCGCCGCGCCCACGGCCTTCCCCTGGTCCACGCCGCGTTCGATGGCCGCGCGGTAGTGGATGCCTCCGTACAGCCGCGAGATGGCCGCCTCGTCGGCCGCGGCGTCGAACGACGCGAAGAGCCGTGCGGGCAGCGGCGGCGTGCGCGTGTCGTGCGTGCGGTCGGTGAAGACGTAGTCCGGACCGAAGAGCGACGTCATCACCGCCGCCATCGCGCCGGACTGCACGGAGTGCCCGGACGTGTACTCCGGGAACGGCGGCGTGGCCACGATCGGGCTCCACCCGGTGTCGCCCATCACGTCGCGGATGTACGTGACCGGGCGCATGAGGTTGTAGCGGTACTTCGAGTGCCAGCAGCACACGAACGCGTCCGAGACGGCCATGCCCAGCTTCGCGTACGCCTCGGCCGCGAGCGCGAGGGACGACCGCTCGTTCGCGAGGGTCTGGTTCAGGATGGACACCGAGTGCCCGGGCGGCGTGGCGGTGGCGCCCGGATCGTCCGCCCAGAACTCCGCGATGGCGCGCTGCGGGGCGGTGATCGCGTTCACCGTCAGCTGCACCTCCTCCGCCTCGGCCCAGAAGGGCGACGACGGATCCTCGGAGTACGCGGGCGGCGGCCCCGGCTCCGCGGGGATGTTGGGATTCATCGCCGGCATCGCGAAGGGCCGGTTGTAGCCCCATGTGGGCTGCAGCGGGATGCGCTGCGCGCTCGTCGGGACCCACAGGCCGGGCCCGACCGGCGGCACGTAGGACGCCGGGAAGTTCCGGGTCCAGCCTTCGTGCCCGCCGTCCGTGCGCGAGTAGTCGTGCACGGCCGCGGCCACCGCCCGCCCCCACGCGACGGACGCGGCGACGACGGACGGATCCGCGTCGTCCGCGAAGTCCGCGGCGAACGACGCCTCCAGATCGGCGATGGCCGCCCGGTTGTAGTCCCACGTCCCCGGATACATGCGGCGCATCATCTCCGCGAGCACGGCGTTCGCCGCCGACGGCCAGTGGTACGACGCGTCCGGGTCTGCCTGCGGCATCACGGCGAATCCGTTCAGCACGCCCACGAGCGACCGGTGCTCCGGCATCCCGGGGACGATCGCCTCGTACAGCGCCAGCCCCTCGTAGCCGAACGCGCGCGACGCCACCGGCGGCGAGAAGCCCGGCGTGGTCCGCGTCAACGTGAGCGCCAGCTCGAACCAGGCGCGGGGCACGCCGGAGTCGAAGGACGCGGCCTCCGGGGCGCCGCCGCCCGCCTCCGGGGACACGGGATCCAGGTCGGTGCAGCCTGCGAGGCCGAGCGCGGAGGCGGCCAGGACCCAGGCGGCGGGCCGGGGAGTGCGGTCGGGGGGCGCCATGTTCGCTTCCTCGAATGGGTGGACGCCGGGCTCCGGGTGCCGCCGGAAACCCGTCCGGCGCGTCCTCGCCCAGCCCGTCGGAAGGAAAGCGCCGGACCTTGATGGATCCGGCGCGCACGCGGACGGGCCGCGATGCGCGCATGCCCGGGCGCGCGCGGACGACGCCCGGAGGCGCTGAGGTAACATGTTGGAACGACGGGAGTTGGCATGCGGCGCGGCGCGGCCGCCGACCTCGCCGGGTCATGGCCCCGGGAGGGAAGCTACGGCGTGGGGGCCGGGCTCAGGGCAGCCGCACGATGCGGGCGGCGGGCGCGCGGACGCCGTCGAGGCGCGCGAAGTAGAGGCCGGCGGCCGCGGGCCGCCCGGCGTCGTCCAGGCCGTTCCACGCTACGCGACCCGCGGCGCGCGCGGCGGGCCCGAGCGGCAACCGCCGCACCACGCGGCCGGAGACGTCGTGGATCGTGATGGCCGCCGGGGACTCGCCGGCGGCCAGCGTGAAGCGCAGCGTGGTGGCGTTGCGCGCGGGGTTGGGCGACGCGAGGAACTCGCGCGCGGACGCCGCGGGCGGGACCTCGGGCGCGGACACCGGGAACATGGCGGCGTCCAGCGCCTGCACGATCCCCCAGCCGTAGTCGTTGTCCGGGGTGCTCGCGCGGGTGGCGGTGTTCCGCAGCGCCTCGCGCACCTGGTGCGGACCCCACGCCGGATTGGCCTCCAGCAGGAGCGCCGCCACGCCGGCGACCAGCGGGTTCGAGAACGATGTGCCGCTGCCGCGTCCGTACTCGGTGTCGCTGGACGTCAGGACGACGAGATCCCCGCGGCCCATCGCGCACACGTCGGGCTTGATGCGGCCGTCGTAGGTGGGGCCGCGCGAGCTGAACCCCACGATGGTCCCGAGCGAGTCCACGGCGCCCACGGAGATCACGCTGTCGCCGTCCGCGGGCGCGGTGACGTAGTGCCACGGGCTCTGTCCCTCGTTCCCCGCGGACGAGAACACGCAGATGCCGTTCGCCGCCGCGAGGTCGGCCTGGATCGTGATGGGCGCGGTGTCCCCGTCCATGTCCTCGTACGTGTACCAGTCCTTGTAGCCGAGCGACGTGGTGATCACGTCCGCGCCCAGGCTGTCCGCCCACTCCGCGGCCGCGATCCAGTAGTCCTCCTCCACCGGCGTCTCGCTGGACACGTTCTCCGTCTTCGCGAGCAGGTACGACGCGCCGTGCGCCGGGCCGATGAGACGCCCGGGATCCCAGCCGCCGATCAGGGAGAGCACGTAGGTGCCGTGGTTGTGCTGGGAGAAGTCGTCGCCGACCTCGTTCGTCGTCACGCCGTCCCCCTGCACGAAGTCCCACTCGGCGATCACGTCGACGTCGTCCAGCGCCGCGTGCGTGCGCTTGAACCCCGTGTCCAGCACCGCCACCTTCACGCCGGCGCCGCTCAGACCCAGGTTGTGCAGACCGTCCACCTGGATGGGCAGGATCTGCGAGGAGCAGTCCCCGTAGTCGAGCGATCGCAGGCCGGGGGCGGACCGGCCCGCGCGCGTCGACACGGGGACCACGGGTTCGGCGAGTTTGTCGCCCGCGGGGCGGACGGCCACCGCGCGCACGTCCGAGACGAAGGGCAACGCCCGGAGCGCCGCCTGCTGCGCCGGGGTCGCGTGCACGGAGACGGCGTTCTGCCAGCGGGAGACCGCGCGGACGGTGGCCCCGGTGGCGCGCACGGCCGCCAGGTAGCGCGAGCTGGGCGGCACGTCCAGGAGATCCACCGGCGCGCCCACCTTCGCGCGCCGCGCGAGGGCGTCCTCCGTGAGCGCTGCACGCGCATCCCGGAGGGCAGCGCGCTCCTCCGCGACCGTGGCCAGGCCGCGGTCGGAGAAGCGCACCCACACCACTTCGGGTTCCGCGGCCGGGACGGACGGCGCGAGGAGCGGCAGGGCTGCGAAGGCGAGGAGCGTACCCCGGCGGACCATGCCGTCGAGTATAGCGCAACACCCCAGGCGGGGAACAGGATCGGGCCGTCACGATGCGCGGGCGCTCGAGGCGGCCGCGCGGCCGCCGCTCAGCGCGACTTCCAGAGACCCATCACGCGGCCGTCCGGATCGGAGAAGAGCGAGAACGCGCCCATCCCGGGCACGTCCATCTTCTCCACGATCATCGTCCCTCCCGCCGCCTTCACCTTCGCCGCGGCCTCGTCGAGGTCCGGCACGTCGAGGTAGAACGCCATGTTGCCCGGCCACGGTCCTTCCTTCGGCTGCATGATGCCGCCGTTGATCCCGCCGGAGCCGCCCGTCTCCACGATGCGGTAGTTCATCCCGGGGATGTGGTCGATCTTCCAGCCGAAGACCTGCTCGTAGAACGACGAGATCCGGGCCGGGTCCTTGGACCACAGCTCGAAGTGGACGACGGGCGCTCCCATGGGCTCCTCCTCGGTGGCGGGAACGGGGGGCCGCGGCAGCCGCGCGGGGACGCGGAACCTACGCAAACGGAGGAGCGGCGGTCCAACCGGCCGGGACGGACCGCACCCCCGGCGGGACGGACGGCAGGCGGAGTCCGGGTCGCCCCGCCGCCCGGGGCGGGCGCGACGTCGCGGTCATCCCGCGACCCGGGTGAGCAGATCCTGGAAGCAGTCCAGCTCCGTCACGACGTGGCCGCCGATTCCCGCGATCGCCTCCGCGTGGAACGTCGCGGCCGCTCCCCCCACGAAGACCGGCGTGTCCGCGCCCAGCAGCTCCCGCAGCTCCGACAGCTCGCTGGCCAGACGCGCGGTGTCCGCAGGCGACGTGACGCTCAGGGCGACCGCCACCGCCCCGCTGGCGCGCACCACCGCCGCGATCTCCACGGCGGGCAGGTCCGGGCCGAGGTAGATGGCGTTCCAACCCACCTCGCGGGCCGCGAGGGTGGCGAGGAGCGCGCCGAGCTCGTGGCGCTGCCCCGCCGGCGTGGACACGACGATGCGGGGGTTGCCCTGCGTCACGCCGGCCTTCGCCAGCAGTTCCCCCAGGAACGTGCGGATCACCGCAGTGGCCATGTGCTCGTTCGCGATGCGCAGCGTGCCGTGACGCCATCGGTCGCCCACCGAGGCGATGACCGGCTGCAACACGGCCGTGCGCAGCGTCGGCGCGGCCATCTCCAGCGTGGCACGACGGAGCACGACGTCCAGCGCGGCACCGTCGTACCCTTCGATCGCCGCCAACGCGGAATCCACGAAGAAGTCCGGAGCGCGGGGAGCGCTCCCGGCACCGGGCCCGCGCACCGACGCGCGCGCGTCCTCCCCGGCCAAGCCCCGCAGTTCGTCGGTGGTGAGCGGCGCCACGTCGCTGATCCGGCGTCCGGACTCCACGGCGAGGCGCAGGAGGTTCAGGCGCTCCACGTCCGCGTCCGAATAGAGGCGTCGACCGGTTTCGCTCCGGTGCGGCTCGACCACACGGTACCGCCGCTCCCAGATGCGGAGGATGTCCTGCGCGAGGCCCGTTCGGGCAGCCACCACGGCGATCGGATGGCGGGGCGCGTCAGGGGCCGAGGCGGGGAGCATCGGGGAGGTCTCCGTTCGGTTGTCTTGCGGTCCCACTCGGAGTCTACCCTCCCCGGCGCTCGTGGCCATCCTGCAATGCCGCGCATGCGGGGCGCGGCGCCCGGGTCCCGGGCGGAGCGGCAGGCAGTCCCCCCTTGAACCACCCACCGTCCGTCCCGGGCACTTCTCCCGGGATGCGCTACCGGGTGACCACCATCTTGCGCGACTGCACGTCCGCCCCGGCCTGCAGGCGGTACCAGTACACGCCCGAGGTCAGGCGCGACGCGTCGAACCGGAGCTGGTGCCGGCCTGCCGGCATCATGCCCGGCGCGACCTCGCCCACGCGCCGGCCGGCCACGTCGTGCACGGTCAGGAGGACGTTGGCCTCGCGCGGCAGGGCGAACGCCACCGTCGTGCTGCCACGGACGGGGTTCGGGAGGTTCTGCGAAACCTCGAACGTCAACGGCGCCGTGACCGACGGAGCGGCGGTGGGCGCGGCGCCGTCACGCCCCCGCACCGGGGACTCGAAGTCCCCCGCGGACCAGCTCAGCAACGCACTCTTCGCCGGCAGTTCGACGACCGTGCCGTTCGCGAGCGCCGCGAAGAGCCCGAAGGCCTCGCCGTCCCGGTTCGCCGAGGGATCCAGGAAGCCCGACGCGAACACCGCCGCCGCGCCGCCCTCGAGCCCGCGGAGATCGGCGACGAACGACGCCACGACGGTCCGCTCGTCGTCCCCGCCCTTGTCCTCCTCGTCGTCGCCGTCGCGCACCGCGACATCCAGGACGTACGAAGCGGCGGGAACGGCCAGGTAGTCCGTGATGTCGCGATAGGCGGCATCCTTCACCAGCGTGCCGACGCCGCGCGCGATCACGTCCACCGTCGGCGCATCCGTCGCGCCGTGCAGCACGAAGAACTCCACCTTCCCGCCGTCCTCCGCCTTCTCGCGGGCCATCGCCTTCACCAGGAGGCCGAAGCCCGTGTCCCGGCCGTCCGGGTTCGCCGCGAAGGCCGACGGATCCAGCACGCCGTTCGCGAACGCCACGTACCGAGCGCCCTTCTCCAGCGTCACCGGGATCGTCACCAGGATGTCGCTCGGATCGTCCGAGGCCGGGCCCGCGATCCCGATCGCGAGCTCCGTCTCCGCCGGAACGTCCAGGAACGGCGTGGCCGCGCGGAACGCGAAGTCGTCCAGCGCCTTCGCGCCGTTCAGCCACACGTCCACCACCGCCGCCGCCGGATCCGCCGCGTTGTGGATCACCTGCAACCGGGCGGTGGCCGGCTCCTCCACCACGACCGGGAAGGCGACGACCTTGCCGTCGGGCAGCGCGGCGAACAGGCCGAACGCCTCGCCGTCCCGGTTCGCCGACGGATCCAGGAAGCCCGACGCGAACACCGCCGCCGCGCCACCCTCCAGACCCGAGAGGTCCGCCGCGAACGACGCCACCACCGTGCCGTTGTCCGCGCCCGGCGTCACGTCCAGCACGTACTTGTCCGCGGGAACCGCCAGGTAGTCCGTGATGTCGCGGTACGCCGCGTCGTCCACCAGCGTGCCGACGCCGCGCGCGATCACGTCCACCGTCGGCGCATCCGTCGCGCCGTGCAGCACGAAGAACTCCACCTTCCCGCCGTCCTCCGCCTTCTCGCGGGCCATCGCCTTCACCAGGAGGCCGAAGCCCGTGTCCCGGCCGTCCGGGTTCGCCGCGAAGGCCGACGGATCCAGCACGCCGTTCGCGAACGCCACGTACCGAGCGCCCTTCTCCAGCGTCACCGGGATCGTCACCAGGATGTCGCTCGGATCGTCCGAGGCCGGGCCCGCGATCCCGATCGCGAGCTCCGTCTCCGCCGGAACGTCCAGGAACGGCGTGGCCGCGCGGAACGCGAAGTCGTCCAGCGCCTTCGCGCCGTTCAGCCACACGTCCACCACCGCCGCCGCCGGATCCGCCGCGTTGTGGATCACCTGCAACCGGGCCATCGGCATCGGGAACGGACGACCGAGCCGCACGACGTCGCCGCGGATCTCGCCGTCGACGAAGTCGCCGGCGCCCGTGTTGTCGCCGGGCTCGCCGTCGTCGGTCGCGATCTGCACGTAGGCCTCGCCGGCCTCGATCGCCGCGAACAGCCGGTACAGGCTCTGCCCGGCGAACGGTCCCTCGAGGTCGTCTGCCGTGAGCTTGCCGGTGGCTAGCTGGCCCCACACCCGGCCGCCGCCGGGAGCGTTCGGACCGTAGATCGTGGCCACCGACGGTCCGTTCTCGCCGGGCCGGCCGAGGAGGATGTTCGCTTCGACCGGGTTCCGGAGGAACACGGCCCAGAGGCCGAACGAGAGCTCGGAGCCGTCGCGGGAGGGACGGGACAGGAACAGCGCCTTCGCGCGGGTCGCGCGGGGCGGCACGACGTCCTTGCCTTCGAGCAGGGAGGCGTACGCGGTGCCGGACTTGTCGGCGGAGAGCGAGGGAAGGTCGGCTGCGGTCAGGTCGGGCAGCCGCTCCACGTCGAAGGTCAACTCGGCCGACCGCGCGGTCGGCGCCAGGACGGCCAGGCTCAGGGCCGTCAGCACGAGCCTCAGGTTGCGGGACATCGGGGCACCTCTCCCAGGTTGGGTGGTTCCGGGACTTGTTGCGGGACCGCTTCGGGTCCTCGCCGGTCGATCCACTTGGCTTCGTTTTCCTTGGGACCAGGAGAACATACACATGTGACCATGCTTTGTCTAGGCTATGTCGCGATTTTTTTGGACAGACAGTCTTATGGACGCACCGTGTATGGGGCGAATCGCGATTCCGTGGGCTCGTGGGGCAGCGCAGCCCTCACCGGCCGGCGAGCAGATCCCGGTAGATCCCGAGGTCGCGCTCGGCGAAGCAGCAGAAGATCACCCGATCCGGTCCTGCGCCGCGCACGAGGAAGTCCTGGACGGCCCGCACCGCCACCGCCGCCGCTTCCCCGAACGGGTACCCGTAGATCCCGGTGCTGATCGCGGGGAAGGCGACCGATCCGAGGGACTCCTCGACCGCGACCTCCAGGGAGCGGCGGTAGCAAGAGGCCAGGAGCGCGGCCTCCCCGTGCCCGCCGCCGCGCCAGATCGGCCCGACGGTGTGGATGACCCGGCGCGCGGGAAGCCGGTAGCCCCGGGTGATCTTCGCGTCGCCGGGCGCGCAGCCGCCCAGGCGCCGGCACTCCTCGAGCAGCTCGGGGCCGGCCGCGCGGTGGATCGCCCCGTCCACGCCGCCGCCGCCGAGGAGCGACTCGTTCGCGGCATTGACGATCGCGTCCACGTCCAGGGTCGTGATGTCCGCGCGGATCGCCGTCACGCGTTCCGGGCTCACCCGCATCCCCTCAGCGCGGCGTCGCCAGCGGGAGCTCGAGGACGATCTCGCCGCCCTCCTCGCGACCGGTGTGCCGGAAGCCCGCGCGCAGGTAGAACGGCTCGGGACAGCCCGGGCCGGGAACGTACGAGAGGAGCAGCGACGTCACCCGCGGCCGTGTGCGGACATGCGCGACGACCTCCGCGAGCGCCGCCGCACCCACGCCCTTCCGCTGGAAGCGCGCGTCGACCATGAAGCGCCAGATCCAGACCTGGGGAGCCGCCGGCGGATCGGGCCGCACCGTCTCGTCCGCGAGCATCACGAACCCGGCCGGCTCGTCGTCCGCGTACACCGCGCGGAACCAGGCATCCGGACTGAAGTGCGCGTGCGCCAGCGACACCGCGTTCGACGCGACGAACCGTTCCTGGTCGGGGCGCACCGCGAGGTCCAGGACCGCGTTGACGTTCTCCATCGTGATCTCGCGCAGGCGGACGTCCATGGCGATCTCCGGGATGCAGGGGCGGCCCCGGCCGCGACCGACCTCCCGGCGAGGCTATCGCCTCCCGGGCGGGCGCGCCACGGCGTCGTCCGCGGGGCCCGACGCCTTGCGCGACCTCATCCGGAGCAGCAGGCGCCGGAACGGTGCATACCGGCACCGCGCCTGGCAGTCACCGAGATCGTCGAGCCGCATGCAGTGCCGCTCGCACGACTCGGTGCCGGTCAGCGTCGCCTGCGGGACCGGCTCCGTGATCCACGGAAGGAAGTCCAGGACCGGGATCACGAACGTGGAGCCGCAGGAGGGACAGCGATGGTTGAAGTAGTAGAAGTTCCACGCGTGATCGTTGTCCTCGAGCTGCATCCCGATCGGCTCGATCTCGGCGCTCTCGAGGATCTGGTCCATCGTGAACGCGGTGCCGCAACCGGGGCAGCGCTTGTGGGTGGTCGCGTCGCTCGCCGGCTCCGCCATGGGCCCCTCCGAAGGGAGTATCGGATCCGGAGGTCCGATGGGCGAGCCGGTGTGAACGCACGCCACAGGGTGCGGGGTCGCCACGGGTCATGGCCGGGGCGCGGCGCACCCCACGATCTCCGTATCATCTTGTGTTACCACGCTTTACGGCAACTTCCCACAGCGCCCCGGGGAACGGCACGCCCCCTGCAATACCCCCTGCCGTCACCCGATCCCCCGCCCTTTCGCAGGAGGCGACCATGTTCCGCAGCCACCGTTCCCTGAAGCTCCTGGCCCTCGCCGGCGCCGTGCTCGTGACCGCGAACGGCTGCTCCGACGAATCGTCCACCGGTCCCGCGCCGGACGCCGCCCCGCCGGTCCCGTCCGCGGAGCGGATGACGTTCGACTTCGGCTTCTTCCAGGAGCCGTCGGCCCTGGAGCGTTCGTCCAAGGCGAACTTCTTCAACGCGTACGTGCGCGCGGCGGTGGCCGGCGCGGTGACGCACCTGCTCTTGGTGCCGCCGGTCACCGCGTTCTCGCTGGCGCTGAACACGGTGCCGAGCCCGCAGGACGACGGGTCGTACCTGTGGGTCTACACCTACGTGCACGGCAGCGAGGAGGCCCAGATCCGGCTGCGCGGGCGGTTCATCTCCGCGGACCGCGTGGAGTGGGAGATGCGCGCGTCCAACACGCTCGACGGCTACACGAACGAGTTGTGGTTCACGGGCGAGACCTGGGCCGAGGGCGATGCCGGCGATCTGCAGTTCCACGACTTCGAGCGCGAGGGCAAGCCGGTCGTCGCCTCGCTGCAGTGGGGCAACGACGTGGACGGCGACTTCCTCCGCTTCGTGGACGAGCTGGACCACCCGGGCAACTCGCTCGAGTTCCGGGAGGAAGGCTCGCGCAAGTCCTTCACCTGGACCGACCTCGAGGTGAGCGAGGGGACCTGGTACGTTCGCTGGAACGAGGCCGACGGAACGGGGTCGCTCCGCGCGGCGGATTACAATGGCGGCGAGCCCGCGTGCTGGGACTCGCGGCAGAACGACACCGCGTGCCCGACGGAGTAGGCGAGGCGCCCCGCCGGGGCACCGGGGCCGGCCGCCCGCATCGGGGCGGCCGGCCCGCCACCGTCGTGCTAGGCTGGGGACCATGCGGACCACGTCGGACCCGGTCCGCGTGGCGCTCCTCGCCGCGTTCGCGGCGCTCGCCATCCCGAGCCTCCGCGCCGAGAGCCCCACGTGGGACGAGCCGTACCACCTCGCGCAGGGATTCCGGTACCTGCGCACGGGGGACGCGAGCTTCCTCCACGAACAGCATCCGCCCGGGTTCCAGGCCCTGGCCGCTCTGCCGCTCCTGGTCCGCGGCGTGCCGCTGGATCCCCTGCCGGAGGACGATCCGAGGAACCTCGCGGCCATGTTGCGCTTCTCCGGGGCGTTCCTGGAGGCGGACTCGGGCCGCGTGTTGCATCTGTTCCCCTGGGCGCGCGGCGTCGTCCTGGTCGCGGCCCTCGGGCTGGGCTGGCTCCTCTACGATGCCGCGCTCCGGATGTACGGTCGCACCGCCGCACGCCTCGCCCTGGCGGTGTACGCGTTGGACCCCAACCTGCTCGCCCACGGGCGGCTCGTCACGACCGACCTCGGTGCCGCGCTGGGATCGTGGCTGGTGCTGGTGGCGCTGCTGCGATGGTCCCGGCTTCCGGGCGTCCGGCGCGCCGCGATCGTGGGCCTCGCGCTCGGGGCGGCGCTCCTCGCCAAGCACTCCGCGCTCCTCCTCGCCGCGTGGCTCCTGCCCCTGGCGGCGATCGCGGCCTTCGGACGGACCGGCGTTCGCGAGGCCCTTCGCGGCGCCGTGGTCTGCTACGTCGTGGCCGGCATCGTGGTGTGGGGCGCCCACGGATTCGAGGTCGGTCCGGTGCAAACCCGGCCGGGCGGCGAATGGGGGGCCGCGGGCGACTCCGCGGATCGGGTCGCGGAGGGACTCCCGCTCGAGGGTGTGGTGGTTCCCGCGCCGACCTACGTCCACGGGGTCGCGCGGACGCTCGGTCACGTGTACAGCCGCGGGCACACGGCGTACCTGAAGGGGAAGCACAGCGCCAAGGGATGGCCCGAGTACTTCCCGTACGCGTTCGCGGTCAAGACCCCGCTGCCGACCCTCCTGTTGCTCGCGCTCGCGTCGCTGTCCTTCCTCCGGGTCCGTCCGCGACGGGAGGAGTGGGTCTGGATCGCGTTCATCGCGATCACGTTCGGGACCGCGATCCGCGGATCGCTGAACATCGGGTACCGTCACCTCCTGCCGATGCTGCCTCCGATGTTCCTCCTGATCGGGCGCCTGGCGTCGGATGCCGTCCTCGCGCGGACCCCGGCGCGGGGGCGCCCGCTCCGGCTCGCCGCGGGCCTCCTCGTCGTCTGGCTCGCGGTCGGGACGATCCGGCAGCACCGGCATCCCCTGGCGTACTTCAACGAACTCGCGGGCGGGCCGGAGAACGGCTGGAAGCACCTGGTGGACGCCAGCCTGGATTGGGGCCAGGACCTTCCGGGGCTGGCGGACTGGTTGCGCGCGCACGACGTCGACACGGTCCGCCTGTCGTACTTCGGGACCGTGAACCCGTCCTTGTACGGGATCCGCTGGCTTCCCATCCAGCTTCCCGTGCGGGCGCCCGGGGCCAAGCCGATGCGCGAGGACATCCCCCCGGGCGTGTACGCGGTCTCGGTCTCCAACCTGGTCGAGGTGCAGTCGCTGGGCGAGGGGCCGCTGACCGTGTTCCAGGAGCTGGAGCCCGCGGCGTCGATCGGCCACTCGATTCACGTTTACGTCGTCGATTGACGCGTGGGAGACTCGGGGACTCCATCGCTCGGGCGCCGGGGGATCGTGGTCCCATCCGCAGGAACGGACGCGTGAAGGTCGTCGAGCGCATCCATGAGACGGGTGTCTACCGTCGTCGGGTCCGCGTCCTCGCCGAGGTGCTCGCCCCCCTGCTCTCGCCGGGGGCACGCGCGTTGGACGTGGGCTGCGGCGACGGTCGGGTGGCCGAGGGGATCTCGGCGCTGCGTCCGGATGTGACCGTCACCGGAGTCGACGTGCTCGCGCGGCCGGTCGCCCGGATTCCCGTGCGGACGTTCGACGGACGCGCGCTTCCCCTGGCCGACCGCTCCGTCGACGATGTGCTTCTCGTGGATGTGCTCCACCACGCGGAGGACCCCGGTGCCCTCCTGGACGAGTGCCTGCGCGTGGCCCGGCGCGGCGTCGTGCTCAAGGACCACGCCAGGAACGGTTGGCTCGCGGGACCCATCCTGAGGTTCATGGACCGCACGGGCAACGCCCGGCACGGCGTGGCGCTCCCGTACCACTACTGGTCACGCGAGGAGTGGACGCGCGCGTTCGACGCGCGCGGCCTCGTGCTGCGGGGATTCCGGGACCGGATCCCCCTCTACCCCGCCGTGGCGAGCTGGATCTTCGGCCGGCGCCTCCACTTCGTCGCCCGGCTGGAACGGCGGTGACCGGCGTGCCCGGGGACATCGAGCTCTCGGTCGTCATGCCGTGTCTGGACGAGGCGCGGACCGTGGGCTCGTGCGTGACCAAGGCGCTTCGCGCGATGCGCGCGCACGGCGTGAGCGGCGAGGTCGTGGTGGCCGACAACGGCAGCACCGACGACTCCCGCGCGCTCGCGGAGGCGGCCGGCGCACGTGTCGTTCCGGTCCCCGAGAGGGGCTACGGCGCGGCGCTGCGCGGCGGCATCGAGGCCGCGCGCGGGCGCTTCGTGCTGCTCGGGGACGCGGACGACAGCTACGACTTCGGCGACCTGATGCCCTTCGTGGAGCGGCTCCGCGCGGGCGACGACTTCGTGCTCGGCAACCGGTTCCGCGGCGGGATCCGCCCCGGCGCGATGCGCCCGCTCCACCGCTGGCTCGGGAATCCCGTGCTGAGCGCGCTGGGCCGCCTAATCTACGGCGCCGGCGTGGGGGACTTCCACTGCGGGATGCGCGCGCTCACGCGCGAGGCCTTCGCGCGCATGCAGCTGCGGACGACCGGGATGGAGTTCGCCAGCGAGATGGTGGTGAAGGCCGCGCTCCTGCGGATGCGGATCGGCGAGGTGCCCGTCGTGCTGCACCGCGACGGGAGGGACCGCCCCTCGCACCTGCGCAGCTGGCGCGACGGGTGGCGCCACCTGCGCTTCCTCCTGCTCTACAGCCCCCGATGGCTGTTCCTCGTGCCGGGCATCGTGCTGACCGCGGGAGGCGCCGTCGCGCTGCTGCTGCTCGCGCGGTCGCCGGTGCGGATCGGCCCGGTCACCCTGGACGTGCACACGATGCTGTACGCGGCGGCGGCCGTGCTCCTCGGCGTGCAGTCGTGCGCGTTCGCGCTCTTCGCGAAGGAGTTCGCGATCCGCGAGGGGCTGCTGCCGGACACGCGTCCGGCGCGTCGCCCGGCGCCGCGCTGGCCCTCGCTCGAGGTGGGACTGGCGGCCGGCGTCCTCCTGGTGCTGGCCGGCATCCTCGGATCGTGGCGCGCGGTGGAGGCCTGGCGCGGGGTGGCGTTCGGGAACCTCGATCCGCGCCAGGTGCTGCGACTGGTGGTCCCGTCGGTCCTGGCCCTGCTGCTGGGCGGGCACGTCATCCTGACGAGCTTCTTCCTCAGCCTGCTCCGGCTTGGCCGCCGATGAGCCGGCCGCTCGCCGGCGCGGCGGCGCTCGCGCTCGCCACGTTCGCGCTGCACGCGGCGGCGTTCCGTCTCGCCGCGGACGGCGGCGGCGCCTGGCCGGACGACACGCTGTACCTTTACGAGGCGAAGGTGCTGGCGTCCGGCAGCGTCACGGTCGCCGCGCCGCCGGAGGGCGAGGCGTTCCGCGTCCCGGGCGTGACGGAACACGCGGGACGGTGGTTCGGCAAGTACTACCCCGGCATCCCCGCGCTGCTGGCGCCGTTCGAGCGCGCCGGCGTTCCGTGGCTGCTGAACCCCTTGGCCGCCGGCGCCCTGGTTCTCGGCACGTTCCTCCTGGGTCGCGCCATGGCGACCCCGGGCGCCGGACTGGCCGCGGCGGTGCTCCTCGCCGTCTCGCCGGTGCTCTTCCGGCTGGCCACGACGTACCTCAGTCACGTCGCGTGCGCGGCGCTGCTCGTGTACGCCGCGGTCGCGGTCGCGACGGCCCGCCGCGGTGCCGCGCCGGCGCGATGGGGACTCCTCGCGGGGACGCTCTGGTGCGGGGCGCTGCTGTCGCGTCCGCTGACGGCGATGGCGCTGGCGATCCCGTTCGCGGTCGTGGGTGTCCGGGACCTCATCGGCGCGCCGGGGCGCCGCGCGTGGGTCCCCGGCTTCGCGATCGCGGCGCTCGCCGGGGCCGCGGCGCTCCTCGCCTGGAACGCCGCGTTGACCGGCGACCCCCTGCTGTCGGCGTACTCGATCTCGAAGCCGCGCGACGCCTTCGGATTCGGACACGCGGTGGGCGGCGGACGGGCCATGCGGGCCGTGATCTACACGCCGGCCGTGGCGCTGGAGACCCTCGAAGCGCAGCTTCGCGCGGCGGCGAACACGATTCTGGCGGTGCCGCTGCCGGGGTACGCCGCCGCGGTCCTCGCCCTCCCGGCCATCGCCGGGGCGTTCCTGCGGGGGATCCGGGGGCGCGCGGCCCTCCTCGTGCTCGCCCCGCTGGTGCTCGTCGCCGTGCACTTCTTCTATCCCGGCACGCGCGGCGTCTCCGCGACGGCGCTGGGGCCGCGCTACTACTTCGAGGGGCTTCCCGCGTACTTCCTGCTCGCGACGCTCGCCGCGTCGGCGGCCGTGCGCGGCCGGCCGCGGGCCGGCGCGGCGGCGCGGGCCCTCCTCGTCCTCCTCGCGGTCGCCTCCGCCGGTTTCGCGCTTCCGGCCGAGGTCTCCCGGCTGCGCGCCGCCCACGCGAACCCGATGTCGGGGCAGACGCACCGGCTCGAGGCCGCCCTCGCGGAGCTGCCGCCGGCGAGGCGCGTGGTCTTCGTGGACATCTCCACGTACAGCGAGATGGCCGCGCTGCTGGCGAACCGGCCGGATCTCGCGAACGACGATCTCGTGGCGATCTACCGGCAGCCCCACCAGAACCGCGCCGTGCTGGACGCGTACCCCGGTCGCGAGGCGCTGCTCTTCCGGTGGAGCGCGAAGCTCGGTCCGGCGTTCGAGCCCTACGTGCCCGAGCAGGACCGCAGCGGCCCTCCGCGCGGGTTCCCCTATTCGGGCCCCGCGGGCATGAGGTTCCCGCCGCGCGCGGCGGACGGGCCGGACACCGCCGCCTCCGGCTGATCGAAGGCGCGCAGGGCGTCCCGGACCACGGACACGACGAGCTCGATCTCCGCCGGGGTCACCGTGAAGGGCGGCGTGAAGCGGAGCCCGTTCGTCCCGCCGTGGATCATGTGGATCCCGCGACGCCGGAGCACCGCCTCCACGCCCGCCGGACCGTTGACCGGGAAGCGGTCCGGGTCGAGCTCGAGGCACACGATGAGGCCGGTGCCGGTGACGCCGCGCACGGCCTCGCCGAAGTCCTCCGCGAGTGACGCCAGTCCGTCCGCGAGCTGCGCCCCGCGGGCGCGGATGTTCTCCCGCACGTCGTCCGTGACCGCGTCCAGAACGGCGCATCCCACCTCGAGTCCGCGCGGGCACGTGGTCATCGTGTTGCCGTAGACGCCGGTCACGTACAGCGCCGCCGCCTCCTCCCCCAGGGCCAGCACGGAGAGCGGGTACTGCCCGCCGTTCAGCGCCTTCGAGAATGTCTCGAGATCCGGCGCCTCGCACGCCTCGAAGCCCGGGTAGTCCACGATGCTGAGGTACCCCGTGGCGCGGAAGCCGGCCTGGATGGAATCGCAGACGAGGAGCGCCCCGTGCCGCCGCGTCAGGCGTCGTGCGAGATCGTAGAAGGACGGCGTGAGCGCGAGACCGGACTTCCCCTCGCCCATCACCGGCTCGAGGAACAGCGCCTCGAAGAACACGCCGACGCGCTCCGCCGCTTCGAACGCCGCGGCGAGGCCGATCTCGTCGTTCGGCTCCACGAGAGTGAGCCGGTCCGCGTCGCGGAAGGAGGCGAGCGTGCGCCGGTAGAGTTCCATGGTCACGCCGGACACGCGGGCCGCGGGGTCCGTGCGGCCATGGAAGCTGCCGGCGAGGCTGAGGTAGCGGACGCGCTTCCCGGCGTGCCGCGCGCCCGGACCCGTCTGCCGGTGGGCGTGCAGGTCCGTGATCCGCGCCGCCATCGTCACGGACTCCGACCCGGAGTTCAGGCACAGGAACTTCGCGTAGGGACAGCCGCCGCGCGTGACGCCGATCTCCCGGCGCAGGCGCTGCGCGAAGCGGCGCTGGCTGAGGCTCGGCGTCATCACGTTCGCCATGACCCACGGCTCGTCCAGCACGTCCAGCACCGCGTCCGGCGCGTGCCCCAGGCCGAGCATTCCGTAGCCGCCCGAGTCGTGCAGCACGGCGCCGTGCAGCGTGATGATCCACGGCCCCTTCGCCGCCAGCGGCACGTAGGGGCTGCGGGCGTCGTCGCCGTAGAAGTTCAGGTAGTCCTCCTGCAGCTCCGCGCACAGCGCGTCCTCCGGCGCCGCCACGATCTCCGGCGCCTCCTTGCGGAGCCGGCGCGCGACGGCCAGCGCGCGCGAGACCGCGAGCCGCAGGTCCGCGTCCGTCTCCAGGAAGGGCGCGAGCGCGTCGTCGTCGAGCCCCGCGGTCGCCCGCCCGCCGGCCAGCAGCCGGATCTCCTTGAGGTCAGTCCATGCCGTGTTCAACGTCCGCCTCCTTGCCGCTCCGCTTCGCCGCCTCCTCGGCGGCCACCCGGTGGTGCGCGTCCCGGAAGGGCACGCCCTGCGCCACGAGCGCCAGCGCGCGCTCCGTGGCGTACACCTCGTCCGTGAGCGCCGCCGCGCACGCGGCCACGTCGATCGCGAGGCCGTCGAGGACGAGGCGCATCGCGCGCAGCGCGTCGCACGCCGCGGTCACGCCCGCGAACAGCGGCCCCTTCGTGATCTGCAGGTCCCGGTGGTAGCCGGACGGCAGCCCCGCGGTGATCGCGCGCACCTTCGCCTCCTCCGCGCACACGACGTGGTGCGTCGCCCGGATCAGCTCCAGCACGTCCATGTTCCGCTTCTGCGGCATGAGCGAGCTTCCGGTGCAGAGCCCGGGGGGAAGGGACACGAAGCCGAACTCGCGCGTCCCGAAGAGCAGCAGGTCCGACGCCAGCCGGTTCAGCCCGTGCGTCACCTGCGCGCACGCCGTCAGCACGAAGCCCTCGATGCGGCCGCGGCTGAGCTGCGCGTACATGGGGTTCCGCTGCACGCGCGCGAAGCCGAGCTCGCGCGCGGTGCGCTCGCGGTCGATCGCCAGCACCGGCACGCCGAAGCCGGCGGCGGTGCCGAGCGGGCACTGGTCCACGAGGCGCAGCGCCTGCTCCACGATGCCGCGATCGTCGCGCGCCGCGTCCGCGAAGCTGCCGAGCCACACCTCGACCGAGGTGGGCATTGCCCGTTGCATGTGCGTGTAGCCCGGCAGCATGACGTCGCGGTGGCGGTCCGCCGCGTCGTCCAGCGCCTCGACGTGGTCGTCGAGCGCGTCGAGGACGTGGAGCAGCTGCTCCTTCTCCCAGAGCCGGATCGCCGTGAGCACCTGGTCGTTGCGCGAGCGTGCGGTGTGGATCCGGCGGCCCGCATCGCCGCAGCGCTCCGCGAGGGCCGCCTCGATCGCCGTGTGCCCGTCCTCGTCCTCCGGCGTGATCGGGAACCCGCCGCGCGCGGCCAGCGCGGCGATTTCGGACAGCGCCGCTTCCAGCCGGGCGAGCTCGTCCGCGTCCAGCACGCCGATGCCGTGCAGCATGCGCGCGTGCGCGGCCGACGCGCGGCAGTCGTGCGCCAGCAGGCGCTGGTCCAGCACCGGGTCCTCGCCGGCGAGGAAGCGCGCCAGCCAGGGGTCCGCCGCCGCCTCCCGCCGCCAGAGCGGCGTCACGACGCCACCTTCGCCGAGGGCGGCGGGACCGGGGCCGGCGCGCCGGCCGCGGCCTCCGCCGCGCGGCGCAGGCGCCGGGCGTGGTGCGCCTTCAGCCGGATGGACTGGATCCGGATGAAGCCCTCCGCGTGCGTCTGGTCGAAGCCGCCGTCCTCGTCCATGCTGGACAGCCGCGCGTCGTACAGCGAGCCGGGCGCGGAGCGCGCCAGCGGGTACACGCCGCCCTTGTACAGCTTCACGAGGACGTGCCCGTCCACGCCCTCCTGGCTCTTCCGGATGGCGGTCATCACGAAGTCCATCTCCGGGCTGAACCAGAACCCGTTGTAGACGAGCTCGGCCACGCGCAGGGACAGCACGTCGCGCAGGCGCATGACCTCGCGGTCCATCGCCACGCCCTCGAGGTCGCGGTGCGCGGCGAGCAGGATGGTGCCCGCCGGCGTCTCGTACAGCCCGCGGGACTTCACGCCCACGAAGCGGTTCTCCACCATGTCCAGCCGGCCGATGCCGTGCGCGGCGCCGAGCGCGTCGAGGTGCAGGAAGAGCTCCAGCGCGCCGGACACGGGCACGCCGCGCGCAGGGTCGCCGACCGACACCGGGATGCCGTCCGCGAAGTCGATGCGCACGACGGCCGGCTCGTCCGGCGCGTGCTCCGGGGACACCGTGCGCGACCAGACCTCCTCGGGCGGCACGCGGTCCGGCTGCTCCAGGATCCCGGCCTCGTGGCTGATGTGCAGGAGGTTGTCGTCCTCGCTGTAGGGCTTCGCCAGCGACGACTTCACCGGGATGCCCTTCGCCTCCGCGTAGCGCAGCATGTCGGTGCGCCCGCGGAACGTCGCGAGGAAGTGCGGGTCCTTCCACGGGGCGATCACGCGCAGATCCGGCGCGAGCGCCGCGTACGCCAGCTCGAAGCGGACCTGGTCGTTGCCCTTGCCGGTGGCGCCGTGGGCCACGGCATCCGCGCCGGAGCGGCGCGCGAACGCCACCTGCCCTTTCGCGATGAGCGGGCGCGCCACGGCGGTCCCCAGCAGGTAGCGTCCCTCGTACATCGCGTTCGCGGAGATCACCGGGAAGACGTAGTCGGCGACGAACTCCTCGCGCAGGTCCTCCACGCACACCTCGGCCGCGCCGAGCGCGCGCGCCTTGCGGGCGGCGGCGTCCAGGTCCTCCCGCTGCCCCACGTTCGCCACGTAAGCCAGGACCTCGAAGCCCTGCTCCACGAGCCAGACCAGGATCACGGACGTGTCCAGCCCGCCGCTGTAGGCCAGCGCGACCCGCCGGCCGCGGCCGGGCTTCCCGTTCGTGTGCATCTCCCCTCCCGGCTCGGCGGATGCGGCGACCCCCGGCGCACTTCCGGAGTCCGGCGGGCGCCGCGCGAAGGGGGGATTCCTAGGGACTGGGAATCGATTTGCCTAATGGATTGATCTGCTCTATTGATGACTTGCGATGAGTTTACTGCACCCCGGCATCCAGGCGTTCCTGGCCATCGTCCGGCAGGGCACGGTCCACGGGGCCGCGCGGGACGTGGGGCTCAGCCAGACCGGCGTGACCCAGCGGATCCGCGCGCTGGAGCGGGACCTGGGCACGACGCTCTTCGTGCGCTCGCGCAAGGGGATGCGCCCCACCGCGGAGGGCGAGGCGCTGGCCCGGTGGTGCCGGAGCGTCGGCGAGCTCGAGGGGGAGCTGCTCTCGTTCGTGCGGCGCGGCGAGGCGGCCGCCGCCGTGCGCGTGACCCTGACCGGGCCGTCCAGCCTGATGCGCAGCCGCGTGATCCCGCAGGCGGCCGCCGCCGTGCGCGCGTTCCCCGGCGTCACGCTGGGGTTCCTCCTGGACGACACCGGCTCCGGCCTCAGCCACCTGAAGACCGGCGCCGCGGAGCTGGCCGTGCTGCGCGCGGACGACGTGGTGAACGAGCTGGACTCCAAGCGCCTGCGCCCCGCGCGGCACCGGCTGGTCGGACCCGCGGGGTGGTCCACGCGCGAGGCCGCGGAGATCGTGCGGACCGAGCGGATCGTGGACTTCGACGAGACGGATGACGCCACGTTCGCGTTCCTGCGCGAGCACGACCTGCTGTCCGGGGCGCGCCGGCGGCGGCATCTCGTGAACAACCCGGACGCGCTCGCGGAGCTGGTTGCCGGCGGGCTCGGCTACTCCGTGCTGGCGGAGGACTTCGCCGCGCCGTGGCTCGCGGACGGCCGGCTCGTGGACCTGTGTCCGGGCCGGCACCTGGACCAGGAGATCGCGCTGGCGTGGTATCCGCGGCACGAGATGCCGGCGTACTTCCGGGCGCTGATCGACGCCGTGCGCTGAACCACGTTCTTGGTCCACATCACAGCGGGCGAGCACTCTGAGACGAGTACTCGCCGCACCCAGCGACTCTTAGGAACCGCCTGAAAGAGCGAGAAGCGCCGCCCATCAGCCCAACGTCGGCCTGCCGCGCTATCCGAACAGCATCTGCCACCTTGTCGTACGAATCCCGTAGCGCCGCACTGCGGAGTATCTCCAGGGCTTCAACCCGATCCGCACCATCATTCGTGATCCGCCGCGCGAGTCCACTAGCGATGTTGAATCGCGCTCTCATCCTCCGCAGCCCTCGCGCGTCTGCCACGAGCCAATTCTCGAGCATGCGGTCCTTGACGACGACCTCAACGACCAACTCTTCCCGAGCGGCCACACTTGCCAGCGCTCGCCCTATTGACGTCGCCAGTCCCCCTGCGCATTCCGCCGCACTCTCACGATCCAGGAGGACGATCGCTCGCTCAACTCGCTTTGCCCGAAGTATTCGCAGGCGACTGTCAACCGCGCCAACGATCTGCCCCACCGGGCAAGCCCCGTGAACGCCGACACGCAGCGGCGGCCCCACGAAAGTGGCATTTGTCGATATTCTCGGGATGAGAAGCGGAAGCGCCCGGTACTCCGCCTCTCCATCGACGATCAGCCCGTACCTCACCGGCCCTCGTCTCCGTCAGAGTCTGGTGCTGGTGGAAGCACCTCGGGAACCGCCCCGCTATCGAGATAATCAAATGTCGGGACCCTCCCCTCATTCCACGCACCACGGAACGAGCTATCGAGATCGGTCAGGGGAGCGAGATGCGTCTCACCGCGATGGCGCCAGATCCCAAACAGGCTGTCAGGTGCCACGCTGTTGATCACGAGCGGCGAGTGCGTCGTGATCAGAATCTGTCGCGATTCCGCCGCAACCTCGCAAGCCTCCATCAATCTCCTGATGATCCAGGGGTGCACAGAGTTCTCCGGCTCCTCAAGCACAAGCAGCGAGAACCGAGCGTCGAAAATGGCGACCAGCAGCGCGAGCGCTTGGATGGTGCCGTCTGACACTTCTCCCACACTCCACGGCCGACCGACACCATCTTCGTGGAACAACAGGCCGAGAGTTCTCATGGAGGTGTAGTCCACGGAGATGTCATTCAGCCTCGGTAGAATCGCTCTCATGGCAGCAAGGATTGACCGCCACTCCTTGGGACGCTCCTTCTTCAGGAGATCGACAACGGCTGGAAGGTTCGCTCCAGTACCCTCAAGTTCAGGTCTCGGTAGGGGGACCCCGAACTCCCGAGATCGGGTCGGACTGATCTGAAAGACGCGAATGCGGTGCATCGCCCCCACTAGGGTGGCCGTTCCGAAGGCGTATCGGCCAATAGTCGTCGCAAACAGCTCTGCAGGACCGACCGTCTGCTGTCTGCTCTGGAAGTGCTGAAGGTATGAGAGATCAAACAGACGGAGCTGCCGCGTCATCTCGGGAGTCTGCACGACAAGCAGTTCACCCTTGGCGTTGCGCGTGACCTCTGCGGCCACCACCCATTCCTGGTGCGATCTCATCTCGATCGTCAGATGCTCGCGCACTACCGAAAACTCGGCGCGAATCGAGTAGCCCTTGGTGCCGATCTCGAACGAGTGCCGAAATCGGACCGGTGTGTCCTGTCCACGAGGTCGCGCTGCGGGCGGAGTCCCCAGATATCGCGGGGATGATGTCGTCGCTTCAATCAGGGTACTGAAGCTGATCGAGGACTTGGACCGCCTCATTCGGCGGAAAGCCATGTTCTCATATCCGCCCTTACGTGCGACGGCCACTTCGAGTCCATGGCGGTACACTTCCGAGAGGAAGTCGATGCTGTCCGCGAGATTGGTTTTGCCCGAAGCGTTCGCGCCGACAATGACGCTCACGTCAGCGGGGCGAAATCGGATTCTGCGCAATGACTTGTAGTTGTTTACGCAGAGTTCAAGCAGCTGCATGGAGCGCGGCGGGCGGCCGCCGGAAGTCATCTGGGTCACCGCAAGCCCAAGTTCCCAACACAGTCGAGGGGATTAATCAAACGGCGCCGACGGCGACGCCGGAGGGGACGATGCCGCGGCGAGCCTTGTGTTGGCAAGAGGTTTTGTGTCCTCGGCGGTGAGCAGGGGGCGTGCCGTGAGCGCGAGGTGCTCACGCGAGCAGGATGGTGCTCCTGTGACCCGTCGTCGGTCGGTGTCACTCGTGGCGGTGATCGCTCGCTCTCTCTCACGGCGCCACCACTCGTGCCCACGCGGAACGCCACGCTCGCCCTGGTGGAGATTCTGGCTGGCGGTCATGCGTTTGCCTGCGCCTCCACCGGCGCCTAGGCGGCCGAGTTGAGCACCATGAGCGACAAGGACTCCGCGCGGCACGCGCCTGGTGCCCAACCCCGTGGAACACGGTCCAGTACTGTGGCGCACCGACGCGCGCGCATTGTCGGCCGAACGCGCGTGTCCGCTAGGTCGACCTTCGCGCCGCCGGTGGACCCCATTCGATCACGCCGCTATTGGGTAATCATCAGCCCTCCTGCGCGGCGCCGCTGGCACGTTCACCGCTCGCGCGCCAGCACCTCGGTGCCCCAGGGACAGAACTGCTCCACGTTCCCGAGCCAGTACGGGAGGTCGTCCTCCACGAAGCCGGGGCACCCGTCGCAGACCTCGGGGGCCACGTCCGTGAACGCGATGCTCCCGGAATCCAGGTGCCAAGACCACGGCGCATTGAAGCCGCCGTTCCCTTCGACGAGCCGGCCCGACAGGATCCGCCCGGTGCCGAGGCCGACGCGGGACGCCGCCTCCTCGATCACGTCGGGGTCCAGGATCATGACGCGGAATTCCTCGCCGCCGGGCGCGTGCTCCGATCCGAGGCAGGCCCGGATCACGAACACCGCCTCGCCCCCCCCGGAGCCGGGGTCGTCGCAGTCCCCCCCGAGCGCGAGGAGCCCCAAGAGGGGCAGGAGCCGGAGAGACGGTCGCCGCGTCGCCATGGAACGTACTGTGGAACGAAGCGGGCGGAACGGCAACCCGCCGTCCCGCCCGCAACCTGTTCCCCGGGTACGCGTCGGTCAGGCGCCGGGGTCCGCGCAGGTGCAGGTCATGTTCCCCGTCACCACCACCACGCCATCCCGCACGATCTCCCAGCTCGCCCCGCCGACGCCGTCGAAGGCGGCGGTGAAGTTGTGCCGGGTGGTGGAACCCACGACCGTACCGGAGACGCTCGGGTTCCCGGCCGTGTGGCCGAGTTCGGTCACCCTCTCCAGGACCGTGTTGCGGACATGGTCGTTCGTCCCGAGGTGGTAGGTGGTCACGCCGCCCACGTTGCCGCTGCCGTCGATGTCGAGGTTGCCGAGCTAGTCGCGCTGGGCCGTCCAGGTCCGGTCCACCGTGAAGGAGAGATCCTCGTCCCAATCGCCCGGAGGATCGAAGTTGCCGGCGTTCGTCCCCAGCACGGTTACGTACACGGCGTCCGTGGCCGCGTCCGGGTACTGCACCGGCACGCCGTCCTCCACGAACTGCACCGTCTGCGTGACCGCCACGTTCCCGGATACATGGTCCTCCTCGTAGGTCTCCGTGATCGTGATGGTCCAGACCGCGTCGGCTTCGCTCCACGCCACGCTCTGGTCACGGGTGGGCGGCGCCTCCACGCCGTCGGTGAAGAGCGCCGGCAGCGCCTCGGCGATCTCGCGGTCCAGGGTCATGGCCATGTCTGTCACCGCGCCGGCCACGTCGTCCTAGCCTCGGTGAGCGCGGCATCGTCCGGGCTCTCGTCGTCCCCGAGGCAACCCGGCAGGAGCGCCAGCACCAGGGCCGCCGTGCCCGCCGCCACCGTCCGCCGCACGAACATCCCGATCTTCACGAAACACCTCCGGGTGAGTCGATTGTTGCGCGTTGCCGCGCGCGTCCTCAGAACGTCGAGCAGGCGGACGTGCCGGTGCCGGTGGCCACGGGCGCGGAGCCGCCGTTCTCGTACATCGCCCAGGCGTAGGCCTGCGCGACCGCGTCGTACGTGGCCACGACCGACCAGTCGTCCACGCTCACGGACACGGTGCCCGAGGCGCAGGTCGATCCGTCCGCCGGCACGGTCAACGCCGCGCCCCACTCCATCGCGGTGGAGTAGTCCCAGCGGCGCCCGTCCGTGCGGCCCTCCACCGATCCGGTCATGCTGCCGCCGCCGCCGATCTGCCACACCGCGGACTGCAGCTCGGCGATCTCGAGATCCTGCTCGAAGGAGAAGTCGAGATCCACCGGCTCGCTGGAGCGCTCGTCCTCGCCGCGCACGTGCATGTCCAGCGAGACCGCGTACCGGATCCGGTCCGTGGTCCCGTCCGGCTCGGTCTGCCACGCCCCCGTCCCGTCCAGGAACTGGATGAACGCGGACACCGAGATCGTGCCCTGATCGTCCGTGACGCTCTGCGCGTACACCCACGCCCCCTGGCCGCCGTCCCAGATCGGCGAGTCGGCGGCACGCGGTCCGTGGAGCTCCGGCGCGCGGTACGTGACACGGTGCGGCAGCTCGATCGTGTCCACCGCGAACCCGGTGAGGTCGCCCGCGGCCAGCGCGTGCGAGTCCGCGACGAGCTGGTCCACCATCTGGACGGCGGCCAGCGCCTGCTCCTGCGCGGACGACGCCGAGCTTCCGGTGGGCGTTCCCGGCGTCTCCTGGTCCGCGCAGCCCGCGTAGCCCGCGAGGGCGAACGCCAGCGCGGCGGTGCGCGCGAGGCTGATGGTCTTCACGAGGAGTCCTCCCTGATGCGTGACGCGCGTCGTCAATGGGGGCGGCGCGTCCCTTCGCGGGCATCGACGCCGCGGGAGCGGCACTGGAGGCCCGACACGCGGGTGTTCGCAATCTGCACTTCGCGTGGTCGTTCCTGCACACGATCCGCGCAGGTCCGCGCGGGGGCGTGTCGGAATGACCTAACGGATGTCCATTCCTACCCTGACTTTTGTCATCCGTGCGCTGGCCCGGACATTGCAGCTTCCCCCCCCAACGCTCCGGGACACCGGATGCGTCGGGTTGCTCGTGGCCCGCGGTCGCGCCGCGGGAGCTTCGGGGGACGGCCGGATGCGCACGGGAATCATCTCGCGCGGAAGACTCCTTGTTCCGCTCGCGCTCTGCGCGGCGCCCGTCGGCTGCACGTCGCCGACCGAGGCCCCGGAGCCGCCGGGCGGTGGCCAGGAGTTCGTGCTGGACTTCGCCGCCTTCCAGGCGGACGTGGCGCCCGTGCTCGAGGACTACGGCTGCCACTCCATGAGCTGCCACGGCGGCGGCATCCGCGGCACGTACGAGCTGTCGCCGCCGGACGATCCGGACGCCGCGTACGACTTCGAACAGACGATCCTGCAGGTGTACCCGCACGACCCGGAGAACAGCCCGATCCTGTCGCGCCCGCTCGCGGGCGGCGCCCCGCACGAGGTGGAGCCGTTCGCCGACGCGGACGACCCGGGCTACGCGGCCATCCGCGCGTGGATCCTGGCCGGGGAGTTCCGATGAGCGCCCGGCGCGCCGTGTTCGCGGTCCTTTGCGGTTCGTTGCTGCTGCCGCACCCCGCGGCCGCGGACGATGCGGCCGCGCCCGCGTCCGACGGCCTGGAGCACCTCGTGCCGTCGCTGGCCGAGGATCCGTTCCACGTGAGCGGCGGCGAGCGGCAGTTCCTGCGCCGCCTGTCGTTCAGCCCCGCGTTCGGGACGCTGGGCGGCGATCGCCTGTACGCGATGCGCCTGGCCTACAACCCGAACCCGTGGCTGGGCTGGGAGGCCTCCATCGGGCACAACCCGGCCACGTCGGTGCACGCGCTGCTGCACACGCTGGATCTCGTGCTCCGCAAGCCGCTTCCGTGGCGCGTGCAGCCGTTCGTGCGCGCCGGCTACGGGATGATGCTGGTGTACCCGGGCCTCTCCCTCAACGCCGACCCCGTGACCGCGAACTTGCTGGGAGCGGGCGGCGGCGTGGAGTTCTACGTGAGGAATGACGTCGCGTTGCGCGTGGACGGACGCGTGCTCACGGCGATCGGCGGCCATGCCGACGGGGAGAAGGCCGTGGCCTACCACTACGACGAATTCACGATCGGACTGTCGTTCTACCGGGGGCTCGGCGAATGAAGACTCCCTCCCCCGGGCACAGCCCCCGCCACGAGGAGATGTCCATGCGACGCGGGTTGACGCCCGGATGGGGCCTCATCGGCCCCCTCCCGATCCTGGCCGGCTTGGCGCTTCTTCCCGGTTGCCGGGAGGGAAGCGCGCCGGATGACCTGATCATCTCGCAGGAGACCACGGAGGCGCTCGTCTTCGTGAAGACCGAGGGCGAGGAGACCCTGAACCGGAGCTGGGCGGAGAGCAACCTGTACACGCTCTCCCCCATCACGCCGGACGGCGTGGTCAAGCCGCTCACGAGCTACACGGGCGCGTCCGTGTCGGATCCGTGCGTGTCGTTCGACGGCGAGCGCATCCTGTTCTCGATGCGTCCCCCGGGCGCGTCGCGCCGGAACATCTGGGAGATCAACGCGGACGGCTCCGGCCTGCGTCAGGTGACCTCCGGCGGCGGCCACGACTTCGATCCGCTGTACCTGCCGGACGGGCGCATCCTGTTCACCAGCTCCCGCGACGGCGAGATGGACGAGTACAACCACTCGCCCGGCGAGCACATGTACACCTGCAACGCCGACGGCTCCGGGATCGAGCGGATCAGCTTCAACCAGTCCGACGACTTCGACCCGGTGCTGCTCCCGACCGGCCGCATCCTGTACACGCGCTGGGACCACTTCGGCACGTTCAACCGGTTCCCCCTGTTCGCGACGAACCCGGACGGCACGGGCACGTTCCACGAGTTCGGCCCGCACGACCGGAACTTCTTCCACGCCGTGCCCACGGACGACGGCCGCATCATCGCCATCGAGTCCACGATGGTGAACGAGGACGCCGGCCCCATCGCGGTGCTGAAGCCCGAGAGCGGCCCGGCCGACCCGCCGTCGTCCACGCGGCACCTGAACTACGACGTGCTCACCGCCACGGTGAACACGGACGGTGCGCCCTGGACCTACGGCGCGTTCAAGTACCCGCACCCGCTCGGCGAGAACCACTTCGTGTCGTCGTACACGCTGCCCGCCGCCACCGAGGAGGACGTGGACTACGCGCTGTACACGTTCACGCTCCGGCAGGACGGCGCGGGCACGCCGGAGGATCCGGCCACGCTGTCCATCGTGGACCTGACGTTCCTGTACAACGACCCGGCCACGAACGAGTACGACGCGCAGCTCATCGCGCCGCACCCGGCGCCTCCCGTGATCCCCAGCCAGATCGTTCCGGGGGCCACGCACGGCACGTTCATCGCGGAGACCGTGTTCAACCGCGGCACGCAGGACGGCCAGGAGATCCCGGTGGAGGGCGTGGACGACGTCCCGCAGCTGGCGCTCATCGCGGCGCGGCCCACGCGCCCGGGCGAGCCGAACGACTTCTCGGCGAACGAGTTCGAGAAGCGCGCGCTGGTCGGCTTCGCGCCGGTGCAGGCCGACGGCTCGTTCAAGATCGACGTGCCGGCCGACACCCCGCTCAGCTTCGCCATCCTCGACCCGCAGGAGCGCGGGATCGTGACGAAGCGCACGCACATCTACGTGCGCCCGGGCGAGGTGTTCACGTGCACCGGCTGCCACGAGGACCGCTCGGAGCTGGGTCGCGTGTCCGTGAACCCAGCGCCGATCGCGGCGTCGCTCCCGGCCTCGGACCTGAACCGCACGCCGGCCGAGTGGACCGTCATCAACTACGCGAACGACATCGCGCCGATCGTGGAGGCGAAGTGCGCGGGCTGCCACGTGGAGGTGGTGAGCCAGCGCTCCACGCTGGACCTGGACGCGGCGGGGCAGCCGATCCCGGCGCCGCCCGAGACCACCTTCGCGCCGGCGAACCTGCCGCTCACGTCCGAGCTGATCGAGGGCGGCGAGATGGATGCGCTGTTCCCGCGCGCGTACGTGAACCTCTCCGGCGAGCCGGAGGAGGACAAGCCGAACTACGTGCAGCCCGCGTTCCCGCGCCGCTCCGTCCTCGTGGACGCGGTGATGGGGCTCGGGTCGCACGCCTCCACCGGTCCGCATCCGGACCCGGCGGGCCCGCACGCGCTGACCGACGAGGAGAAGCGCCTCATCAACCTCTGGGTGCTGCTCGGCGCCCAGTACCGGTAGGAGAGCGACGTGGGGAACGTTCGCACCATGGCGGCGCTCGCGGCGGCCCTGACGATGGCGTCAGGGCCGCCCGCCCGCGCCGGCGACTTCGCGGCCTGGGAGCGCGCGCTGGCGGCGCACCCGCTGGAGGACGGACAAGGGAACGTCGTGCGCGTCGGGGAGCTGAAGGGCGACGTGGTCGTCGTCAGCTTCTGGGCGAGCTGGTGCAAGCCGTGCAAGCGCGAGCTGCGCGACATGGACGGCTGGACGGAGGCGGCGGCCCGCGCGGGCCTGCCCGCGCCGCGGCTGCTCGCGGTGTCCGTGGACGAGGACCCGCGCAAGGCCCTGCGGTTCGTGGACGACGCCGCGATCCGTCTGCCCGTGTACCTGGACGGGCCGGACGGCCTGGCCCGCTCGCTGGACCTCCCGTCGTTGCCGCTGACGGTCGTGCTGGACCGCGACGGCCGGGTGGCGGCGGTGGCCCGCTCCGCGAAGGAGCTGGGCGCGCTGGAGAGGACGATGCGATCGCTGCTCGCGGAGGCGCGCGCCCCGCGCGCGACCGCCGCCGAGGAGCGGAACGAGGAGATCGGGGGATGAGAACCGTGCTGCGCCGTTCCGTGCTCGCCGCGGGGCTGGCCGCCGTGCTGCTCGCGGCCGGCTGCGCCACCGTGCGCCCCTACGAGAAGGAGCGGCTGGCCGATCCCATCATGACCTTCCGCGCGGACTCGCGGGAGGCCGCCAAGGAACTGCACTGGATCGAGGCCCGTGAGGGCTCGACCGGCGGCGCCGGCACGGCGGCGGGAGGGTGCGCGTGCAACTGAGGACCGCCCTCCTGGCCGCCACCGCCGCGCTCCTGTCCGCGCCCGCCCAGGGCATGGACTTCGACGAGGGCGAGGCGGGACTGCACTTCGAGATCTTCACGGACTCCGACCACGTGAAGGTGTCGTCGCAGCGCGGCGCGTGGCGGTTGGACGTGGCGCCCGACGCCACGATGAACGTGAACCTGCTGCACGAAACCGTGGTGGTGCCCGGCGTGACGGCCGCCCCCGGCAGCCAGCAGGCCGTGGACTCCATCTCCGGGGCCAGCCGGCCCATCGCGACCGGCTCGGACCCGTACGCGGACTGGTCCAAGAACCGCGACCAGATCGACACGTCGGTGTCCTGGCGCGGGCTGACCGCCGGCTACTACACGTCGATCGAGGACGACTACTTCGCGCAGCAGGTCTCCGGCGGCGCGGAGCGCAGCCTGCTGAACGACAACCTGGTGCTGAGCCTGGCCGCGAGCTGGGGCTGGGACCGGATCGAGCCCCTCGCGGACAGCGACACCGACACGCCGGAGGACCGGAAGAACACGCTGCACGGCGCGCTCACGACCACGTTCGTGCTCACGCCGGTGACGCTGGTGCAGGTGGGCGGCGAGGTCTTCCAGGTGGACGGCCTGCAGCACAACCCGTACCGCAACGTGTACGTGGACGGCAACTACGTGGCGGAGCGGCACCCGGACTCCCGCCAGCGCCGCGACGTCTTCCTGAAGGTGAACCGGTACCTCCCCAACCGTTCCAGCCTGAAGGCGGACTACAAGTTCTACTCGGACGACTGGGGCATCGCGTCGCATACGGCGGGCGCGAAGCTGAACCAGTACGTGGGCAACCACGTGGTCGTCCGCTACCGGTACCGGTGGTACTCGCAGACCGCGGCGGACTTCTGGCGGGACGAGTACACCGAGGCCGGCGGGGCCGGCGGGTTCCGGACCGCGGACTACCGGATGGGCAACTTCGACGCGCACCTCTTCGGCACGCGCGTCGGCTGGCGGCTCGGCCGCGCGCCGTTCTCGTGGAACTGGCTCGGGGACGTCGAGCTCGAGGTGCAGTACCAGCGGTATTTCAACAGCAACAACTTCTCGGCCAACATCTTCGAGACCGGACTCGCGTTGTCGTACTGAGCACCCCCGAAGGAGCGCCTCATGACCCGGACCTTCCTCACCTCGGCCCTGATCCTCGCCGCCCTCGCGGGCGACGGGCGCGGCGCCACCTTCACGCCCGCTCCGCTGCTGCCGGAGATCGGCGTGGACGTGCTCGACCGCTCCGTGACGCGGGAGTCGATGCAGCGGAACCTGTTCGGCGACCCGTGGGCCACCGCGGTCATCGGGCGCGTGGACGTGTACGACCGCTTCCCCTACCTGGAGTCGCGCTGGTTCCAGGTGGTGACCGACGCCTCCTGGAACCGCCTGCTCGCCGGCGAGATCGACGGCCGGCTCGCCGCCTTCGACGGCGAGGGCACCGCGTTCGGCCGGCTGTCCGCGCCGCGCGGCGTGGACGTGGACCCGAACGGGCGCGTGTACGTGGCGGATTCGGGCAACCGGCGCGTGCTGGCGTTCGACGCCGTGACCGAGTACGACTCCATCACGCTCATCCCGCGGTTCGCGATCGAGGGCGCGGCCCGTCCGTACGACGTGGCGCACTCGGACCGCGGCACGCCGTTCGACCCGTCGGATGACCGGCTGTACGTGGCCGACGCCGGCGCGAGCCGCGTGCTGGCCTACGACCTGGCCGCCGATGGCGCGGTACTGCGCGCCTCGATCGGCGAGCTGGGCAGCTCCGCCGGTCGCTTCGCCGGCCCGATGGCGATCGCCGTGGGCCGCGAGAACGGCGTGCAGAACGACATCCTGTACGTGGCCGACTCGCACAACCGCCGCATCGTGACGCTCGTGGACGCCGGCGAGGCGCTGGTGTGGCGCGGCGCCGCGCGCGTGGACGCCGAGGGCGTCACGGGCCTGGACGTCGACGGGTTCGGGCACGTGTACGCCGCGTCCCCGGTCTCCGGCGTGACCAAGTACACGGCGGATCTGGAGCCGCTCGCCGCGCTGGACGGCGCGGCGCGCCCGCGCGATCTCGCCATCCCCTTCGTGACGACCACCGACCACGTGCGCGGCACGACCCGCCGTGCCGGCTACGGCGGCGCCGTGCTGGTGGAGCAGTGGGACGAGTCGACCGGGCTGAGGCTGTACCGCCTGGGCGTGGACGTGCGCGACGCATCCGTGCAGGCGGGTCGCGACCTGGCGGCGGAGTTCACGCTGACGGACCGCGCCGACGTGAGCGCGGACGTGGTGGACGGGGCCGGCCGCGTGGTCGCCTCGGCCCCGCTCGGCGAGCTGGCCGCGGGCGCGAACCGCGTGGCCCTGCCGGCGGAGGCGTTGACCATGGCGGAGGGCGACTACACGCTCCGCGTGACGGCGCGCTCCACGTACGAGGGCGGCGAGAGCGGCCAGGCGTCGCTCCCGTTCTCGTGGAACGGCCCGGCGGCGGCGCCCGCGAACCTCGCGATCGTGGCGGCCAGCCCGAACCCGTTCGCGGCGTCCACGGCGATCCGCTTCTCCATCCCGGCGTCGGGCGCGGCGAACGCGAAGGTCGCCGTGTACGACCTGGCCGGCCGGCTGGTGCGCGACCTGGCCTCGGGCCCGCGCTCCGCGGGGACGCACTCCGTGACGTGGGACGGCCGGGACTCGGGCGGCCGCGCGGTCGCGGCGGGCGTGTACCTGACGCGCGTCGAGGCGAACGGCGAGGTCGCCGTCCGCAAGGTGGTGCACCTGCGATGATCCGCAATGCGGGGCGCGCGGCGGGCCTGGCGTCCGCCGCGCTGCTCGTCCCCGGGTGTCTCGGCGACCCGCCGATCGAGGAGCGCTGGACGCGCCTCGAGTTCGCGCAGCCGCCGAGCGTGACGGAGGTCATGCCGGGGCAGAGCACGCCCATCACGCTCACCGCGAAGCTCACGTACCGGGAGATCCTCACCGGCTTCGTGATCGCGGAGGTCCGCCGGTCGGACACGCTGACCGCGGCCGACGTGGAGTTCGAGCGCACGGACGATCCTTTGCTGCTCGCGCGCGAGGTGGACCGCGTGATCGCGGAGTCCACGTCGCTCGGGTTCGCGTCGCGGGCCGTGACCGGGTTCGACCACCTGATCCAGGAGATCCCGCTGGAGATCGACGCGGGCTTCCCGCCCCCGGCGGCGGACGGGTCGGTGGTGGACAGCACCGCGGTGGCCGGCGGCGCGGGCCTGTTCCTGCTGCTGTACATCGGCGACGTGGACGAGGTGGAGCTGCGCAACGGCGACGAGATCGAGGTCGTCACGCCGCGGCCCTCGGAGGCGAACGAGCTGCTGACCGTCGGGGTGGAGCTGGCGCAGCCGGCTCCCTGACGCACGGGAGGGGTGGATGATGCGGAACGGGCCTCTGCTCGCGGGACTCGCCGCGGCCTTCGCGGCCGCCGGCGTCGCCGCGCCGTCGCCCGCGCATGCCCGCGCCCAGGTGTCCCTCGCCCCGTGGGGCGGGGTCCTCGTGCTGGATCCGCACCTTGCCGACTACCGGTGGGAGACGGAGCCGCGCCCCGTGTGGGGCGGCACGTTCGCGGCCTCCGCGGGCCGGCTGTCCGGCGGCGCGCGCGTCTGGCGCGCCACCACGCGACAGGCCACGGGGATCCCCGGGGAGACGCGGCAGTTCGCCGTGTCGCTCACCGGCGTCCAGGGCGTCGGCGAGGTGGGGCTGGCGGAGGCGTTCGGCTTCCGGCTCGGCGCCACCGGCAGCGCCGGTGTGGTGCGGTTCGCGTGGGCCCCGCGCGAGATGACGATCGACGACGTGCTGCTCGGCGAGCCGATCGTCGTGCGGGCGGACCCGATCGACGAGGCGGTGTTCGGCGCCGGCGCCGTGCTCCGGCGCGCGCTGCCCTTCGGCCTCGAGGCGGCGGCGGCGGCGGAGCGCACCTGGTTCGCGCTGGACACGGCGCACCGCCGCGGCGACGCGATCGTGGAGGAACGGGAGACTTTCGGGAGCTGGACGGCGCGCGTGGAGATCGCCCGTCCGCTCTTCGGGCTGTAGGAGGGAGAGCCATGACGCACCGGATCCTGACGGCGGCGATCGCCGCGATGCTCCTCGGCGGCGGCCCCGCACGCGCGGACGATCCGGTGTGGTCGCCCGTCACGGCGGATTCCGCGGCCGCGGCGGCCGCCCCCGCGGACGGCGCCGCGCCGGCGCCCGCGAGGGCGCAGCCGAACCGGCCGTGGATGTCCACGAGGACGCTCGTGAAGCTGGACAAGGCGGACGAGAACGTCATCCGCCTGGGCCCGGGCGAGGACTTCGCGGTGATCGAGGTGGCGCCGCGCGACGCGCGCTACCCCGTGATCACGAAGCGCGACGCCTGGTACAACGTGCTGCTCTCCGACACGCGGACCGGCTGGATCCACGAGTCGCTGTGCCACGAGGAGCACGACATGTCCGGCCTGGAGTTCCGGCCGAACCCGAGGATGTTCTCGCGCGTCGGCAGCTTCACGCTGTCGGGCTGGGGCGGCGGGTACTCGTTCGACCGCAAGTCCAACTCCATCGCGCTCGGCGGCCGGCTGGGCTACTACATCCTGGACTTCCTGGAGTTCGAGGGCGGCGTGGCCTGGTCCCACGTGAACCGCCCGGCGGAGATCGTGGAGTCGCTCTTCGGGCTGACGCTGGAGCCCGAGGAGTTCCACATGCTGTTCTACGAGATGAACGCGAACGCGGAGATCCTGCCGGGCCGGCAGCTCGTTCCGTACGTCACCGGCGGCCTCGGCTCCACGATCATGCGCGGCGACACGGAGTCCACGTGGAACGTGGGCGGCGGCATCCGCTTCTACCTGTCGCGCTCCACGGCGATGCGCTGGGAGTTCCGCAACTACCGCTTCGAGTCCGGCGAGGACGACTCGCGCCACAGGAACAACAACTTCGTCTTCGCGGTCGGCACCACGATCCTTCTCTAGGAGGCGACGATGGGACGCAGGGCGGGCATCGTGGGAGTCGTGTGCGCCGCGCTGGCGGGAACGCCGGGCGCGGCGCGCGCGGGCGATCCGGTCCCCTTCACCGCGCGCGCCGGCGAGGACCTGGCGCGCGAGGCCGCGCTGGCCTGGACCGACGACGCGCAGCTCGTGTGGGTGGAGAACGACGAGCCGGTCGCGGACGGCGGCGCCGCCGCGCGCTGGGGGTACCTGTTCTACTCGCCGTCGCGGGACGTCGCGCGCGGATACTCGGTGCGCGACGGCCGTATCCGCGAGGCGGTGGACCTGCCGTTCGCGTTCCCGGCGCCCCCGATCGAGGGGACGTGGGTGGACAGCGCGGACGCCCTGGCGGCCGCGGAGTCGAAGGCGGGGGCGAAGTTCCGCGCGGAGGAGGCGGGGGAGCTCCGCTCCATGATGCTGGTGCGCGGCATCCTCGACGTGAAGCACCCGGACACGGTGACGTGGGCCGTGGTGTACGCGTCGGAGGGCGCGCCGGGGCTGTGGGTCGTGGTGGACGCGGCCTCCGGGAAGGTGGTGCGCACGTGGCGCGGCTGATGCGCGGGGTGCCGGGGCTGGCGGCGGCGCTGCTGCTCGCGGGCGTGGCGTCCGCGCAGGAGCCGGCCGCGCGCGCCGCGGCCGACAGCGTGGACACCTGGGCCGTGAAGCGCGCGGACCACGACGCGCCGAAGCTGCCCACGTTCCGCTTCCTCGAGGACAACAAGGACTTCTTCCGCGCGCGCCTCGATGCGCTGCTGCTCGTGGTGGACCGCCGCGCCCTGGACGCGCGCGACCTGGACCCGCGCTTCCTCCGCTGGCGCGAGATGCTGGCGGAGGTCCGCGCCGCCCGGGATTCCGCGGCGGTCGGCAAGGACCGCATCGAGCAGCACGCGCTGCTCGAGAGCGTCGCCGGCATCAAGGATCTCGAATGGGAGATGGACTCCATGGAGGCCCTGCTGGCCGCGCAGCACGAACGGCTCAGCGTCCTGGAGGGGGACTTCGCCGGTCGGCAGCGCACGGCACTGGTGGTGCTGCTCTCCGGGGTGCCGGCCGCGGGCGCGCCGTCGAGGGTGACGGTGGCCGATGCCGACGGACCCACGTGGCAGGTGGAGCTCACGGAGGCCGCGCGCTCGTCCCTGGTGCAGGGCGGCGCCACGCAGGTGCTGCACGAGCTGATGGAGCCCCGGCCGCACGTGTTCTCGCTGACCATGGAGGGCGAAGGCTGGGCCGGCGGCGCGCCGATCGAGATCCCGCTGGATCCGGAGCGTGACCGGCTCACGTTCCTCGAGGTGGACGTGTCGGGGTGGAGCGCGGATGCCGCCGTCCCTCCCCCGGTCAAGGCCTGGACGAGGTAGCGATCCGTGATCTCCAGCCCCCGCCGTCTCGGCGCGATCCTCCTCGCGCTCGCGGTCCCGCTGGGCGTGCGCCCCGCGGCCGGCGACGTCGCGCCCACGTGGAACGAGCTCGCGCTGCGGCGGGCGGCCGCGCTGCTGCAGGAGGGCGATCCGGCCGGCGCGGCCGAGGTGCTGGCGGAGCGGGACTCCCTGGCGAGCGGCGTCCGCGCGGACTTCCTGCAGGCGTGGGCCGCGCGCGCGGCCGGCGACGCGGAGGGCGTGCGCGCCGCGCTCGCGCGGCTCGCCGACTCGCACGAGGATCCCGCGGAGTGGGCGCGCATCCTGGCCGCGCTGGACGCGGCGAGGCGGCCCGCCGGGCTCGTTCCCGAGGGGGACGCTCCCGCCGGCTCGGTGGCGCGGCACTTCGACCTCGACGTGACGGGGACGGCCGGCGTGGCGCGCGCCGCGGGCGTGGAGGCCACGCGGGCACGCCGGGTCTCGATCACCGACGGTCTTCGCGCGCTGCAGGAGGGCCGCATGGAGGACGCGCGGCGCATCCTGCAGGAGGCCGAGGCGTCCTGGCAGGTCGAGGACGACGCGCTGGCGGCGTTGCTCGACCCTTCGGACTCCCTGGTGGCCGACCTCTTCCGCGACTGGGAACGCGGCGGCGCGGGCGAGCGCTCGGTGGTGCTGGACGTGGCGCCGCTGGAGGAGTCGCTGGCCGACCACGCGCGCGCCGCGTGGGACCTGCGGCGCACGCCGCAGGGCGACCTGACCCCGCCGCGCCGGTTGACCGCCGTGCTGGAGGGCCCCGCGGGCATCGTGCCCCCGCCGGCCGCCGCGGACCGGCGCGCCGCGGACGCGTGGGCCGCGGCGCTGGACAGCCTGCGCCTCGAGACCGTGCGCGACCGGCGCCGCCTGGCGCTCGCGGACGCTGCGGCGCGCCGCGCCGGCGACTACTACGGCATCGGGAGGCACCGCACGGACGCGGAGGCGCGCTCGCTGGACGCCACGCTAGCGCGGCTCGACGAGCTGATCGCGCAATCCTCCGCCATGCTGGCGAAGCTGCGCGCCGCGAGGAACGAGGAGACGCGGCGGATCGCCGAGCGCACCGCGCGCTTCCTCGAGACCTGTCGCAAGAACCTGATCGTCGCGCGCGCACTCGTGCGCTTCCGCACGGAGGGCGCCGCGGCGCGCCGCCCCGAGGTGCTGCCGCCGGACGTGCCCGCCCCCGCGCGGTTGCTGGCGGAGGAGGCCGAGCTGTGCGCGGCGATGGAGGCGTGGCTGACCGCGTTCGCGGCGCGCGCGCCGGAACTCCTGGCGCGCTCGTTCGAGGAGATCTGGGAGCCGCGGCTGACGGCGGGACTCCTGGAGATGGCGGATCGCGCCGCGAGCGAGCGCGAGCGCGCGCGGCAGCTCGCCGCCGCGATCGACGCCGCGCGCACGGACGCCCTGGATGCGGCCGGCCGGCGCGCGCTGCTCGCACGCATCGAGGCGAACGAGGCCGCCGCCGCGCGCGCCGCGGACTCCCTGCGCGCGGAACGCCGGCGCGTCGTGGTGGCCTCGGTGACCGCGGCGCGGGCCGCGCACCACCGCGCGGCCGAGGGCATGCGCTACGGCGCGGCCGCGGCCACGCACGAGCTCGCGATCCGCACGGAAGGCGGCGAGGCGCTGCGGGCCGAGGCGCAGTCCCGGTACGAGGCGTTCCTCGAGGCGTACCCCGCGTCGCGCGCGCGCAGCGAGGTCCGGTTCCGGCTGGCGGACGCGCTGCTCGCCGGCGCGCGCGAGGACTTCGCGGTGCAGATGCAGCGCTTCCTGGGCGAGGCCGGGGCCGCGACCGAGGGCGACGCGAAGGCGTTCGCGCCGTTCGTGGACTACCAGCCGGCGCTGGCCATCTACCTGGGCCTCCTGGAGGAGGATCCCGGCTTCGCGCACCGCGATGCCGTGCTGTACCACGCGGGCATGATCCTGCACGACCAGGCGGACCTGCGCGGGCTGGAGCTGCTCGGCACGCTGGTGGCGGAGCACCCGGCGTCGGCGCACGCGCAGGAGTCCCATCTCGTGCTGGGCGACGACCGCTTCGCGCGCAAGGACTTCGCCGGCGCGCTCGCGCACTACGACGCCGCGGCGTCGGGGCCGGATCCGGAGCACACGGCCATCGCGCTGTATCACGCGGGCTGGGCGCGCTTCAACCGCGACGACTTCGAGGGCGCCGCCGGCTCCTTCCGCCGGCTCGTGGACCTGTACGCGCAGCGGCCCGACGCCGCGCGCACGACCGACCTGCGGGACGAGGCGGAGGATCACCTCGTGCAGTCGCTCGCGCGGGCGGGCGGCGCCGATCCCTTCGCGCGCCTGTTCCCGGCGGAGGCGGACGTCCCCCTCTCCCCGCGCGTGCTGGCGCGGCTCGGCGACCTGTACCGCGACTACAGCCGCTTCGACGAGGCCGCGGCGTGCGACCGCGCGTGGATGGCGCGCTGGCCGCGGGATGCCGGCGCGCTCGCGCACGCGCGGAAGCTGGCGGACACGCTGGAGCGGGCCGAACGCCCCGACGCCGCCCGCGAGGAGCGGCTGGCGCTCGCGCCGCGCTTCCGCCGCGGCTCGGACTGGTGGAACGCGAACGACACGGACTCGCTCCGCGCGGACGCCGACACGTTCGCGCGCGGCGCCTACGTGGCCGCGGCGCTGCACCGGCACGAGGCGGCGCGCGCGGACAGCTCGGACGCGTCCTGGCAGGCCGCGGCGGGACACTACGCCACGCTGCTCGAGGGTTGGCCCGCGCACGGCTCGGTCCCCGCGTGGAGGTACGGCGCGGGCGAGGCGGCGTTCTCGCTCGGACGCTTCGGGGAGGCGGTGGAGCTGTTCGAGGGCGCGGCGGCGTCGGACACGGCGTCGTTCCGCGCGGACGCGTCCTGGCAGGCGGTCGCCGCGCGCGACGCCTGGTACGAGCGGGAGCGCGCGACCCGGGGCGCGGATGCGGCGGCCGGTCCGGCCGAGCTGGCGAAGGCGCTGAACGCGTCCATCGACGGCTTCGTCGCGGCGCACCCCGCGGACGCGCGCGTGGCGGATCTGCTGTGGCGGCAGGCGCACGTGGCGCGCGCGCAGGGCTGGAACGACGAGGCCGTGCGATCCTTCGACGTGCTCGCGTCCACGCACCCGGAGGACCCGCGCGCGCTGGATGCCGCGCGCCTCTCCGCGCAGCTGCTCGTGGACGGCGCGCGCTTCCGCGAGGCCGGCGACGCGTACGCGCGCGCCGCGCGCATCGCGACGGCCGCCGGGCAGGACTCGCTGGCGGCGGAGCTGGCGCTCGCGGTGCCGTCGTGCGCGTACCGCGAGGCCGAGGCCGTGGCGGGGAAGCGCGGCGACGGCGCGGAGTCCGCGCGCCTGTTCGAGGACGTGGCCGCGCGCTGGCCGGCCTTCGAGGGCGCGCCGCGCGCGCTGTACCGCGGCGGCGCGGGCTGGCTGGCCGCCGGCGAGACGGCGGACGCGGTGCGCGTGTGGTCGCAGCTCGCGCAGCTCCACCCGGACGACGAGCTCGCGCGGGACGCCCTGCTGCGGACCGCGCAGGCGTGGAAGGACGCGGGCCGCTCGCGCGAGGCCGCCCGCGCGTCCGAGCGCTTCGCGCTGGCGTACCCGGACGACCCGGACGCCGGCCCCGCGCTCCTGGACGCGGCCGAGCTGGCCGCGGCGGCCGGGGACTCCGCGGACGCCGAGCGCCTGGAGGACGCCTACATGGCGAAGCACCCCGAGGACGCCGGGGTGGCGCTGTCCGTGCTGGAGCGGCGCGCCCGCCGGGAGATCGACGGCGTGACGCCGCAGCGCCCGGTGTCGCTGCTGCTCGCCGCGCCCGCGCCGGCCGCGCCGAAGGGCAAGGGCGCCGCCGCGGCCGTCCCGGCCTCGGCCCTGCAACGCTGGCTGGACCTGGCGGCGGACCACCCGGAGACCGCTTCGGTCGAGCTGGCCGCCCGGGTCAAGTTCCTGCAGGCCGAGGAGACCCGCTCCCGGTACGAGCGCGTGACACTGACGCAGCCGCTGGCGCCCGCGATCGCCCAAAAGAAGTCACTCCTGGAGAACGCCCTCCAGGATTACCGCGAGTGCGCGGCGAGGGAGATCGCGCCGTGGAACCGCGCCGCCGCCGCCCGCATCGGCGAATGCCTCGTCGGGTTCGGCGACGCGCTCAAAGCCAGCGAGCGTCCGGCCGATCTCTCCGGAGACGATCTCGCGGCCTACGAAGAGGAGATCGACCGGCAATCCTGGGAGTTCTTCGACCGCGGCGAGGAGGTGTGGACGCAGCTCGTCCGCCGCGCCGGCGAATCGCCCGGGGACGTCTGGGTGGAGCGCGCGCAGCAGGAGCTCTGGCCGCGCGTCGCCCGCCGGTTCACCCATCGCCCCGAAGTGGACTACCCGCTCGTTCCCGAGGCGGCGTCGTCCGGAGACGCTTCGCAACCGTGATCCGCAACCCCGGACACCCGCTCGTCGCGGGACTCGCCCTGGCCTTCGCGCTCGCCGGTTGCGGCGGGGCGCCGCCGGTCACCGCCCCCGGCGCCGACCCGTCGGCGAACGCGGCCGCCCCCGGCGCACTGCCCGCGGACGAGGCCGGCCTGCGCGCGGTGCTCGCGGCGAACCCGTGGAACGCCGCGGCGCTCTCGCGGCTGTCGAAGATCCTGTGGGACGAGGCTCGCCACGAGGAGGGCGTGCAGCTCCTGGAGACCGCGCGCGCGTCGGCGATGCGCTTCCCGGACGAACTGCTGGCCGCGCTCGCGCTGCACCACGACGCGCTGGGCCACGTGGAGGAGACGGAGGCGCTGGAGTCGGCGCTGGAGTCCCGGCTGTCCGACTGGTCCCGCGGCGGCTCCGCGGTCACGTTCCTCCGGCTGCGCGGCGAGGACTTCGCGCAGTCCGAGGCGACGGCGCGGCGCGCCGTGGAGGCGAAGGACAGCGCCGCGAACCGCAACAACCTCGGCATCGCCCTCCTGTACGCCGGCAAGCCGGAGGAGGCGCGGAAGTCCTTCCTCGCGGCGCACGACAAGGACGGATCGCTGCCCGGCCCGCTCTACAACCTGGCCATCGTGGACCGCTTCTACCGGTTCGACGACGACGGCGCGCGCGACTGGTTCCGCAAGTACCGCTCCCTGTCCGACGAGGATCCCGACGGCCTCGCCGAGCTGCTCGACGTCAAGGTGGCCGCCGGCACCGAAGGCTCCGCACCGCGGGAGGTGTCCCCGTGAGGTCGATCGTCATCGCGCTCGCCGCCGCGCTGATCGGCGTGGCGTTCGTGGTCGTCACGCTGACGCACGGCGCGGAGAACCCCGCCGGCGCCGACAAGACCCTGAAGGAGATCACGATCGAGGGCGAGGTGCGCCTCCCGGAGGTGCTCTTCATCACGTCGCGCGACGTGGCGCGTCCGCTGGACGCCGTCGCCGGCTACCTCGCCACCGAGGACTCGCTGACCGCCGCGCTCGACGACGTGCCCGTGCGCGTGCACGTGGCGTCCGGCGCCGCCGCGCCCGCCCTGCCCGACCCGCTCCAGCCCACCGCCGTCCAGTCCCCCGCCACCGTGCGTGAGACCCAGGAGGAAGTCCGATGAATCCCCTTGCGCAGTTCGCCGCCTTCTTCCAGGAGGGCGGCCCGTTCATGCCCATCATCCTCTTCGTGGGCGTCGCCATGCTGGCGCTCACGCTGGAGCGGATGTGGGTGCTCGGTCTCGCGTCGCAGTGGAACGTGGACAAGCTGACCCACGACCTCGTGGAGAAGGTGACGCGCGGCGACATCCGCGGCGCGTTCGACCTCGCGTCCAAGGTGAAGGGCCCGTCCGCGCAGGTCGCGAAGGCCGTGCTCGGCTGCGAGAACCGCGCCGAGGAGAAGCTGCTGAACGCCGCCGACGGCGAGGCCGCCCTCGTGCTGCCGCCGCTCTCCCGACGCCTCAACGCCCTCGTGCTGCTCGCGAACGTGGCCACGCTGCTGGGTCTCCTGGGCACGATCTTCGGCCTCATCACGGCGTTCTCCGCGGTGGGCGCGGCCGACCCGTCGCAGCGCTCGTCCTTCCTGGCGCGCGGCATCTCGCAGGCGCTCAACACCACGGCCTTCGGCCTCATCATCGCCGTGCCGGGCCTGATCGTGCACGGTTTCCTGGTGGGCCGCGTGGAGCGCATCGTGGAGCAGGTGGACGGCGTGGCCGTGCGCCTCGTGCGCGCGCTGGCGCGCTCAAGCGCCGAGGACGCCTCCGCCGCGCACGCCGCCTCCGCCCACGCCGGCCGCGCCGCGTCCGGCGCGTCGATGGCGGCGCCCGGCCCGAACTACATCACGAGCCCGAACCGTCCCGCGGCCCAGGCCCCGGGCCGGCCGGCGGCGCGGTAGGAGACGGCCATGCTCCGGCGCCACCGCCGCCACTTCCACGAGCACGTGGAGGCCGACCTGGAGATCATGCCGCTCATGAACCTCTTCGTCGCGCTCATCCCGATGCTCCTGATCTCGGCGGTGTTCCTGCACATCTCCACGCTGCGCATGAACCTCCCGGGCGACGACGCCGCGGCGACGCCGCCGTCCGAGTCCCTGCGGCTCACCGTGGCCATCACGGACGATGCATGGATCGTGGGGGCGCGCGGCGACGAGCTGGCCCGGGTGGCCCGCGGCACGGCGACCTCGGACGAGGAGCTGCGCGCCGCGCTGGCCGCGGCGATCGCGGACCGACCGGACGAGAAGGACGTCACCGTGGCGTCCCTGGACGCCACGAAGTACGACGAGATCGTGCACGTCATGGATGTGGCCCGGGCGGCGGGCCTGCCCAACGTCTCGCTCACGCGCAGCCGCTGAGCCACCCCGAACCGGACGCGAGGACACCCCGATGATCCGACACAGGCGGCGCGCCCGCGGACCGAAGGCGGACAACACGCCGAAGCTCAAGCTGACGTCCATGATGGACATCCTCACGACCCTGCTGCTGTTCCTGCTGAAGGCGTTCGTCGTGGAGGGCGAGGCGATGACGCCCCCGCCGGGGCTCGAGCTTCCGCTGTCCACGGCGGAGGACGTCGTGGAGTCCTCGGTGGTCGTGGCGGTCTCGCAGGACGTCATCCTCGTGGGCGGCGAACCCGTGGCCCGCGTGCCGGAGACGCTGGCGAGCGCGGACCTGCTCATCCCCGCGCTGGACGCCGAGCTGGCGGACGCGATCGCGCGCATGGAGAAGCTGGCGGAGATGAAGGGCGTGGAGCCGCCGGCGCCCAAGGTGACCATCCAGGGGGACAAGGGGATCGAGTTCCGGCTCCTGGAGAAGGTGATGTTCACGTGCGGCGAGGCGGGCTTCGAGCAGCTCGCGCTCGCGGTCGTGCAGGAGGGATGATCATGGCCACGCTGGCCACGCCTTCGGGCATCGGGCTGGAGCGCTACCGGCTGCCGCTCTTCGGCAGCCCGGATCCGCTGCTGCGCCGCGGGTTCAGGATCGCGGGCGGCATCGGACTCGTGGTGCTGGCGCTCGGGCTGCTCGTGCCGAAGGGCCGCGTCACGGACGATATCGAGGAGGTCCCGGAGCGCTTCGCGAAGCTGATCCTGGAGCAGCCGGCGCAGCCGAAGCCCCCGGCGCCGAAGCCGCGCGAGGCCGCGCAGGCGGTGATCGACGCGCCGCCGCCGCCCGCGCCCATGCCGAGGCCCGAGCCGGTGAAGGCGCCGCCGCGCGCGGACGTCGCGCCGCGCCGCAGCGCTTCCCCGGTCGTGCCCGAGGACCGCGGCACCGCGGGCCGCGAGCGCGCGAAGGAAGCAACGCAGCAGCTCGCCGCGGCCACCACGTCCATCGACGGCGTGCTGGCCGGGCTGGACCAGGTGCTGGATGCGAAGGCGGACACGCCGGCGGCCTCGCGCAGCCCGCGCCGGCGCGGGGCCCGCGCCGGCCGCGCCGCGTCCGACGTGGCCACCGCCGGCGCGCTGCCGGCCGGCGAGGTGGGCGCGTCCGGGTCGTCCGCGCTGGGCGGCGCGCGCATCGAGATCGCCGCCATCGGCGGCATCGAGTCCGGCGGCGGTGCGCCGGGCGGCACGGGCAGCAGCGGGGCGAAGTCGGGCGTGGACGGCGGCACGGCGAACGGCGAGCTGCGCAGCGACGCGTCCCTCCTGGCCGTCGTGCGCAAGTACGCGCCGGGCATCCGCTTCTGCTACGAGAACGAGCTGAAGAAGACGCCGGATCTCGGCGGCAAGCTGATCGTGGCCATCACCGTGTCGGCGCCGGGCAACGTGACGAACGCCGTGGTCGTGACGGACACGATCGGTTCGCGCGAGCTCACGCAGTGCGCCCTGGCGCAGATCGAGGCGTGGAAGTTCCCGGCGATCCCGGCGGGTGACGTGACGTTCCGCGCGCCCTTCGTCTTCACGCCGCCCGAATAGGCCGGCGCGCGGGCGCGGTCAGCGCGGGCGCGGCCGGATCCCGATCACGTTGGGCACCGGCCAGGCGATGCCGGCGCCCTCCGCGTCCCCCCAGGTCTCCGCGCGTCCGCCCACCCACGTGCGCTCCTCCCCGCCCTCGTTCACGTGGAGCTGCGCCTGCGGGCCGCCCTCCAGGTGCTGCGCCGCCACCAGCCTCAGGTCCTTCACGGCCAGTACGCGCTCGTTGAAGTCGTGCATGGACATCGGCGTGCGGCAGAACAGGAGCAGCACGCGGCCCTTCTCGTCCTCGCCGAGGGCCGCCTCGCTCCAGCGGCGGTCCTGCGGTGTCCAGCGGTTCTCGCGCTCCCGCTTGATCAAGCGCAGGTTCTGCACCACGCACTCGTAGTGCGCGATCACGGAGTCCATGCTCGCGCCGGGCGCGTCCAGGTCGTGGATCCGGAACGGCGGGAGGTCCTCGCGGCGCGGGCGGAAGCCGGCCACGGAACGGTACGCGTTGCGGTTCGTGTTGTTCACGTGCCGGCCGTTGCGCAGGTGGCCCACGTGCGTGACGTAGTCCGTGCCGAACATGCCCGCGTTGATGGCCACCGCCAGATCGAACCTCTCCGCCCACCCCTGCGCGGAGAGCCCGCGCTTCATCCCGTGCTCGCTGGCGCAGTACAGGCCGAGCTCCCAGCGCGACGCGTCCACGCGCACCGCCTGCAGCTCCGCGCCCCCTTCCAGCCGGAACGTGCCGAGGTCGAGCCCGGGGGCGAGCTCCTTCCAACCGGCGAGCGCGGGAGCGGCCGCCGCGAGCAGCGCCGCCGCCAGGACGGGCGCGAGAGCGGTCCGCGGCGGACGGATCATCGCGCGACGACGAGGCGGGCGGTGGCGCGGTCCACGCGGACGAAGTAGACGCCGGCGGGGACGGGGCGGCCGGCGTCGTCGCGGAGATCCCAGCGCAGCTCGGGCGAGCCGCCGGGGCGCCCGCCGCGCACGAGGCGTCCGCGCACGTCGTACACCTCGAGCCCGGCGTCCGCGCCGGACGGGCGCGCCAGGCGGATCGTGGCGGCGGCGCGCGCGGGGTTCGGGAACACGGCCAGCGGAGCGGGCGCGCCGGCCGCGGCCGCGGGAACGGCGGTCACCGGGTCCGCCGCGCCGTCGTCCCACACGATGCGCCGCAGCTTCTCCGCCGCGTCGAACGCCAGCTTCGTGCGGAGCGCGTACCCGTCCGTGGACGTGAGCGCCGTTTGCGAGAAGCCGGTGCCGCCGGTGCCCGCGGTGGGGTGCGTGCCGTCCGCGGAGATCAGCGTGCCCACCCAGTTCACGGGCTGGTAGTGCAGGATGAGGCCGTGGTAGTCCACCCACGGCACGCGTTCCTCCGCGGCCAGGGCCAGCAGCGCCGCGTTGGCCGCGGCCACGCGCCCGTCCGCGAGGTGCGCGACCTCGGGGGGGATCGTGCTGAGCACGGGCACGACGCCGAGCGCCACGTACCCCGCGACGAGCGCGCGCATCGCCTCCTTCCAGGCCGCGGCCGTCCACCCGCCCGCGTCGATGTCGTTCGTGCCGAACATGACCAGGACCCAGGCGTAGGCGCCGGAAACGCCGCCGTCCCCCGCGAGCACGCCGGCCGCCGGGTGTCCCGCGGCGACCGCGTCGTCCACCGTCCAGCCGCTCGTGTTCCCCCACGCCGCGCCCTTGCCGTGGTCGCGATAGAAGGAGTTCGCGTCGGCCGGCTGCGTCCCGGAGTACGCCAGCCAGGAGCGGACGGGCGCGTAGTCGTGGCCGGTCTGGTTGCCGGAGGGTCCGTTCATCACGGCGTTGCGGAAGTACGCGGACGAGAACGTGATGGAATCCCCGATCTGCCCCATCCGCCCCTCGACGCGCCCGGCCGCGGCCCCGGCCGCCGCCACGTCCTGCAGGTGCTGCTTCATGGCCTCGTCCACCGGGCCGAGGAACGCCGTGGGGTCGGCCCAGGCGGCGCCGTCCCAGGCGCGCGCGGCGGGCGCGGCCGCGAGGGCCCCGGCCGCCAGGGCCGCGGCGGAACGCACGACAGGGACGCGAAGCGACGAACGGAACATGCGGGGCCCTCCTCCGGCCGCGGCAAGGTACCCGATCCGGCGGCCCCCGTCCCCGGGACCGGAAGGTCGGGTCCGCCGGCCGCCGCCGCTGCGCTACCATACCGCGTCCATGCCCCGGGGAACGCGGGGCCGGAGGCGCCATGCCGCTGCGAAGCTCGGACTTCTCCTACCGGGACATGATCCGCCGCGAGGCGGAGTCCCACCTCCTGAAGGTCTCGGACCATCCCGCGGACGCGCCCGGCGGCAGGCGGAAGGGGGCGGACTTCCTGCGCCACGTGCTCGCGGACGCCTGCGCCACGCCGCCGGCGTGGACGGCGGAGAACGTGCGCGCGCTGGAGACGCCGGGACTGTGGCTGAACGTGAACGGGCGCGGCGGCACGTCGGACAGCACGAAGGCCATCCACTGGTGCGGCATCTTCGCCACGTACGTGCTGCGCCGCACGGGGATGCCGGTGCAGTGGCACTCCGGCCTCGGCATCGAGCCGAGCGGCAAGACCTCGAAGTGGGTGCGCAAGCACCGCCGGTGGATCGAGAAGTTCGACGACGACGCCTTCGAGGTGGGCGACGTGGCGGCGATCCCGCGCGCGAACCACCACTTCGTGGTGGTCGACGTGAGCGATCCCGTGAGCCTCGGCTGCATCGCGGGGAACGGCGGCTACCAGCGCATCGAACGGCAGACGCACCGCCGCAAGGAGGTGAACTGCCTGTACAAGATCGTGTTCGACCCGCTGGCCAGCCGGCTGTGACGCCGGCTCCCGCGCCTTACCGGAATCGCACGGCCTTCGCCGCGGCCACGCGCTCGCCGTCGGCGATGCGGATCCAGTAGACGCCGGACACCACCGCGCGCCCGTCCGCATCCCTGCCGTCCCACGTGAGCGCGTGCCGGCCGGCGGCAAGCGGCCCCGCATGCAGGCGGCGCACCACGCGCCCGGCCACGTCGCGCACCGTGACGTCCAGCGACGTGCCGCGCTCCAGCGCCAGTTCGATCCGCTGCGCGCGGGCGCCCGCGGCCGGCTGCGGCGTCACCGCGTGCAGTTGCCACGCCGCGACGGCCGCGCGCGGCGCTTCCGCCACGCCGGTGATCCCCTCGGTCAGCGCGTACGCCCCCGCCGCCAGGCCCACGATGGTGTCGACCGTGCCGGACGGCCACGCCACGAGCACGCTGTCCGCCTGCGCGGCGCCGCCGAGGCCCACGTGGACCGTCGCGGGATCCTGGAACCCGCGCCACGAGTTCGCCTGCACGCGGCGCGTCACGCGCCGCGCCCCGGTGACCACCGTCACCTTCGCCCCGACCGCCGCGCTGCCGGGGCCGCCGGCCACCAGATCCAGCAACAGCGCCGGTCCGCGGGCCCCCTCGTTCCGCAGCAGGTGCGTGGCGTCATCCGTGAAGAAGGCCGCGGGCCCGGCGCCCTCCTGCAGGACGAGGTCGAGGTCCAGGTCGCCGTCCAGGTCGCCCCACGCGGCGCCGTCGGCAAGGCCCGTCGCCCCGCCCGCCACGCCCTCGAGCGCGGTCACGTCCACGAACGGCAGCCCCGGACCGTCGTTGCGGTACAGGCGGTCCGGCGCGTTCGGGTTCGCGCTCGTGCCCATGTCCACCACGTGCAGGTCGAGATCCCCGTCGTTGTCGTGGTCCACCCAGGAGACGTCGCGCGGGTTCACCATCGCGGTCAGCCCGAGCGCCGGCGTGATCTCGACGAACGCGCCGCCGTCGTTGCGCCACACGCGCACGGACCCCGGCGGGAAGCCGGGGTTCTCCAGAAAGCTCCCGGCCGCGCCGACCAGCGGCATCGCGGACGTGATGTGGCCGTCGAACGCGTCGTAGTTCAGATCCGGCGTGGAGCAACGGATCTCCCACGCCCCCCCGGGGGCCTTGCGCCAGACGAAGGTCCCGCGGCTCACGCCGGGGGTGAAGGTCGGCGCCCCCGCGTACGCGTCCGTGAGCGGGATGGGTGCATCGCCCGCGGGTGGATGGACACCCGACGGCCCGAGGAAGATGCGCGCGCTGTCGGCATGCCCGAGCAGGCGGAACACGCCCCAGGCGGTGTCGGCATCGCCGGGGATGGTGAGCCCGTCCACGCCGGTGTCGCCCCAGCGCGTGTTGAAGTAGTACGAGAGCGTGTCCCCTTCCGTCCAGACGTCCCACAGGCCCACGTTTCCCGCGGCGATCACGAGGTCCAGGTCACCGTCGTCGTCCAGGTCGCCCCAGTCCGCGCCCGACGCCACCGGCAGTCCCGGCGTGAAGATGCCGCTCGCGTCCGCGAACACCCCGCCGTCGTTGCGCCACAGCGTGGTCGGCCGCGTGAACTCCTCCCCGCCGACCAGCAGGTCCGGATCCCCGTCGTCATCCACGTCCCCGAAGATGCCGCCCATCGTGCCGAGTGCCTCATCCAGCCCCGCCGCGGCCGCGACATCGGTGAACGTCAGGCCGCCGAGGTTGCGGAACAGGGAGTTGCGGCTGACGGCGTCCGGCGCCTCCGCGGTCCAGACGTCCACCCGGCCGTCCCCGTCCACGTCGGCGGCGGACGCCGCCCGGGCCCGCCCCGGGCCGTCCGCCATGCCGCCCGCGCCGAGCAGGTAGCGGAGCGTTCCGAAGCCGTCGTTGCGGTAGAGTTCGTTGGGCTCCGCGCCCGCCCCGCCGTCGGCGCCATGGGTGACGAAGACCTCGAGGTCCACGTCCGCGTCCAGGGACAGGAGAAGCGGGCCGTGGCGATCCGTGGCGCCGGCCCAGGGCTGGGGATGGGCGGTCAGGCTGAAGTGGGCGGTGCCGTCATTCCAGTACAGGATGGGTGCCGCGAGGTGGTACCCGGCGGCGACGTCCAGATCCCCGTCGCCGTCCACGTCCCCCAGGGCGGCGCCCCAGGTGGGCCCCCCCCGCGTCATCTCCCCCTCCACCGTACGGTCCACGAACTGCGCGGACGCCACGGAGCCCGGCCAGGGAACGAGGGCGAACGCGAGAAACCGGCAGAGGACGGAAGGCGTGCGCACGGGGCCTCGCGGGTGGATGCTGGACCGGCTGCAGGACCACGCTACCACCGGCGGGGGCGCCGCCGCAAACGGTCCGGGGACCCGATGACCGGCCCATGACACTTCGGCGTTGATTCGCGGCCGCCGGCGGCCTAGTCTTCGCCCAACTCCCCCGGAATCCCCTCGAGGACGGTTCGAAACCGCCGTCCGGGGGAGTGGGTACCAGCCCACCACCCACCCTGCAAGGGGGTGTTCCGTGCGGCTCATTACTTCCCCCACGGTCGTCCTGGCTGCGCTTCTCTGGACGTCCGCTTCTCTCGCTGCACCCACGCCGTCGAACGTCGAGCCCCCCACGTCGAAGGACCCGGGGTCCCTCAGCATCCCCGATCCCATCTACATCGATGTGGGCGGCGACACGATCGGCTCGGCCACGGTGATTCCGGGATTCCCGTACTCGGACGGCGGGAACACGTGTACGTTCGCGGAGAACTACGCGCCGAACTGCGGGTTCGCCGGCGGCGCGCCGGATGTCGTGTACTCCTACACTCCCACGTCGAACGTCGTCGTGGATATCCAGCTGTGCGGCTCCGCGTACGACACGGAGCTGTACGTGTTCCAGAACAACGCGGCCACGCAGATCGCCTGCAACGACGACTACTGCGGCCTGTCCTCGGCGCTCCTGAACGTGCCGATGTCGGTCGGCAACACGTACTACATCGTCGTCGACGGCTACAACACGGCCTGCGGCACGTACGTGATCAACATCACCGAGGACGTCCCGTGCATCATCGACTGCCCGCCGGGCGCGCTGGCCGAGGGCGAGGCCGACTGCATGAACGACACCCTCGACAACTACAACGCCGGCTGCAACAGCACGCCGCCCTCGTTCACCGACCTGCCCTGCACGCCGGGCGGCAACGTGACGGTGTGCGGCACGTACGGCGGCTTCACGTACACGGGCTTCAGCTACCGTGACACGGACTGGTACCAGATCAACCTGTCCGCGCCCACGAACATCACCTGGTGCGTGGCCGGCGAGTACGACACGCTGCTCGGCATCATCGACGGCACCGCGGGGTGCCCGGTCACGTCGTTCCTCACGTCGACGACCACCACGCCCTGCACGCCCGGCTGCGTCAACGCGGTGATCGGACCCGGAACGTACTGGCTGTTCGTGGCCACGTCCGGCTTCGGCCCGTCGGCCGGCGCCTGCGGCGGCGACTACACGGCCACCCTGTCCGGCTACCAGTGCGGACCCGTCTCGGTCGAGCCGAAGACCTGGGGCGAGATCAAGGGCGACTACCGCTAGTCCGCTTCCCCTCGTTCCGCGCGGGTGGGCGCGGGACGGTCACGTCGGGCGGGCGTCCTCCGGGGCGCCCGCCCTTTCCTTCGTCCGCGTTCCCGTGCGACGCTGCGCGCCATGGACGCGGACCGGCACGGACCCAGGGTGGTGATCGTCGGCGCCGGCTTCGCCGGCCTGTACGCGGCGAAGGCCCTGGCCCGCGCGAAGCTGGCGGTCACGCTCGTGGACCGCCGCAACCACCACCTCTTCCAGCCGCTCCTCTACCAGGTGGCGTCGGCGGCGCTGAATCCGGCGGACATCGCGGCGCCCGTCCGCTCCGTGTTCCGCGGGAAGGAGAACGTGACCGTCGTGCTCGGGGACGTGCTCCGGGTCGACGCGGCGGCGCGGCGCCTCCTGCTCGCGGACGGCGAGATCCCGTACGACTTCCTGCTTCTCGCCACGGGTGCCACGCACTCGTACTTCGGTCGCGACGACTGGGCCCCGTACGCCCCCGGGCTGAAGACGGTGGAGGATGCGCTGGAGATCCGCCGGCGCGTCCTCCTGGCCTACGAGCGGGCGGAGCGGGAGACCGACCCCGACCTCCGTCGCGCGTGGCTCACGTTCGTGCTCGTGGGCGCCGGTCCCACGGGCGTGGAGATGGCGGGCGCGCTCGCCGAGATCGCGCACCACGCCCTCTCGCGGGAGTTCCGGAACATCGATCCCGGGCGGGCCCGCGTGATCCTCGTGGAGGCGGAGCCGCGGGTGCTGCCGGGGTACCCGCCGGGTCTGTCCGCCGAGGCGCGGCGGCAGCTGGAGCGTCGCGGAGTGGAGGTGCGCACGTCCACGCGCGTGACCGGGATCGACGCGGCCGGCGTCTCCCTCGGCGAGGAGCGGCTGGCGGCGCGCACCGTGGTGTGGGCGGCCGGGGTGAAGGCGTCGCCCCTGGCGGCGTCCCTCGGCGCGCCGCTGGATCGCGCGGGCCGCGTGCTGGTCACTCCCGCGCTCACCGTCCCCGGCCACGACGACATCTTCGTGGCCGGGGATCTCGTGGCCCTCGTGCAGGGCGGCCGGCCCGTGCCGGGCGTGTCCCCCGCGGCGATCCAGGCGGGGCTGCACGCTGCGCGCAACATCCGCCGCGCCGCCGCCGGGATGGAACTCCTCCCGTTCCGCTACCGCGACAAGGGCGCGTTCGCCACGATCGGCCGCGGCGACGCCGTGGGCCGGCTCGCCGGGGACCTGGAGGTGAAGGGCGCGGCGGGCTGGCTCCTCTGGCTGCTCGTCCACGTCTACTACCTGATCGGGTTCCGGAACCGGATCGCCGTGATCCTGCAGTGGGCGTGGGCGTACGTCACGTTCCGGCGCGGCGCACGGCTGATCACGGGACACGACCCGACGTCGCCCCCCGGGGGCTGATCGCCAGGAACCGCCCTGGCCCCGATCCGTGCGGGCCGGGACGTCCCTCCGCCGCGACCCGTTGTCCGGCGCGCGGCGCCGCGGCATACTCGCCGACCGCCCTTCCCGGAGGTCCGCCGTGTCCGTCCGCTCCGTCGCCGACATCCTCGCCGGCCGCGTCCCCGCTGGCTCCGCCGTCACCGTGCAGGGCTGGGTGCGGACCCGCCGGGACTCCAAGGCCGGCCTGTCCTTCGTGCACGTGAGCGACGGCTCCGCGTTCGACCCCGTGCAGGTGGTGGCGCCCGCGGACCTGCCGAACTACGCGTCCGAGGTGGCGAAGCTGTCGGCCGGATGCTCCGTGGTCGCCGAGGGCGAGGTGGTGGCGAGCCAGGGCGGCGGACAGAGCGTGGAGATCCGCGCCACCCGCGTGGAGGTCGTGGGCTGGGTGGACGACCCGGAGACCTATCCGGTGGCGGCGAAGCGGCACACGTTCGAGTACCTGCGCGACGTGGCGCACCTGCGCCCGCGCACGAACACGTTCGGCGCGGTGGCGCGCGTGCGGCACGCGCTGTCCCAGGCCATCCACCGGTTCTTCCACGAGAACGGCTTCTTCTGGATCCACACGCCCATCATCACGGCGTCGGACGCGGAGGGCGCGGGGCAGATGTTCCGCGTGTCCACGCTGGACGCGGTGAACCCGCCGCGCCGGCCGGACGGGCGCCCGGACTTCGCGCAGGACTTCTTCGGACGGGAGGCGTACCTCACGGTCTCCGGCCAGCTCAACGTGGAGTGCTACTGCGCGGCGCTGTCGAAGGTCTACACGTTCGGCCCCACGTTCCGCGCGGAGAACAGCAACACCACGCGGCACCTGGCGGAGTTCTGGATGGTCGAGCCGGAGATCGCGTTCGCGGACCTCGCCGCGGACGCCGATCTCGCCGAGGCGTTCCTGAAGTCCATCTTCGCGACGCTGCTGTCCGAGCGCGCGGACGACATGAAGTTCTTCGCCGAGCGGATCGACAAGGAGTGCGTGACGCGCCTGGAGACGTTCATCCGCTCCAGCTTCGAGCGCATGGAATACGGCGACGCGGTGGGGTACCTGCGCAAGGCGGCGGACAAGGGCCGGAAGTTCGAGTTCGAGCCGAAGTGGGGCGCGGACCTGCAGAGCGAGCACGAGCGGTACCTCACCGAGGAGCTCGTGAAGCGGCCGGTCGTGGTGATGAACTACCCGAAGGAGATCAAGGCGTTCTACATGCGGCTGAACGACGACGACCGAACCGTGGCCGCCATGGACGTGCTGGCCCCGGGCATCGGCGAGATCATCGGCGGCTCGCAGCGCGAGGAGCGCCTGGACGTGCTGGACCGGCGGCTGGACGAGATGCGGCTCCCGAAGGAGGCGTACGGCTGGTACCGGGACCTGCGCCGGTACGGCACCGTCCCGCACGCGGGATTCGGGCTGGGCTTCGAGCGGAGCATCATCTACGCCACGGGCATGGCGAACATCCGGGACGTGATCCCCTTCCCCCGCACCCCGGGGAACGCGGCGTTCTGAGCGACGGGCGTGTCCGGCGGCTCAGAGGGACGCGCGCGCCAGGATCGCCGCGAGCAGGCCGACCCCTCGGGCCGTCCAGAGCACGGTGCGGACCCAGTTCGTGCGCACGAGCGCGGCGTGCGCCGCCGCGTCGAAGCCGCGGGCGAGGCGGCGATGGCCGGGCACCTGCAGCAGGAACGTGGACGCCCAGACGGCCGCCACCGCGAGCGCGGCCGCGCGGAACGTGCGCGCCGCGAAGGGCGGATCGATCGCCAGCCAGACGGACGTGACCAGTTCGACCAGCATGAGCGGCACGACGATCGTCCCGATCCGCCGCGAGTGCATCGCGTGGAACGCCGCGAACTGCCCGGGGACGACGTGCGCGAACGCCGGGTAGTGCACCCGCTGCACGATCCAGACCAGGCCGGTGAGCGCCCACGTGGACGCGAGGTTGAGCACGACGACCGCGGTCACTCCGGAACCTCCGGCGGGAGCCACAGGGTGCCGGCCGGCACGTCCGTGCGCCGGTAGCCGAGCGCGGCGGCCGCCGCGTCGAGCGGCGCGTCCACGGGGGACTCCGGCCCCGTGAAGACCGCCGCGGGCGGGTCGCGGCGAAGGAGATCCGCCACCGTGCGCGCCGACACGACGCCGAGACGGCGCTGCGCGGCGTCGTCCAGCGCGTCGGCCGAGCGGAACGTGAACGGCCCGGCGGCGAGCTCCGGGTAGATCGGCCCGGCGCCGCTCGCGTGCAACGGCGCCAGCGGCGCGATCGCGGCGCGAAGCGCCACCCGTCGCGCCGCGTCCCCCGTTGCCTTCGACACGGCGCTCCTCCGGCGAGAACGGCGCCCGCGAGGATGCCCGCGCGCGCCCGCCGGGTCAATCGACAGCACGCGCGCGGCCCGCTAGGATCCGGGCATGGCCGATGCCCCCGCCGCGCGCCGCGACGGCTTCCTCGAGCGCGGCGCGCAGGTCACGCGCACCGAGACGTTCGTGGACGCGGCGTTCGCGTTCGCGGTCACGCTGCTGGTGATCGCGCTGGACAAGATCCCCGACTCCGCCGCCACGCTCGTGACGGCGCTGAAGCGCATCCCGGCGTTCGCCGCGAGCTTCGCGCTGATCGCGCTGTTCTGGCACGAGCACCACGTGTGGAGCCGCCGGTTCGGCCTGGACGGCGGCCGCGGCACCCTGCTCAGCCTGCTGCTCGTGTTCCTGGTGCTCATCTACGTGTTCCCGCTGCGGCTCCTCTTCGCCGCCCTCTTCTCCTGGATCACCGGCGGGTGGCTGCCGTCGGACTACCGGATCACGTCGCTCGAGGACCTGCGGCTGATGTACGTGGTGTACGGCGTGGCGTTCGGCTCGCTCGGCCTGACGATCGTGGCCCTGAACGCGCATGCCCTCGCACAGCGTGAACGGCTCGGCCTCGCGCCGCACGAGGTCGTCGGGACGCGGCGGGAGATCGCGGCGTGGCTCCTCGCGCCGGTCACGGCCGCGGTGTCGGTCCTCCTGGCGGTGGCGATGCGGGACGCGTGGCCCCAGGCCCTCTTCTCCCTCCCGGGGTTGGCGTACTGCGGGATGGGGCTGACCGGGCTGGCGGGCCGCATCGTCAGGAAGTGACCCCGACGCCCCCGCCTGCTAGTCTCCCCGGTCGCTTCCCTCCAGCACGCGGGTCGGTCCATGCACGTCCTCTTCCTCGCGCCCGAGGCGCAGGTCTACTACCGGGAGTTCGTCCGCGGGCTGAAGGACGCGGGCGCGGTCGTCACCGGGATGGGGCACGCGCCGCGCGAGCGCCTGCCGCTGGATCTGCGCCCGCTGCTGGACGACTACGTGTCCGTGCGGAGCCTGTTCGACACGGCCGGGACCCTGGCCGCCGCGCGCGAGGTGGCGCGCCGCCGCCCGATCGACCGCGTGGAGATGACCGACGAGCCGCTCGTCGTGCCCACCGCGCAGCTCCGCGAGGCGCTCGGCCTGCCCGGGCTCTCCGTGCACACCGCCACGCTCTGTCGCGACAAGACCGCCATGAAGGAGTTCCTCCGCGAGCAGGGCGTCCCGTGCGCGGCGTCGCGCGCGGCGTCGGACCCCGCGCACGTGCGCGAGTTCGCGGAGCGGCACGGCTTCCCGGTGATCGTGAAGCCGCGCGCGGGCTTCGGCTCGCTGAACACGCACCGGGTGGACTCCGCCGCGGACCTGGATCGCCTGCTGCCCGGCCTGCAACTCGGCGCCGGCCGCTCCGTGGCGGTGGAGGAGTTCGTGGACGGCCACGAGGGCTTCTACGACACGATCATGCTGGACGGCGGCGTGGGCCACGAGTTCATCTCGCACTACTACCCGGGATGCCTCGAGGCCACGGTGAACCGCTCGGTCTCGCCGCAGATCGCCGTGACGAACCGGCTCGACGCCTCCGGCTACGCGGAGCTCAAGGAGGTCGGCCGCCGCGTCAACGCGCTGCTCGGGCTCTCGCGGTGCGCCACGCACATGGAGTGGTTCTTCGGCACGAAGGGCCTGAAGTTCTCGGAGATCGGCGCACGCCCCGCGGGCGAGCGCATCTGGGACATGTACCGCGTGGCGAACGACTTCGACGTGTACGGCGAGTGGGCGCAGGCCGTGGTGCACGGCCGCACCACGCGCACGCCGAGCCGCCGGTACGCCGCCGGCTCCGTGCAGATCCGCCCGGATCGCGACGGTGTCTACGTGCGCCACGACGGGCTGGACGCGGCGCTGCGCGAGGCCGGGCCGTACGTCTACGAGTCCGAGATCCCGCCGCCCGGAACGCCCACGCAGCCGCTCGAGAAGGGGTGGCTCGTGAACACGTGGTTCCGGCTGCGCCACCCGGACTACGACGCGCTCCGCGAGCTGATGTCCCGGATCGGCCGCACCGTGAAGGCGGTGGCGCGTTGACCGCGGAGGCCGCGGACTACGAGCTCCTGGACTCCGGCGACGGGCGCAAGCTGGAGCGCTTCGGCCCGTGGATCCTGGCGCGGCCGGCGGCGCAGGCGGCGTGGCGTCCGTCCCGGGACGCCGCGGCCTGGTCGGCCGCCCACGCGGCGTTCGACCGCGAGGAGGGCCAGCGCTGGACCGCGCGCGCGGAGCTCCCGGAGGAGTGGACGGTCTCGGTGGACGGGCTGCGCTTCCGGCTCGCGCGCACGGACTTCGGGCACCTCGGCATCTTCCCGGAGCAGCGCGCGCTGTGGCGCTGGATCGCGGAGCGCGTGGCCGCCGCGAAGGCGCGGCGCGGCGGCGCGGACGTGTCGCTCCTGAACGTGTTCGCGTACTCCGGCGGCTCCACGCTCGCGGCCGCGCGCGCCGGCGCGTCGGTGTGCCACGTGGACGCGTCGCGCGGCATGGTGTCCTGGGCGTCGGAGAACGCCCGGCTCAACGGCCTGCAGGACGCGCCGATCCGCTGGATCGTGGACGACGCGCGGAAGTTCCTCTCCCGCGAGGTGCGCCGCGAGCGGCGCTACGACGCCATCGTGCTGGACCCGCCCACGTTCGGCCGCGGCGCGAAGGGCGAGGTGTACAAGATCGACGAGGGGTTGCGCGACACGCTCGAGCACGCGGCGCGCCTCCTGTCGGACGATCCCGCGCTCCTGCTGCTGACGAGCCACACGCCGGGCTACACGCCGGTCGTGCTGGCGAACCTGGTGGGGCAGACGACGGCGGGGCGCGGCGGCGCGGTGGAGTGCGGCGAGATGACGCTGACGGGCGCGCCCGACGCCCTCCCGCTGCCGAGCGGCGCGTGGGCGCGCTGGGCGCCGGCCTCGTGACGCGCCCCGCGGCCGGCGCCGCCGGCGCCCTGGACCTGCTCCTCGAGGACAACCACCTCCTCGCCGCGAACAAGCCGCCGGGGCTGCTCACGCAGCCGTCGGGCCGCAGCGAGGACAGCCTGGAGGCGCGCGCGAAGGAGTGGGTGCGCGCCGCGAAGGGCAAGCCGGGCGAGGTGTTCCTGCACGCGGTGCATCGGCTGGACCGCGAGGTGTCCGGCGTCGTCCTCTTCGCCCGGACGAGCAAGGCGCTCGGCCGGCTCCAGGAGGAGATGCGCGCGCGCCGCGCCGTGAAGGTGTACCACGCGCTGCTGGAGCGGATGCCGCCGGAGGAGGAGGGAGTCCTGGAGCACTGGCTCGCGCACGGCGAGCACCGCGCGCGCGTGGCGAAGGCCGGGAGCCGGGACGCGAAGGCGAGCCGACTGGAGTACCGCGTGCTCAAGCACCTGGGCGAGGTGGTGCTCGTGGAGGTGCTGCTGCACACCGGACGCTACCACCAGATCCGCGCGCAGTTCGCGGCGGCCGGCTGTCCCGTGGCCGGCGACGGCCGCTACGGCAGCCGCGCGCCCACGCCGGGACGCATCGGGCTGCACCACCGGAGGCTGGAGATCCTGCACCCCGTGCGGAAGGTGACGATCGCGATCGAGGCCCCATACCCGCGCGGCTGGCCGGCGCAGGAGCGGAAGCGCCGCTGAGGCCCGCTCACGCCCGCGGCTGCTCCGCCTCGCGGCGGATGCCGTGCAGCATGGCGCGGAACACCGGCCCGTGGAACGGCGTGACCGCCCACCAGTAGACGATCCCCCCGAGCCCGCGCGGCCGGAACCGCGCCGTCTGCACGAGACGCGAGCCGCCGCCGTCCGCCGGCTCCACGGCAAGCTCGAGGTGCGCCTCGCCCGGCAGCTTCATCTCCGCGCGCAGCCCGAGCCTCCGCCCCGGCTCCAGCTCCGTCACGCGCCAGAAGTCCAGCGCCTCGCCGTACGCGATCCGCTCGGGATGCCTCCGCCCGCGCGTGAGCCCGGGGCCGCCCGAGCACCCGGTCGATCGCGCCGCGCACCCTCCAGAGCCAGCTCCCCTCGTACCAGCCGTGCTCCCCGCCGAGCCGGCACACGGTCTCGAACGTCCGCTCCGGCGCGGCGCGCACGAGAACCTCCCGGCGATCGACGAACACGGTGCCGCCGGCCCAGTCGGGATCGCCGGGCACGGCGCCGGCGTCGGTCCAGGCGGTCTCCACCTCGTTCGCGGCGTGCCGGCCCAGCGCGGCCTCGACCGCCTCGCGCACGGTGAGCCGCCGGTGCGGCATCAGCTCCACGGCGTCGTCGTTCCGGCACACGACCGGGTTGCGCAGCCCGTCGGCGAGCGGCCGCGCGATGTGCCGGCTCACCGGCGTCACGAGGTGGATCCACAGCGAGCTGAGGTGCGGGGTGAGCACGGGGACCGGGAGGATCCGGCGGCGGCGCAGCCCGCGGACCTCCGCCACGAGGTCGATGATCTCGCGGTACGTCACCACGTCGGGTCCGCCGATGTCCAGCGTGCGCCCCGCGGTCTCCGGCACGCGCAGGCACTCCACCAGGTAGAAGAGCGCGTCGCGGATGCCGATGGGCTGCGCGGGCGTGCTGACCCAGCGCGGCGTCACCATCACCGGCAACCGTTCCACGAGGTAGCGCAGGATCTCGAACGACGCGGACCCCGATCCGATGATCATCGCCGCGCGCAGCACGGTGATCGGGACGCCGGCCTCCGCCAGCGCGGACTCCACCTCGCGCCGCGAAGCGAGGTGCCGGCTCAGGTCCGCGCCGGTCTCCCCGAGACCCCCGAGGTAGATGATGCGCGGCACCCCCGCCGCCGCGGCCGCGTGCGCGAACGTGCGTGCCAGCTCCCGGTCCCGGCGCGCGTAGTCCTCGCGGGCCGCGATCATGGAGTGCACGAGGTAGTACGCCGCGCGGCAGCCGGACAGGGCGGCGCGCAGGGCGTCCGGATCCGCGACATCGCCGCGCACGAGCGTCACGCGGGGGTCGGACGCCCACGGCCGGTCGCCCAGCTTGCGGGGCGAGCGCGCGTAGCAGCGCACCGGGTAGCCCGCGTCGAGCAGCCTCGGGACGAGCCGCCCGCCCACGTATCCGGAGGCGCCGGTCACGAGGACCGGCGCGCCGCGATCTTCCAAGGAGGTCTCCGTTCCACGCGGAAGGCCGGCCAGCGTATCCTCGCGCCGCGCGGTCGTCGACCCCTCCGCGCCCTCCCGGGAGGTCCGCCCATGATCCGATCCCTCGTCGCCGCGCTCGTACTCGCGTCCGCCGTCGCTTCGCCGCTCGCCCCGCCCGCGTCCGCCGGCGTGGACGGGCTCGCGTGGATGACGGGCCACTGGGAGATGCGCGGCGAGGCCCGCCACGTGGAGGAGGTCTGGCTGGCGCCCGAGGGCGGCGTGCTGCTCGGGATGGGCCGCACGGTGCGCGACGGGAAGGCCGTGGCCTTCGAGTTCCTGCGCATCGAGGAGCGCGGCGGGGAGGTGTTCTACGTGGCCAGCCCGCAGGGGGCGCCCCCCACGGACTTCCGCCTCGTGACGGCGGAGGGAACGCGCGCGGTCTTCGAGAACCCCGCGCACGACTTCCCGCAACGCATCGAGTACCGGCTCGACGGGAAGGAGCTCGTGGCGCGGATCTCCGCGCTGGACGAGACCGCCGCGCGTGCGTCCGAGTGGCGCTGGACCCGGCGCGAGTGACTTCCGGCGGGTCCGCGCGGCGCGCCGCTTGACGATCGTCCCGCCCGCGCGAATAGTGGCCCCACCCCTGGTGGCAAGGCCCTCCGTGCGTTGCACGGACGCGCCTCCGCGTGCCGGCGTCCCCGCGCCGGCAGGCGCCGGCGCCGGAGGAGGTGTCCCCTGCCACCCACCGCCCGCGCGCGGGATCTCGCGCTCGCCTCCGCCCTGCTTCCGCTCCTGATCGCATCCGCCGCCTCCGCGCGCCCGGCGAACCCGCGTCCCGCCCCGCGCGTGGACGAGTTCGCCGGCTGGTTCCACAACGCCGGCAACGTCCTCCTGCACGTCTCGAACCGCGGGATGTTCGGCCGCGAGGGCGCGGACCTCACGAACCCGTCCGCCGAGTGGCCCGCGGGCACGAACCAGGAGTACCTGTACGCGGCCGGGCTGTGGATCGGCGGCGTCGTGCACCGCGGCGCGGCGCCGGAGACCCTGGTGACCGCCGGCACGTTCGCGAACAACTTCCAGGTGGGCGAGCTGTACAACCTGGAGCCCGACGAGGGGTGCGGCGTTCCCGTGGAGGGCATCTGCCGGTCGTTCGAGGGCGCCTCGCAGGGTCTGCGCCGCGTGGACGACGACGGCGACGGTCCCGTCGACGAGGACCCGCTGGACGGCGCGGACAACGACGGCGACGGCCGCGTGGACGAGGACTTCGCGGGCATTTCGCAGCAGATGTTCCGCGCCGTGTACTACGACACGTCCGCGCGCTTCAACCCGTTCTTCCCGGATGCCGCGGACCGGCACACGCCGCTCGGCCTGCGCGTGGAGCAGGAGAGCTACCAGTGGACCGATCCGCTGTTCGACGACTTCGTGGGCGTGGAGTTCCGCATCACGAACATCTCGCGGACGATCGACCCGGTCGGGTGGGACATCACGAAGTGCTACATCGGGTTCATGGTGGACGGCGACGTGGGCATCGACGACCAGTCGCTGAACTACCATCGCGACGATCGCGGCGGCTTCGCCGAGCTGGACACGCTGCTGGCCTCCGAGACCGGCGGTCCTCCCACGCCGCTCCACATCACGATGGGCTACATCTTCGACGAGAACGGCGGGGAGATCGCCGCGGACGACGTGCCCGGCTACTGCGGCGTGATGTTCCTGGGCCACACCGTGGACACCACGTCGCCGAACCTGGAGGGCGCGCTGGCGCCGCGCGAGGTGGGCATCCACGCGTTCCGCATCTGGACCAGCGGCGACGAGGACGCGCGCGACGACCTGGACCGGTACCGGTTCCTGCGCGGGCTCCGGGACACCGGCCGCACGATCTCGCCCGACGCCGAGCGCCCGGCGGACTACCGCTTCGTGGTGTCGGCCGGCCCCTTCGCGCGCATCCCCCCCGGCTCCACCCTGACGTTCCAGGTGGCGTTCGTGTTCGGCGACATGGTGGAGCGCGTGGACCCGCTCACCGGGTCCATCGTCCGGCGCCCGGATCTCGCGAACCCCATCCAGGCGCAGCGCGTGTACAACGGGTCCGTGGAGAACGACGAGGTCGTGCACTGGGCGACCGCGTCGCCGCCGCCGCCGCCGAACCTCCGCGCGGAGGCCGGCGACGGGCACGTCACGGTGGAGTGGGACGACTTCCCGGAGGACGTGCCCGATCCGCTCACGCGCGAGCTCGACTTCGCGGGCTACCAGGTCTGGAAGGCCGAGGGCTGGCGCCGCGACTCGCCCGTGCCGGCGGACGGGATGTGGCGGCTCGTGGCGGACTTCGACTCCACGGAGCTCGCGCACATCGACACGGGGCTGACCGGGCTGGGGAAGTACCGGTTCGTGGACACGCGCGTGAGCAACGGCTTCCACTACTGGTACGTGGTCACGGCCTACGACCGCGGCGTGTTCCGCATCGTGGTGGACCCCGAGACCGATCCGCCCGAGACCACGTACGTCCCCACCGCCACCGGCCCGAAGTTCGGCAAGTACTCGCAGAACATGGTGCGCGTGATGCCGCACACGACGGCGGCCCAGACCCTGGCGGACGTGTATGTCGTGCCGAACCCGTACCGGCTTTCCGCCGCGTGGGACCTGGCCGAGACCGACGTGGAGCCCACCGGGCGGCGGATCAAGTTCTTCAACCTGCCCTCCCGAGCCACGATCCGCATCTTCACCCTGGCGGGGGACCACGTGGCCACCATCGAGCATGACGACGCGCGCGGCATCGCCGGCGGCGGACCCGGGCAGGCGGAGTGGAACCTGATCTCGAAGAACAACCAGGACACGGTGAGCGGGATCTACCTCTACCACGTGACGTCGGAGATCGACGGATCGTCGGCCACCGGGAAGTTCGTCATCATCCGGTGAGGGGGGCGAAAGAGGACGGCGTCGTCCGCTATCGCCGGGGCGCTTGCACCGGCGCGCCGCGGCCGGATAGCATCCGTTTGCTTTCCGGAGCGACGCCTCCTCCCGTCATCCGAGGTCCCGATGTCCGCATCGCACCGCGTCCGTGTCGCCACGCTCCTCGTCGCGGTCCTCCTGCCGGCGCGGCCCGCGCCCGCCCAGTTGACCTACGTCGGCGAATGGGGCGGCTTCGGCGCCGGGCCGACGGAGTTCAAGTACCCCACCGGCATCGCGCTGTCCCCGTCCTCCGGCGACGTCTACGTCTCCGACGGGGGCAACAACCGGGTCACCCGGTTCACGCCCGACGGGGCGTTCGTGCAGTACATCGCGCTCTCCGGCAGCACGGCCGGCCGGGTGCTCGCGCCCGACCACCTGGCGTTCAGCCCGACGAACGGCGACCTGTACGTGACGGACAAGAACAACAACCGCGTCCAGCGCTTCACGCCGGATGGCGCGTTCGTCCTGCAGTGGGGGCAGCAGGGGCCGGGCCCGGGGCAGTTCCTCGCGCCGTGGGGCATCGAGATCGACGCGGCGGGCGACGTGTACGTCACGTCGCGGGACCAGGAGCGCGTGCAGAAGTTCACGGAGACCGGCGTGTACCTCGGCGAGTTCGGGTTCGCGGGGACGGGGCCGGGACAGTTCCGCAAGCCCCACGACGTCCTCGTGGACGCCGAGGGGAACGTCTACGTGTCGGACGTGGAGCGGCACGACATCCAGAAGTTCGATGCCACGTGGAGCTACATGCTGCAGTGGGGCAGCCCCGGTTCGCTCTTGGGGCAGTTCCTGCACCCGCATCACGTGTCGGTGGTGGACGGCGCGGTCGTCGTGGTGGACTGGCTGGAGCACCCGCACGGCGGGCGTCTCACGTCCTTCACAAAGGACGGCGCGGTCAACGGAGTGATCGTGGAAGGGCCGCAGGGCACGGCGCCCCTCCAGTTCCACACGATCTACGCGGTGGACCAGGACGGGCAAGGCACGTGGTACGTCGTCGAGTGGGGCAATCACCGCGTGCAGAAGCTGCGGTCCCCCGCGGTCGCGGTGGAGGAGCCGAAGCGGCGGTCCTTCGGATCGGTCAAGGCGGGGTTCCGGCGCGGCCGGTGACGCGCGCCCGCTACACGCCCAGCAGGATGCCCCGCGCCGGCTCGCCGGTGGCGGCCGCCACCGCGGTCACGTACAGCGCCACCTGCGCTCGGTACACGTCCGCCGCGCCGGCCACGTCCGCGTCCGTCTTGAAGTCCACCACCGTCCACTCGGCCCGCTCCCGGAACGCCAGGTCCACGACGCCCTCCACGATCGCGCCGCCGGGGTCGCGCCAGGTGACCGGCGCCTCCCGCCGGCACTCGCCGCGCTTCGCGGCCTCCCGCGCGCGCTCCAGCAGCGGGTGCTTCAGCACGTCCGAGGCGATGCGCGCCGCCGCCTTCGCCTCCGCGTCCGGTGCGGCGAGCACGCGCGCCTGCAGGGCGGCGACGGTGTGCACCGCGTCCGCGTCCGCGTCCAGCGGCGTCGCCGCGAGGACCGCGTGCACGAGGGTGCCGAACCGGGGACCGGACGGCCGCTTGCGCTCGCGCGGCAGGTCCACGCGCTCCACCGGGGGCGCGCCCGCGCCCGGTGCGCCCGTCCGCCGGGCGCGCGCCGTGGCCGTCTCCACGCGCAGCGCGGGCTCGGCGCCGCGGTTGCGCACGCCGGCGCGCCCCTCGTGCCACGCCTCGTAACGCGCCCGGTCCTCCCCCACGACCGCCTCGTCCGCCTCCTTCGCGAGGAGGTGCGGGTAGCGCACGCCCATTGCCGGCTCGGCGTCCAGGGCGAGCACGTGCGGGTCCCACCACACGGCGGACCACCCGTCGAGGTCGTGCCGGCCCGGACGGACGCCGCCGTCGCCCGGATCGTGCGGGCGGTCGCACACGCTGTCCCGCCCGAACCGCGGCGTGCCCGGGGCCGACTCCGCCGCCGCCCACCGGTCCCGCGGCGGGTACATCGCGGCGGCGAGGGGCGCGAACCAGCTCGCCCGCGGCCCGTCGTCCGGCGTCATCCACGGGCCGTCGCCGAGCACCGGAACGACGAGCAGGTCCCGCGCGCGCGTGGCCGCCACGTACGCGAGGCGCAGGCCCTCCGCCACGTCGCGCTTCACCTCCACCTCGCGATGGTCCGCGAGTTCCGCGGGCGCCCAGCCCGCGATCCGCAGCGCGCACTTCCCGCGCTCCGGATCCAGCACGCGGCCGGGCTCCTCGCTCGCGAGGCTCGCCGTCATGTCCGCGAGCACCACCACGGGGAACTCCAGCCCCTTCGCCTTGTGCACGGTCATGATGCGGACGCCGTCGCTGCCCTCCTCCAGGATGGGCGCCTCGCCCGCCTGCCGCGCTCCCGCCTCCTCCAGGAGACGCTCCACGAAGCCGCGGAACGAGATGCCGCCGCTGGCCTCGTAGTCGCGCGCCTGCTCCGCCACGTGCAGCACGTTCGCGAGCGCCTGCTCCCCGGACGTGCGCAGCACGAGCGCGGCGTGCGCGCGCGTGGCCGCCAGCAGCTCGTGCACGGTCTCCGCCACGGGACGCTCGTTGCGCTTCCGGTGCAACTCCGCGAGCACCGAGAGCGCGGTCCGCAGGTCCTCGAGGTTCGCGGGGACGTCCGCGGGCATGCGGAACGGGTGCACGCGCCCGAACCGGTGCCGCCACTCCAGGAGCTCCTCGTCCCCCACCGCCAGGAACGCGCCGCGCAGCGTGGCGAACACGGAGAGCTCGTCGTCCGGCCACTCGATCGCGCACAGCGCCGTGCGGATGGACTCCACCTCCTCGCGCTCGTGGAAGGACCGGCCGCCCACGAGGACGTGGCGCACGTCGCGCGCCTCCAGCGCCTCCACGTACTCGCGGGAGACGTCGCGGCCGAAGCTCTTGAGGCGGCGGAACAGCAGGCACACGTGCCGCGCCTCCACCGGCACGCGCCGCTCGGGCGCGCGTTCCCCGTCCCCGCCGCCGAGCTCGTCATCGCGCTCGGTCACGGTCCACCCGCTCTCCGCGAGCAGCCAGTGCACGAACGCCGCCACCGCGCCCGGCAGCGACCCCTCGATGGCCGTCTTGGTGTAGTTGCCGCGCTGGCCGTACGGCGCGGGCACCGGCAGCGCCACGAGCGGGGGCTGCCCGGACGGATCCTCCCGGCTCTCGGAGAGCGGAACGTACCCGGCCTGCTGCGCCTCCGCGTCGCCCGTCATCACGCGCTCGAACGCGGCGTTCACCGCGCGCTGGATCGTGCGCGCGCTGCGGAAGCTCGTCGTCAGCCGCACGCACTCCGCGCCGCCCGCCACCAGCCGGTCGCGCACGTCCAGGTACACGCCCACGTCCGCGCGCCGGAACCGGTAGATGGACTGCTTCGGGTCGCCCACGAGGAAGAGCTTCCCCGGGGCCGGCGACACCGCGCGCCAGTCCGCGGCGCGCGGGTCGTCCGCCACGAGCAGCAGGAGGATCTCCGCCTGCAGCGGATCCGTGTCCTGGAACTCGTCCACGAAGACATGCGTGAAGCGGCGCTGGAATTCCGCCCGCACGTCCGCCCGGTCCCGCAGCAGGTCCCGCGCGGCGAGCAGCAGGTCCACGAAGTCCACGCGACCGGCCCGCCGCTTCCGCCGCTCGTAGCGCTCGATCGCGCCGGCCAGCTCCCCGTGCAGCAGCGCGGCGAGATCCGCGTCCGCGGCGGCGGCGAACGCCTTCAGCTCCGTCACCAGCTCCGCGTGCGCGGCCAGCACGTCCGACCGCGGGACGCCGTCCGCGTAGTACTTCCCGTAGCCCTTGCGCGGGGCGTTGAAGTTGCGGTCCGGCAGCGCGACGAGCGCGGCCTCCACGCCGTCGTGGTCCCGCGGCGCCACCTCCTCCGCCGAGCGGATCTCGCGGCTCGTCACGCGCGCCCGCTCGGTGTCCCGGTACAGGTTGTCGCGTCCGGGCTCGGCGCAGCGCTCCGTGAGGTCCGCGAACGCGTGCAGCCGCGTCACGAGCGCGTCGATGGCCGCCTCGCGGTCGAACGGCGGGCGGCGCCACGGGGCCGGGAAGTCGCGCCACTCCGCCAGCGTCCACCCGGCCGCGCGCAACCGCCCGATCGGCCCGTCCGGGTCCATGCCCTTCGCCACGCGGCGCAGCGAGCGCCGCACGCCCTCCGGGGGATCCTCCAGCTTCTCCTCCAGCCAGCGGTCGAACGCGCCGCGCCAGAACCGCTCGGCCTCCCCCTCGGCCAGGGTCTCGAAGCGCGGGTCCACGCGCGCATCCACCGAGCGCTCCCGCAGGAGGTCCGCGCAGAACCCGTGGATCGTGCTGACGCGCGCCTCCTCCAGCCGGGCCAGCGCCTCCTCGAGGTTCGCGTGCCGCGCGGGATCGTCCTTCGCGTCGCGGCGCGCGCGCTCCAGCCCCGCCCGCAAGCGGAGCTTCAGCTCCCCGGCCGCCCGCTCGGTGAACGTCACGGCCACGATGCTGTCCACCTTCGCGCCGCCATGCCCGGCCGCGAGCACCGCCACGATGCGCTTCACCAGCTCCGTGGTCTTGCCGGTGCCGGCCGCCGCCTCGACCACGAGCGTGCGGTCCAGGTCCTCCCGGATGGAGCGACGCGCGGCGTCGTCCGGCAGCGCGGGTCCCGCGGCGCGCCCGCTCACGGCAGATCCCGCAGCATGCGCAGCTTCTCCAGGAGCGCGGGGTCCTTCGTGCGCGCGCGCCGCTCCTCCGCCGGGCCGCACACCGGGCGGAAGTCGCAGTACGCGCACGCGCCCTCCTTCGGCGCCGGCGGGAACGTGCCGCTCTCCAGCGCGGACGCGACCGTGCCCAGCGCCTCCCGCGCGTACAGCCGGGCGAAGTCCGACAGCGGCACGTGCCGCTCGGCGAAACCGCCACGCGCCGTGCAGTACCACAGCCGCGATCCCTCCACCGGTGCCTCCAGCAGGTTCTCCAGGGCGAGCGCGTACAGCACGGGCTGCAGCACCTCGCCGCCGCCGACCACCACGCCCTCCTTCGCGCGCGCGGCGCCGGTCTTGTGGTCCGTGACGCGGAGCGCGCCGTCCGCGCGCCGCTCCACCAGGTCCACCGCGCCGCGCAGCCGCCACCCTTCCACCACGGCCGGCCGGCGCACGCTGCGCGGGTCGCCGCGCTCGGGGCGATCCATCCCGAATCCCAGCTCGAAGTACTCCGGCACCCAGCCGCCGGGCGCCTCCGCCATGCGGCGCAGCCAGATCCGCAGGTCCGCGCGCAGCCGGTCCATCTCGTCCTTCCACACGCGGTCGATGGCCGGCTTCAGCTCCTCGCGCTCGCTCTCCTGCACGCGGTCGATCGTGTCGTCCAGCACCGTGACCGCCTGCGCCACGTTCTCCGGCGTGACCGGCAGCGCGTCCGCTTCGCGCAGCGCGCGCAGCGTCTCGGCCTGGATGCGGTGCACGATGCTCCCGCGCGTGAGCGGATCCAGCTGCACGAGCGGCACGGCCTCCTCGCGCGGCTCCAGCCGGTGGATGGCGTGCAGCAGGAAGCGGTACGGGCACGCCGCGTAGCGCTCGAGCGACGTGGCGGAGTGCGGCCGCTCCCCGGGCCGGTGCGCCGCGAGCGCCTCGACCGAGGCGGGCGTGGCGCGCACGATCCCGTCCTCGGGCCGCCACTGCCGGAAGTTCCAGCGGATCCAGCGGCTGCGCAGCGCGCGGGCGAGGTGCGGGTTCGTCCCGAAGAGCCAGCGCCCGCGACCGCGCGCGTCCGCCGCGTCGCCCTCGTCGAACAGCCGGCGCAGCGTGGCCAGGTCGTACTCGGCGGCATCCACGGCATCCTCCGCCCGCACCGGCGCGGGCCATGCCAGGGATGCCGACACCTCCGCCGCCGCCTCCCGCTCGAGGCGCTCGTGGTCCGGCAGCGTGCCGCGCACGGCGCGCCACACGTCCAGCCCGTAGAACGACGGCACGCGGGGGCGCGCCTCGCGCACGTCCACGCGCGGGTACGACAGGATCACGCGCTCCGCCGCCGCCCCGAGCGCGAGCCGCAGCCGCAGCCGCTCCTCCTCCGCGCGCTCGTCCTGGGTCTTCAGCTTCGCCGCGTCCTTGCCCCCGCGCGCGGCGAGCTCGCGACGCGCCGCGTCCGGCAGCAGCGGGTCCTCGCGCGGGCGCTGCGGGAAGAGCCGCTCCGCGAGCCCCGGGACGAAGACGAGCCGGAAGCTCCGCCCGCGCGCCGCCTCCGGCGTGGTCACGTACACGCGGCCGAACCGCACCGCGGGGGGATCCTCCTCCAGCGTGGTGAGCCGCTCGTGCAGCACGCCGAGCACCTCGTCCACGCCGAGCGGACCCACGGCCGCCATCGGCCGCATCTCGGCGAGCACCTCCAGCACGTGCGCGGGCCGGCGCAGCACGCGCGGCGCCAGCGCGGCCAGCGCGTCCAGCCACGGACCCCAGTCCGCCCGCTCCGGCAGCGCGGCCAGCGCGTCCACGACCGGCAGCGCGAAGCGCTCGAGATGCCTTAGGTTGGACAGCTGCCGGGCCAGCGCCTGCGCGCGCGGCGATCCGGGCTCTTCCGCCTCCACCTCGTCGCGCTTGCGGACCAGCTCCCGTTCGAAGCCGGACAGCCGCCGGCGCCAGCGGTCGCGCCCGCCGATCACGGCGGCCTCCACCAGGTACTCCTCCCACTTCGACGGGGCGCGCAACGCACCGTGCAGCGCGGGGGCGTCGTCCGTGTCCGGCGCCGGCGCCGGCGCCGGCGTGTCGAACAGCCCCAGTTGCGCCGGCCCCGCCGCGCGCGGCGCCAGCGTCTCCTCCACCGCCGGCACCCACGCCTCGGCCGCCGGCGGCGGCCCGCCCGCGGAGTCCGGATCGGGCACCTGCGCGAACGACAGGTACTCCGCGAACCGCTTCGCCGAGAGCTGCTCCGCGCGGCACGCGAGCAACGCGAGGAACGCGCGCCCCGCCGGATCGGGACGGCGCGTCCCGCGCGCGAAGCACGCGGGAATCCCCGCGCGCTCGAACGCCGTCTTGAGGTGCGCCGAGTACAGCTCGGGCGCGCGCAGCAGCACCGCGATGTCGTCGAAGCGGATGCCGTCCTCCGCCGCCTCCAGCACCTTGCGCGCGATCTCCACGCACTCGCGCGCCTCGCCCGGCGCCGAGAACAGGCGGACCGACGGGTCCGCGTCCGCCGCCGGCGGATCCGGCTGGAACAGGTATCGCCGCAGCCGGGCGAGCGCGTTCGCGCCCTCCTCCTCCGCGCGCGCGTCCGCCGCGGCCCCGCACGCGATCAGCGACCGTTTCGTCTCCGCGTCGCCCGCGGGCACGGTGCACAGCGCGGCCGGGGCGCCGGCGAGCAGGCCCTTCACGAAGTCCCGCGCCCGCCACGACGTGACCGGCACGTCCAGCAGCAGCAGCGGCGCCGCGCGCAGGGCCGCGTGGTGCGGCCGGCGCCACGCCCACGTCGCGAGGCGAAGGAGCGCGGACCGGTCCGCGATGCGCGCGCGCTCCACCTCGCGCTCGTACCGCGACGCCAGCTCGGCCAGCTCCGCGTACTCCTCCCCGGCCGCGCGCAGGCGCACCGCGTCCTCGCCCGCCAGGCGCAGCTCGTCCAGCGTGGCCGCCAGCGCCTGCGCGAACCCCGGGAACGCGGCAAGCTCCGCGAGCCGCGGGATCGCGCGGGCCTCCTTCGCGTCGAACGCGGCGCGCGCCGCCACCGCCTCGGTGCCGAGCGGCGTGGCCGGCGCCAGCCCCCCGGACGCCAGCTCGTTCGCGGCGACCCGGGACACCAGCCCCCAGAATCCGAACCGGTGGATGCCGAACGTGCCGCCCGCGTCCCGCGCGCACTCGCGCACGAAGTCGTCCGCGGTCTCGCGCAGCGGCGCCACGACCAGCACGTCCGTTCCCGGGAGCTGCGCCGCCACGAACGCCCGCGCCGCATCCAGCCGGTCGCGCGCGCGCGCCGACTCGAACAGGCGGACCGGGCGGGACGCGGTCATGCGCGGATCAGCAGTGGTTGCAACGGATCTCGCCGAAGATGGCGTCCGTGTCCGCGTCCGTCATGGCATGGTCCAGCACGCAGCGGAGCGCCTTGTGGTCGTCCGGCAGGTCGTACTTCGAGGCCATCTGCTGCAGCCAGTCCACCTGGTCCTCGTTCAGCTCGAAGGTGCGATCGATCTTCATGCCGCCCATGGCTGGCCTCCCGGGGTTGCGCGGAGCTCGGCGGCGCGGGTCGTCCCCCGCGCGACGGGAGCGGCAGTGTACGGACGGGTCCCGGCCGCGGCAAGGCGATGCGGTGCGGTGCGGGTTCGGAGGAACGGCCGGCTCGTGCTAGGTTCCGTCCATGGAGCACGCCGCCACTGCGGGCATCCCGGGTCCGGGCAGTCCGGGACTGGCCATCGCGCTCGCGCTGCTCGCCGGCCTCGTGGCCCAGGCGACGGCGCACCACCTCCGCATCCCCGGCATCGTCCTGCTGCTCGCCACCGGCGCCCTGCTCGGGCCGGACGCAATGAACATCATCCACCCGGACGCCGTCCGCTTCGCGCTGCCGCACCTCGTGTCGTTCGCGGTGGCCGTCATCCTGTTCGAGGGCGGCCTGAACCTGGAGATCCGCCGGCTCCGCCGCGCGTCCGGCGTCATCCAGCGCCTCATCACGGTCGGCTCCGCCGTCACGCGGGTGGGCGCCACGCTCGCCGCGCGCCTCCTGCTGGACTGGCCCCGGTGGGCGGACGGACCGAGCGCAGAAGCAAGGAGTCGTGCGGCCCGTCCGTCACCGACAGGGCGCAGGATGCCCCCCGCGCATGCAGTCTTCGTGAAGCCCGGGTGAGGTTCCCCGGACGGGGGCCCGCCTTGACGCTCCGCGCGGGCGGCGGGATGCTGCGGACGCCATGTCGTCATCCTCCCTGCCCCTGTTCCCGCTCGCCATGGCGGGCCTCGCCGCGGTCATCGTCGCGCTCGTGTTCCTCGCGCAGCGTCGCGCGGACCGGCAGCGCGCGGAGGCCATGCGCCGCTTCGCCCTCTCCCGCGGGTTCGACTACCTGGAGAAGCCGGAGAAGCCGGCCCTCGACACGCACCTCTTCAAGCGCGGCTCGGGCCGCCGGGCGCGCAACCGGCTCACCCGCGCGGATGCGGCCGGGGAGCTGACGCTCTTCGACTGGCGCTACGCCGAGCACCACGGGAACCACTCGCACGTGGAGAACCAGACGGTGGCGGTGTTCCGCCGGCCGGGCCGCGCCGTGCCCGAGTTCGAGATGCGCCCCGAGAACCTGATGCACAAGGTGGCCGGGCTGTTCGGCGGGAAGGACATCGACTTCGACCACCGCCCGGAGTTCTCGTCGAAGTTCGTGCTGCGCGGCCCGGACGAGCCCGCGATCCGCCGCCACTTCGGCCCCGCGCTGCTCGCCTTCCTCGAGAAGAACCCGGGCTGGAGCGTGGAGACGAAGGGCGACGCGATCGTGGTCTACCGCGCGGGGAAGCGTCCGTCGATGGACGACCTGCCGGGCTTCGTGGAAGACGCGACGCGCATCGCCGATGCGGTGACCATCGAGACGCGCTAGCGCTGCGTCCCGGAGGTCGTGGCGACCTTCACGGGCCGGCGCTTCGGGCCCTTGCTTCGGCGGCGTCGCGGAGGGGCCGGAGCCATGGATGGCGGAGGCCCCGGAGCGCCGAGGCCCAGGGGCGCACAGGATGTGCGCCCCGCGCCGTCCGGTCCGAAGCAAGGGCCCGAAGCGCCGGCCCGTGAAGGTCGCCACGACCTCCGGGACGCAAGACCGGTCAGGGCGAAGGTGACGACGGCGACAGTGCGCGGGCGCGGGCTTCCGCCGCATCCGCCCCGGCCGTGTCTCCCAACTCGCGCAGCACGCGCGCCAGCGCCTCGAGATCGCCGGGCAAGTCCTCCGCCGCGCCGCTCTCCGGCCGGTCGTCGATGGCCACCACGCGCTCCAGCTGCCGCTTCGCGACCTCCCGTTTCCCCTCGGCGCGGTTGACCTCCGCCAGGTGGAAGAGCACGGCGGACACGTTCATGCTCTCCGGGCCGTAGTTCTTCTCCGCGAGCGCCAGGGCGCGCTCCAGCGGCGCGCGCGCGCCCGCGAGGTCCCCGGATTCCACGCGCAGGAGCCCCAGGTTGTAGAGTCCGCGTTGCACCTGCGGGTGCTCCGCGCCGAACTGCGCCTCGGTGATTGCAACCTGCTCCTGCAGGTACGGGATCCCCTTGTCGAACTCCCCGAGCATCGCGTGCGTGACCCCCATGTTCCCGAGCGCCTCCGCCACGATGGGCGCATCCGGATCCAGGAACTTGCGGCGGAGCGCCAGCGCCTTCTCGAACCGCGCGAGAGCGTCGGCCGGCCGGCCCTGGGTGTTGAGGGCCGCGCCGAGGTTCGTCAGCAGGGCCGCGTAGTGCAGGGACTCCGTCCGGCCCGCCGCCTCCAGCAGGCCGGCGGCGCGCTCCAGGTCCGCGACCGCGCCGGCCGGATCGCCCAGCTCGGTCCTCACCGACGCGAGGTTGAGCAGCAGATCCGCGCGGGTCGTCCCGTCGGCGTCCGGAATGCGCTCCATGAGCGACTCGGCCCGCTGCAGCACGGCCATGCCCTCGTCGAAGCGGTTCATCTCGCCCAGCAGCCACCCCTGGTTCCCCAGGACCGAGGTCATCTCGGGGCGCACCGTGTCCCCGCGCGCCGTCCATGCCTGCACGGCCTGCTCGTACTGCGCGAGCGCCGCGGCATACTCGCCGTCCTGCACGAGGGCGATCCCGAGGAGATTCCGCCCCGTGGCCACCTCGGGCGCATCCGGCGCGAGGTTCGCCTCCCGGAGCTGCAGGCTCTCCTCCAGCAGGGACCTCGCCTGCGCGTTCAGGCCGAGCCGGTAGAAGACGTCGCCGATCGTGGCCATCAGCCGCGCGCGCACGACCGGGTCGCTCGTGGACTCCCCGCGCACGCGCGCCGCGGCGTTCTCCAGGATCTCGCGCGCGGTGAGCTGCTCGCTGCGCGCGCGGTCCGGACGCGCCACGTCGAACACGCTCACGAGGAAGTCGTACGTCTCCTGCGTGGTCTTCGCCTCGGTGACCGCCTGCGCCTCGGCCGCGAGCGCGCGCTCCAGGTTGCGCTCCGAGCGCACGTAGAGGACGGAGGTGGTCACCGCGGCGACCACGATGAGCGCGAGCATGGCCGCGGCCGCGAGGAACGGCGCGCGATGCCGCGCCACGAGCTTCCGGATCTGGTAGATCGTGCTGGGCGGCCGCGCCAGGATCGGCTCCGAGGCCAGCCACCGGCGCACATCCTCGTTCAGCGCGTCCGCGCTCGCGTAGCGGTCCACGGCGTCCTTCGCCAGCGCCTTCCGCGTGATCGTCTCCAGGTCCGGATCCGGGCGCCCGGGGCCCGGCCAGGTCTCCGCCATGGGGCGCGGCGGCGCCTCGGAGATGGCGCGCACCGCCTCGAGCAGACCCGAGGGGACGTCGTAGGGCCGGCGGCCGGCGAGCAGCTCGTACAGGATGACGCCGAGCGCGTAGACGTCCGTGCGCACGTCGATCGCCGCCACGTCGCCGCGCGCCTGCTCGGGACTCATGTACGGCAGCGTGCCGCGCACGGCGCCGGTGTGGCTGGCCGCCGTCTCGCCTTCCGCGTCCGTCTCGGTGAGCCGCGCCAGCCCGAAGTCCAGCACCTTCACGCGCGGGCGCGCGGTGTCCGAGGCGGTGGATCCCGCGGGAGCGGGCGTGACCACGAGGTTCGACGGCTTGAGATCCCGGTGGATGACGCCGCGCTGGTGCGCGTAGCTCACGGCGTCGCAGATCGCGCGGAAGAGCTCCAGCCGATCGCGGAGCGCGTCCATGTCGCGCGGCCGCGATCCGGTGCGCGCCATCCACTCGCCCAAGGTCTCCCCCTCGACGAGCTCCATCGCGAACCAGTCGTGCCCGGACGGCGTGCGCCCGGTGGCGTAGATGGCCGCGATGTTCGGGTGCTCCAGCCGCGCCAGCATGTCCGCTTCGCGCTTGAACAGCCGGACGCGCAGGTCGTCCGCGATGCCGCCGCCGCGCACGAGCTTGAGCGCCACGCGCCGCCGCGGCGTCTGCTGCTCCGCCTCGAAGACGACGCCCATGCCGCCCTCGCCGAGCTTGCGCAGGATGCGGAAGCCGGGGACGTCCACGCCGGCAGGGGCGCCGGGCGCGTCATCGTCGAGGAACGGTCGGGTGGCGTCGTCGTTCGACACGCGGGGCGCTCCGGGTCCGGGAGCGATGCAGTCTACCGCACGCGCCGCGGACCCGGAACTCTCCACGCGGGGAGGAGCGCGGGGCGGTCACCCGCCGCCCGTCCGCGTGCTACAGCCACCAGGACACCCCGAGAAGGATGTCCAGCGCGCCGCCGTCGTCCTCGATGGGACGCTCCACCGTGGCGGTGGATCCATCGGGGAACTTGAACGTGGCGGTGGCCTCCTCCCAGTTCACGAAGCTCCCGCGCAGCCCGAGGTCCATGGCCCAGGTGTCGTTGAAGAAGTACAGCACGCCGCCGCCCAGCACGATGCCGCCGCCGGTGGCCTCGAAGTCCAGCGCGTCCTGCCGCGAGCTCGTGGAGTAGCCGCCCACGCCGCCCACGACGTAGGGTCGCCACGCCTCGGGGTTGCGGAAGAGGTACTGCGCCTCCACCGTGACCCCGCCCCAGGCCACGTCCACGTCCGCGTCCGTGGTGCCGTGGCTGGCCCCGGCGGCCAGCAGCCGCAGCGCGAAGCACGGCGTGAAGCCGTACCCGACCCACAGGTTCACGCCGCCGCCGGACTCGTCCACGTACACGGCGCCCGGCGGCGGATCGGCGGGAGGATCGTCGGCGCCCACGTTGTTGGAGTGGATGCCCACGCCGAAGGCGAAGCCGTCGGTGTCCGCCACGGCACGGGAGGGCATCACGAGCAGCGCGGCCAGGAGCAGCGCGGGAAGCATGCGGTTCATCGGGACTCTCCTTCGGGGGAGGGGTCGTGGCTCTCCAGGCCGTACGCCTGGATCTTCTTGTGCAGGTTCGTCCGGTCGATGCCGAGCGCGCGCGCGGCCTGCGACACGTTGCCGCCGCTCTCCTCCAGCGCGCGGCGGATGCACGTGATCTCGAAGCGGCGCCGCGCCTCCACGAGACCTCCGGCGACGAGGACGTCCATCGGCACGTGGCCGGCGCCGGCGTCCGTCGCCGGCGCGGCCGCGGCCACGCCCGCCGCGCCCGCCACGCCGGCCCGTGCGGCATCGTCCACGCCGATCTCCGGTCCCGGCGCCATGATCGCCAGCCGCTCCACCGCGTTCTGCAGCTCGCGCACGTTGCCGGGCCAGGGCAGCGCGGCCAGCGCGGCCTCCGCCGCCGCGGTGAAGCGGAGCGGCGGCCGGTTGTTCTCCAGCCGGAAGCGCTCCAGGAAGTGCCGCGCCAGGAGCGGCACGTCCTCGCGCCGCTCGCGCAGGGCCGGGATCCGCAGCGGGATCACCGCGAGCCGGAACCACAGATCCTCGCGGAAGCGGCCCGCGCGCACCTCCTTCTCCAGGTCCTTGTTCGTGGCGGCGATCACGCGCACGTCCACCTTCACGGTGTCGCTCCCGCCCACGCGCTCCAGTTCGCCCTCCTGCAGGACGCGCAGCACCTTCGCCTGCGCCTTGAGGCTCATGTCCGCCACTTCGTCCAGGAACAGCGTGCCGCCGTCCGCCTGCAGGAACTTGCCGTCGCGGCTGGCGTCGGCGCCGGTGTACGCGCCCTTCACCGCGCCGAACAGCTCGCTCTCGATCAGTTCCTCGGGGATGGCCGCGCAGTTCACCTTCACGAACGGGCCGGCCGCCCGCGCGCTCCCCTCGTGCACGGCGCGCGCCGCCAGCTCCTTGCCCGTGCCGCTCTCGCCCAGGATGAGGATGCGCGCGGTGGACGGCGCGGCCCGCGTGATCTCCTCGCGCAGCCGCCGCATGGCCGGCGAGTCGCCGAGCATCGCGTGCCGCTTCGCCTCGCCCGCCTTCATGCGGCGGACCTCGCGCCCCGCGGTGCGCAGCGCCAGCCCGTTGCGCACCGCCACGAGCACGCGCTCCTTCGTGAGCGGCTTCTCGAGGAAGTCGAACGCGCCCTCGCGCGTGGCCTCCACCGCCGCCGCGACCGATCCCTGTCCCGAGATCATGATGACGACGCGGTCGGCGTCCGCGCGCTTGATCTCCTTGAGCGCGCCGATCCCGTCCAGGCCCGGCAGGTTCAGGTCCAGCAGCACGAGATCCGCCGGCTCCTTCGCCAGCGCGGCCAGCCCCTCCTCCGCGCTGCCGGCCTCGGCCACGTCGAAGCCCTCCGGCGCGAGCACCATGCCGAGCGTGCGGCGGATGTTCTTCTCGTCGTCGATCACGAGGATGCGCGGTCTCATGCGTCCTCCCGCGGGATGCGGACGGTGAAGGTGGTGCCGCGGCCGGGCGCGGACGATGCCTCGATGCGCCCGCCGTGGCCGCGCACGATCCCCTCCACGATGGCCAGGCCCAGCCCCATGCCGCCCTTCGTGGAGAAGCCGGGCTCGAAGATGCGCGGCAGGGACGCCGCGGGGATGCCCGCGCCCTCGTCGCGGATCTCCAGCACCACCGCGTCCCCGTCCGGCCACGCGCGCAGCTCCGCGCGTTCGGGGCGCGCCGCCGCGGCGCACGCCGCGAGGCCGTTGTCCACGAGGTTGATGAGGGCGCGGCGGAGCTCCGCGGCATCGAAGCGGGCGGGCAGGGGACGCGCGGCGGGCGTCACGGCGAGCCGCTCGCCGTACAGCCGCGCGAGGTCGTCCAGCAGCGGCGCGAGATCGCCCGCCACGGGCTTCGGCTCGGGAAGCCGCGCGAACTCGGAGAACTCGCGCACGAGCTTGCGCAGCGCGGCCACTTCCTCATCCACGATCTCCACGCATTCGCCGAGCAGCTCCGCGTACGCGGGATCCGCGTCCCCCGGCACGCGGTCCTTGAGCTGCTGCACGGCGAGCTGGATGGGCGTGAGCGGGTTCTTGATCTCGTGGGCCAGGCTGCGCGCGAAGTCGCGCCACGCGGCGATCCTCGCCAGCCGCTCGATCTCCGTGCGCTGCGCGCGCAGGTCCGCGATCATCCCCTCGAACGCCGCCACGAGGTCGGCCACCTCGCCGGACGCGGGCACGTCCACGCGCGTCTCCAGGTCCCCCGCGCCCACGCGCCGCGCCGCGCCGGCCAGCGCCTCCACCGGCCGCGCGATGTGCCGCGCCAGCGCGATCCCGAAGCCGATGGCGACGGCCAGCAGCACCGCGTACGTGAGCACGAACGGGAGCACGTACCCGGAGAGCGCGGCGTCGCGGTCGCCCTCGAGCGCGCGCACGAGTCCCAGCGTGGCGGCCGCGTTCTCGGAGCGCGCCACCGTGAGGGGGGCGAGGGCGCGCGCGGCCACGAGCGTCACGCCGGGGCGGTCCGGCGGTGCGGCCGCCGCCGCCACCCAGGCGCCGATCCGCTCCGGCTCGTCGCCCGCGCGCGGGGCGGACCCGGCCCACGCGGCCAGCGCCTCCGCGCCCGCGGGCGCGTCCCCGGGCAGCGCGAACACGACGAGGTCCGGCGCGGCCGCGGCGGCGGCTGCCGCCGAGTCGCCGCGCGCCACCGCCGCCGCCCACGCGGAGAGGCGCGCCTTGTCCTCGCGCAGTCGCTCGCGCGACTCCGCGACCGCGCCGTCCAGCGCGGTCTCCACCTCCGCGAGGAACGTGCCGGAAAGGCTGCGGTCCAGCAGCCCGCGCACGAGCAGCGTGAGCGGGACTGCCGGCAGCAGAACGACCACCGCGAACGCCGCGATCAGCCGCGTGCGGATGCGCTTCACGGGGCGACCTCCGCGTCCGGAAGCTCCGCGGGCACGAACCACGCGGAGAACCGCTCATCCAGCTCGTCGGCGTCCTTCGCCGCGCCCTTGTAGAAGAAGCGGATCACCTCGCCGAGACCCACGGACACCTCGCGCCGGTCCGTGTCGCCGCGGCGCGGGACGGACTCCTCGCCGGCCACCCACCGCGACAACCGCTCCGTCTCGCGCGGCGCCACCGGGTGCAGCCGGCAGCGCGCCCGCAGGCGATGCCGCTCCGCCGCGTCCAGCGCCGCGAACGGCCCCACGGGAAGATGCTCGAGGTTCGCGAGGAACGCGCCGAGCGAGGCGAGGCCGTCGAGGCGCTGCTCCGCGTGCGGACCTTCCACGCGCAGCACTTCCTCCCAGAGGTCCCAGGTGATCCGCCAGAACAGGTTCCCCTCGGCGACGCGACGGTTCTTCCGGTCCAACGCCTCCAGGTGCACCTCGATTGCCGACGGCAGTCCGCTCGCGATCGACGACGCGAGGCGCTCGCCGGGGAGCCCGGACGTGATCACGTCCGCCGCGAGCACGTCGCCGAGCCGCACGGGCGTCACGGCGTCCACGGCGGGGTCCGCCGCGCGTGCGGAGGTCGCCGCCGCCAACGTCGCCAGCGTGACTGCGGCGACCATCGCGCGCGCCGCCCGCATCAGAAGTTCCACCCGAGCGCGGCATTGCCGTGGAACGACTCGCCCGCCGGCGACTCGGACAGCGGCACGCCGAGGTCCACGCCGACCGACTCGATCCACGGCACGCGCAGCCGCAGCCCGAACCCGAAGGACGAGGCGACGTCGGAGATCTCCGGCGCCCCGGACGACCAGCCGTCGCCCGCGTCCACGAACAGCAGCCCTGCGAGCGTGGGCCGGTCGGGCCGCCCCACGAGCGGCCCGCGCATCTCGACCGATGCGGTCCAGAACCGCGTGTCCCCCGCCGGCTGCGCGAGCGACTGGCTGGGAAAGCCGCGCACCGTGTACAGCCCGCCCAGGTGGAACCGGTCGTAGAACGCGGCCTCGTTCCCCACGATGCCGCCGCGCAGCCGCAGCGCGAAGACGAGGTCGCCGGCGGCGCGGTACGCGCGCACGTCCGCGGTGGCCGCGGAGGCGCGCGCCTCCTCGCGCACGATGCCCTCCACGCGCACGCGCCCCCACAGGCCCGACGCGGGCGTGGCGCACACGAGACGCGCGGCGCGGGTGTCGCGCGCGAGCTCCGCGTGCAGCACGGATCCCTTCCGTTCGCCCACGTCGTCGGCCACGCCGGCGGGCAACTCCGCGAACGGCAGGTCGTCCCCGCGGGAGACCCCGCGCACGTCGTCGTCCTCGTATGCCTCGGCGCTGGAGTCCGCGTCGATGGTCTCGCCACGCGCGCCGACTTCCACGCGCCACGCCGCGCCGATCCGTCGCCCGACGAAGGCGCCGAGGTGCCCGCGGCCCATGCGGTGCGCGTACTCCACGCCGTCCACGAAGTACACCCGCGAGACCCCGTGGCCGCCCGCCTCGATTCCCCAGTACGTCCGGCCGCGCGCGCCGGCGGCGGGCTGCCCGAAGGAGACGTCCACGCCGGCGAAGCGGTACCCCAGCTTCGACGTGATGCGGAAGCGCTCGCCGCGGCCGAGCCGGTTGTCGAAGCGCAGCTCCGCCGGCACGAGGTACCAGCCGTCGAGATCGCGGTAGCCGGTGCCGAAGCGCAGCTCCACGCCCTTCTCGCGCACGACCAGCGTCAGCGCCACGAGCCCGCGCGCGGATCCCGGCGCCGTGCGGAAGTCCACTTCCGCGAACAGCTCGGCCGCGCGCAGCGCGTCGATCGCGTCGAGGATGCGCTCGGGCGTGACGGCGTCGCCCTCGCGCAGCGGGAAGCGGCGCAGGACCGCGTCCCGCGAAGTGCGCGCGTTCCCTTCGATCGCGAGCGTCTCGAGGGTGAGCGTCCGCGTGGCCGCGGCGGGCGCCGGTTCCGCGGGCGCCTGGGCGCGGGCGGGCGCGGCGGCGAGGGACGCGGCGGCAAGCAGAGTGGCGAGGAAGCAAGGAAGACGACGCATCGGATCTCCTGTCCTCCCGACCCTTCCGCAACGGGCGTGCCGTCCCACGGACTCGCGCCGCCCCGCGGCCACCGCTTCCGCAACACGTTGTCGCGAAATGTCTTACGGACCATCGTCGCGGCTGCCGCGCGCTCCGGCCCCCCGGGAAGCTATCGGCAGGTGTGAATCCTCGCCACACCGGAATCCGGCGGACGCCCCGCCTGTCGCGGCAGCGCCACGGTCCGACCCAACCCGGCTGTTCGCCGGGCCGCCGCCTCCCCGTTCTCCCGGATGAGGGCCGCAACGAGGATGAGAGCCCGGACAAAGGAGCGAGCGATGCGACTCATGTTCCATGGATGCCCGCCGGGACCGGACGTGCGGACGATCCAGAACCGGCTCAACCAGGCCGGCACGAAGCCCGGTCAGACCTCGAAGCTCCCCCTCCTGACGGCGGACGGCGTCTTCGGCGCGAAGACGGCGAAGCGCGTGGTGGAATTCCAGGCGATGAACGGCCTCGCCGTGGACGGCGTGGTGGGCCCCAAGACGGAGGGCAAGCTGAACACCCTGCTCGGCAGCCCGACCCACCTTACCCCGCCCCACGTCCCGCCCAAGCCCGCCGCCCCCACCCACGCCCCGCTGGCCGGCCACAAGGCCCTGGCAAAGGCAGGCCCAGTCCCCACCGGCCCCTTCGCCACCCCCCTGCCTCCCCAATGCCCCGGCCCGCCGGCAAAGGTCTTCCTCCCCGCCGCCCCCGCCCACGGCATGTTCCCGGGCACCCCGGGAAGCTGCCCGCAGGGTCCGAGCATGGTGCCGGGGTCGAAGCACATCTGAGCCCCGCGAGTCGCGGCGTCCCCCCACGCGGTTCCGGAAGGTCGCGCGACGGGGGCCCGGGGTCGCGACGGCGGCACCGCGGGGTTCCCTCCGGCGGCTCTGCGGCGCGGCCGGAGCCCGGGACGGGCGGAGGCCGTCGCCGCAGGAGCGATGGCCTCCGCCCGGACGGCGGAGGCCGAGCGCCCGCCGGAGGGAACCCCACGGTGCCGCCGTCGCAACCCCGGGCTCCCGCCGCGTGACCGTCCGGAACCGCCCCCCCGCTACGCCGCTGCCGCCGGCGCGATCAGCTTGTACATGACCGGCGTGACGATCCGCGCCAGCATCGTGCTCGACACGAGCCCGCCGATGATCACCCACGCGAGCGGCGCGTACATCGCCGATCCCTGGATCGCCAACGGCAGGAGTCCCCCGATGGCCGTCATCGCGGTGAGCACGATGGGCAGGAAGCGCACCTCGCCCGCCGTGCGGATGGCCTTCTCCAGGTCCATGCCTTTCGCGCGGAGCTGGTTCGTGAGGTCCACGAGCAGGATGGACGTCTTGATCTCGATGCCGATGAGCGCGGCGAAGCCGATGGTCGCCGTGAACGAGAGCGTCTGCCCTGCGAGCAGCAGCGCCACGATCCCGCCCGCGATCCCGAGCGGGATGACGGACGCCACGATGAGCGTGGCGCGGAACGTGCGGAACTCGAGGATCAGCACGGCGAGGATGGCGAACAGCGCCACGATGATGGCCCCGCCCACGCCGGCGAAGCTCTCCTGCCGGCTCTCGATCTCGCCCGCCGCGACCCAGCGGTAGCCGGCCGGCATCTCCACGGCGGCCAGCCCGTCCAGCACCTTGCGGGTGACGCGATCCGTGTTGTACCCGGTGCGCAGCGCGGACGTCACCGTCACCGCGCGCATGCGGTCCTTCCGCTCGATCTCCGGCACGGCGCGCTCGAAGCGAAGCTCCGCGAGCTGCGCCAGCGGCGTGAGCCGTCCCGTCGCCGGCGATGCCACCCAGATCCGCTCCAGCTCCGCGGGGCTCGGCCGCGTGTCGCGCTCCAGCCGCACGACCACGTCCCGGCGGTCGCCGTCCTCCTCCCGGATCGTCCCCGCCGGGAGCCCGGCCAGTCCCAGCCGCACCGTGCGGTCGATCTCCACCGTGGGCACGCCCCAGAGCCCCGCCTTGTCGCGATCGATGGCCACGCGCAGGTCCGTGCGCGACAGCCGCAGCGGGTTCGTCACGTCGCGCGTGCCCTCGGTGTCCTCCAGCACCCGCTCCACCCGCGCCGCGAGCACGCGCAGGGAGTCCAGGGACGGCCCTTCGATGCGGATCGCGATGGGCGCGGCGATCGGCGGACCCTGCTCGAACTCCTGCAGCGCGATCTCGGCCGCGGGATAGCGCGCCAGCCGCACGCGCAGCGAGTCCAGCATGCGCGGCGTCTCGCGCTGGTCCCAGCGATCGAGCAGCACGAACACCTGTCCCACGCGCGGGTCCTCCTGCCGCGCGAAGCGGTTGTAGTAGATCGTGGGGTTGTCCCGGCCCACGGACGTGTAGTACGCGCGCACGTCGGGCCGCCCGGCGATCAGGCTCTCCACGTAGGCCGCCGCGGAGTCCGTGACCGCGATGCCGGCGCCCTGCGGCGCCGTGATGTCCACCAGGAACTGCGGCGTCTCCGCCTTCGGGAAGAGCGAGAAGCCCACCACGGGCACGAGGGCCACGGACGCCAGCACGATCAGCGCCGCGATCGCCAGCGTGGGCTTCGGGTGCCTCAGCGCGCGATCCAGCACCGGCGCGTACGTCCCGTGGATGCCGCGGTCGAACGCCCGGAGGAAGCGGTTGCCTTCCGCCCGCGCGCCGCGCCCCAGGAACATGGTGGAGAGGAACGGGATGATCGTGAGCGACACGAACAGGGACGCGAGCACCGTGAACACCACGGCCATCGGCAAGGACCGGATGAACCGCCCGGAGTCCCCGGGCAGGAAGATCAGCGGCACGAACGCCAGGACGAGCGTGGCGGTGGCGCCGATCACCGCGACCCAGATCTGCCTCGTGGCCAGGATGGCCGCCTCGCGGAAGCCGTGCCCTTCGCGCCGGAACCGCGCGATGTTCTCCACGACCACGATGGAGTCGTCCACCAGCAGCCCGAGCGCGATGACCATGCCCACGATCGTGAGCTGGTTCAGCGTGAACCCCGACCAGTGCAGCGCGGTGAGCCCCATGGCGAGGGATAGCGGGATGGAGATCATCACGATCGCCGCCGCCCGCAGCCCGAGCGGCAGCAGGGTGAGCGCCACGAGCCCGATGGCGATGGCGAAGTCCTCGCCGAGCCGCGCCAGCCGGTGGCTCACGTTCTCCGACTGGTCGAACGCGCGCTCCAGCGCGATGCCGGCGGGAAGCTCCGCCTCGAACGCGTCCAGCTCGGCGTACACGCGGTCGCGCACGGTGCCGACCGTGATGCCGTCCTGCTGGTTGACCGTGACGAAGACGGCGCGCTTCCCGTCGAAGCGCGCGCGGTACGTGGAGTCCGCGTACGCCCAGCCCACCTCCGCGACGTCGCCGACGCGCAGCAGGCGCCCGTCCCCCGCGCGCACCACGGTGTCCGCCACCTCGTCCGGGCTCTTGTAGCTGCCGGACGATCCCACGCTGAAGAGCCGCGTGCCGGCCTCCACGCTGCCGCCGGGGATGTCCGCGCTCTCGCCCTCGATCGCCGCGAGCACCTGCGCCGGCGGCAGCCGGAACTGCGCCAGGCGTCCGAGGTCGAGCGCCGCGTGCACCTGCCGCTCGGGGGCGCCCCAGCGCGCCGCCTCGCGGACGCCGGGCACGGACGCGAGCCGGTCCTCCAGCGCCTCGGCCTGCTCGTCCAGTTCGTGGTACGGGGCGGTCTCCGACACCAGCGCCACCTGGACGATGTTCACGTCCAGCGTGGACGCGCGCTCCACGTCCAGCCGCGCCAGCTCGGCCGGCAGGGACGGCCGGAGCGCGTCGATCTCCCGCGTCACCTCCGCGTACTTGTCGTCCGGGTCCTCGCCGTCCTCGAACTCGATCCAAACCGTGGCCACGCCGGCGCGGATGTGGCTGGAGATCTCGTCCACGTCGTCCAGCTCGTTCAGCCGGTCCTCGACCTCCGTGACGACGAGCCGCTCCAGGTCCTCCGCGCTCGCGCCCGGGTACACGGCCACGACCAGGAACGAAGGGAAGTCCAGCGGCGGATCCTCCAGCCGCGGGATCGCGTTCCACGACACGGCGCCCAGCAGCGCGAGCATCACGAACACCACGATCGTGAACTGCCAGTTGCGTACGGAGAACTCCGCGAGCTTCACGGCAGGACCTCCACGCGATCCCCGTCGTCCACGCGGCTCGCGCCGGCGGTGATCACGCGGCGCGCGTCGTCCAGCCCGGACGCAACAGCCACGCGATCCCCGGCGAGGAAGGCGATGCGGATCCCGTGCCGCACGGCGCGGCTCCCGGCCTCGTCCAGCACGAACACGACGGCGGAGTCGCCGTCCGCCTCGAGCATCGCGTCCACCGGGATGACCGGGAGCGGTCCGTCGCCGGCCGGGCGGATCACGACGTCGGCCACCAGACCGGAGGCGAGCCGCTCGACTCCGGGCACCGCGATCTCCACGCGGAAGGTCCCGGTAGCGGGATCGGCGGCGGCCGCGATCTCGGCCACGCGCCCGTCCACCGGACCGCTGCCGGCGTCGAAGCGGACCGTCGCCGAGTCGCCCGGGCGCACGCGCGCGGCATCCCGGTCGGCGAGTCCCACGCGGACGACGGACCCGCGCGCACGGGAACCGATGCGAAGCACGGCATCCGCGGGAGCGACGAGCTCCCCCGGCTCGGAGAAGCGCCGCAGCACGATGCCGTTCGCCGGCGCCGTGATCACGGCGTAGCGCCGGTCGAACTCCGCCGCGTCGCGGGCCGCGCGCGCGACGTCCGCCGCGGTCTCCGCGTCCTGCACCTGCTCGCGGGTGGCCACGCTGTCGGCGAACAGGCGCTGCGCGCGGGCGAGATCCCGCTCCGCCTTCTCCGCGGCGGCGCGGGCGCGCGCCACCGCCGCGTCGATCTCGCGCAGCTCGAGGCTCGCGAGCACGTCGCCCTTGCGCACGGCGGCCCCTTCGTCCACGGCGATGCGCGCGATCACGCCGCCGACCTTGAAGCCGAGCGTGATCTCCTCCTTCGGGCCGAGGAGCCCCGTGCCGTGGATCGGCGGGGCGAGCGCTTCGCGGGCGATCTCCGCGACGCGCACGGTCTGCGGCGCGTCCGGCGGCGGAAGCTCGGCGCTGCTCCGCCCGCACGCCTCCAGCGAGGGCAGCGTGGCAAGGACCAGGACCAGCGCGGCGCGGGCGGGCGCCCGGCGGCGGGGAACGCGGCGCGTCATGACTCGCTCCTCGGCGGAAGGGCCACGTCCCGGAGCGCGGCGGCCCGCTCCAGGTCCACGCGGCGGATGGCGTAGCGGTAGGCGGTGAGCGTGCGGTTCAGCTCCGCGCTCGTGAGGGTGGTGCGTGCGTCGGTCAGTTCCAGGGGCGACGCGGCGCCCTCCTCGAAGCGGCGGCGGACGAGCTCGAACGTGCGTCGCGACGCGTCCCGGCGGACGTCCGCGGTGGCCACCGCGTCGCGCGCGGTGCTCGCCGCTTCCCACGCCGCGCGCACCTCCAGGCGGATCCGGTCCGTCAGGTCCTGGCGCGCCACGTTCGCGCGGTCCACGTCGTGCCCGGCGGCGGCGCGCGCCGCGGGTCGGCCGAAGTCCAGCAGTTCCCATTGCGCCACGAGGGAGGCCACCCAGTAGTCCTCCTCGTCGCGGAACGCGGGCTCCGATCCCGTGAACCCGTAGTCGAACGCGACGGAGACGTCCGGGAGGTAGCGGGACGTGGCGGCGCGGCGGGCGGACCGGGCCGCGCGGATCGTCGCGTCGGACGCGGCCAGGTCCTCGCGGTGCGCCAGGGCGTGCGCGACCGCGGCGTCGACGTCCAGGTCGAGCGGCAGGTCGAACGCCGCGTCCGGCAGCACGCTCACGGGCGCGTCGTCCGGACGCTGCAGGATCCGGTTCAGCTCCCGGGCCGCCGCCGCGTGCCGGCGCCGCGCCTCGGCCAGCTCCTGCTCCACGTCGGCGCGGTCCGCGCGTGCGCGCAGGACGGCTTCGGGCGTGGCGCTGCCCGCATCCAGGAGGCGCTGCGCCACGCGCTCGTTCTCGCGCACGAGCGCGAGCGCGGCCTCGTGCACCTCCACGACGCGCAGCGCCGAGGCGGTTTCCAGGTACGCCACCTGCACGGCGGCCGCGATGCCGCGCGCCACCGCACCCAGCGACTCGCGTTGCGCATCGTGGCGCGCGCGCGCCGCGGACACACCGGCACGGAGCCCTTCGGCGAGCAGCGGCTGCGTCACGCGGACGTGCGTGTCGTGCTGCCGCGGCAGGGCGAGCGACAGGTCCGTGGGGAACGCGGACGAGCCGGTGAGATCGTTGAGCGCGGCGTACGCGGGGTTGATCAGGTCGCCGAGGTCCTGCACGCCGTCCACTTCGGACACGCGGGACTCCAGGGTCACCCGCGGCAGCCACCGGCCGATGGCCTCGCGCGCCTCGGCGGCGCTCCGCCGCTCGGCCAGCCGGGCCTCCTCCACGGTCAGGTTCGCGCGCAGCGCCTCCTCGACGAGCGGTGCGAGCGGGTCGGGTTGCGCCGAGGCCTGGGTGAACGGGGCAAGGTGTCCTAACACTGTTAGGATCAGGGCAAGACGACGGGACGACGACGGCGACACCATGGGTTGCTACTCCGTGGGATTCCGGATCATGCCCCGGAAGAGGATGTTGATCGCCTGCGCGGCAGTGGCCTTGAGGTCCCGCAGCGGGACCCAGGACTTGCTGCCCTTGAGGACGTGGATGGAGATCAGCCCGTGCAGGGCGCCCCAGCAGACCTGGGCCACCTCGTCCGGGTCCGCAAGCTCCTCGCGCAGCCGGCCGGTCTCGATGGCCTCCGCGCACGCGCGCCGCAGGAACGCGTACGCGTCCTTCTCCGGGTTGTCCCTCGTCTCGGCGAGGAACTCCTCGGTGTGCTCCACCTCCGGGATCTGCGTGAGGAACATGAACCGGTAGTGGTTCGGGTGCAGGACGGCGAACTCGAGGTAGGCCTCCCCGACCTTCCGGATGCGCTCCACCGGATCCGCGATCGCCGCCGCCTTCACGAAGTGCTGCGCCAGGGAGAGGAAGTCCGTGTGGCAGAGCTCCGTGACGAGCGCCTGCTTGTTCTCGAAGTGGTGGTAAATGGCGGTGGGCGTGTACTCGATGGCGTCCGCCACGGCGCGCATGGTCACCGCCTCGTACCCGTGGGTGCCGAACAGGTCCCGCGCCGCCTGCAGGATCTTCTCGCGGGTCTCTTCCCGCTCGCGGGCCCGCCGTTCGATCGTGCCCATGACGCCTCCTCGAATGCACGCATAATACCTAACAACGTTAGGTCTGTCAACCCCTGGCGCGACGGGCGATTCGGCATCCGAGGTGGATCTTCGATCATTCTGCTCGTGAGCCGAAACGGCGGCTTCGCTCGTGAGCCTGCTCGGCGCCACCCTCACCGCGCTGGCCGCGCGGGCGCTGCGGTAGGAGTCGCCACCGCCCCGATCGCCGCGCGCATCTCCGCCGCGCGCGCCGCGTCGCCGCGCCGCTCGTAGATCTCCAGCAGGTCCTCGCGCGCGGCCGCCAGCCAGCTGACGCCGGGATCCGCCTGCGCGGACAGAAGCTCGTAGCCGCCGCGGATCTCCGCCTCCGCCTCGTCCGGGCGGCCGAGGCGCAGGAGCGCGCGACCGTGCTTGATGCGCGCGATCGCCACGTTCATGTGCCCGGGGCCCAGCGAGCGCGTGAACAGGTCCAGCGCCTCGCGCAGGCGCGCTTCCGCCTGCGCGAAGTCCCCGCGCCCCATCGCCACGCTCGCCAGGTTCGAGAGGCCGACGCCGACGAAGTCGTGGGCCGGTCCGTACACGTCGCGGTAGATCTCCACCATGCGCTGGAAGTCCGCGGCCGCGGCGTCGAGCGCGCCGCGCCGCCACGCGACGAGCCCGCGCTCGTTCAGCGCGGAGGCCACGCTCGGGTGGTGGCCGCCGTGCACGGCCTCCAGCGTCGCGAGGGACTTCGACAGCTCCGCCTCCGCCTCCTCCAGCCGCTCCTCCGCCACGAGCGTGCGCGCCAGCATCGTGCGGTTCGTGGCCGTCTTCGGGTGCCCGTCGCCGTACCAGGAGCGATGGATGTCGAGCGCCGTGCGGTACGTGCTCTCCGCCTCCGCGTAGAGCCCCAGCTGGTGCCGCGTGGCGCCCAGGTTGATCAGGTCGTCCGCCACGGACGGGTGCCGGTCGCCGTGCATGCGCCGCGTCACCGCGAGCACGGCACGGTTCAGCGAGTCCGACGCCGCGTAGTCCCCCGCGTAGAACTCCACGTTGGCCAGCTCGTGCAAGCCGGCCGCCAGCTCCTCGTCGGTGGCCCCGTCCCGCTCCATGCGCGCCAGCGCCTCCTCCAGCGTGGCCGATGCCTCGTCGTACCGGCCCCCGACCGCCAGCACCTGACCGAGCGCGGTCAACGCCTCCGGCACCGCCGGGCTGCCGCGCGGCGCCGCGCGCCGCACGACCGCCAGCCCCTCGCGCACGAGCCGCTCGGCGTCCTCCATCTCCGCCTTCGCCAGCCGGATGGAGCCGAGCTCCACGAGCGTCCGCCCCACGTCCACGTGCTCCGCGCCGAGCGTCGCGCGCCGCCGCTCCAGCGCGGCCACGAGCAGCGAGTCCCCGCGGTCCAGGTGTCCGAGCTGCGAGTACAGCGTGCCGAGCGTGCGGTCCAGCTCCGCGCGGACGAGCGGCTCATCCTCCAGGAGACGCGCTTCCACCAGGCCGCGATCCAGGAGCTCCACCACGCGCAGGCTGTCGGAAGGGGCGGCGTCCTCGTCCCCGCCGAACAGCGCGAACATGAACGTCTGGATCCGCTCGCGCCGCGCGGCCTCCGCCACCGCGGCGTCGCGCGCGGCGGCGAGCCGCACGCCGTAGTACGCGACGAGCGACACGACGCTCGCGAGCACCGCCGCGGCGGCCGCCAGCGGCACGCGGTGCCGCGCCGCGAACTTGCGCAGCCGGTACGCCGCGCCGGCCGGCCGCGCCTCCAGCGGCTCGCCGGCCAGGTAGTGGTCCACGTCGCGCAGCAACGCATCCACCGTGGGATAGCGGCGCGCGGGATCCGGGTGCATCGCCGTGAGGCAGAGCACGTCCAGCTCCGCCCACGACGCGCGGCCCAGCCGCGAGCGCGCGGCGGCGGACGGCGGCGCCGCCTCCCGCGCTCCGTCCGCCGGACCGTCGAAGGGGAGCCCTCCGGCCAGGAGCTCGTACAGGATCACGCCGAGCGCCCACACGTCCGTGTACAGGCCGAGGGGTCCGCCGTGCCACTGCTCCGGGGCGCCGTACGCGGGCGTGGCCAGCCGCCACGCCGTGCGCGTGCGGTCCGGCGCGTCCTCGGCCTCGTCCAGCGACTTCGCGATCCCGAAGTCCAGGAGCTTGATCGTCCCGTCCTCGCGCACGAGCAGGTTCGAGGGCTTCAGGTCCCGGTGCAGCACGGCCGAGCGGTGCGCGTACCGCACGGCCTCGCACACGGCGCGGAAGATGGACAGGCGCTCGCGCAGCGACAGGTTGCGCCGTTCGCAGTGCTCGGTGAGCGGCACGCCCTCCACATGCTCCATCGCGATCCACGGCGTGCCGTCGGGCAGCGTGCCCGCATCGAACAGCCGCGCGATGGACGGATGGTTCATCTGCGCCAGCAGCCGCTGCTCCGCGGCGAAGCGCTCGCGCCGCGCCGGCGAGATCCACGCGTCGCGCAGGATCTTGATCGCGGCGCGGCTCCCGAGGTCCGCGCGCTCGGCCAGGAACACCACGCCCATGCCGCCCTCGCCGAGGAAGCGCACCGCGCGGTACGGGCCGAACGCGTGCGGCGGCAGCGGCGGCTCGCCGCCCGCGTGGAGGACGCGGTCCGCCACGGAGCCCAGTTCGCGATCCAGCAGCGACCCCGCGCGCTCGTCTTCCTCGAGCATGCCGAGCACGTCAGCCGCCAGCGTCGCGTCGCCCGCGGCCTGCGACTGCACGAACGCGCGCCGCCCGGCGGCGGGCCGCCCGGTGGCGGCGTGGAAGATCTCCTGGATGCGCTCCCAGCGCGCCGCGTCCATGGCCGCTCCCTAGGACGCGCGCCGCAGCTCGCGCGCGAGCCACGCCTTCGCGGCGCGCCAGTCGCGCAGCACCGTGGCCTCGGAGATCTCCAGCATCTCCGCCGTCTCCTTCGCGTCGAAGCCGCCGAAGAAGCGGCTCTCCACCATCGCGGCCTGCCGCGGGCTCACGCGCGCGAGCTGCTCGAGCGCGGCGTCCAGCGCCAGCACATCCTCGGCGGAGCCGGCACGGGCGTCTGCGTGGAGCGCCTCGTCGAAGGTCACGAACGCGAGATCGGCGCCGCGCTTGGCCGCGTTCCGGCGGCGCGCCGCGTCCACGAGGACCTGGCGCATCGCGCGGCCCGCGATCCGGCGGAAATGCAAGGGGGAGGCCGCGTCGAACGGCGGCGACGCGGCGAGCTTCAACCACGCCTCGTGGACGAGGGCGGTGGGGCTCAGCGTGGCGCCCGGGTCCCCGCGCCGCACGGCCGCGGCGAGGCGCCGGAGCTCCTCGTAGGCCAGGCTGAACAGCTGGTCGAGGGATGCACGATCCAATCGGCGCGACCTCGGGGGTTGAGTCGCGCCGCGGAGAGAGGGCCGCGGCGGAGGTCGAGCCTAGCATCCCGGTGCCGGGGCCTCAACGCGGGGGGCGGGCGCCCGGAGCGGCCCGGGCGGGCCGCGGCGGCGGACGGGAATGGGGTGGCGGGCACCCCCGGGGCTCGGTCTCCGTCCCGACGAAGGACTTCGCCTCCGGGGGTGACCTCTCCCGCCACCTTCACCGGATGGGGCATGAGGTCTGCGCGGCCCATGCCCCACGAGTCCATACGCGAAACGGGCCCGAAACCCGTCACCCCCGCTGCCGCCACCCGGCGGCGCGCCCTGCCGGCGCCGTTACGAGCCTGCCCGCAGCAGATGGCTGACGGGGAGCGCACACAGGTACAGCCCGACGCCGAACAAGACGTGGCTCATGAGGCTCTTGAGCCGGGCGCGCGCCGGATCCGGCGCCCGGGAGGAAGCCACACCCAGACCGAGCGCTGGCTGCATGAGGAGGAACGGGAATACGAGGGTGCCGACGGCGACAAGAAGCGCGGGGAGCACGGTCGGCCGAAGGAGCCACGCGCCCGAGTCGGGAAGCACGAGCAACAACGCGAAGGCCGCGCCGATCGTGTAGTGCGCCACCACGCCCACGACGCACTCCGCCGCCCTCGGCTCGGCCGCGGCGATGCTCGCGTGCCGGAAGGTGCCGGCCGGCATGTGGCACAGCCAGCGTCCCAGCAGGCAGAGGTCCAGCGACGGGATCCCGAACGCCCGCCGCAGGAGGAGATTCCACAGATCCTGGACGAGGGTCGCACCGACCCCGACGGCCAGTCCGCCGAGGACGGACGTCGCCTGGACGTTCACGTGACGCTACCCTTCGCCATCCCGGGCGCGCACCATCTCGTCATACGAACGGTGCTTCCGCACACCCGGACGAGCCCTGAACGGACGGAGTCGCTGCGCGCAGTCCGAAAGGCCGAGCGCGAGGCGCAGGTTGTCCGGATCCAGCGGAGGACGCGGCGGCAGGGGCGGCATGTCCTCGATCGAGCGGTACCTGCGTACACCCATCACCGCTCCTCCTCGAGGTCGAAACGCTGCCGAAGGGCCTCGGCGTCCACGCGATCCTGGAGCCGCACGGTCCCCTTCTTCATGCGGTACAGCGTCCGGCGCGCTTCTTCGAAGTCCATGGCTCCCCGGCAGGACGTGTCGAGCAGGCGGCACGTCGGATCGTGTGATGGGAGTATCCGCCACTCCCGCACACGAGTCGAGGGCGCGTCGGACGCCCCGGGGAACCCGCGGTCCGATCGAGGGCGCCCTACGGCAGCCCCACGTCGAAGGTCCCGCTGATGGTCAGCGTGGACGCCGTTCCCGCCACCGGCGCCAGCGTCGCCGTGAACGAGCCGATCGCCCGCTGGCTCGTCAGGCTGGTCACGCTCACGGTGCCGGTCATCGCCGGACCGGCGCCCCACTGCACGGAGGAGCCGAGTTCGATCACCGACATCGTGCGGGAGGGCGGGCTCGACGTGAGCGTGTAGTCCCCGGGTGCCGTGACGGACTGCAGCACGATGCCCACGTTCCGCGCGTCCGTCGTCGACGTGACGATGAGGTTCGAGCTGATCGTGTTCGCGGCCACGGTGGACGCGTTGTACGGAGCCCCGCCGACGTCCGCGCGGAAGAACCCGCCGGCGTTGCCGGGCAGCGCGGGCAGCGGATCCGCGGCGTTCCCCAGCAGCAGGTCGAACTGGCCGGACGTGATGCTGCGCGTGCCGGTGGCGCTGCCGACGGCCGCGTCCGCCGTGTACTCGAACGTCCCCGCGATCCGCGTGGGCGTGAGCGCGGTGATGACCATGCTGCCCGCCGCGCCGGAGAGCGGCGTGGTCCAGCCGGCCCCGGCGGTCGCCACGGTCGCGATCCCGCCGGTCACCGAGGGGCCGGCACCCAGGGGGTATGTCCCCGGGCCCGCGGCGTTGTACACGGAGATCTGCAGCGACAGCGCGTCCGAGCCGGAGAGCACGCGCGATCCCTGCACGATGAACGCTCCGGGCACGCCGGGGACGGCCATTCCCGTGGCGAGATTCTCGTCCGCGACCCAGGCCTGCCCGTCGATCGTCGCGGACATCGGGCCGGACCCGGGCGTGGGGCCGGTGCCGGAGTCGCTCCCGCAGCCGGCCGCGAGGGCGGCGAGCGCGAGGAGGACGGGAACGGAGCGGACGGAAGCGAGCGATGCGCGGGACATGGCCACCCTCACGGGAGTCGGGGGGCCGAACCCGTTCCGGCCCACGACCGCCATTGCGCAAACGCGGGCCGCGAACCGTCATCCGGGGCGGAGCCGCTCGAGAGGTGGCGGGCACTGCCGCGGCCTCGTCTCCGTCCCGACGAAGGACTCCGCCGACGGCAGTGACCTCTCCCGCCACCATTTCCCGAGCGCGTGTGCCGTTCCCCTGCGCTCCGAACAACGCCATCCGTCGGGGAAGCGAACGTGCGGAGCGCGTGGGGTGGGCCGGGGCCTCCGATCGCCGAGTACTCCTGAGACCCGGGGCGACCTTCGTCCACCGGCCCGTCCACGCACCGACGAACGGGACGGGCGCTGCTGCGGGCGCCCGTTCCCGGCCGGATCGGCGGGACTGCCCACCGCAGGAAGGGTGCCAAGCCCAAGGCAGCATGGCCGAAGGCTGCGCAACAGACGCAAACTCTTGCGAGGTCGCAGGATCCCGATTCCCGGGACAACCCGCCGCGGGCGTGGACCATCCCGGGATCGCAATCGCGGGGCCACGACCGTCTCGGTTCCGGGACGCCACCCGGGCCCTCTCGCGATCAGAAACGCGATGGCCCGGATCTCTGGAAGACCCGGGCCATCGACACTCGGTGAACCGCCGCCCACCTACCGCATGAGGACCATGCGCCCGGTCCGGGCGCCGTCCGCGGTCTCGACGCGGTAGAAGTACACGCCCGCGGCCACGCGCGCTCCCGCGCCGTCCGTGCCGTCCCAGCCCACGCGCTGCGCTCCCGCGGCGAACGGGCCGGACGCGAGCGTCCGCACCGTGCGCCCTGCCACGTCGAGCACGCGCACCACCGCGTCGCCCCGGCGCGGCAGCTCGAACACGATCTCCGTCCCGTCCGCGAAGGGGTTCGGCCGCGCGAGGGCGGCGAGCCGGCCGGCCGCGCCCGCGATCTCCGGCGCGGCCACGGCGCCGCCGTCGAACAGGTCCACGCGCCAGTTCGCGAGCGTGCAGCGCATGCGGTTGACCTGCTCCGGCGTGAACTCCTCCATGCAGAGATCGTCGGAGTAGTCCATGTAGTTGTGGTAGGGATTCGGGGAGCCGCAGCTGGACGAACTCGCGGGGCAGCCGAACACGGGGTTCGCCTCGGAGTTCGTGTCGCAGATCCGGTCCCCGGTCGTGTAGCAGCCCGGGGCGGACGCCGTCCCGCAGCCGAAGTCGAACGTGTGGTACAGGCCGAGGTAGTGCCCCACCTCGTGCGTGACCGTGCGGCCCTGGTCGTACGGCGGGCCGATCGGCGCGTCGCGTCCCACGGAGGACCACAGCGCCACGACGCGATCGGAGTTCAGGCCGACGAGCCCGCCCTGCGGCAGGTCCGGCACGTACCCCAGCGCGCCGCCGGCCGTGTTCGTGTAGATGTTCAGGTACCGGTCCGGATCCCACGCGAGCGTGTTCCAGTAGCTGCCGCCGTCGTTGAACCACGTGTTGTTCGCGCTGCGCGTGATGCCCGTGGTGGGATCGCCGTCCGGATCCACCGTGGCCAGGCGGAACTCGATGCGCGCGTCCGTGCCGTTCTCGCCGTTCGTCCCCGCGAGCGCCTGGAAGTCCTCGTTCAGGATCTCGATCTGCTCCAGGATGTCCGCGTCCGTCACGTTCCCGCTCGTGCCCGCGGCGTTCGTGATCACGTGGAACACCACGGTGATGATGATCGGCGACGTGGGGTCGTACTCGGACGAGATCGTGGTCGAGGCGAGGCTGCAGTCCCCCGGCGCCCCGAAGGCCTCCTCCGCCCCGGCCTGCGTGGCCGGCGTGCCGCAGCGGCGGAACGCATCCGACCGGATCCAGTCCCCCCACGTGTCGAAGGTCCGCCCGTTCATCACGATGGGCGCCTCGGCCGGGGCGGCGACGGGGGTGCCGTGCGCCGCCGGGGCGCCGAGCAGGAGAAGAACGGGGAGCGTGGCGAGGCGATGGGCGCGCATGGTTCCTCCGGACGGCGGTTGCAGAGCGTCGACGTTGCCGGACGAGTGTCGCCGGTCCGGGGGCGCCGCGTCAAACCTCCACGGTCCCGGGATGGGCTCGGCTGGCCATTCGCCGCTTCCGCGCGGCATCCTGCGGGGTCCTTCGCTCCCGTGCCGCCCCGCTAGGCCGGCACGCGCAGCGCGGCGCGGCGGCGCTCCAGCGCATCCACCCACGCCGCCACGCCCTCCCCGGTCCGCGCCGACGTCCGGAGGATCGTGAGGTCCGGCCGGATCTCCCGGGCCAGCCGCTCCGCCTCCTCCGCACGGAAGTCGAAGTGCTGCGCCACGTCCATCTTCGCGAGCACGAGCATGTCCGCCGTGCGGAACGCCTTCGGGTACTTCGGCGGCTTGTCCTCCCCCTCCGGGGACGACAGCAGCACGACGCGAACGTGCTCCCCCAGATCGAAGCCGGCGGGGCAGACGAGGTTGCCGATGTTCTCGATGAAGACGTAGTCGTACGGGCGCGTGCCCGCGAGCGCGTCCCACGCCTGCCGGATCATGTGCGCCTCGAGGTGGCAGCCCCCGCCCGTGGTGATCTGCAGCGCGTCCACGCCGAGCTTCCGGATGCGCTCCGCATCCAGCTCCGTCTCCACGTCCCCTTCCAGGACGAGCACGCGCCGCCCGGCCTCCAGGAGCCGCGGCAGCGCGGCCTCCAGCAGCGACGTCTTCCCCGAGCCGGGCGCGGACAGCAGGTTCACCGCGAGCACGCCCGCCTCGGACCACTCGTCGCGAAGGCCGCGCGCGATCAGGTCATTGGACTTGAGCAGGCTCTCCATCACGGCGAGATGCCGGACGTTCATCGTCGTCCTCCTCGATCTCGAGATGCACTTCCCGCAACAGCAGCGACTCGCCGGCGCGGACCGCCACGCGCGCGGACCCGCACGCGGGGCAGCGCAGCCGCAGGGCGTCCGTCTCGCACGTCCGGCCGCACGCCTCGCACGCGAGCGTGAGCGGGATGCTGCGCACCACGAGCTCCGTGCCGGCCAGCGCCGGCACCTGCTCGCGGTGCGCCAGGTACGCCTGCCGCAGCAGCTCCGGAACCACGTTCGACAGGACGCCCACCTCCACGACCGCCTTGCGGATGCGGGCGGCGCCGCGCTCCCGGCGGATGCGGTCCAGCTGCCGGCAGAGGCCCATGGCCAGCGAGAGCTCGTGCATCAGCAGATCCTCGGAAGCTGCTCGCCGGAGAGCAGGTCCACCACCCGGCTTCCGCCCAGCGCCCCGCGCATCCGCACGATCCCGCGCATCCCCTCCGCCACCTCGCCGACCACCGCCGCGCCCGCGCCGAGCGGATGGTCGCGCAGCGCGCGCAGCGCCGCGTCCGCGCGCCCCGCGGCCACGAAGGCCACGAACCGGCCCTCGTTCGCCACGTACAGGGGATCCAGTCCCAGGACCTCGCACGCCGCCTGCACGGCGGACCGCACGGGGATGGCCGTCTCCTCGAGCGCGATCTCCGCGCCGGCGGCCCGCGCGATCTCGTTCAGCACGGAGGCCACGCCGCCGCGCGTGGCGTCGCGCAGGGCGTGCACGTCGGGCCCGCACGCGTCCAGCAGGCGCTCCACCAGCGGCCACAGCGCGGCGGTGTCGCTCCGCAGGTCCCCGTCGAAGCCCAGCCCTTCGCGCACGGACATCACCGCCATCCCGTGCTCCGCGATCGGTCCGCTCACCAGCACGCGATCCCCGGGACGCACCCGCCGCGGCGACAGGTCCGCGTCCGGCCGCGGCACGCCGAGTCCGGTGGTGTTGAGGAAGATGCGATCGGCCTTCCCCCGCTCCACCACCTTCGTATCGCCGGTGACCACGGCGAGACCCAGCGGCGCCGCGGCCTCGCGCACGGACCGCAGCACGCGGCGCAGGTCCTCCAGCGGGAAGCCCTCCTCCAGGATCATGCCGAGCGACAGGAACACGGGGCGCGCCCCGGCCATCGCCAGGTCGTTCGCGGTGCCGTGCACGGCGAGCATCCCGATGTCCCCGCCCGGGAAGAACGGGGGGCGCACGACGAAGCTGTCGGTGGTCATGGCCACCCGGCCCGCCGCCCACGGCACGACCGCGGAGTCCCCCAGCTCGCGCAGGTGCTCGTTCCCCAGCTCGGGCAGCAGCAGCTCGTCGAGGAGCCGCTGCATCAGCCGGCCGCCGCCGCCGTGCCCCAGGGTCACCGCGTCGTACGCGCTCGCCGGGGCCGGGCACTCAAGCCGCATGGCCGGCCTCCTCGCGGCGGAACGCCCAGTACGCGGCGCACGCCCCCTCGGACGACACCATCGGCGCCCCGAGCGGCGTCTCCGGCGTGCACGCCTTGCCGAAGGCGGGGCACGCCGAGGGCTTCCGCTTCCCCTGCAGCACCTCCCCGGCCAGGCACGCCGCGGACTCCTCGGCGGTCACGGCGCCGAGCGCGAAGCGCGCCTCCGCGTCGTGGTCGCGGAAGACGGCCTTCAGCCGCAGGCCGCCGCCCGGGACCATGCCGATCCCGCGCCACGCCATGTCGCAGGTCTCGAACACCTCGTCCAGCAGCTCCCGCGCGAGCCCGTTCCCTTCGCGCCGGACCGCGCGCGCGTACTCGTTGCGCACGGCGCGTTCCCCCTGCTCCAGCATCGTCACGAGCACGTGCAGCGCGCGGAGGAGATCCACCGGCTCGAACCCGGCGACGACGAACGGACGGCCCAGCTCCGCCGCGAGCGCCTCGTACTCCCGCCAGCCCATCACCGTGCACACGTGCCCCGGCGCGAGGAAGCCGTCCACGCGCGCCTCCGGGTCCGCCATGAGCAGGCGGATGGCCGGCGGCACGCGCACCTGCGACACGAGCACGGAGAAGTTCGGCAGTCCCCGCCGCCAGGCCTCCTTCACGGCCATGGCGTTCGCCGGCGCGGTCGTCTCGAAGCCCACGGCGAAGAACACCACCTGGTGCCCGGGGTGCGTCTCCGCGAGGCGCACGGCGTCCAGCGGCGAGTACACGACGCGGACGTCGCCGCCCCGCGCGCGGACGCGCAGCAGGTCCTCGCCCGATCCCGGGACGCGCATCATGTCCCCGTACGTGCACAGGATCAGGCCGGGCCGCGCCGCGAGCGCCAGCGCGCGGTCGATCTTCGCGAGCGGCGTGACGCACACCGGGCAGCCCGGGCCGTGCACCAGCTCCACCGCGCCGGCCAGGACCTCGTCGATGCCGGAGCGCAGGAGCGTGTGCGTCTGCCCGCCGCAGATCTCCATCACGCGCCAGCTCCGCGTGCACGCCGCGCGCACGGCCCGCACGAGCCGTCGCCCGCGCACGGGATCCCGGAAGCCCTCGGACACCGTCACCGTCACGCCGGGCCCTCCTGTTCCAGCGCCTCCCCGATCTCCTCCAGGTACGCGAGCGTGCGCATCGCCTCGGCCTCGTCCAGCCGGGACAGGGCGAACCCCACGTGCACGAGCACGAAGTCCCCGGGAAGCACGTCGGGCGTGAACGAGAGGTCCACGTCCTTGCGGACCCCGCCGAAGTCCACGGTGCCCTGCACCATGGGCGACGTGCTGTCGCGCCGCACGCCGATCACGCGGGCGGGGACGCCGAGGCACATCTCACTGCTCCAGTCCGGCCGCGTGCGACGCGCACGCCCGGGCCACGTCGTTCAGGATGCCGGAGACCACGGCCGGCACCGCATCCGCCACGTCCGGCGAGATCCCGGCGCCGATCTCGAAGCACGCGCCCTCGATCCCCCACACGATGAGCCGGGGCGGCACGCGGCCGATGGTGCGCGCCATGGCGAGCGCCTCCGCCAGTCCCATCCCGTGCGTGGACGTGCTCGGGCGGGACGGCAGCGGATCGCGGCCGGCGACGAACCGGTGCACCGTTCCCGGCGTGGTTCCGGACGACACGGCGTCCACCACGATGACCACCCGCGCCCCGGACCACGACTCGATGAGATCCAGGGACTCGCCGAGCGCGAGGCGCACGTCCACGCCTTCGGGCACACGGTCCTTCAGCCGTCCGGCCACCAGCCACCCGATGCCGTCGTCGCCCCGGGTGGGGTTGCCGAGCCCGAACACCCGGACGTCTCCCATGATGTCCCCCTCACCCCCGGTCCACCGTCAGGTCCAGGAAGTGCGTGGCGCAGCTGATGCACGGGTCGTAGTTCCGGATGGCCTGCTCGCACTGCCACTGCAGCTGGGCGTCCGGGAGGTCCGTGCGCGTCTTCACGAACTCCAGCAGGTCCTCCTCGATGGTGGGCTGGTTCTGCGCCGTAGGCGGCGTGATCTTCGCGGAGACGATGTGCCCCTCCTCGTCGATCTCGTACCGGTGGTACAGCAGCCCGCGCGGCGCCTCGCTCGCCCCGGCGCCCCGGCCCGCGCGCGGCGCCACGGTCACCTCCGGCCGGTCCGGCTCCTCGTACGCCTCGATCAGGCGCAGCGCCTCCTCGCAGGCGTACACCGTCTCCACGGCGCGCACGAGGATGGACCGGAACGGGTTCCGGCACGGCGGCTTCAGGCCGATCTCGCGGGCGGTCTGCGCCGCCGCGGGCGTGAGCTTGCCCGCGTGCAGGCTGAACCGCGCGTTCGGTCCCACGAAGTACGCGCCCCCCGCCCGCATGTGGGAGTGGAGCGCGTTGGAGTGCACCGCGTGCATCTCCGCGAAGAAGTCCTCGTACTCCTCCACCGGGGCATCCAGGCCCGCGCCGGACGTGACGTTCCCGTCGTACAGCGGATAGTCGGTGGGGTGCCCCAGGGACACGAACACGTAGTCCCGCTCCAGCTCCGGGATGGGGAAGCCGGCGAAGAGCTTCGCCGCCTTGACCGACTCCTCCAGCGCCCACTGCAGCCGCGGCACCAGCTCCTTCAGCTCCCGCTTCCGGGGCACGCGATAGAACCCGCCGACCTTCACGTTGATGGGGTGGATCTCCCGGCCGCCCACCACCACCATCACGTCGTTCCCGATCTTCTTGAGCTTCAGCGCGGTCTCCACGACCTCCTTGTGGTCCTTCGCCATCTCCAGCGCGCTCTCGTAGCCGAGGAAGTCCGGCGCGTGCAGCATGAACGCGTGCAGCACGTGGCTCTCGATCCACTCCCCGCAGTACAGGAGCCGGCGCAGCGCGCGGAGCTGCCCGTCCACCTTCACGCCGCACGCCTGCTCCATCGCCTGCACGGAGCTCATCTGGTAGGCCACCGGGCAGATGCCGCAAATGCGGGCGGTGATGTCCGGCACCTCGCGGAAGTCCCGGCCGCGCAGGAACGCCTCGAAGAAGCGCGGCGGCTCGAAGATCCTGAGCTTCACCTCCTCCACCTCGCCGCCCTTGATCCTCACGTACATCGCGCCCTCGCCCTCCACGCGGGCGAGGTAGTCGGCGCGGATCTCCCTAGTGGTGGTCATGGATCTCGGCCTCCGCGCGGAATGCCTCCGCGCCCGCGGTGAACGTCCGGAACACGCGCGCGATGTCCGCGGGCGACGCGCCCAGTTCCGCCCAGCGCTTCGCCAGGGACGCCGTGTTCGGCGCCTCCATCGGTCCGAAGCAGCCGAAGCAGCCGCGCGTGAACGAGGGGCAGAGCGCGTCGCACCCGGCCTGCGTGACCGGTCCGAGGCACGGCGTGCCGTGCGCGACGAGCACGCACGGCGTGCCGCGCAGCTTGCACTCGACGCACACGCTGTGCGCCGGGAGCACCGGCTTGCGGCCGTTGAGCACCGCGTTCAGGAACTCCAGGAGCTGCGCCTTGGAGATGGGGCAGCCGCGCAGCTCGAAATCCACCGCCACGTGCTGGTCCATCGGCGTGCTCGTCTCCAGCGTCTTCAGCACCTCGGGGTGCGCGTACACGCAGCCGGCCATCTCCTTGACGTCCGCCAGGTTGCGGAGCGCCTGGATGCCGCCCGCCGTGGCGCACGCGCCGATCGCCACGACCATCCCCGAGATCTGCCGGATGTGGCGGATGCGCTCCGCCTCCTCCGGCGTGCTGACGGACCCTTCCACCAGCGAGATGTCGTACGGCCCCTCCACCACGCGGCGCGTGGCCTCCGGGAAGTACGCGATCTCCACCGCGCCGGCCACCGCCAGCAGCTCGTCCTCGCAGTCCAGGAGGCTCAGCTGGCAGCCGTCGCAGGACGAGAACTTCCACACCGCCAACTTCGGCTTGCGTCCCACGTCACACCTCCGCGCGGTTGAACAGGTGGCGGATCCGGTGGTACGGGAACACGGGTCCGTCCTTGCACAGGAAGTCCGCGCCGAACTGGCAATGGCCGCAGAATCCCACCGCGCACTTCATGTTGCGCTCCATGGAGACCCAGATGCCCTCCGGCGGCACGCCGCGTTTGCGCAGCGCCTCCACCGTGAAGCGCTCCATGATCTCGGGGCCGCACACCATCGCCAGCGCGTTGCGCGGCGCGAAGCCGGCGTGCGGGATCAGCGTGGTCACGACGCCCACGCGGCCGCGCCAGCCCTCGGAGGCGCGGTCCACGGTGATGCCGAGGTCCAGCTGGTGCCGGTCGGCCAGGCTGCGCAGCTCGGACGCGAACAGGATGTCCTGCGGCGTCCGCGCGCCGTACAGCACCGCCACCCTGCCGTAGCGGTCGCGGCGATCGCAGATCTCGTAGACGGCCGGTCGCAACGGCGCGATCCCGATGCCGCCCGCCACGATGACCACGTCGTGGCCCACCGCGGCCTCCAGCGGCCAGTGCGAGCCGAAGGGCCCGCGGAGACCCACCATGGTCCCCGGCGAGCACGCGGCCAGCGCCTTCGTCACCGCGCCGACCACGCGCAGCGTGTGGACGATGCGATCGGGGTGCTCGGGCTTCCCGCTGATGGAGATGGGCACCTCGCCCGCGCCGAACGCCCACAGCATGTGGAACTGCCCCGGGGAGAAGGGGCGGCTCCGGTGCCCGTCCGCGGACTCCAGCTCCAGCGTGACGGTGTCGTGCGTCTCCTGGATGCGCGTCACCACCCGGAAGGGGCGCGGGCGCATCGGGTCGGTCGGCAGCGCCGCGAGGGCGGCCGCCTCCGTCATGGCCGACGCCGCCATGTCAGCCCTGGCCCGCGTAGATGTCCAGGAGCTGCAGGCGCGTGGCCTCCAGGCGGTGCGCGATCAGGTTCGCCACGCGCCGCACGACCTCGTACCCCAGCTCGTGGTTCTCCTCGCACTTGCGGCGCAGGCATGCGCCGTCGAAGGCGAGGGCGCGGATCTCGCCCATCGCCCGGGCGGAGTAGCGCCAGAGGTGGTTCGTGCCCACCAGCCACGACCACCCCACCACTTCGCCCTTCTCCGCGGTCTGGATGGTGACCTTGGAGTGCCCGGCCGCCTTCAGCTCCAGCGCCACCTGCCCCTCGCGGATCAGGTAGAACGTGTCCGCCGCCTCGCCCTCCCGGAACAGGAGGTCGTCCTCCTTGAACCGGACGTTCTTCGCGCAGCCGGCGATGATGTCCAGGTGATCCGTGCGCATGCCGTGGAAGAACGCCTCGTCGGCGAGGATGCGACCCAGGTTCGGCTCAAACATGACCGGCTCCCTTCGTTTCCAGGGCGCGGAGCGCCGCGGCTTCGGCGGTGATGTCGATCCCCGCCGGGCACCAGGCGATGCAACGGCCGCAACCGACGCAGCCGGGGACGTCGAACTGGTCCTGCCAGGTGGACAGCTTGTGCGTGATCCACTGCCGGTAGCGCGACTCGCCCGACGCGCGCACGCTGCCGCCGTGGATGTAGGAGAAGTCCATCGTGAAGCACGAGTCCCAGCGTCGCCAGCGCTCGGTCCCCTGCCCGTCCAGGTCGGTCACGTCCTCCACCGTGGAGCAGAAGCACGTCGGGCACACGAGCGTGCAGTTCGTGCAGCCGAGACAGCGCTTCGCCACATCCTTCCAGTGCGGGCTCTCGCCGCTCCGCGCCAGGAGATCCGCGGTCCCGGCCGGGTCGAGGGCCCGTCCCATCATGGACGTGGCGCGCGCGGTCGCCTGCCGCGCGGCGCGCAGCGCGGGCTCGTCCGCCGCCGGGAAGGAGAAGCGGTTCACGAGGCGGCGTCCCGCGGGGGAGCCGACCTCGAGAAGGAAGCGGTGGCGCGACACGTCCACGATCTCCGTCAGCGCGAGATCGAACCCCTCCTTCGCGCGCGGGCCAGTGTTCATCGACGCGCAGAAGCACGTGTGCCCGGCCTCGCCGCACTGCACCGCGATGAGGAAGGCGTTGCCGCGGCGGGCGCCGTACGCGGGATCGGCGTGCCGCCCGGCGAGGAACACGCGGTCCTGCACGGCGATCGCCGCGAGCTCGCACGCGCGCACGCCGAGGAACGCCATCTTCGGCGGGTCCGGCTCGTCCTCGAAGCGGAAGCCGTCCCCGTTCGCGCGGACCGCGCGCAGCAGGCGCAGGCGCGGCGGGTGCAGGAACTTCTTCCAGGAGTGCGGTCCCACGGTGTAGCCGAAGAGCGCGCCGTCGGCGCGGTCGCGGAGCCGGTAGTGCGCGGCCTCCTGGTCGTCCCCGCGCCCGGCGGGCAGGTCGCGCACGCCTTCGATCTCGTCGCAGGCGATCACGCCGTCGTGCTCCACGGGTCCGATCACCCGGAAGCCGTCCTCGCGGAGAGCGGTCAAAAGATCATCGAGCTGGCTGACTTCGATCAGGTAGGGGCCGGGATTCCCGACGTCCATGGTCTCCCCTCCACCCGGACGCCCCGGGAACGGCTCGGCCGGGCCGTTTCCGCGGCGTAGAACGGGACAGCGGCGGAGGGGGCCCCACCACATGGTCCGATCTACGCCGCGGGAGGGCAGGGGAACAGGGGGGTTCGACGACGCCGGGAGGCCGGCGGGGCACCGGCGCAGGCGGCCCGCCAGGCTCGGGCGGCGAGGCAGCGACGGAGACGGACCGGCAGCCTCGGGCGGCGGGGCAGCGACCCGCGGCGGAACGACACTCCTGAGGTCGCTCGCCGGAACCGCCGACCCCGACCACCCGTGCGGCTCCCACCCAGGGGAGCGATCGGGAGTCCCGCCCGCCGACGTCTGCGCCTCGCCGGACATCTCCCGACCGCGATTGCACCGCGGGGAGCCCCGCTTGCACATCCCCCGCGGCTCCCGCACAATCCCGCCTTCGCGGTTCCGGCCCCGAACCCGCCGGACGCAACGCCGAGCCTCCGGCGATGCAACCGCGTGCGGCGGAAGTCGCGGACGTGAGCCTGCTCTCCGGCGGGCGCCCCCACCACGGAACGGGATGGACGCGCATTGAAACGAATGGAACCGGCGATGCCGGATCACCGCGATGCAGGTGCCCGGCGCCGACAACCACGAGTCGCCGCATGAGCCGCGAGCGACGCAACGTGGACATCGCCGGTTCCGGACTCCCGGATCGGTTGCGACGACTCCGCCAGGCGCGCGGGTGGTCGAAGGGCGAGCTGGCCGGGCACGCCGGCCTGACCTGGCGCGGCGTCCACGACATCGAGGCCGGGAAGCGCGCGCGCATCCAGGAGCACACGCTGTTCGCCCTGGCGCGCGCGCTGCGGGTCCCGCCCGAGGAGCTGCTGGGAAGGGTGCTGACCGGCGATCCCGTCGCGCCCGGCCCGCCGGAGCAACCGCCGGCGGATCCCCCGGTTGCGCCCGACGCGACGGTCAGGCCCGCGCCGCGGCGCCGCGCCCGCGTGGTGGCCGCTGCCGCGCTGGTCGCGGCCGCCGCGCTCCTGCTGCTCGCGACGAACGCGATCCGCGGCTTCGCGGGCGCCCCGATCACGGCCCGCGCCGACGGGGCCTTCGTGGTCGTCGAGCGGCGCCTCCTCGGCCCCCTTCGCCTCGGCCCGCACGACTCCGAGGTGCGCGGGGTGGTGATCGCGCCGTGGCGCGGCCACCGCGTGGCCGTCTACAGCCTCGGCCCTTCCGGCGAGGACGGCGGCACCACGTTCGGCGTGGACGCGGCCACGGGGCGCGTCCTTTGGACCCTCGTGCCGCCGTACGAGGACCTCGCCGCGGTCTTCGGCGAGGATCTCGCCCGTTCCGGAGCGTACGGGAACGCGCAGTTCCTGGAGAGCGCGGGGAGCCTGCTGTTCGGGAACGTGGACGGGGCGGGGGACGAGGAGTTGATCATCGCGTTCCACCACGAGACGCTGTACCCCGCGTACGTGGACATCGTGCGGAGCGATGGATCGCGCATCGGATCGTATCTCAACTGGGGGCACCTCTACGCGGGAACCGTGGCCGATCTGGACGGGGACGGGCGGGACGAGGTCATCGTCGCCGGGACGAGCAACGCGAAGTGCTACCAGGGGTGCACCGTGATCCTGCTCGACGACGAGCACTGCCGGGGCGCGTCGGTGGACTCGCTCGTGGCGCCGGATTGCGGGGTGCCGGACGGGAGCCTCGCACGGCTCGTGCTGCCGATGTTCGAGGAGCGTTTCCGGAGCCTGCTGCAGGTGGACCGGCTGGAAGCGAAGGAGGTCCTGATCTCCCGCGACGGGCAGGGCGAGCCCCGCATCGTGGTCGAGGTGACCGTGATGCCGCGCGGCGAGTGCTTCCTCGTGACGCTCGACGCCGCGCTGCGTCCGCTGGGGATCGCGACCTCCGACGCGCTCGTCCGTTCCCTCGACGACTGGCCCGGTGAAGCGCGCGCCGCGTTCCTCGACCGCGGGCACCTCGCACGGTGGCTCGGCGACCACCGCTACTTCGGCGACCTCGCGTGCGCGGAGCCGCACACGACCACCGCGGAGCGCGCGACGTTCGCGGCGCCGGGACCGCGCGTCGGGCGGGGTCGTTGACGGGGGCCGCCGGGACGAGACCCGGCCGGCGGGCGGGCCGGGCCCGTACCGTGGGGCGTACCTGATCCGCGGGTCGCGTGGGACGGATCGCCCGGCTGCTTCACCCTGAAGCAACTGCCGCGGACGCGAAGGTCCTTGTGCCGCGGCCTCGCGCCGAGTTACATTCCGCCTGCGTCCCGACGCAACCCAACCAGCGCGGATGACGCCATGCATCCGACGAACGGCCGGACGAGGCCCGCGCGTTTCCTCGGCGCCACGGTCCTCGGAGTCGCGATCGTCGCGGGGTCGCTGCACTTCCGGGTGTCCCCGGTTCGCTTCGCGCAGGAAATCGCGCGCTTCGCCGTGCTCCGCGCGGCGGGCGTGCTTCTCCGCGGCGACGCGGCCGACGCCCGCGCGCGCAGCGCCGTGGCGCGCGTGGGCGTCGTCCCGGCGCAGTCGCGGCCCGTCGTGTCGTGGGAGAACGCCGCGTTCGCGGCGCCCGCGCTCTCGGTGCAGGGCGGCTCCGCGTTCGGCCACGCGGCCGTCCCGGCTTTCGTGTGGGAGGACCCGGACGCGGCCCCGCTCGCGCGGTTGCGCGAGGAGTGCGGGCTCGGCGACGTGGTGGCGGCCGCCGCGAGCGAGTACGAGGCGCAGCTCCGCCTCGGCGGCTGGATCCTGGCGCGGATCCCCGGGACCCCGCGGGCGCATGTCGTGGACGACCCCGGACGCGTGGAGCCGCTCGAGGTCCTGCGACGCGCGGAGCAGGGCAAGCAGCTCTGTTGCGACACGGTGAGCACGCTCGCCATCCACGCGGCGGCGGCCCTGGGCTGGCCCGCGCGGCGCGTGGTGGTGACGCGGAGGGGCGCGGAGGATGCACGCTGCGTCGCCGAGCTGTGGTCGAACGAGCTCCACAAGTGGTACGTGCTGGACGTGGCGTACAACCAGGTCTTCGAGCTCGACGGCCGGCCGCTCTCCGCCTTCGAACTGTGCCGCGACGGCCCGGACCTGCCGCGTTCCGGGAGGCTCCAGGTGCGCCGCATCGGTCCCGCCGCCCGCGCCGACGTCCCGGCCGCGGCGCCCTCCTTCTCCTACATCCACCTGGATGCCTACGGGTACGTCCGCGTGGACCTGCGGAACGACTGGCTCTCGCGCCCGCTGCGGCGCGGCAGCCCGGCCTCCGGCGAGCGCAACACGATGTGGACGGCTCGCGCGGGTCGCCCTCCGCTTCTGACCTGCTCCCGGCGCGAGGACCGGCGCCCCCGGTTCGACTGGCCGATCAACTCCGTCGAGATCCACGCGCTGGAGGCGGCGCTGCGGGAGGGCGGGGCGGTGGAGGTGACCCTCGGCCTGTCCGCGTACGCGCCCTACTTCGAGTCGTTCGCCCTCGCCCTGGACGACGGTCCCTGGTGGGACCTGGAGGAGCCGCGTGCCACGCTGCTCCTCTCCCCCGGCGCGCACCGGATCGCCGCACGCGTGCGGACCCGGGGCGGTCCCGGCCCGGTCTACGAGGCGCTGGTACGCGTGCAGCCCGGATCCCCCGTGGCCGTGGGGCGCGCCCGCGCGCGGGCGTGAGGCCGGGATCCGCCGAAGGACTTGCCCGCGGCCGCCCGCGCATCCGATAGTCGCCGGCTGACGTCGCCCGCTCCCCCACGCGAGGGAACCGACCGCCGCCATGCCCGAGCCGATCCCGCCCCCGTCGCCGCGCCGGGACACGGCGCACCGCGTCCTCCTCGCGCTCGCGATCCTCGTGCACGTGGGGATCGTGGCATCGATCCTCACGCAGTCCCGCCCGGTCATCTGGCCCCTGCACAACGACACGGTCCACCGCCCGGGACCGGGCGCGGACTTCTACGCGCTGTACCACGCGGCGAACATGCGCGTGGGCGGCTGGAGCCCCTACGATCCCCGGCCGGACGGCGTCACCCCGTTCTACTTCCCGTTCCGGTACCTGCCCGTGGTGGCGGACGCCGGGCGGATCGCCCTGGTCCTCCCGCCGGCGGCGGCGCACCGCGTGTGGATCGTGATGCTGGAGGCCCTGCTCGCGTGGATGGCCGTGCTCCTCTGGCGGCGGATCGAAGGGGCGGGCCTGCGGGTCTTCGCGGTGTGCGCGCTGCTCCTGAGCAGTCCGTATTTCCTGGAGCTGTACATCGGGCAGTTCACGTTCGCGGCGGTCGGACTGCTCTTCGTGGCGCTGTGGCTGCCGCACGGCGTGGTCCCGTACACCCTCACGTCCCTGCTGAAGGTGTTCCCGCTCGTGACCGCGCCCGCGCTGGTGCGGCACCGTCGCTTCCTCCCCCACGTGATCGTGGCGGTGCTCGCGTGCGCGGGCTTCTCCATCCCGTACTTCGCGGCGCGTCCGCGCGAGTTCGAGATGTTCCTGAACATCAACCTGCTCACGCCCGGCGCGCTGGACAGCGGCAACTACGGGAACATCTACATGCTGTGGCGCATCGCGCGGGACCTTGCGATCGAGCCGGTGCTCGTCCACTGGAAGGTGGTGTCGGTGGGGCTGCGCGTCGTGGTGCTGGCCGTCACGACGCTGGTCGTGCTGCGCTCCCGGAACGACGACGTGGTCCTCGGCTCCTCCGCGCTGCTGCTCGCGCACTTCGTCACGTTCGGGCACGAGTGGGAGCACCACGCGTGCGCCACCGTGCTGATCGGGCTGGTGCTGCTCACCGTGCGCACGTTCCCGCGGCGGGAGCTCGCCTGGATCGCGGCCGCCGTGGCCGTCCTCGTGCTGCCCACGCCGTACGCGCTCTTCGACCACGCGAAGGATCCCGCGGTGTGGGACCCCGCGGTGGACTGGCCGGCGTGGCAGCGCTACGCCGTGCTCCTGCCGAAGACGCTCCCCGCGCTGTTCCTGTACGGGATCGCGATGGCGCGGCTCGCCGGCGCGGGCCCGCGCCGGTCGGGTATCCCATGATCGGTTCGCGCCTCGCGCACTACACGGTCGTTTCCCCTCTCGGCGCGGGCGGGATGGGCGAGGTGTGGCGCGCCACGGACGGTCGGCTCGGCCGCGACGTGGCGCTCAAGCTGCTGCCCGCGTCGGTCGCGCGCGATCCCGAGCGTCTCGCGCGCTTCCAGCGCGAGGCGCAGTTGCTCGCGTCGCTGAACCACCCGCACATCGGCGCCATCTACGGCTTCGAGGCCGTGGGCGATGCGCGCTTCCTCGTGCTGGAGCTGGTGGAGGGCCCCACGCTCGCGGACCGGATCGCCGCCGGTCCGCTGCCGGTGGACGAGGCGCTGCCCATCGCGCTGCAGATCGCGGAAGCGGTGGAGGCCGCGCACGAGAAGGGCATCGTGCACCGGGACCTCAAGCCCGCGAACGTGAAGGTCACGCCCGACGGCCGCGTGAAGGTGCTGGACTTCGGGCTGGCGAAGGCGCTGGTGGACGACCCGTCGTCGTCCGGCTCGATCTCGGGCACGGGGTCCTCCCCGTCGCGCGCCGCGGATCTCACGCAGTCGCCCACGATGGCCCCGGGGCTCGGCGCGTCGGTCACCTCGCCCGCCATCACGGACGCGCGCACGGCCGCGCACGTCATCCTCGGCACCGCGGCGTACATGGCGCCGGAGCAGGCGCGCGGGCAGGCGGTGGACCGGCGCGCGGACATCTGGGCGCTGGGCGTGGTCCTCTGGGAGATGCTGACGGGCGAACGGCTCTTCGCCGGCGAGACGGTCTCGGACACGCTGGCCGCGGTGCTGAAGACGGATCCCGACTTCGACGCGCTGCCGGCGGACACGCCGCCCCGCGTGCGCCGCCTGCTCCGCCGCTGCCTCGTCCGCAACCCGCGCGAGCGGCTGCGCGACGCCGGCGACGCGCGCATCCTCCTGCGCGAAGCGATCGCGGGGGCGCCCGACGAGGCGCCGGCGCCCGCGCCGTCCGGCCCGACGGCGCGCGCGCCGCGCCGCTGGCTGCTGCCCGCTGCGGTCACCGTGGCCGCCGCGATCGGCGCCGGCGCGATGGCGTTCCTCCGACCCGGCGCGCCCGAGCCCGCGCCCCGCCGCTTCTTCCTGCCGATCCGCGGTGACGTCACGCCCAGCGCGCTCGCGCTCGCGCCGGACGGCTCGGCGCTGGCCGTGCTGACCGGCGGCCGCCTCGAGGTCCGGGACTTCCGCACCGGCGGAACGCGCGTGCTGGACGAGGTGTCCGGAGCCGAGGGGATGTTCTGGTCGGCGGACGCGGAGTGGATCGCGTACGGCGCGCACGACGAGCTGCGCAAGGTCCGCCGCACCGGGGGCGAGTCGGCGCTCGTGTCGGCGCTCTCGTCCATCCAGCGGTTCACGTCGGTGGGCGGCGGCGTGTGGGATGCGAACGGACGGATCACGTTCGCGTCGGGGAGCGGCGGGATCTACTCGGTGCCGGCGCAGGGCGGCCAGGCGCAGGAGATCATCCCGCCCGGCGACGGCGAGACGGACTACCACGGCCTCGCCGCACTGCCGGGCGACCGCGGGTGGCTCACGATCCTGCACGGCCGGGAGGCGTTCGACACGATCCTGGCCGTGGACCGCGACGGCGCGCGGACCACCGTGCTGCACCTTCCCGGACAGAACGTGTATGACGTGTCGTGGTCGCCTACCGGGCACGTGGTCTTCCGGCGGGCCGGCACGAACCCGGGAGTGTGGGCGATCCGGTACTCGCCGGCCTCCGGGAAGACGGAAGGCGAGCCGATCCTCCTGGCCGCGGACGCGGTATCGCCCACCGTGGCGATGGACGGGACGCTCGCGTACGGGCACGCGCTCGCGGCCGGGATGTCGTCGCTCGTGCTGTTCGATCGCGAGGGGAACGCGCTTCGTGCGGTGGGCGATCCCGGGCAGTACTTCCACTTCCCCGCGCTCTCGCCCGATGGCAGCACGGTGGCCGTCCGCATGACGGAGGGCGAGACGCGCAACCTCTGGCTCGTGGACGTGGAGCGCGGCGTGCGCCGCCGCTTCACCAGCGGGCCCGCCCGCCACAACTACGGCCAGTGGGACGCCGCCGGGAAGGAGATCTGGTACTACGAGGGCGACGCGGACGCCGGCAAGGTGTTCGTGCGCGCGGCGAACGGCGCGGGCGAGCCGCGCTTCGTGGTGGACGGCGTGGATCCGCAGCCCACGCCGGACGGGTCCCGCTTGTTCTTCCTGCACATCCCGGCCGGCAGCTTCGACGTGGACCTGTGGACGCTGGACCTGTCCGCGCCGGACGCGCAGCCGCAGCCGTTCGTGGCCACGGACGCCGTGGAGATCTCGTTCGCGGTGCATCCCACGCGGCCGCTGATCGCGTACTCGTCCGAGTCGTCCGGCCGCGCGGAGATCTACCTCACCACGTACCCGGGCATCACGGACACGTGGCCCGTCTCCACCACCGGCGGCCACAACCCGCGCTGGCGCGCGGACGGCCGGGAGCTCTTCTGGGCATGCGCGGACTCCATCATGGCGGTGGACGTGGACCCGGCCGACGGCGCGAGCGTCCGCCTCGGCCGCCCGCGCCTCCTGTTCCGCCGCCCGGACTACCGGCCGTCCGTGGGCTCCCTCCTCGCCGACGGCTTCGCGGTCACCGCGGACGGCTCGCGGTTCGTCGTGTGCGTCCCGTCCAAGCCGGACGAGGCGAACCCCCCGGCGATCGTGATCGCGCAGCACTGGGCGGGGGAGATCTAGGCGCGCGGCTTGCCGGACGAGGGGCCCGGGGTAACCTGCCGCGGACCCCTCCCCCGAGGGTTGACCGGTGTCCTACAAATCTGTAGATTTCTCTTCAGTGGCCATGGACAAGGACATCCAGATCTCGGCGCTGATCTCGCGCTCCACGAAAGACCTGCTGGAGCAGCACGTCCGGGCCACCGGCGTGAAGAAGGGCCATCTCGTGGAGCAGGCGCTCCGGCACCACCTGCAGGCCCTGCAGGAGCTGCCGACCGACGTCATCGTGCACCCGGTCCTCGTGGTGGACCGTTCCTCGGGACAGTCCGTGGCCGAGACCCTGGAGAAGGGCAAGCCCACGCCCGCGCTGCGCAAGCTGCTGCGCGATGGAGATTAGGGCTCTCCGGGAAACGGACGACCGGTCCGCATTCGATTCGGGGAGTCCGGATCTCGATCGCTTCTTCCACCGCTTCGCCGGACAGAACCAGTTCCGTCACCACCTCGGCGTCACGTACGTGGCCGTGGACGGTGCACGCATCCACGGATTCGCCACGGTCGCTCCGGGACACCTGGAGGTCGAAGGGATCCCCGCCGCGTTGCGGAAGCGGCTCCCGCGGTATCCGCTTCCCGTCCTCCGCCTCGCGCGGCTCGCCGTGGACCGCGCGGCGCGCGGCACGGGGCTGGGAGAGGATCTCCTGCGGTTCGTCCTTCGACTCGCCGGGACGCTCGCGGGAACCGTCGGGTGCTCCGGCGTCGTCGTGGATGCGAAGCCGGACGCGGTTCCGTTCTACGAGCGCTACGGCTTCCTGCCCTTGACCGCCGTGCAGGGTGCCTCGGACGAGCGGCCCGCACCGCTCCCGATGTTCCTGGGGATCCGGGCCATCCTCGCCGCGTCGCGGCGCGCCTGATCCCTGGTGTCGCGTTCCGGAAGTCGTGTGACCTTCGCGGATCGGATCGGGCCCTTGGTTCGGCGGCTTCCGGGACGCGACCCTAGCCCCGCCGCGCGCGTGGCAGCTCCACCTCCCGCAGCAGGTCCAGCAGGGCGCTGGCCGCCGGCGGCACCGTCGTGTCCGCCGCGGGACGCTCCAGCGCGCGCATGAGCGGCGTCATCAGGCAGACCAGCTTCCACATCTGGGTCTCGCGCAGCACGTGGTGCGCGCCCTCGCGCAGGTGCTGGGAGTGCGCCTTCGTCTCCAGCGCGGAGAGCAGCGCCGGCAACGCGGCGTGCTCCAGCGAGACGAGCCCTTCGGCGGCGATCCAGCGGATGCCGCTCTCGGGATCCTCCAGGAGGCGGACGAGCGCGGGCGCGAGCTCGGGAGCCTCGAGGTCCGCGAGCGCCTTCGCGGCCTCCCAGCGGACGCGCTCCACCTTGTCGTCCAGGCAGTCCAGGAGAAGCGGGATGGCCGGCGCCCCGACGGACACGAGCGAACGCCGGGCGGCCTCGCGCTCCTGCCGCTCGGAACTGGCGAGCGCGGCGACCCACTCGGCGAGCACGGAGGACCGGACCTCGGCAGGTGCGGGCATGACGACCCTCCTTCGGGTCGCGCCGGCCAGGGGTCGCGGGCGCGACCGCTTGCACCTCCATTCTACTCCCGGGCAGTCCCCCCCGCGCGCCGTGCAACTTCCGCGGCCCGCCGGACCGTCCTGACATTCGTCAGGAACGCCGGCCCGCGCGGAGGCGCCATGACCCTCCGGCGTCGGCCCCGGCGGTCCGGTGGCGCTGGCGGGACCGTTCTCCCGCCGGCGCCCGCTCCCCGCCGCGCGTCACTCGTAGCGCAGCGCCTCGATGGGATCCAGGGACGCGGCGCGGCGCGCCGGGTAGAAGCCGAAGAACACGCCCACCGCCGCCGCGAACGCCAGCGCCAGCGCCACCGTGGCCGGCGAGATGGCCGTGGCCCATCCCGTGATGCGGCCCAGGACGAGGCTCCCCGCCGCGCCCAGCAGCACCCCGAGCAGCCCGCCGATCGTGCAGAGCACCACGCTCTCCACGAGGAACTGCGTGAGGATGTCCGCGCCGCGCGCGCCGAGCGCCATGCGCAGCCCGATCTCGCGCGTCCGCTCGGTCACGGACACCAGCATGATGTTCATGATGCCGATGCCGCCGACCAGCAGCGAGATGCCCGCGATCGCGGAGAGCAGCAGCGTCATCACCTTCGTGGTCTCCTGCGCCGTCTCGGCCAGCTGGTCCTGGCTGCGGACCGTGAAGTCGTCGGCCTCGTTCGCGCCGAGGCCGTGGGAGTCGCGCATGATCTGCCGGATCTCCTCGCGGCCGGCCTCCAGGTCGTGGGACGAGTACGTGGCCACCAGGATCTGCGGGATGAACTGCCGTCCGGCCAGGCGCGTCTGCGCCGTGGTGTACGGCACGATGACCATGTCGTCCTGGTCGGTGCCCTCCGCGGTCTGCCCCTTCCGCGCGAACACGCCCACGACCTTGAACGGCACGTCCCGGATGCGGACCTGCTGACCGACCGGGTCCTCGTCCGGGAAGAGCGCGTCCGCCACGGTCTTCCCGAGCACGGCCACCTTGCGCAGCGAGCGCACGTCGGACTGGTCGAAGAACACGCCCGAGTCCATGGTCCAGTTCCGGATCGTGACGTAGTCCGGGTGCACGCCGTAGATGAACGTGCGCCAGTTCCCCTGCCCGCCCACCACCTGCGTGCGCGTGGCGACCACCGGGGTGATGGCGGAGAGCAGCGTCCCCGAGCTTCGCAGGAGGTCCGCGTCGTCCACGGTCAGGCGGTTGAAGGACTGCGCGCCCTGGCTGACGCCGCCCTGCGCGGTGGCGCCCGGCGTGACGATGAGCATGTTCGTGCCCAGGTTCCCGATCCGGTCCTGGATCTGCCGCTGCGCGCCGGACCCGATGGCCACCATCATGATCACGGCGCCCACGCCGATGATGATGCCCAGCATGGTGAGCAGCGTGCGCATCTTGTTCTTGCGGATGCTGGCGCCGGCCACGCGCACGAGGGTGGCGGCGTTCATCGCGCGGCCGCCGCGACCGCGGGCAGCGCGGCCAGCTCGCGGGCGGCCTCCGTGCGGTCGGTCACGCGCTCGTCCCGCAGGATGCGCCCGTCCCGCAGCTCCACCACGCGCTTCGCGCACCGCGCGATGTCGTGCTCGTGCGTGACGAGGATGGTGGTGGTGCCCTCGTCGTTGAGCGCCTGGAAGAGCGCCATCACCTCCAGCGACGTGCGCGAGTCCAGGTTTCCCGTGGGCTCGTCCGCGAGCAGCAGCGACGGCCGCGTCACCAGCGCCCGCGCGATGGCCACGCGCTGCTGCTGCCCGCCGGACAGCTCCGAGGGCTCGTGGTCCATGCGCTCGGCCAGACCCACGCGCGTCAGCGCCGCCCGCGCCGCCGCCGGCGCGTCCTTCGCGCGCCGCGCGCGGTCGTACAGCAGCGGCAGCTCCACGTTCTCGAGCGCGCTCGTGCGCGCGAGCAGGTTGAAGGTCTGGAACACGAAGCCGATCTTCCGGTTGCGGAGGTCCGCGAGCGCGTTGCGGCCCAGGGACTCCACGGCGGTCCCGTCCAGCCGGTACGTCCCGGACGTGGGCCGGTCCAGGCAGCCGAGGATGTTCATCAGCGTGGACTTCCCGGAGCCGGACGCGCCCATGATGGCGATCATCTCGCCCGGCTCCACGGCGAAGGACACGCCGCGCAGCGCAGGCACCTCGGTCCTGCCCATGCGGTAGACCTTCACGAGGTCCCGCGCGTCGATGACGAGGGGTCCGCCCATGCGCGTTACGCTCCCGGCGGGCCGAAGCGCGGCGCGCTGCTGCCGCCCTGGAACGGATTCGCGGCGGTGGTCGCCGTTCCGGTGGACGTGCCCGCGATCACCTGCATCCCCGTCTCCAGGCCGGGGCCGCTGACCTCCGTGTTCTGCCCATCGGTCAGGCCGGTCTTCACGGGAACCGGCTCCGGGCGGCCTTGCGCGTCGAGGCGCCAGAGGACGGTCCGATCGGCGAAGCCGCCGCGGCGTCCGTTCCCGGTCGCGCTCCCGGCCGCGCTCCCCGCCGCTCCGCCGGGCGCGCCGCCCGCCACCCGCTCGCCGCCGGCAGCGGGCTCGCCACCTCCACCGCCCGCCCCGCGGGCGCTGTCCCCGCCCGCCCCGCCCTCGCGCTCCGCGCGCATCGCGCGCAGGCGCGCCACCATCTCCTCCGTCGGACGGAAGCGCAGCGCCGCGTTCGGGACCTTGAACACGTCCGCGGCCTCGGCCACCAGGAAGTCCACCGTGGCGGTCATCCCGGGAAGGAGCCGCCCGTCGTCGTTCGCCACGGACACCACGACCGTGTAGTTCACGACGTTCTCGAGCGTGGTGGACTGCAACCGCACCTGCTGCACCGTGCCCGTGAACGTCTCGTCCGGGTACGCCTGCACGGTGAACTCCGCCTTCTGCCCGTCGTGGATCTTCCCGATGTCGCTCTCGTCCACCGCGGCCAGGATCTCCATCTTGCCGAGGTCCCCCGCGATGAGGAAGAGCTGCGGCGCCGACAGGCTGGCCGCCACCGTCTGCCCCACCTCCACGGTGCGGTCCAGGACCACGCCGTCGATGGGCGAGCGGATCTCCGTGTAGGTGAGGTTCTGTCGCGCGCGCTCCACGTTGACCTCGGCGGACGTGACCGCCGCCTTGGCCACCGCCCGCGCGGAGCGGGCCGCGTCCACGGCCTCCTCGGTGGCGGCTCCCTGCGCCAGCAGCCCCTCGGCCCGGGTGAGCGTGAGCTCGGTCTGCGCCAGGTCCGCGCGGCTGCGCGCCAGGTCCGCCTCCGCGGAGCGCACGGCCTGCTGCAGCAGCGTGGGGTCGATGCGGGCGACGAGTTGGTTCGCCCGCACCCGGTCGTTGAAGTCGGCGAGGATCGCGGCGATCTGTCCGGAGACCTGCGTGCCCACCTGCACGGTCTGCGTGGCCTGGAGGGTCCCGGTGGACGACACGGTGGAGCGCACGTCGCCGCGCGTGACCTCCACGAAACGGTACTGGCTCTTGTCCTCCTGCTTCCAGAAGCGGAAGCCGGCCGCGACCCCGGCCGCGACCAGCCCGAGGATCACGAGGGGCAGGACCACCTTCTTCATGCGGCACTCCTGACGGGATCGGCGGCGCGTGCGGACCGGGAGCCGGAGTCCCAAGATACTCCAGGGGTCCGCGGCCGTCCCGAGAGCGGGCGCCGGCGATCCTGCGCAATCAACCCGCGGCGGGGGCCGGGGTTCGTTCTGCTAGAATCCCCGCCGCGCGGACGCCGGCCCCGCGATCCCGCCGGCCCACCCCGACCCAGGACGCCGTGTGACCACGCAGCCCCTCCCGCCCCGATCCGTCGCGAAGCCCGAGCTGATGAGCCCGGCCGGGCATTGGCCGCAGCTCCGCGCCGCCGTGGAGGCGGGGGCGGATGCCGTCTACTTCGGCCTGCGGCACTTCACCGCGCGCGCGAAGGTGGGGTTCGAGCTCGGGGAGCTGACGGATGTCATGCGCACGCTCCACGGCCGGGGCGTGAGGGGCTACGTCACGTTCAACACGCTCGTCTTCGAGCACGAGGTGGACGAGGCGGCGCGGGCGATCGGCCGGATCGCGGAGTCCGGGGCGGACGCGGTGATCGTGCAGGACCTCGGGATGGCGCGGCTGGCGCGCGAGATCGCGCCGGACCTCCCGGTGCACGGCAGCACGCAGATGAGCCTCACCAGCGCCGAGGGCGTGCGGGTGGCGGAGTCCTTCGGGGTGACGCGCGTGATCCTGGCGCGCGAGCTGTCGCTGGACGACCTGCGCGCCATCCGCGCCGCCACGCGCTGCGAGCTGGAGATGTTCGTGCATGGCGCCTTGTGCGTGTCGTACTCCGGGCAGTGCCTGTCGTCGGAAGCGTGGGGCGGGCGGAGTGCCAACCGCGGGCAGTGCGCGCAGGCGTGCCGGCTGCCGTACGAGCTGATCGTGGACGACGCGGTGCGCCCGCTCGGGGACGCGCGGTACCTGCTCTCGCCGGGGGACCTGAACACGCTGCGCGCGGTGCCGGACATCGTCGCGCTCGGGCTGGACGCGCTCAAGATCGAGGGGCGCTACAAGGACGAGACGTACGTGGCGGTGGTGACGCGCGCGTACCGGCGCGCGGTGGACGCGGCGTGGGACGGCCGCGACGCCGCGCCGTCCGCGGCCGACGCGCTGCTCGTGGAGCAGGTGTACTCGCGCGGGTCGGGGCCGTTCTTCGTCGCCGGCGTGAACCACCAGGTCGTGGTTCCGGGGCGGATCGGCCGGCATCGCGGCGTGCGCATGGGGCGCGTGGCCGCGGTCACGGACGACTCGGTGATCGTGGAGCCCGCGGAGACGCAGCGGATCGCGCCGTTGAAGCCGGGCGACGGCGTGGTCTTCGACGCGGCCGATCGCCGGAGCCCCGAGGAGCGCGAGGAGGGCGGCCGCGTGTACGACGTGCAGCCGGGCCCCGCCGGGCTCGAGCTGCGCTTCGCGAACGGCGCCCTGGACTTCCGGCGCATCCGGCCCGGGGATCTCCTGTGGCGCACGGACGATCCCGAGGTGGAGCGCGCCGCGCGGCCGTTCACGCGGGCGACCGCGCCGGTGGCGCGGCAGGCCGTGCACGTGCGGGTCGAAGCGCACGAAGGGGCGCCGCTCGTGACGCGATGGTCGCTGGCGGCGGACGCGTCGGTGTCGGCGGCCGTGACCTCGGCGGCGCCGCTCGGCCCGGCCGCGAACCGGCCCCTGGACTCCGAGCGTTGCCGCGAGCAGCTCGGTCGCCTGGGCGGGACCGCGTACGAGCTGGCCGGGCTGGAGCTGGATCTGCGCGGCCGCCCGTTCGTCCCCGTGTCGTTTCTGAACGAGCAGCGGCGGCAGGCCGTGGCCGCGCTGGGCGCGCGGCAGGAGGCGGCGCCGGCGCGGCGGGTCGGCGACGCGCGCGCGGCGCGGGAGGCACTCGCGCGGGCGGCGCGCGCGAGCGGCGCCGATGCCGTCGGCCCGCCGGAGCTGCACCTTCTGGTGCGCACGCCGGAGCAGCTCGACGCCGCCCTCGACGCTCGCCCCGCCGGCATCACGCTGGACTACCTGGACCTCTACGGGCTGCGCCCTTCCGTGGAGCGCACGCGCGCCGCCGGCATCGCGGTGCGCGTGGCCAGCCCGCGGATCCTGAAGCCGAACGAGGAGCGCATCGTCACGTTCCTGCGGAAGCTGGACGCGGAGATCCTGGTGCGGTCCACGGGACTCCTGCACACGCTCCGCGAAGGGCCGCACCCGCCGCTCACGGGCGACTTCAGCCTGAACGTCACGAACGAGCTGACCGCCGCGGCGCTCCGCGAGCTGGGCGTGGACCGGATCACGCCGGGGCACGACCTGAACGGCGCCCAGATCGCCGCGCTGTCCCGCGCGCTGGGTCCAGGCGCGCTGGAGGTGGTGGCGTACCACCATCTCCCGGTGTTCCACACGGAGCACTGCGTGTTCTGCCGCTTCCTCTCGACCGGCACGAGCTACAAGGACTGCGGCCGCCCGTGCGAGTCCCACCGCGTGGCCCTGCGCGACGCGAAGGGACGAGCGCACCCCGTGCTCGCCGACGTGGGCTGCCGCAACACGGTGTTCGGCGCCGAGGCGCAGGAGGCCAGCCGGCACCTGGACGCGTGGCGCGCCGCCGGCGTGCGGCACTTCCGGCTGGAGTTCGCGCACGAATCGGCGGCAGACGTGGCGCGTATCGCCGCGGCGTTCGTGGACACGCTGGCCGGACGCTCGAGCGCGGCCGACCTGGGGCGGACCCTTGCCCGCATCGCTCCCGGCGGAAGCACCGAGGGGAGCCTCTTCATCCCCCACGACTACGAGAGGATTCCTCTTCTCGGCTAGAGGTGCGCATGGCGCTGTCGCGTGAGACGGCCAACCGGATCGTGGACGCGGTGGCTGCCGACCCGGAGTGCGTGAGCCGGATCCGGAGCGTGTTCGCCCTGATCCCGGGCGCCCAGTCCGGGGCCGTGCGCAACTTCGGTATCGCCACGGTCAACAACACGTCGATGCTGGCGAACGATGCGTACCACTGGGTACTGCAGCGGGATCCGAAGTTCCGGGAGTCCTGGCTGGGACAGTGGCTGGACCGGAAGGATCTGACGGTCATGGACCCCGGCGACCCCGCGGTGGAGCGCTACGTCTGCACGGGCATCGCCAGCGCCACCCTGACCGCGCTGCGGCAGGCCAAGGCCGCGTCCCCCGCCGCGTTCGAGCGGGTCGCGGAGCTGGATCTCGTGAGTCGCACGAAGCCCTACGACCACACCGCCACGTTCGTGGCCACCCCGGACGGCGAGTACGTGTTCGACTGGTGGAAGACGCTCCATCCCGCGTGCCCGATGATCTACCATCAGGCCGACTTCCTGTTGAACCGGGGCGGCGTGCTGCACCTGCACTTCGGCGGGTTCGCTTAGGTCAGGCGCCGCGCGGCGGATCGAACCCCAGCCCCGGCCGGCCCGTCGGGCGCAGCTCCCCGTCCTCCAGGATCACCGCCCCCGCCGCCGGGTCATCCAGCAGGTCGAAATGCCCGTCGAGGTCCGCATACTTCACGTTGGGCCGCGCCAGCGCGTAGTGCAGCCCCGCGCAGATGCCCAGCGCGGACTCGTCCATGCAACCCACCATCACCTCGAGCCCCGCCGCCCGCGCCACCGCGCCCACGCGGATGGCCTCCGTGATGCCGCCCACCTTCATCAGCTTCACGTTGACCATGTCCGCCAGCTCGTCGGACGCGAGCGCGAATGCATCCAGGAGGCTCATCAGGCTCTCGTCCGCCATCACGGGCAGCGTCACGGACTCGGTCACGCGGCCCAGCAGCGCCGGCTCCCCGCGCGGCGTGGGCTGCTCCAGCAGCTCCAGGTCCGCGGCACGCACGGCCTCCACGAACCGCTGCGCCGCCTCCACCGTGTAGCCCTGGTTCGCGTCGAAGCGGATCTCGATGCCGGCGCCCACCGCCTCGCGCACGCGGCGCACGCGCTCGGCGTCCTCGTCGACATCCTTGCCGCCCTTGATCTTCAGGTGGCGGAAGCCCCGCGCCACGAACTCGCGCGCCTTGGCCACGGTCTCGTCCGCCGGCAGGATCCCGATCGTGATGGACGTGGCCATGCGGTCGCGGTAGCCGCCGAGCACTTCGTACAGCGGCAGTCCGGCGGTCTTCCCCAGGAGATCCAGGAGCGCCATGTCCACCGCGGCCAGCGTGGACGGCTTCCCCGCGAGCAGCGGCTTCAACTCCTCCAGCCGGCGCACCCAGCGGAGCGGGTTCCGCCCGTGCAGCATGGGTTCCACCGTGTCGCGCAGCGCCTTCAGCGTCCCGTCCGCCGTCTCGCCGGTCACGCCGGGATCGGGCGCCGCGCAGCCGTAGCCGGTCAGTCCGCCGTTCGTCTCCAGGGCGACGAAGACGTTCACCGCGGTGTCCACGGTCTCGTACGCGATGGTGTACGGCTCCGCCAGCCGCATGGGCACGGGCCACGCGCGGCAGCCGGTGATCCTCATGCGCGCGGGCGTCGCATCAGTAGCGCCGCTCCCAGATCTCGTCCAGGGTGAGCCGCTTCAGATCCTCGATCATCTCCACGAGGTTCCGGATCATGACGTCCCAGATCCGCTCGCCCTTCTCGGCGCTGGCCTTCGTGGCGTCGCCCAGAACGCCCTGCGGCGAGATCTTCTTCGTCATGGCGTACCACTCCACCGCCCGGCTCCCGGTGAACTCCAGGTAGGCGCTGGAGAAGCGCGGGACGAAGCGGCTGGCGCGGTCCATCTCCACGAGGTGCGGGCGAACGGCCAGCGTCGTGCTGGTCTCGATCTCGCCGGCGTGGACGTCGCCCGGCGTCTCCGCGATCTTCGCCACGTCCGCATCCGACGTCTCGCCCGTGTCCACGCACGTGAAGATGTGCGCGTCGCGGTTGATCATCTGCGCGGCGAACTGCAGGGTCGCCGCGTTGCCGCCGTGGCCGTTCACGATCACCAGCTTCGTGATGCCGTGCCGCGCGGCGCCCATCCCCACCTCGTACACCAGCCGCGCCAGCGTCTCGTTCGTGACCGAGATCGTGCCGGGGAAGTCGGCATGGTGGTACGACACGCCGTACGGGATCAGCGGGAGCACGAGCGGCTTCGGGTCCGAGCACGCCTCGGCCACGCGCATGGCCAGGTGGCCGGCGTCGAAGGCGTCGGTGTCCAGCGGCGAGTGCGGGCCGTGCTGCTCCAGCGCGCCCACGGGAAGCAGCGCCACATCCACCTGCTTGAGCCGCTCCCGCGCCTCCGGCCAGGTCAACTCCCCGAGCACCCAGGGGCGCTTGTGCGGCTTGCCGTCGTCCGGCGGCGCGGGCGGGGGCGAGGCATCCGGCGCCGCGGCGGCCGCCGCCGCGGTCTCCGCGCCCGGCCCGGCCACGATCTCCGCCTCCAGCTCCTCGTCCGCCGCACCCGGCCGCTCGTACGGGTACGGCTGCTCCATCATGGGGTCCTTCAGCAGGTCGAAGTCCACCCACACGCGGCCCTGGCGCTGCACGGCGCCCTCGGCGTGCTGCAGCAGGAGCTCGAACAGCGGCCGGCGCAGGTCCACCGGAACGCCTTCCACCGGCGCGCGCTCCGCATCCACGCGGAGCTGCAGCACCTCGGGGAACTTCTTCGCCCCCACGCGCGCGTCCACCAGGCCGCGCTCCACCAGGAGCGCCAGCGTGTGCTGCGCGGCCGCCGCCTCCTGCTTCGGCGGGAAATTCGGCAGCGTGCGCAGGCAGTCCTCGATCTGGCCCATGGAGTAGCCGCACGCCTGCGGATCGGCCCCGAGCGCGGACACCATGCCCACGATGCGGCGGCACTTCTCGCATCGCCCGCACGGCCGCACGCGTCCCGCCTCGATGTGCGCCGCATGGCACGACACCTGGTGCCGCTGCAGGTCCGGATACCGCTCCACCAGCGCCTTCTGGATGAGCAGTTCGGAGAGCTGGCGCAAGGGCGAGAACACCGTGATGCCCCAGCCCTTCCGGTGGAAGTACCGCGTCATCGCGTTGTCGAACCAGCGGCTCTGGTCGTACAGGCCGTCGTAGTGCGTGATGCCGTGCGCGGTGACGCGGCGCGACGTGTCGTACTCGTCGCCGATCGCGATGCGCGCGATGCCGCGCTTGCGCAGGAGCGGCATGGCGCCGGCCAGGAACACCGCCACCGTCCACAGCCGCACGGGGTAGATGTCCGCGCGCACCCGCGCGAAGTCCGGGCGGATGAACGGCAGGTGCCGCAGCATCCCGGAGAAGACGCGGTCGCAGTTCGTCCACACGCGCGACGTCCCGGGCACCGCCGCCGTGAAGTGCCGGTGCGCGTTCAGCGCCGTGTACCAGTGCCGGCCGGACTCGTTCACGAAGATCGGCACGGGATTCGCGCCGATCTCGTTCAGCAGCGCCCACGAGAGCAGGCTGTCCTTGCCGCCGGACGAGAGCACGGCGTGCCGCTTGCGCGTGACCGTCCACGGCGGCAGCGGCGGCGGCGCCGGCTCGTCGAACACCATGCGCGCCTGCAGGTACCTCTCCAGCCGGCGCGGCTCCAGGCCCACGGCGTCGCCCACGAGGAACGGGTTCGCCGTGAGCAGCTTGTTCACCCAGATCTCGCGCGCGGTGTTCTCGGCGGCGTCCGTGAGGAAGCGGCGGTCGTGTTCGTCCAGCGGACCCTTCAGCTCGATCTCGCGGCAGAAGAGTCCGTAGTTCAGCGCGGGCTGCGCCGCGATCAGCGCGGCCAGGTTCTGCGCCACGGGATCGGCCGGATCGAAGACCGGCTCCTCCCAGCGGTAGATGAGCTCCTGGGTCTCCTCCCGCTTGCCGCGACGCACCGTGTACGGCGCCACGAGCCGCTGCTTCTCGATGCGGCACGGCCCCACCGTCAGCCGGTCGATGACGATCAGGGACTCGGGGAAGGTTCCGGGCATGGGGCTACCGGGGCGCCGGCGCCGGGCGCCGGCCGGCCCGCACGGCGTCCAACCGCGCGGCGAGGCTCTCCACCAGGGGCGCGCCGCCCTCGAGCAGCGCGTCGTGCGCGGGCAGCCCCGTCTCCTCGCGGATGGCGCGGCACGCGGCGCGCGCCTCGTCCGGCGTCAGCTCCTCGTGGTTCACGGTGATCGCGGCCACGGGCCGTCCGGAGATCAGCTCGATCGCGCGGATCTGCTCCGGCAGCGGGTGCAGCGGGAACCCGGGGAAGCCGTCGTACTCCTTGCGCGCGGGCGCGTGCTGCAGGATCACGAAGTCCGGCCGGCCCGCGGCGAGAAGCTCGAAGCCCCCGGGGTACGCCGGGTTCATGAGGCTGCCCTGCCCCTCCAGCACGATCACGTCCGGCCGCTTCTCGTGCCAGGCGCGCCACACCACGTGCTCGATCTCGCCGGACACGAAGTCGTTCACGAGCGAATCCAGCACTATGGAGAACTCCGCCCCCTGCAGCCACGCGGTCTGCCCCGTGCCGGCCAGCTCCGCGCTGCGGCCGGACGCCGCCAGCGCATCCACGAGCACCCACGCCGTCGTGCGCTTGCCGATGGCGGAATCCGTCCCCAGCACAGCGATGCGGACGGACTCCACCTCCTCGATCTTCCCGGTGAAGAAGTGCAGCGCGGAGCGCGGCGGCGGCTTGCGGATGTCCCGCAGCGTGACGCCCTTGGCGGCCGCCCGCGGCGCGATCACGGGATCCTCGGACAGGAAGTCGTGCAGGCCGCAGTCCACGTGCAACCCGGCATCGATCGCGGCGAGCACGGCGGCGCGCGCCGACTCCGGCAGCCGCCCGCCGTCCGGCGCCAGCCCGATCACGAAGTGCGTGGCCGGACGACCGTCCGTTCGGGACCGCGCCAGCGCTTCGGTCACCCCGGCCACGACCGGGATGCCGCACGGCTTCCCGTCGAGCACGTCCCCGGCGTCCCGTCCCGCGTGCCGCGAATCCACGAGCGCGGTGACGACGTACCGCCTCGTCTTCCGCACGAGCCCGTGCGCCGTCTTCCCGTTCGTGGTGCCGAACGCGCCCTCGCAGTAGACGATCGCGTTCCCGTCCGGCCGCATCAGCGCCTCCCGGTCAGCACGGCCACGAACCGATCGTTCGTGATCGCCTCGTCGGGCTTCCCCTCGAGCAGCGCGATCAGCCCGGCGGTGGCCGCCGGCAGCACGGTCACGCCCTCCCGCTCCCGCAGCATCCGGGACGCCCGTCGCATGGACCGGTCGCTGGCGTAGGAGGCCCACCCGTTCGTGGCCCGCACCGCCGCCAGGGCCTCCGTGCCCTCGGTGGAGTGCCAGTTGATCAGCGGCTCGTTCACCTCGGTCTCGCGGATGATGGTGGGCGGGAGATCCTCGCAGGTGCCGAGCCCCTTCACGTAGGACTGCACGATGGGGTTCTTCCGGAAGGATGACCCGGCGATGAACCGCGGCATCCGCGACGTCTTCCCGCGGCGGTACAGCCGCAGGAAGCCGCGGTACACGCCGGCCAGCGTGGTCCCGTTCGACACCGGCACCGCCACGGCCGCCGGGGCGTCGCGCAGGTCGTCGTAGATCTCGTACGCGATCTGCCCGTAGGCCTTGAGCTGCAGCGTGGTGTTCGCGCCGCCGGGGTTCGCGTCGTACATCTCCTTCGCCGCGGCCGCCTCGCCGGACACGTCCACCGCGTGCTCGTAGTCCCCCGGCACGCGCACGAGGTCCGCGCCCAGCGCCTGCATCTCCGTGACCCGGCGCGACGTGTAGCTCTCCGGCACGAACACCACGCAGCGGATGCTCGCGCAGCGCGCCGCCAGCGCCAGCGCCACGCCGTAGTTCCCGCAGGTGGCGGTGGTGATCGTGTCGAAGCCGCGGCGCAGCGCGTCCATGGACTGCGCGAACGCGATGCGGTCCTTCTGCGTGCCGGTGGTGTTGCCGCCCTCGAACTTCAGGTAGAGCTGGCGCTTGCCCACCTCGCGCTCGAGGTTGCGGGCGCGCACGAGCATCGTGTCGCCGATCTCGGAGTCGATGATGTTCTCGAACGCCTCGAGCCGCTCGTCCAGGTCGCGCGTGGGGTCCGCCGCGATGAGGCGCTCCGCATCGAAGGCGAGCGCAGCCAGGTCCGCGGCCGGTACCGCGGCGTCCAGGATGGGCGGGAGATCCGGCTCCGCGGTGTCCGTGCCGGTGGCGCCGGCGCCGTTCGGCGGCGCGGCCGGGGCGCTCCCGGGATCGGGTCGCGGCCCGGGTGCGGGGGCATTCGGTTCGGTCATGGCGTTCGGGGCTCCTCCTCGATCGGGCGGCGGCGAGACGCCTCAGTCGCAGTCCGCGTCACGAGTGGTATCGGACACCACGATCCACCGGCCAACCCCCCGGCCGGATTCCTGCTGGCGCCAGACCACCTCGCGGTCCTTCCCGTCCAGGCACTTCCAGACGGCGATCATCCGCAGGTCGCTCCCCTCGCCCTCGTTGCGCCACTCGTCCGGATCCCCCAGCCGGTCCACGAAGCCGTCCGGGCTCTGCGCGTCGTACTGGACGGAGACGTCCTCGGGATCGTCGTAGTCCGGGTTGAGGCGGAGGTTCGTGGAGGCGCAGCCCGACGCGAACACGGCGAGCACGAGCGCCACGGCGGGAACGGACTTCACGGCGACACCTCCCGATGCGGGACGCACCGTACTTCGCACGCCGTCCGGCCGCAAGGGCGCGGTCGCGAACGCGGACGTGCGTTGTCACTCCCGTGAACCCCCGGTGCCGCCTCCGGGTCCGGGAGCCGTCCACGCGGCGCCACGGCGGGGCGTGGCGCGGCGCGACGCTTGCATGATGCGGCGGCATGGCCCTGCGATTCCGGTCCGGGAACCGAAGGCGACGACGACGGCGAGCGCGCCGCGCCGCCGCCGGCGTGCTCCTCCTCGGCGCCACCGGCGCCTTGGCGCTCCTGCTTCCGCTCGCGCGGTCCGCATCCCGGCCGACCGCGGCGGCGCCGCCGGCCGCACGACTGGCCGCCCTCGCCGGCCAGGGCGTGGAGCCGGGCCGGCCGGCCCTCGTGCTCGGCTGGGACGCGGCCTGCGGCGCGTGCGACACGGCACGGGCGGAGTTGCACCGGCTGCGGCTGGAGGCCGCCGGGGTGGCGGTCGTGGCCGTGCCCCGGGAACATCCGGCCGCCGCGGCCTGCGGGGTGGACCGGGGCCCCTTCCCGGCCTGGGTGCTGCTGGACGGGGACGGGCGGATCCGGGGCGCCCGGAGGGGCTACGCCGAGCCCGAGTCCCTCCACCTCTGGGTCCGCGCCCGCCTCCTGGAGGATCGGCGGACCCCTTGACCCGACGGGGGTCCCGGTGGAAACCTGGGGCAGTCCGGAGGCCTCGAATGGTCCCTCATCCCCCCCGCCTCGTCGCGGCGCTGCTCGCTGCCGGCATCTGCATCGCCATGACCGCTTCGCCCGCTCCGGCGGCGGACCTCATCGTGGAGGGATGCAACGAGATGCTCTCCGGCGAGGTGGGCGTGCGCGAGGCCGTGGGGAACGTGGGCGACACCATCCAGGTGCCCATCACCGTGAATGCCACGTCGGACATCGATGCCTTCAGCGTGGACCTGATGGTGCCCACCGGGGGGCTGCAGTACGTGGACACGCAGCCCGGGGACCTCACCGAGGACTACGAGCTGGTGGACGGCCACCCGATCGCCCCGGGCGTCGTCCGGGTGGCCGGCATCGGCACGCTGCCCATCCCCTCGGGGGCCGCCGGCCGGATCGCCGTCGTCCGTTTCCTGATCGTCGGGCCGGGCGCCGGGGCCTTCTCCACGGATCGGCTCCTCGACGATCTCGCCGGCTACGTCTCCTGCGAGGACGTGCACGGCACCACGCGGATCACGCCCGTCGAGTGGGGCAAGGTGAAGGCGCTCTACCGCAACTGAGCGTTCACGCCGCGGATTCGTCCGTGTCCGCCGCGGGCGCACCTGCCGCCGCATCCGCCGCGGCCGCCGCGTCCCCCCCGCCACGCGTCCCCCAGATCTCCCAGATCGTGACGAACAGCGCCGCCACGATGGGGCCGAGCAGGAAGCCCAGCACGCCGAAGAGCGAGATGCCGCCGAGCGTGCCGAAGAACACGAGCAGCTCGTGCATCTTGGTGTCGCGGCCGACGAGGCGCGGGCGCAGCACGTTGTCCACGCTGCCCACGACGGCGCCGCACCACACCGCGAGCAGCACGGCGGCGACGATGCGATCGTCCAGCACGAGGATGACCACGGCGGGGATCCACACGAGCGCGGTGCCGATGGCGGGCAGGATGGACAGCGCCACCATCACGGACCCCCAGAACACGGCCCCCTCGATGCCTGCCACCGCGAAGCCGATCCCGGCGAGCGTGCCCTGCAGCACGCCGATCACGAGCGTGCCGCGCAGGATGGCGCGCGTGACCGAGACGAAGCGGTCCAGGAGCCGCTGCGCCTCCGCGTCGCCCAGCGGCAGGTACTCGCGCAGCCGCCCCAGGATGCGCCGCCCCTCCATGAGGAAGAAGAACATCGAGTAGAAGACGAACCCGAGCTGCAGGAAGAAGCCCAGCGTCCCGCGCGTGGCCGCGGAGAGCTGCTGCACGAGCAGCGTGCCCAGCTTCCCCACCGCCTCGCCGGCCTTCTGCAGGATCTCCGCGCGGTACGGCTCCAGCTGCTCCGCGAACGGCAGCCCCGAAAGCCGCTCCATCAGCAGGTCCGGCCGCTCCAGCTGCCGCTGCACCCAGGGTCGCACGGACTCGGTGACGCGGAACGCCTCCGCCGTCACGATCCCCACGAGCGCGAGCAGCGGTGCCACCACCAGCACGAGCAGCAGCAGGAGGGTCAGCACGGACGCGAGCCCGCGCCGCCCCCGCACCAGCCGCTCCAGCCGCGCATACAGGGGCGCGGACAGGGCGCTCAGGATGGCCGCCAGCAGGATGGCCAGCAGGAATCCGCGGATCATCGCCACGAAGGTGGCGGTGATGGCCACGAGCAGGACGAGGAGGAAGCCCTTGCGGGCGCGCGGGTCGCTCACGCGGGGAGCGTAGCAGGGGGGAAACGGGCGCGCAAAGGAAGGCTTGAACCGGGGTGGCGGGGCGGACTTACAATGGGGTTCGGTGCGCTGCCCACTCGATCGGACGGAGGGGCGCGACGTGAAGCCGATCCCGACTCTCGGCATCGCCCTGATGCTGGCCGGTTCGCCCGGCACCGTCCTAGCCGCTTCGCTGCACGTGCCGGGGGATGCCCCCACCATCGCCGCCGCGCTCGCCGCGGCGCAGGCCGGCGATGAGATCGTGATCGCCTGCGGCACGTACCACGAGCACGGACTTGATCTCGTCGGCGGCGTCACGATCCGCAGCGAGAACGGGGATCCGGGGTGCGTGATGATTGACGGCGATGCAGCCGGAGCGGTGCTGCTGCTTCACGTCGAGTCGCTCCGGAGCGTGATCGAGGGCCTCACGATCACCGGTGGGCGGGCGGACCAGGGCGGCGCCGCGCGCATCGAGTATGCCGACGTCCTGTTCCGCCGGTGCCGGCTGACCGGAAACCAGGCACGGTTCGACGGCCCGGCGATCTACGCGCTCCGCAGTTCGGTGCAGGTGGAGCACTGTCTGATCGCCCGCAACCACGACTATGAGCCCGCGTGGGGCGGCGCGACGAGCGCCATCGTGGCCGCCGACTCCGACCTCGTGATCCGGAACAGCACGATCGCCGCGAACACGTTCGTGCCGCGGCCTCCCGAGTTGCACGCCGCCGGGGGCGGCGAGGTACGCCGCTCCACCGTTCTCGTGGACCGCTCCATCATCGCGATGAACGACGGGATTCAGATCGCATGGAGTTTCTCGACCTGGACCGGCGTCTTCGCCATGTACGACGACCCGCTCTTCTGCGACATCACCGCGGACTTCCGGCTGGACTCCGCATCCCCGTGCCTTCCCGGTGGCATGTGCCCCGAACTGGTTGGTGCCCTCGGGCACGGATGCGGTCCGGTCGTGCCGCTCTCCTACACCGTGACCTCGGAGCCGCCGGGCTTGCCGTTCCTGCTGGACGGCGTCGGCGTGACGACTCCCGTGGTCCGGACGTGGGACCAGTATTCGGAGCACGAGGTCGTCGCGGCGACCGCGATCGGCACCGCGCCGGGGGCGCGCGTGACCTTCCTCGACTGGAGCGACGGCGGCGAGGCGGCCCACGTGCTGATCGCGCCGCGTGCGTCGGGCACGTTCACGGCGCGATACCGCACCGAGTACGAGCTGGCGATGCCCGTGATCGGCAGCGGCACGGTGTCGCCCGGGACCGCGTGGCACCTGGCCGGATCCGTCGTCACGATCGACGCGACCCCTCTTCCGGGGAGATTCCTCCACTCCTGGACCGGCAGCGGCGCGGGCTCGTACACCGGTGCAGCGAACCCCGCGACGGTGACGATGCTGGGCCCCGTTTCCGAGCTGGCGCGCTTCGAGCTGATCCCCTTCGAGTTCTCGCTCAGCGGGAGCGCCACCGACCCGCATGCGAACCGGGCGCCCGCGACGGGCGGCGTCCGGCCGCTCTACCTGTGGCTGACCTGTGCCGGCAACGGCCTCTCGGCGATGGAGGCCGGGATGACGGGGACGATGCCCGTTCTCGGATTCGAGCCCCTCAACGGCGTGCTGAACGCGGGGACGGCCACGGACCTCCTGCTCGCCGTGCCGGACTGCCCACGCGGCGACGACGTGGATCTCCTGCTGGGCGTCTTCCACGTCGCGGAGCCGCCCGGGGGCGGGCGGCTTTGCCTCGGCTCGGCGGGGGGAAGCGGGACCGAGGAGTTCGCGATCGTGGGCGCAGTGGACTGCGACTTGGTGCGGCCGTTCTACTCCCGCGCACCCGGTGTCACGGGATTCGCCTCCGACGGTTCGGCACCGTGCCGCAAGGGCCGGCAGACCTGCAGCCCGGTCGCGATCGCGGAACCCGGCCTCCCCGCGGGCGCCCCCGAGGAGGCGGTCGCCGCGCCGGGGCCGCGCGTGTTCCCCAATCCGTTCGCCACGAGCATCGACGTGTCGTTCGCGCTGTCACGGGACGGGCGCGCCGGCGTGCGGATCTACGATGTCGGCGGCCGACTCGTGCGGATCGTGCTGGACGAGTCGCGGAGCGCCGGCGGCCATCGGGTGACCTGGGACGGGCGCAACGCGGAGGGACGCGAGGCCCCGGCCGGCATCTACTTCGCGCGAATCCTCACGGGCGACGCCGTGCGGTCGCTCAAGATCCTGCGCCTCGCGAGGTAGCTACCGCGCCCCCGCCGCCGCCCCCGCGGGCACGGCCGCCCGCTCGCCGAGCGCGCGCTTCACCACGTCCTGGTGGTGTGCCTTCGCCACGGCGTCGTCCCCGGTGATCACGCCCTTCTTCACCAGCTCCACGAGGCAGTTGTCCAGGAGCTGCATGCCCAGCTTGGAGCCGGTCTGCAGGATGTTCTGCATCTGCGACGTCTTGCCCTCGCGGATGCACGCCTTCAGGGCGTCCGTGGCGATGAGGATCTCGTGCGCGGCCACGCGCCCGCCGCCCACCTTCGGGATCAGAACCTGCGAGATCACGCCCTGCAGCGTCTCGGCAAGCTGCACGCGCACCTGCTGCTGCTGGTCCGGCGGGAAGACGTCGATGATGCGGTCCACGGTCTGCGCGGCGCCGGTGGTGTGCAGCGTGCCGAACACGAGGTGCCCGGTCTCCGCCGCGGTGATCCCGAGGGAGATCGTCTCCAGGTCCCGCATCTCGCCCACGAGGATGACGTCCGGGTCCTGCCGCAGCGCCCGCTTCAGCGCCGACGCGAACGTCTCCGTGTCGCTGCCGATCTCGCGCTGGTTCACGAAGCTGAGCTTGTCGTGGTGCACGAACTCGACCGGATCCTCCATGGTGAGGATGTGGCCGCGCTCGTTCGAGTTGCGGTAGTCGATCATGGCCGCCAGCGTGGTGGATTTCCCCGAGCCCGTGGGCCCGGTGACGAGCACGAGCCCGCGCGGCTTCATCGCGAGCGTGCGGCACACCTCGGGCAGCTTGAGCGACTCCATCGTGGGGATGTCCACGGGGATCTTCCGGAACACCATGGACACGGACCCGCGCTGCTTCATGGCGTTCAGCCGGAACCGCGCCACGCCCGGGATGCTGTACGCGCAGTCGTAGTCCCCGGTCCGGTCGAACTCCACGAACCCTTCCTCGCCCAGCGCCTGTTGCGCGAGCGCGAGCGTGTCGGCCGGCTTCAGCTTCTCGATGTTCTTGAGCGGCTGGATGTGCCCCGCGATCCGATACCCCGGCGGGCTCCCCACCTTCAGGTGCAGATCACTGGCGTCGAACTGCACCATCCCGCGCAGCAGCGTGTCGATGTCGATGCCCAAGATGCCATCCTCCGCCCGAAGGCAAACGGCCCCCACCGGAGCCCCAACTCCACAAAGCCGACCCCCGCCGGCCCATCCATGGGCAGAGTTTCGACCACCCCCCAACCCCCCTTGAGCCACCGGCCACGGGGCTGGACGGCCTGTTCCGGGACGGGCGGCCGGCGGGTGGGCGACCCCGGGCGATCGCCCGGCCACGCCCCGTCGTCGGACCGGACGGGTCGGGCGCCCCGGTGCCCCACTCGCGGGCGTTCGAGCATGCGCGCCACGCGCCCGAAGGGCGCGGTGCGCTCACGCGCAGAGGCCCGCGAGAGGGGTACCGGGGCGCCCGACCCATCCGGCCCGACGACGGGGCGTGGCCAAGCGACCACCGACGTCGCCCACCCGCCGGCCGCCCGTCCTAGAACAGGCCGTCCAGCCCCGTGCCCGAACCCACGCGTCCGCGGAAGGCATCGCCCCGCTCCGCTTTGATGTCGGGCAGATCGATGATGTTGATCCGCAGGTAGTACTGCCACTCGCTGCCGAGGTAGCGGCGGTCGAAGCTCACTTCCCAGCAGTGGATCTGGCGCCGCACCGACCAGCTCTGCGCGGTGTTGTCGCCGTTCGTGAGGTCGTACTGCGTGTTGAACGTGAGGCCCCAGTTCGCGGTGGGCGACCACGAGGAGTTGAACACGACGGACGAGGACGACGACCCGCTGGCGCCGCGCTGTGCGGTGTGGCTCACGTCGAACGCCCACTGGCCGGCGCGCCCGCCGCGCGCCGCGGAGACCGTGGCCGCATCGCCCAGGTCCGGGCCGAGGCCCGCCCCCGCGCCGCCGTCCAGCGGCTCCGGCTGCGGGGCGTCCGGCGCCGCGCCCCCGCCGCCGCCGAAGCTGCGCGACGACACGCGCGCCCGCGTGGTCACGGACGAGCCCAGCAGGTCCCACGTGTAGGGATCATGCGACACCGTCCAGCTCTGGTTCACCGGCAGCGACGACAGGATGTTGAGCGAGCTGCTGAGCCCCGACAGCGGCTTGCGCCCGTTCTCGTCCGCGAGCAGGTCGTAGCTGATCCCGTTGCGCAGCGTGAAGAGGTCCAGCCGCAGGTCCTCCTGCCCCTCGCCGCGCGCGATCTTCGTCTGCACGAGGTTCCGGAGCGAGAAGCTCATGGAGCTCTGCTTCCGCGGCGACCCGCCGATGCCCCCGAACGAGAAGAAGCGGTCGCGCAGGGTGCGCGTCGTGTCGTCCGGATCCACGTAGAAGTACTCCCGGAACTCCGGCGCCCAGCTCCACGACGCCCCCGGCTCCACGAGGTGCCGGAACCCCTGCACCGGCCCCATCGGCCGCAGGAACGTGCCGTACAGCGTGGTGCTGGTGGACACCGCCGTGCGGTACGTGGCCCGGAACGCGTTCGCGTCCCCGCGACGGTCCTCGTCGATCCACGTGGCCTCGCCGTCGATCGAGGGCGACAGCCGCAGGTACGAGACCACGTTCCTCGTCATGCGCAGCCCCAGGTTCGTCTGCGCTCCGGTGTGCTCCTCTTCCCCGCCGGCCGAGGAGCGCGATCGCGTGCGCACGCCGCGGGTGTCCGCGTTCCAGTACAGGTCCGCCAGCAGCCCGTCCGCGAGCCCCGGATCCGCGGCGCCCGACGCGGACGCCGTGCCCGACGCCCGCGCCCTCAGCGGCCGGCTGGGCGACGAGAAGAAGATCCCCGGGAGCTGCTCCGAGAACGTGTCCTCGTCCAGGTTCTGCTGGCGTTCCAGGCTGACCCGCAGCGACCGGTTGGAGCCCGGGAAGCGCTTCGTCAGCGTGAGGTTGGAGCGGATGTCGCGGTCCAGACGCTGGTCGTCGTCGATGTCCTGGTAGATCGACGCGGACGAGAAGAAGCGCGCGTCCCCCGACAGGTCCGCCGTGGGCGAGATCGTCTGCCGGTGGGTCGCCTCCACCACCGTGTCCTTCTTCCCGCGCGGCACGTCGCGGTTGTACTTGAGCGTGACGCGGCCGTCGAACCGGTAGCGCAGGTTGTACCGCGCGCTGAGGTACGACACGATCCGGTCCTGGGAGGGGTAGAAGTCGAAGCTGGTGGTGGCGTCGAAGTAGTCGTTCGGCGCCCAGTAGTAGCCCAGGTTCCGGATGAACCGGCCGCGGTTGTCGTCCACGCCCAGCTCGAGGTTCGGCAGCAGCAGGCCGGAGTGCCGGTCCTTCTTCAGGGACGCGATGTAGAACGGCAGCGCGAAGACCGGGATCTGCCGGATGCGCAGCACGACCGGCTTCGCCACGACCTTGTCGTCCAGGTAGATCTTCATGTGCTTGCTGGAGAAGTGGAAGTGCGGCGACTCCAGGTCGCACGTGGTGTACGTCGCGTTCTCCACGGCCAGGGCGTCGTCGCCGATCTTCCAGATGTCGGTGCCCTGGTAGAAAGCGTTCTCGAACCGGGTGCGGCCGGTGACGATCTCCCCCTTCCCGGTGGGAAGGTGGTAGCGCATGCGCGCGCCGAGGATCTCGTCGCCCGAGTCCACGAGCACGGGGGACGGATCCCCGCCCGCGTCCATCACCTCCTCGCGCGCGTCGAAGTCGATCGTGCCCGAGCGGAGCTGCATGTCCTTGTAGCGCACCTCCGCCCCCTTCGAGAGGTGCATCGTCTCGTGGCGCCGGTCGTAGCGGATCACCGGCGCCTGGTACTCCACCAGCTTCCCTTTCTCCTTGAGCACGTCCTCGCCGGCGCCCTCGTCCTCGCCGGCGGGGAGCCGGTACTCGCCCGTGCCGTGGCCGAGCACGGTCACGCTGTCCAGCTCGGAGGCCGAGAACCACACGTGCAGCGTGTCGCCCACCACGTCGTTCCACTCGGTGAGGTCGCCCTCCGCCTCGTTGGGGAAGAACTTGCTGCGACCGTGCCCCACCACCTCCACGGTCTCGAGCTCGTCGTCCACCACCTCGATCGTGATGCGATCGCCGAAGAGCAGGTTCTGCCGCGGGAGCTGCTCGCTCGGCGTCTTGAGCCAGGGCGGGAGCGCCGCCAGGGAGTCCGCCACGGCGGCGGCCGAGTCGGACAGGGCGGCCAGCGAGTCCGCGCCGGCCGCGGCGGGGCCGGGGAGCACGCCGGCGAGGTCCGCGCCCGCCGCGGCGGAGTCGGCCGCCGCTTCGAAGAGCGCCTCCGCGGTGGGCGCGGTCGTGTCCGGCTCCGCCGGCCGCGCGCCGGGCGCGGCCGCGCCGTCGGGCGCCGCCGCCACCGCGGCGGCCCGCGCCTCCACGGAGTCGCGCGCGGATCCCACCGCCTCCTCCAGGGCCTCGCCGTCCACCGGCGCGCCGGCCTCCACCGGGCGCTCGCGCTCCTCCGCGAACCGGTGCACGACCCGCGCCGACCCCGTCACCCGCACGGTCCGCCGGCCGCTGCCGCGCGTGATCATCTCGATGGAGTCGCCGGTGATCTCGGTGGCGCCGTCCACGATCTTCGGCGCGCCTTCCAGCACCGCGCTGTTGCGCACGCGGTCGAAGCGCGCCGCGCCGCCGGTGGCCGTCATGGAGCCGCGACGCATCACCACGTCGCCCACGGCGGTGCCGCGGTCGGTGCGCGGGTCGTAGCGCATCTCGTCCGCCTCCACGCGCACCGGCTCGTCCTCCTCCTCGAACGTCGCGGCGGGTCGCTCGACCGCGGTGGCCTCGGACCGCGCGCGCTCGTACCGCAGGGACGGCCCCTCCACGATCACGCCGGACACGTCGTCCACGAGGCGCGCGTTCCCCGCGGCCCAGAACGTGTCCGTGGTCTCGTCGAAGGTGACGGCGTCCGCGTCCAGCGTGCCGGAGGTGTCCGCCGCCGCGACGCGGCCGCGCAGCTGGAACTTCCGCTCGTCGCGCCGCCACGTGCCCGCGTCGGCCACCGCCATCCCGGACGGGCGCTCGATCACCAGCCCGCTCGGGAACTGCGCGATGCGCGTGTCCCGGTCGTAGTAGCAGACCGGCGCGCGCACGGTCGTGGAGTCCTGCGTCATGACCACGTGGCCGGTGAGCAGCGCGCGGCGCAGGTCCTCCAGGTACTCCGCGTGGTCCGAGGTGGTGGTGAGCTCGCCGTGCGTGATCACCACGTCGCCCTCGAACATGAGCACGCGCCCGCCGTCGGCGGACCGCCGCACGTGCGACGTGTTCGCCGCGATGTCCCACGGCTCGCGCGGCGCGTCCGCGGGCGGAGCGGTCGCCGGCGCCTGCGCGCGCACCGCCCCCGGGGGGGCGGCGGCGAGGACCGCGAACGTCAGGAGCGCGGGAAGGAGGCGCGCGTGGCGCCGGTCAGCCCGCAACGGTGTGGGCGGAGGGGCGCAGGGCGACACCGGAGGCCGCGTCGAAGAAGTGCACGTGCGCCACGTCCGGCGCGAGGCGGAGCTTCATGCCGGGCTCCACCGGGCGCTCGGGGCCGAGCCGCGCCACCACGCGCTTCGATCCGACGTTGCCGTGCACGTAGATCTCGCTGCCCAGCGGCTCCACGAGGTCCACGTCCAGGTCCAGGGTGCCGCGCACGTCCGGCAGGTCCTCCGCGCGGCGCAGGCTCTCGGGGCGCACGCCCATCGCCACGCGGTCCGGGAACGCGTCCCCGCCGGGCACGTCCGGCAGGTGCAGGGCGAGGATGCCGTCCTCGAAGCGGTAGCCGCTGCCGTCCGGGCGGAACGTGCCCTCGAACACGTTCATCGCGGGGCTTCCGATGAACTCGCCCACGAAGCGGTTCGCCGGCCGCTGGTACAGCGACAGCGGCGCGTCGATCTGCTGCACGACGCCGTCCTTGAGCAGCGTGATGCGCGTGCCCATGGTCATGGCCTCCACCTGGTCGTGCGTCACGTAGATCATCGTGGCGCCGAGCTGGCGGTGCAGCCGGGAGATCTCCGTGCGCATCTGCACGCGCAGCTTCGCGTCCAGGTTGGACAGCGGCTCGTCGAACAGGAACACCTTCGGGTGCCGCACGATGGCGCGGCCCACCGCCACGCGCTGCCGCTGCCCGCCGGACAGCGCCTTCGGCTTGCGCGGCAGGTACTGGGTGAGCTCCAGGATCTCCGCGGCCTCGCGCACCCGCTTGTCGATCTCCGGCCTCGGCATCTTCCGCATCCTGAGCCCGAAGGCCATGTTGTCGTACACGCTCATGTGCGGGTACAGCGCGTAGTTCTGGAACACCATGGCGATGTCGCGGTCCTTCGGCGCCACGTCGTTCACGACGCGGCCGTCGATGGAGATGGTGCCCTTGGACACCTCCTCCAGGCCGGCCACCATGCGCAGGGTCGTGGACTTGCCGCATCCGGACGGTCCCACCACGACCATGAACTCGCCGTGCGGAATGGTGACACTCACGTCCTTCACGGCGGCCACGTCGCCGGGGTAGATCTTCCACACGCGATCCAGCACGACCTCGGCCATGTCCTCTTCCCCAAGCACCCGGCGCGGGAGTCACCCCGCGGGCGCGGTCTGGTTCCGCGGGCGACGCGGCCGGTCGGCCGGATCGCCGAAGGCCTCCATCGCGGCGCCCACCGTGAACAGGGACCCCGTGACGAAGACCCAGCCGCCGTCCAGGCGGCGCGCCGCCTCCGCGCAGGCGCCCGCCGGGTCCGGCACCGCCACGACGTCCATGCCCGCCGCCCGCAGGGCCGCGGCCGTCTCCTCCGCGGGGCGCGCCCGCAGCGGGTGCGGCGGCGTGAGCGTGACCGCGCGGCGGAACTTCCGCGCGAGCTTCGGCGCCATCCCGGACAGATCCTTGTCCGCGAGGACGCCGATCACGAGGACCGACCCCTCCGGCACGCCCAGCTCGTCCAGCGACCGGACCAGCGCGTCCACGCCCGCGGCGTTGTGGGCCACATCGTAGACGCGGACGGGGTTTCCTTCCACCCGGCTCAGCCGTCCCGGCCAGAACGTGCGCTCGAACCCCTCGCACAGGCGGTCGGCGGACTCGGGGCGGGGGTCGAAGAGGCGGGCGGCCAGGGCCGCCACCGCCAGGTTGTCCACCTGGTGGGCGCCGGGCAACGGCAGCCGGATCCCGCGCTCCCGCTCCCCGGGCAGGGCCAGGGCCACCTCCAGCCCGTCCCAGCCGGACGAGAGGACCCGGACCCGGATGTCGGCGGCGTCGTGCAGCGGGGCGCCGCGGCGGGCGGCGATGCCCGCGATCACGTCCGCCGCCTCCTCCGCCATGCGCCCGCGCACGAGCGGCACGAGCGGCTTCACGATCCCGGCCTTCTCGGCCGCGATCGTGGCGCGGTCCTTCCCCAGCGTCTCGGTGTGGTCCAGGTCGATCGTGGTGATCGCGGTCACCGCCGGACAGCAGACGTTCGTGGCGTCCAGCCGCCCGCCGAGCCCCACCTCCAGCACGGCCACGTCCACGCCCTCGCGGCGGAAGTGCTCCAGCGCGAGCGCGGTGGACACCTCGAAGAAGGACGCGCCCCAGGGCCCCAGCGCATCGGCCGGTGCGGTGGCCGCCGCCGCCGCCGCGTTCGGCGTGCCGGCCGCGGCCGCCACCTCCAGCTTCTCCAGGATGGGCGCGGCATCCTCCTCGCGGATCGGCGCGCCGTCCACGCGGATGCGCTCCGCGAAGCCCACCAGGTGCGGCGAGGTCAGCAGCCCCACGCGGTACCCCGCGTGCTGCAGCGCCGCCGCCACCATGGCGCACACGGAGCCCTTCCCGTTCGTGCCCGCCACGTGCACCGCGGGGTAGTCCCGCTCCGGGTGGTCCAGCCGGTCCAGCAGGCGCGTGACCTGCCAGAGCCCGAGCTCCACGTTCTGGTTGCGCAGCCGGGCGAGCCGCGCGAAGAGGTCCGGCATCAGTCGCCCTTGCGGCGCTTCGGCGCGAGGGGCATCTCCGCGTCCCCGAAGAACGCGAGGACCTGCGCCAGCGTCTCCCGCAGCTCGCGTCGCGGCACCACGCGATCCACGAAGCCGTGCTGCAGCAGGAACTCCGCGCGCTGGAATCCCTGCGGCAGCTCCTGGTTGATGGTCTCGCGGATGACGCGCGGGCCCGCGAAGCCGATGAGCGCCTTCGGCTCCGCGAGGATCACGTCCCCGAGCGAGGCGAAGCTGGCGGTGACGCCGCCCGTGGTGGGATGCGTGAGGATCGACACGTGCGGCAGGCCCGCGTCCGCCAGCCGCGCGAGCGCGGCGGAGGTCTTCGCCATCTGCATGAGCGAGAAGATGCCTTCCTGCATGCGCGCGCCGCCGGAGCTGGACAGGGTGATCAGCCCGCGCCGCGCCTCGATGGCGCGCTCGGTGACGCGCGCGATGCGCTCGCCCACCACCGAGCCCATGCTGCCGCCCATGAAGCCGAAGTCCAGCACGGCAATGGACACGGGGATGCCCTTGATCGTGGCGCGCCCGGCGCGGATGGCGTCCTTCAGCCCGGTCTTGCGCTGGGCGTCCGCGGAGCGCTCCGGATAGCGCTTCGAGTCCTTGAAGCCGAGCGGATCGGAGGGCGCGAGATGCGCGTCCTCCTCCACGAAGCTCCCCTCGTCCAGCAGGAGGTCCAGGTACTGCCGGCTGCCGATGCGGAAGTGGAAGTTGCACTTCGCGCACACCCAGCAGCTCTTCTCCAGCTCCGGCTTGTACAGGATCTCCCCGCACTCGTCGCACTTGAGCCAGACGCCGCTGGGGACCTCCTTGCGGTCCGGCTGCGCCTTGATGCCCTTCTTGCCGCGGCGGAACCAGGTCATGCCCTCATTCCTTTCGCACGTCGGCTTCGCTCCCGCGCGCGCTCTCGAGGCGGTCCAGCACGAGCGCGAGCAGCTCCGTCAGGTGCCCCTCGCGCGCCTTCGTCACCTCGATGACCTCTTCGTGGTCCACGGAGCGGCCCGGCACGACGCCGGGCGCCATGTTCGTCACGCAGGAGAACGCCACCGCCTCCATCCCCAGCCCGCCGGCCGCGATCAGCTCGGGCGCGGTGGACATGCTCACCACGTCCGCGCCCAGCAGCCGCGCCATGCGCACCTCCGCCGGCGTCTCGTACGCCGGCCCCTTCGACGAGAACAGCACGCCCTTGCGCAGCGGGAAGCCTTTCGCCTCGGCCGCGGCCTCGATCTCCGCCACGAGCCGCGCCGACGGGCCCACCGGGCGGCGCAGCGCGCCCGCGGCGCCGCGCAGCGGGCTGTGCAGCATGAAGTTCACGAAGTCGTGCAGCAGCACCACGTCGCCCACGCGGTACGCGGGGTTCACGGCGCCGGCGGCGTTCGTCACCACGAGTTCCCGCACGCCCAGCCCGCGCATCACCGCCACCGCGGAACCGATGCGCGCGAGGCCGTGCCCCTCGTAGTGGTGCATGCGCCCCTGCATCGCGAGGTACTCGTGCGCACCGGAGCGGCCGCGCACGAGGCGCCCGGCATGGCCGGCCACCGTGCTGTGGCCGAAGCCGGGGATCTCCGCGAAGGGGCACGCGGCGATCTCGTGCGTGCGCGCGACGAAGCCGCCCCAGCCCGACCCGAGGATGAGCCCCACCTTCGGGCCGGCGAGGCCCCGCGCGGCCAGGAAATCCACCGCCGTGTCGTTCGCGAGCAGCACGGCCGCGTCAACCAAGGCGGTCCTCCGCGCAGGGATCCAGCGCGATGGCGAGGACCCACGCGTCCTCGTCGTTGTTGCGGTAGTAGCGGCGGCGAACGGCGATCTTCCGGAAGCCGAAGCGCTCGTACAGGCACAGCGCGGCGCGGTTCGACGGGCGGACCTCGAGCGTGGCGAAGACCATTCCGCGCCGGCGGCCCTCCGCGAGGATCCGCTCCAGGAGCCAGCGGCCCACGCCCTTGCCCTGGTGCCGCGGGCTCACCGCGATGTTCCCGATGTGGATCTCGTCCACGATGAACCACACCACGGCGTAGCCGATGAGCCCGGCGCCCTCGCGCACGACGACGGGCCAGCCCACGTCGGGGCGGCGCTCCACCTCGGCCAGGAACGAGTCCGGCGACCACGGATCCGGGAAGCACTCGCGCTCGAGCGCGGCCACGTCGGCGACGTCGTCGAGACGCATCGGGAGCAGGGCGCGCTCGCCGGCCGGCGCGGGGACGGAGGCGGGCGCGGACGCGCGGGAGGGCCGGGACCTCGCCGGCTCAGCCGGCGGAAGCGCGTCTCTCATGGCGGGTCTCGGCATCGGGCTTCCTGAGGTAGACGGGAACGAGACTGGCCGGCTCCACCGATTCCCCCGCGGCGAGCTTTCGCGCCGCCACCCGCGCCACGGCCGCCGCCCGCGTGCGGCCGAGCGGCGCGGGCCGCGCCCACCCCGTGGCGAAGGACGGCGCCAGCAGCACCGCGCCGTCGCCCAGGAGGAGCCCCTCGGCGCCGGCGTCCGGCGCCGGCATCCCGCCCAGCCGCTCCGCCAGGGCCGCGCAGGAGATGGCCTCGGGACCCCAGAGGAGTTCCGGCGCCTTCCCCGGCGCCCCGGCGCGGTACAGGGCAGCGTAAACCTCGCCGCGACGGGCGTCCACCGAGGGCAGGAGGAGCGTGCCGGGGAGCCCCCAGTCCGACTCCCGGCCGCACTCGGCCAACCCTTCGAGCGTCCCCACCGGGACGGCCCGGACCGCCGTGGCGTGGCACAGCGCCTGCACTGCCGCCACGCCCACGCGGATGCCCGTGAAGGACCCCGGGCCGACGGACACGGCGAGCGCATCGAGCTCCGCCGGCCGCACCCCGAACTCCGCGAACAGCCGCGCCAGCGCCCCGACCGCGCCCTCGCCGCGCGGCTCGAAATCCCGCTCGTGGACGTGCTCGCCCTCCAGCAGCGCCACGCTTCCCGCGAGCGTGGCCGTCTCCACCGCGACGATCCTCACGCCCCGCCCTCCTCGACCGCGCCGAGCCCGGCGACCGCGCGGGCGACCGCGTCGGGCAGCGTGAAGGCGATCCGGCGCACGTCGTCCCCGGAGGGATCCGGGGTCAGTCGCACGTGCACGTGGTCCGGCGGCAGCGCCTCGGACGCGCGCTCGCCCCACTCCACGAGCACCCAGCCGCGCGGATCGCGCCGCCCTTCCCAGTCCAGGTCCGACAGCTCCGCCGCGCCGGCCAGCCGGAACGCGTCCAGGTGCAGGATGCGCCGCCCGGTGTCCGTCTCGTACTCGTTCACGAGCGTGTAGGACGGGCTGGTCACGGCGTCCACCACGCCGAGCGCCGCGCAGAACCCGCGCACGAACTCGGTCTTCCCCGCGCCGAGCGGGCCTTCCACCGACACCACGCTCCCCGCGGGCAGGGAGCGCGCGAACGCCGCGCCGACGGCGCGCGTCTCCCCCGCCGAGGTCGTGGTCACGGAGAGGGTGCGGGCGCTCATCGCCGGGGCGTGAGCACCGCGCACGGGAGGATCATCTCCTCCAGCGAGATGCCGCCGTGCTGGAAGCTGCCGCGGTACTGCCGCTCGTACTCGTGGAACTTCGTGGGGTACACGAAGTAGTAGTTCTCCTTCGCCAGGATGTAGTTCGTGTTCAGTCCCGGCGCGGGCAGCTGGTAATCCTCCGGCTTCTTCACGTGCAGCGCGTGCTTCTCGTCGCAGCCCAGGTTCGTCCCGATCTTGAAGCGCAGGTTCGTGGACGTGTCCCGGTTGCCGTACGCCATCGTGGACTTCCGGCCCAGCACGGAGCCGTGATCCGTGGTGAGCACCACCGTGGCGTCCTGCCGCGAGATGGCCTTGAGGATGTCGAACAGCGACGAGTGCTTGAACCACGCCGTGGTGAGCGCGCGGAACGCGGCCTCGTCCGGCGCGATCTCGCGCAGGATCTCGGACTCGCTGCGCCCGTGCGAGAGGATGTCGATGAAGTTGAACACCATGGCCACGAGCGGCAGCGAGTAGAGGCTGGCGATGTCCTTCTTCACCGCCGCCGCCTCCTCCTCGTTGAAGATCTTGATGTACTTCGTGGTCGGGTTGAGCTGGATCCCGAGCCGGTCGAGCTGCGCGTCCAGCAGCTGCCGCTCGAACCGGTTCAGGCTCGTGTCGTCGTCCCCCGGCATGCTCCAGTACTGCGGGTGCTTCCTCGCGATCTGCAGCGGGAACAGCCCGGCGAAGATGGAGTTGCGCGAGAAGGACGTGGCCGTGGGCAGGATGGACCAGTACAGCTCGCGGCGGACGTCGAAGTACGACTCCAGCAGCGCCTCGATGGCGAGCCACTGGTCCAGGCGCAGGCAGTCCACGATGATGAAGTACACCTTGCGCTTCTGCCGCAGCGCCGGCGCCACGTGCCGCTCCACGATGTCCGGCGACATCACCGGCCGCGCCTCGCGCGGTCCCTGCACCCACTTCCGGTAGTTCGCCGTGACGAAGCGCGCGAACTCGTTGTTCGCCTCCGCCTTCGCGTCCTCGTGCGTCTGCAGGAGCCCCGCGTCCCGGTGGCTGTCCAGGCGAACGTCCCACTCCGCGAGACGCCGGTGGATGTCGATCCAGTCGTCCGGCGTGGACCCCGGGCCGCGCAGGTTCCGCAGCACGGTGAACTCGTCCACGTAGTCCCGCATGGCGCCGGACTCGCGCAGCCGGTTCCCCTCCAGGAGCTGCTTCGCGGCCGTGTACACCTGCAGCGGGTTCACCGGCTTCACCAGGTAGTTCTGGATGTCCTTGCGGATGGCCGCGTCCACCAGGGTCTCGTCCTCGGACTTCGTGACCATGATGACCGGCAGGTACGGGCTCTTCTCCTTGATGCCCTGCAGCGTGGCCAGGCCGTCGATCCCCGGCATCATCTCGTCCAGGATCACCAGGTCGAAGCGGTTCGACGCGTCCGCCACCATCGCGATGGCGTCCTCCCCGTTGGTCACCCCGTCCACGCGGAACCCGCGGTCCTCCAGGAAGCGCATGTGCGGGCGCAGGTGGTCGATCTCGTCGTCCGCCCAGAGGATGCGCTTGCGGTCGTCGTTCATCGGTTCTCCGCAGGGTGCGCCGGCCGGCGCGGCCGGCGCGGGGGACGGGGCGCCCGGCCGGATGCGGCCGGGGTCAAACGGGTCGCTTCCGCGGGCCCTTGGGGCCGCCCTCGGGGAGGTCGACGGCGAATACGGTACGAACGCCGGGCGTGCTCCGCAACAGACGCAGCCGCCCGCCGTGGTAGTCCTCCACGATCCGCCGGGCCAGGGCCAGCCCCAGCCCCCAGCCGCGCGGCTTCGTGGAGAAGCCCGGCTCGAAGATGCGGTTCTGGATGGACTCGGGGATCCCCGGGCCGTCGTCCTCCACCACCACGCGCACGCCGTCCGGGTTGCCGCGGGTGGTTCGCACCGCGATGCGGCTGCCCACCTTCCCCTTCAGGATGGCGTCCGCGGCGTTCTTCAGCAGGTTCTCCACGGTCCAGGCCAGCAGCTCGCGCTCGGTCCAGACGGGCGGCAGCCCGTCCTCGAGCTGCTCCAGGATCTCCACCTTCCGGCCCTTGCTGGGGAGCCGCCGTCGCAGGTACGCGGCCACCTCGACCACCACCGAGTTCACGTCCAGCGGCGCGAGCTGCGGCACGGAGCCCACGCGTTCGAACCGCGTGGCGATGCGCTCCAGCCGCGTGATGTCCGCCCGCATCTCCCGGAGCGTGGACCGGCGGCTCTCGTCGCCGGGCTCCGTGTCCGCCTCCAGCAGGTCCACCCAGCCCATGAGCGACGAGATCGGCGTGCCGAGCTGGTGCGCCGTCTCCTTGGCCATGCCCACCCAGATGGAGCGCTTCTCGGACGAGCGCACCGACCGCACCCCGAGGTACCCGAACCCCACGAGCGCGCCCGCCGCCAGGATCTGCAGGTACGGCATGAGCCGCAGCTGCGCGGACAGTCGCGACTCCCCGTAGTGGATGTGCCCGAACAACTCGCCGGTCTCGGGCCGCACGATGGGAATGGGCGTGCGTTCCCGGTCCATCTCCCAGGTCTGGCGCAGCAGCGCGTCCATCGGACCGGGCGGCGGGTTCGCGGGATCGGTCGTCAGGAAGAGGTCGTAGGTGATGGCTTCCGACGACACGTCGGTCCCCTTGCACGTGAGCGGCACGCCGCGCTGGTCGGTGACGATGATGGGGAACGTGACGCGATCCAGGAACCCGCGGAAGACGCGCTGCGCCTCCTCGTCCTGCGACGCCGGCAGCGTGGACACGGCGGCGAAGCGCGCGAACAGGTCGGTGAACGTGATCGTCTGCCGCTCGAGCCGCGACGCGAGCCGGCTGGAGTACAGCAGCGACGCGATGGACAGCGTGACCATGCCGACGAACAGGAAGTTCCGGACGAACGCGGCGGAGGTGGGGAGCCGCCCGGGCATGATGCGCTACGACCGCGTCGAGGTGGACGCCGCTCGCATCAGCGGTAGCCGGCGAGGTAGTCCCGGGCGCCGTCCGCGAGCACGAGCTTGGCCAGGCGCACGCCGAGGTCCGCGCCTTCCTCCGGCGTGCCGTCGAGGTCGTCGCGGAGCACGGCGCCGGAGACTTCGTCCGCGAGCAGGCCTTCGAGCACGAGTTCCGCCGCGTCGAAGCGGCCGTGCACGGCCACCGGATGCTCGGGGGCCACGCGCAGTTCGCGGAGGAAGGCGCGCTCGGCGTCCACGACGCGGTGGGTCACGCCGTGGTCCAGCGCCTTGGCCAGGCTCACCGCTTCCGCGTCCTCCTCGCGCGCGAGGATGGCGAAGGAGCCCTGGCCGGCGGCGGGCAGCACGACATCCGGCGTGAACACCTCCGAGACGGAGCCCTGCCAGCCGAGCGTCTCCACGTCCTGCGCCGCCGCCACGAAGCCGGAGATGTCGCCGCGCTCGAGCGCCTCGCCCATCTCCACGGCGGTGCCGGCGAGCACGCGAACGTCCAGGTCGCCGCGGAACGCCGCGATCTGCACCTTCACGCGCGCGGACGCCACGCCGAGCACGGCGCCCGCGGGCAGCTCCTCCAGCAGCGCGCCGTCGCGCGTCACGAGCACGTCGTACGGATCCGTGCGCTCGGTGCACGCGGCGAGCACCACGCCTTCGGGCAGGTCCACCGGCAGCTCCGCCGCGGCGCGCACGTGCAGTTCGCACATGCCCGCCGCCACGGCATCGAACACCGCGTCGCCGTTCGCCCCGCCCGGCAGGTCCACGATCTCGAACGTGACGCCCGGATGCCGCTCCCGCAGCCGCTCCACCACCACCCCGGTCTGGGCCCGACACAGCGGGGTCCCCCGGCTTCCGACGCGCGCGCTCCCGGCCTTCTTCATGAACCCTCTCCGGTAGGCGGGATCCGCGCCACGCGGTCCCGCGACAGGCATGCGCCCGGAGCGTAGCAACCGCTCCGAAAGCCGGTCAAGGAAGGGCGGCCGGCGGCGCCGAGGCGGGGTCCGGCACGGGCGCACGCCGGCACAGGCGGAGCCCGAAGCCCGCGAGCGCCGCGCCCAGCGCGATCACGGTGACCAGCGTGGCCGGCGCGAACGCGAGGATCTCCAGCCCCACGGCCAGCAGCCCGGCCGCCGCGCAGATGGCGTAGATCGTCCACGCGGTGGCCCGCGGCGTGCCCACGATCCGGGCCAGCCGGTGGCTCGTGTGGTCCCGGCCGCCCTGCGTGAGGCTCTGCCCCCGCGCCACGCGCGTGATGCTCACGAACGTGATGTCGAAGATGGGGTACGCCAGCGCCACCACCGGCACGAGCAGGTCCAGCGAGAAGTTCAGGTTGCGCGAGGTCATCACGCCGAGGCTCGCGAGCGCGTAGCCGAGGAACAGGCTGCCGCCGTCGCCGAGGAAGATGCGCGCGGGCGGGAAGTTGAAGCGCAGGAACCCGAGCGCGGCGCCGGCCAGCGCGGCGGCGAAGAGCGCCGTCCCCGGATCGCCGGCGACCACGCCCAGCACCACGAACGACAACCCGGCCACGGCGGCGATCCCGGCGCAGAGCCCGTCCATGTTGTCGAGGAAGTTCATGGCATTCGCCAGACCCACGATCCACAGGAGCGACATGGCCAGCCCGAACGGCGTGAGCAGGAACACGGTGCCGGAGTTGTCCGAGGCCAGCAGCAGGATGGCCGCCACGATCTGTCCGAGCAGCTTGGAGAACCACCCGAGCACGAGGCGGTCGTCGATGACGCCGAGCGCGAACACGAGCGCGGCGCCGCCGAGGAAGCCCAGCGAGCGGGCGCGCGGGATCCCGTCGTCCAGCCCGCCGCCGGCCGCGAGCGCGAGCAGGAACGCCACGAAGATGGCGGCGCCGCCCAGCAACGGGGTGGGCTCGCGGTGCACGCCGCGCGCCGACGGCACGGCCACGAACCCGGTGGCCAGCGCCACGCGCCGGAAGACCGGCGTGAGGAGCAGGCCCGCGGCGAGCGCGGTGAGGAACGTGAGGGCGAGCGGCGTCAGGATGCCACCTCCGGGGGGCCGCGGCGCGGCCGGACGGAGGCGAGCCTACGGTCGGGCCGGATCCAGCGTCAACGCTCCGAATCCGCCACGCGGCTGGCCCGCAGCTCCCGGCGGTGCTCGATGACGGCGTGGAGGATGTCGTCCAGGGTGCGGCGCGGGGTGTAGCCCACGAACTCCCGGATCTTGCGCAGGTCCGGGATCCGCCGGCTCATGTCCTCGAAGCCCGGCTCGTACGCCTCGGCGTACGGCACCAGCACGATCTCCGAGCGGCTCTCCGTGATCTCCCGGACGCGGCGGGCGAGCTGGATGATGCTCACCTCCTCGCTGGAGCCCACGTTGAAGATCTCGCCCACGGCCTCCTCGCAGCCGAGCAGCGCCTCCACCGCGTCGGCCACGTCGTCCACGTGGCAGAAGCAGCGCGTCTGCGTGCCGTCGCCGTACACGGTGATGGGCTCGTGCCGGATGGCCTGGTCCACGAACCCGGGCACGACCATGCCGTAGCGGCCGCGCTGCCGCGGCCCGCACGTGTTGAACGCGCGCACGATGACCACCGGCATGTCGCGCTCCTCGTGGTAGGCGAGCGCGAGGTTCTCGTCGATGGCCTTCGCCACCGAGTAGCTCCAGCGGTGCACGGTGGTGGGGCCGAGCAGGCGGTCCGCGTCCTCGCGGAACGGCACCGCGGGGGACTTCCCGTAGATCTCGGAGGTGGAGAACAGCACCACGCGCCGGCAGCGGTGCTTGTCCGCCGCTTCGAGCACGTTCTCGGTGCCGCGCACGTTGACGCGCAGCGAGTGCAGCGGGTGCTCCAGCACGTACTTCACGCCCACCGCGGCGGCGAGGTGCAGCACCACGTCGGCGTCGCGCGTGAGGCGGTCCACGACGCTCTCGTTCAGGACGGAATCCACGACGAGCCGGAAGCGCGGATGTCCCTGGTGGCCGCGCACGTTCTCGGCATTGCCCGTGGACAGGTCGTCGAGCACCGTGACCTGCCCGCCGCTTGCCATCAGGCGATCCACGAGATGCGACCCGATGAACCCCGCCCCGCCCGTCACGAGATAGCGCAGACCGCTCATCCGAACCCGACCTCCCGGAAGTACTCGATCGTCTTCGCCAGCCCCTCTTCCAGCGGCACCCGCGGCTCCCAGCCGAGAACGGTCCGGGCCAGCGTGATGTCCGGTTGCCGGACGTGGGGGTCGTCCGTCGGAAGCGGCTCGTAGGTGATTTCGGACCGGGAGCCCGTCAGCCTGAGGATCGTCTCCGCGAACTCCAGGATGGTCATCTCGTGCGGGTTCCCGACGTTGCAGGGCACGTTCAGGTCCGACAGCAGCAGCCGGTAGATGCCCTCGATCAGATCCGACACGAAGCAGAAGGAGCGCGTCTGCTTCCCGTCGCCGAACACGGTCAGCGGCAGCCCGGCCAGCGCCTGCGTGATGAACGCGGGCACCACCCGGCCGTCGTGCGGGCGCATGCGCGGGCCGTACGTGTTGAAGATGCGGACGATCTTCGCGTCCAGGCCGTGCGACCGGTGGTACGCCATGGTCAGCGCCTCGCCGAAGCGCTTCGCCTCGTCGTACACGCCGCGCGGCCCGATGGGGTTCACATTCCCCCAGTAGCTCTCCTTCTGGGGGTGCAGCAGCGGATCCCCGTACACCTCGGAGGAGGACGCCACCAGGAACCGGGCCCCCTTCTCGCGGGCCAGCCCCAGGGCCTTGTGGGTGCCCATGGCGCCCACCTTCAGCGTCTGGATGGGCAGTTCCAGGTAGTCGATGGGCGACGCCGGGGACGCGAAGTGGAGCAGCGCGTCCAGTTTTCCGGACAGGAAGATGTACTCGGTGACGTCGTGCTTGATGAACTGGAAGCGGGGATTCCCCGCCAGGTGCTCGATGTTGCGGATGTTGCCGGTGATCAGGTTGTCGAGCCCGATCACCTCGTGACCTTCCGCGACCAGCCGGTCGCACAGGTGCGAGCCGAGGAACCCGGCCGCCCCGGTCACCATGACGCGCATCCCGCCCTCCTGCCGCAGCCCGGCACGGCCGGTCGGGATGCCACCCCCGTTTCCGGTCCGGCGAAGGAAGCAGCTTAGCGGGGGTTGCCGGGATCGGCAAGGCGGCCCCGGCCGGGTAGACTGCCCCGGATCGGCCCCGTCGGGCCGCGGGAGGGGACCATGGGGATCTTCGAGACCGTCACGGCGCAGATGAAGGAGGCCCTCAAGGCGAAGGACTCGGCTCGCCTCACGGCGCTGAGGAACATCCGGGCCGCCTTCCTGAACGAGATGAAGAAGGACAACGCCACGGACGTGCCTGACGAGGTCTGCGTGGGTCTCCTCCGCCGCCTGGAGAAGCAGCGGCTGGAGAGCATCGAGGCCTTCGAGAAGGCCGGGCGGACGGAGCAGGCGGCGGCCGAGCAGGCGGACCTGGCGGTGATCCGCGGCTACCTGCCCAGCCTGGCCGACGAGGCCACCACCCGCCGCTGGGTCCAGGAGGCGATCGCCGCGTCCGGCGCCGCCGGGCCCTCGGACGTGGGCAAGGTCATGGGCGCCTTGATGAAGGCGCACAAGGGCGAGATGGACGGCGCGCTGGCGAACCGGCTCGCGCGCGAGCTGCTCGCGGGGTAGCGGCGCGGGTCAGCCGCCCGCGAAACGCGCGCCGAGTTCCGCGCAGAGCGACTCCAGCGCCTCCCGGTCGACCTCGTCGAACGCGGCGAGATCGTTCGAGTCCACGTCCAGCACCGCGATCACCGTGCCGTCGGGGCGCAGCACCGGGACCACGATCTCCGAGAGCGTGGTGTCGCTGCACGCAATGTGGCCGGCGAACTCCCGCACGTCCGGCACGAGTTGCGTGCGGCCCTCGGCCCACGCGGTGCCGCACACCCCGCGGCCCTTCGCGATGCGCAGGCACCCGTGGCCGCCCTGGTACGGGCCGATCACGAGCTCCTCCCCCACGACCCGGTAGAAGCCGGTCCAATGGTAGTGGGCGAACGCGTGGTGCAGCTCGCAGACGGTCGTGGCCATGGCGGCCACCTGGTCCGTCTCGTCCTCCAGGAGGAGGTGGATCCGGGCGACGACCTCGCGGTAGGCGGCGGCGCGATCGGTCCCTTCCACGCGGCCGGCCTTCAGGTGCGCATCCACGGGGCTCCCCTCCGGTCCGGGCCTTGCCCCGCCCCCGCCGGGGGGGCGGCAGCCGGCGGCCCGCCGAGGATAGCACCCTGGAACCGCCGGCGTGTCCTGCCGATATGCAGGGGTAGCGCCCCGGAACCCGTCTCCCCGAGGTAGGCCATGTCCGCCAAGCCGAAGTCCGACCCCGCCGTCACGGCGGACGAAGCCCGCGAGCTGGCCGAGGCGTCGCGCGAGGCCGAGTGGTCCTCCGCCAGCTTCGCCGCGGACCTCTTTCTCGGCGACTTCCGCGGCCGCCTCCTCTTCCCGTTCCCGGAGCAGGATCCCGCGGACCGCGCGGCCGGGGATGCCTTCCTGGCGAAGCTCGAGCGCTTCCTCGTGGAGCACGTGGACGGCGCGAAGCATGACCGCGAGGAGAAGATCGACCCCGCGGTGCTGAAGGGGCTGGTGGACCTCGGCGCCTTCGGCATGAAGATCCCGAAGGAGTACGGCGGGCTCGGATTCTCCCAGCTCAACTACAACCGCGCCGTGGCGCTGGTCGCCAGCCACTGCGCGTCCACCGCGGTGTGGCTGTCCGCGCACCAGTCCATCGGCGTGCCGCAGCCGCTGCGGCTGTTCGGGACCGAGGAGCAGAAGCGGAAGTGGCTGCCGCGGCTCGCCACGGGCGCCATCTCCGGCTTCGCGCTCACCGAGCCGGGCGTGGGGTCCGACCCCGCCGCCATGGCCACGACCGCGGAGCCGTCCGCCGACGGGACGCACTGGATCCTGAACGGCGAGAAGCTGTGGTGCACGAACGGGCTGTCGTCCGAGGTGCTCGTGGTGATGGCGCGCACGCCGTCGAAGGTCGTGGACGGGCGCGAGCGCAAGCAGGTCTCGGCGTTCCTCGTGGAGATGGACTCGCCGGGGATCGAGCTGGTGCACCGCTGCCGCTTCCTCGGCATCCGCGCGATCTCGAACGGGCTCATCCGCTTCACGAACGTGCGCGTGCCGCGCGGGAACCTGCTCGGCGGCGAGGGGCGCGGGCTGAAGATCGCGCTGGTCACGCTGAACACGGGGCGGCTCACGCTGCCGGCCGCGTCGGTCGGCGTGGCGAAGCAGTGCCTGCAGATCTCGCGGCGCTGGGCCGGCGAGCGCGTGCAGTGGGGTCGCCCGGTGGGCGCGCACGAGTCGGTGGCGGTGCGCCTCGCATGGATGGCGTCGCACGTGTTCGCCATGGAGGCGGTGTCGGACTACGCGTCCGGGCTGGCCGCGAAGGGCGGGCGCGACATCCGCCTGGAGGCCGCCATCGCGAAGCTGTTCACGTCCGAGACGAGCGTGCGGATCGCGGACGCCACGCTGCAGATCCGCGGCGGCCGCGGCTACGAGACGGAGGACTCGCTCGCCGCGCGCGGCGAGATCCCGTTCCCGGTGGAGCGCATCTACCGCGACGCGCGCATCAACACGATCGTGGAAGGCACCACGGACGTGATGCACCTCTTCATCGCGCGCGAGGCGCTGGATCCGCACCTGAAGAAGGCGGGGGCGCTCGTGGACCCGAAGGCGGACGCCGGCGCGAAGGCGAAATCCCTCGGCGCCGCCGCGGCGTTCTACCCCGGGTGGTACCTCACGCGCTGGCTGCCGCTCGGCGAGGGGATCCCGGAGAGCGTGCCGGCCGAGCTGCGCGGCCACCTGCGCTTCGTGCAGCGCGCCGCGCGACGGCTCGCGCGCTCGCTCTTCCACGCGATGGCCGTCACCGGCCCCGCGCTGGAGCGGCGGCAGGAGACGTTGAGCCGGTTCGTGGAGATCGGCGTGGACCTCTTCGCCATCTCCGTGACCGTGTCGCGCGCCGCGTCGCTCGTGGGGCGTACGCCGGACGATCGCTCCCCCGTGGAACTGGCCGACCACTTCGCCCGTCTCGCCCGGCGCCGCGTGGATGCGGCCTTCCGCGGCGTGCGCGCGAACGACGACGCGTCGGGGCGGCGGGTGGCGAAGGCGCTGCTGGACCGGCGCTACGGGTGGCTGGAGGAGGACATCGTGACGGCCTGCCCGGGGCGGCCGTCATCCGTCGCGTCGTCGCCCGGGACCGGCCGCCCCTCCGCGAGGGCGGCGTACACCGCCTCGAGCTGACGCACCATCCTCGCGGCGGAGAACGCCTCCACGCGGGCACGGCCCGTCTCCCCCAGGCGGCGGAGGAGGGTCGGGTCGCGCGCGAGCGTCTCCAGCGCGGCGGCCAGCGCGGCCGGATCCCCCGGTGGCACCAGGAACCCGCTCTCCCCCGGCACGACCGCATCCGCCGCGCCCGCGACGCGCGTGGCCACGATCGGCAGCCCCGCCGCCATGGCCTGCGGGAACACGCGCGGCAGACCCTCCCATCGCGAGGACAGCGCGAGCACGTCGAATGCCCGCAGCAGCTCCGGGACGTCGCGCCGCAGCCCGGTCAGGTGCACCCGGGCGCCCAGTCCGGCGCGCGCAACCGTCTCTTCCACTGCGCCGCGCAGCGGTCCGTCGCCGACCAGCACGAGGTGCGCGTGCGGATGACCCGCGGCAAGCCGGCCGAAGGCGTCGACGAGATCCAGCGGCGCCTTCTGCGCGGAGAGCCGGCCCACGCAGCCCACGACGAACGCGTCCGGCGGAACGCCCAGCCGCCGCCGGACGTCCCCCGCCTCCACACGGACGTCCCGGAAGGCGCCGACCTCGATCCCCGACCGGATGAGGCGGTACTGATCGGGGCGCCCTATCCCGCGCGCGAGCCCCTCGTCGCGATCGGCGTTGCCCACCACGACCAGCACGTCGCACGCGCGCGCGCACCAGCGCTCGAGCGCCACGTACGCGTGGAACACGAGGCGCGACTGCCCCGGCGTGAAGCCCCACCCGTGCACGGTATGCACCACGTGCGGCACCCCGGCCAGGCGCGCCGCGAGGCGGCCGAGGATCCCGGCCTTGGAGGAGTGCGTGTGCACGACGTCCCACCGCCCGTTCCGGAACAGCCGCCACAGCCGCAGCAGCGCCACGAGGTCCCGCACCGGGTGCACCGCCCGTACGAGGGAGGGCTCGATCCGGTGGCATACACCGCGGGCGCGCGTCTCCGTGTGGAGTTCGCCCTCGCTGCCCGTCTCCGGCCCCGAAAGCAGCTCGCTCGGGAAGCGGCGCGGGTCCGCGAGGGCACAGGACAGGAGCGCGTTCTCCTGCGCGCCGCCCACGATCATGCGGGTGATGACGTGCAGCACGCGGATCGGCCGCTCCGGCGCCGTCACGAGGCGTCCCCGCACACGCCGCCCACCTCGTCCCACCAGGTCTCGAGGCACAACGCGGCCCACAGCGCGCGCGACCGGTCGCGCCCGCGGTCGTGCTCGTCGAGCCAACGTCCGAGCACGTCCGGCCGGAACGTGCCGGTGCGGTTGCTCCGCAGGGTGTCCCGCGCGAACTCCCGCAGCGGACCGCGCAGCCAGTCCTCGATGGGAACGGAGAACCCGTGCTTCGGGCGCGCGGCGATCTCCGCGGGCAGCAGGCTCGCGGCGAGGCGGCGCAGCACGCGCTTCCCCGCTCCCGCCTCGCGGGCGGAAGCGGGCAGCGTGGCCCCGAACGCGACGACCGCGGGGTCGAGGAACGGGACGCGTCCCTCCACGGAGGCGCCCATCGTGGTGCGGTCCTCCTTCAGCAGCAGGTCGTCGGGCAGGTAGTACAGATGATCGAAGGCGAAGGCGGACGACACCTCCGTGGTCAGGGGCTCGGGCAGCTCGGACGCCACCGCCGTCCACCGCGCGAGACCCGCCGCGGCGGGGTCCAGCGGGCGCGCGAGAGCCTCGCGCCAGCGCCACGGCGCGGCCGGCTCCAGCGTGGAGAGGTACGCGCGCCCGAAGTCGTCGCGCCCGCGGGCCTCGAGCAGCTTGCGCAGCATCTCCGTGCGGAACCCGGCGGCGCTGCCCCGGTGGCGGGCTCCGTCCGCGAGGGTGCGCGCCGCGGTCGCGGACCAGGAGCGGGGCAGCCAGCGGAGCCGCCGCAGGAGCGACGGCAACGCGTAGCGGCGATACCCGCCGAAGACCTCGTCGCCGCCGGTCCCGCTCAGGAGCACCGTGACCTCGGACGCCGCCGCGCGCGCGACAAGGTGCGCGGGGACGGCCGCGGGGTCGGCGCACGGCTCATCGAGCATCCGCACGACCGCGCGGAACTCCCGGGTGGGATCGAGCGGCACGGTGAGGTCGCGGTGGCGGGTACCGAGGTGCGTCGCCACGCGGCCGGCGAAAGCGCGCTCGTCGTGGAGGCCGCCGTTCTCGAACCCGATCGCGTACGTGCGCAGCTCGCCGCGGATCCCGCGGGGCAGGACGGCGGTCAGCAAGGAGGAGTCCAGCCCGCCCGAGAGGAGCAGGCCCACCGGCCGGTCGGACAGGAGCATCGACTCCACGGAGGCCGCCAGCCTCCGCCCCGCCTCCGCCGCGAGCGCGTCCAGGTCGGCGGGTCCCGGCTCCGTGCGGAAGACCGGCCACTCGCGCCATCGCTCGGTGCGGACGCCCTGCGCCGTGACGACGAGGCGATGCCCGGGACGGACCTTGCGGATCGACCGGAACGGCGTCGCCTCGCCGGGGACGAAGCCGAGCGCGAGGTACGCGGCGATGGCGTCCTCGTCGAGATCCCGGCCGATCCCCGGAGCCACGAGCAACGCGCGCATCTCCGAGGCGAACAGGAGGCGATCCCCGGTCCGCGCCACGTACAACGGCTTCACGCCGGCCGCGTCGCGCGCGAGCAGCAGCGTGTCGTCCCGGGTGTCGTGGATCGCGATCGCGAACATCCCGGACAGGAGCGCGGGCGTCCGCGTCCCGTGCTCCAGCCACAGGTGCGGCAGCAGTTCCGTGTCCGTACCCGTCCGGAACGCGTGCCGCGTGGACAGGTCCGCCCGCAGCGCCGGGAAGTTGTAGATCTCCCCGTTCTGTACGGCCCATGCATGGCCGCGCGCGTCGCTGAGCGGCTGGTGACCGCCGGCCACGTCCAGAATGGAGAGCCGCCGGGCGCCGAGCGTGGCGCGCCCCCCGGCCCGGATTCCCTCGTCGTCGGGACCGCGGTGCGCGAGGCGCCGGAGCATCGCGGCGACCAGGGCGCGATCCTCCGCACGCTCCTCCTCGGTGGGCGCCGCCGGACCCAGGCGGTACGCGCCGGCGATCCCGCACACGTCACTCGCCTCCCGCGGCGGCCGGCTCCGGCGCGGCGGCGGCCGCGCGCATCCGTTCGGCGAGCGCGAAGAGGATCCACAGCATGTAGCGGCTCGGCGGATCCGCCGCGGGAATGAACTGCGCCTGCACGTAGAACGCCACCCCGCCCGCGACGAGCGCGGCCCGCGGCCACGGGTCGCCGCCGCCCGGCCGCGCACGGAGGTTGCGCACGAACAGCGCGAACAGCGCCACGGTGAACGCGAGCCCGACCAGTCCCGTGGCCACGGCGCGCTCCAGGAAGTAGTTCTCCGCGGTGAAGGCCACGATCCGGTCGCGCGTGACGCGGTAGTCGCCCTCGAGGGTCGAGCGGATGCTCCCCCAGCCCACGCCCAGCAGGGGGTGGTCCCGCAGGACCTGCAACGTCTGGTAGTACGTGACGATCCGCGCCGCGGTCGTCGGGTTGCGCCCCGTGAAGCTGTTCTCGACGCGGACCAGGAACGCGCGCGGCGCCACGAGGGCGAACAGCAGCATGCCGGCGGGCACGAGGAGGAGGAGCCAGCGGTGCCGCGAGGCGAAGATCGCGGCGAGGATGCCCGCGGTCGTGGCCAGGAGGCCGCCGATGGAGTAGGTGTACTGGTTGCAATACACGATCGCGGCGAGGGCGACGACGAGCAGGAAGCCGCGCGCCGCCGTGGACCGCACGAGGAGTCCCGCGGCGATGGCCGCCCCCATCGACAGGGCGTGCGAGAAGTGCAGCGGGTGCTCGAAGGTGGAGAACACGCGCACCTGCGGGTTGCCGGCCTCGTCCCATGCGAGCGCGGGCACGGAGCCCACGAGTTCCTGGAAGTAGCGCAGCGGCAGCGTGGACTGGTACAGGCCCACCGCCACCGCGGGGATCATCCCCGCGAGGAACGCGACGAGCGTGTACCGGGCGAGGCGCCCGTCGCGGATCCAGTGCCACGCGACGTAGAACGCCGCGACCTGCGCCGCCTCGTGCAGCGCGATCGCCACGCCCCACGACAGCCGCGTGGCCGTGTACAGGCCCGCGATCGCGAGCGCGGCGAGGACCAGCCCGATCCGGAACACGGCGCTGCCGCGCAGGATGCTCCGGAGCCCCTGCTCCCATGCGCAGATCGCGGCGAGGACCAGGAGGAGCACGTCGTTCGCGTGGAGCGAGGTTGTCCCCGCGAGGTCCACGGCCATCGGGCGTCGCAGGGGGATCGTGGCCACGAACAGGCACCAGAGCCCCGCGCGGATCCCCAGGCGTTGGACGAGCAAGGCGGCTGCGGTGAGCCCCAGCACGGCGAACGCGCTGCGCGCGGGAGCGAGCGCCGCGGCCAGCGACAGCGCCACCCCGCCGGCCACGCAGATCGCCCACGCCGCCGGCGCGCCTGCGGCCGCGGCGAGCGCCCGGTTCACGTGAGCCTCCCCGCGCGCCAGGCGGCCACGTCGGCCCGCAGCGAGGCATCGAGCTTCCACCACACGAGCGCGAACGTCGCCGTGGCGGCGGCCGCCGCGAGAACGATCGCGCCCGCGCCCGCGGGGTCGGGCGCTGCCAACCGCACGAGCGCCAGCGCGACCGCCGCCGCCGCTCCGGCCCGCACCGGGTTCGCGAAGCTCCGGACGAAGCGGACGGCCGGCACGCCCTGCGCCGCCCCCGCGGCGGCCCACCCGAACGCCAGCGCGACCACGCTCGCGACGCTGACCGCGACGGCCACGCCGGCGGCGCCCGCGCGCGCGAGGCCGATCGGGATCCCCGCCGCGGCCACCACGAGCTGCAACGCGTTCATCGCCTGGAATGCCCGCGGCCGGCCGATGCCCACGAGGAGGTCGCCGGCCAGCGCGGCCGTCGTGCGGAAGACGGAACCGGCGGCCAGGACCTGGAGCACCGGGACGGCCGCCTCCCACTTCGTCCCGTACACCGCCCGCAGCGCGTCGCCGCCGAGGACGAGCATGAGCAGGGCGAACAGCACGCCCGCACCCGCGGTCAGGCCCACCGCCCGCTCGTGCAACGCGAGACGGCGCGCGGGATCGGCGGCGAGCTCGCCGTACGACGGCAGCAGGACGGTGCCGGCGATGCTCGCGCCGAGCGTCGCGGGCAGGGCCGCGAGCGAGAACGCGAAGGCGTAGGCTCCCAGCATCTCCGCGCCTCCCCAGCGCGCGAGCGCGACGCGATCGATCGTGCCGAACAGGTACAGTCCCGCGCCCCCCGCCACCACGGGAAGCCCGAACGCGACCGCCTCGCGCGCGATGTCCCCGCTCCAGCGTGCGCGCGGGCGCCAGCCGGCCGCCGCCCACAGGAGGCCCGTCTCCACCGCGCCCGCCGCGAGGAGGGCCGCGACGAAGGACCAGACGTCGTGGCCGCGGGCGGCCATCCCGACGCTGACGCCCAGGTACGCGAGCGCGCCGAGGACCGTCGGCAGCATCTTCGAGCGGAACGCGAATCTCCGTTCGAGGAGCCGCAAGGGTACTACGCGCAGCCCGTGCAGCAGCAGCACCGCCGACATCGCGCGGAAGAGCGGCGTGGCCCCCGCCAGGCCGAAGAACGCCTCCACCGCCGGCGCCACGACCCACGCCGCGCCGAACGCGGCGACGCCGAGTGCCGCGGCGAGGAGGAACGTGACGTCGGCCGCCTCCTCCACCCGCTCTCGGCGCACGACGAGCGCCTCGCCGAGTCCCATGCCGGACAGGAGGAAGAGCCCTTCCACGAGGACGTACAGGGACGCGAACGCCCCGAAGTCGGCCGGGGAGAGGAGACGGCCCAGGACGAGCACCGCCGCGTAGCGCGTGCCCCTGGCCAGCAGGGTCGTTCCGGCCTGCCAGAACAACCCGCCGAGCAGTCGCCGCTTCATTCAGTCGGCCCGGCCGACCGGGCCTCCCCACCGTCGCAGCGCGTCGGCCGCGTCGAACACGCGGCGGATCCAGGGGTCGGTCTCCCCGCCACGCGCCGCCCGGTGACCGCGGATGCCCTCCGCCGCGAACGCGAGCCCCAGCGACGCCGTGACCGCCAGGCCGACGGTCAGAAGGACGATCAGCGTCCGCCGCGGCCGGGAGCGCCGGATCGGCGGCACCGCCTCGTCCAGCACGCGCACGGTGCGCATGTCGCGGCTCTCGCGGATCCGCGCCTCCTCGAGCTGGCTGGTCAGGAACTCGTAGACCTTCTCCTGGACGAGCACCTCGCGCTTGAGCTGCGCGAACTCCAGCCCCAGGGCGGGCAGGTCCCCCAGCGCGAGCAGCGCGGTGTCGCGGTCCGGACCCTTGCCGTCCGCGCCACCGCCCTTGGCGCGCAGCGCGCGCGCCCGCGCGTCGATCTCGCGGATCCGGGCCTCGATCTCCTGCATCTGCAGCTGGTCCGAGGTGGCGTAGCGGGCCAGCACGCCGCGCTGGATCTCGAGCTGCATCCGCTCCGCCTCGAGCTCCGCGAGCGCCTCCACGGTCGCGCGGGTCTGCTCCCCGAGCTCCACCGCGCCCCGCTCCTCCTGGAACCGGCGGAGCGCGTTCGCCGCCTTCTCCATGCGGTCGCGGTTCTCGTCGAGGCAGCCCTGCACGAACTCCACGGTGCGGCGCGCGTCCTCGACGCTCGTCGCGCGGTTGTAGTCGTCCAGGAACTCCACGAACGCGTTCGCCATGTCCGCCGCGAGCCGCGGATCACGGGCCTCCACCGCGATGTCGATCAGCCCCTCGGGGGTCGTGTTCGCCTGCAGGTGCTTCCCGAGCTCGCGGATCGCGTGCTCGCGGGTCTTGGCGTCGTACACGTTCATCAGGTCGAACCGGTCCACCACCTGGCCCCGGAGCCTCCGGCTCTTGATCACACCGAGCACGAGATCGACGGACGCGTTCCGGTTGAGGAGCCCCTTGGTCCGGCTGCCGCCGATCCCCCCGAGCTGGGACACGATCTGCAGCAGGCCGCCACCCATGTCCGCCTCCTCCGGCGGCGTGATGACCGCGTGCGCGGTCCACCACCGCGGCAGCAGGAGGCTGACGATGACGGAGATGATCGCGGCCACGACGGCCAACCGCAGGATCAGGCGCCGCCAGCCGAACAGCACGTCGAAGAACGAGGCGCCCGGGTTCATCGTGCGCGGCCCCTCATCGCGTGGCCTGGTCGATCACGAGGTAGACGGTCGCGACCGACGCGACGAAGGCGACGGTCTCGCGGGCGACTTGCCACCAGTTGCGCTCCGGCTTCTCGGGCACCCACACCTCGTCTCCCGGAAGCACCTCGCGGACCTTGGAGAGAGGCTCCCACTCGCCGGTCACGCCGCGCACGACGCGGGCGGCGCCCCGGTCGGCGCCGGAGGCGTATCCGCCGGCGAGCTCGATGTAGTGGGACGGCCGCTTCCCCGGCGAGTACGTGATGAGGCCGGGGTAGGTCACGCTGCCGCTCACCGTGATGGTGGCGCGCTGCGGCGGCACGACGATCCGGTCGCCGCTGCTCAGCACGCGATCCTCGGCCGCATCGCCCCGCAGGAGCTTCTCGAAATCGACGACCACGAGCCCCTTCCGCTCCCGGGACTTGCTCTTGAAGTACGCGTACTCCCGCTCGGTCATGTCCTGCACGGGGATCTGCTTCAGCCGCTCGTACTCCACGTCGATCGGGTCGGAACCGCGTGTCCGCAGGAGCTGGCCCTCGGTGAGGGAGGCGCGCTCGGTGAACCCGCCCGCGCGCGCGATGACGTCCGAGAGCCGATCCTCCCCCTCGTTGATGCCGTAGGGGCCCGGGAACCGGAACTCGCCCTCCAGCGTCACGGACTCCGCGACCTTCCAGTCGAAGGTCGTGCGCACGTAGAGCTGGTCGCCGTCGCGCAGCGGCGTGTCCCACCCGGCCGGATCGTCGAGGGACAGCACGACCTTCTCGGTCCGCCGGCCGTCCACGAACCGGCGAAGCTCCACGCTGTCCCTGCGCGCGGCGCGGCGGAGCCCTCCGGCGATCTCCAGCAGGGTGCGGACCGTATCGCCGGCCACGAAGTCGTAGGAGTCCGGGCTCTCGACGGCGCCATCGACCACGATCGTCTCCTTCGTCCACGGCACGAAGACGACGTCGCCGTCCAGGATCGGCGGGTTCGCATCGAGGGCCCCGGTGCGCTCGTACCGCACGAGGTCCAGCCGCTCGACCGACCCGTTCCGCCGGCGGACCTCGATGTTGCGCCGCCCGGCCTCGGGCCCGGTGCCCCCGGCGACGTCGATCACGAGGCTCGCGGGATCGAGCGCCGACGCCACGTACGTGCCCGGGTTCACGACGTTCCCCGTCACGTTGACCTCGATCCGCCGCAGCTCAACGAGCGATACGCCCACGTCGACGTTCCGGTACTGGCGTCCGATGGCCGCGCGCACGCGCTCCTTGGCCTCGGCGAGGGTGACGCCGGCCACGGGGACGGCGGTGACGCCGGGGATCACCAGATCCCCCTCGGGCGAGACCGGCACGGCGACGCTGCGGGGGGACTGCGTCCAGATGGTCACGGCGAAACCGTCCCCCGGGCCGACGATGTAGCGCGTCTCGTCCACCGGACCGCGCAGGGCCTTCGTTCCGGGAGCGACCGCCGGTCGCGACGCGATCAGGACGGTGTCGGCCGGCGCCTGCCTCCGCGTCGAGGAACTGCCGTCGGAAGCGCCCGGCGCGGCGAACTGGCCGCCGGCGGCGACGGGGCCGAGGAGCCCGACCGTGAACGCGAGGGCCGCAAGCGCCCGGCGGCCCGCGGCGAGGGTGAGCAGCATCGGGCGCACGATGCCCCGTGGGGTCGTCGCTGTCAAGATGGGGACCCGTTGACCGTCCCCACGGGAGACGGCATCTTCCGGCGTACCGCGGTGCGGCGATCGGAGGTGACGTGGACGCGGAGGTGGACGGCGCTCGGCGACCGCGGCTCTCGATCCTCGTGGTGAGCTGGAACTGCGCGGCCCTGCTGGAGCGCTGCCTCGAGGCCCTGGCCGAACACGGCCCGCCGGACTGCGAGACGATCGTCGTGGACAACGCCTCCGCGGACGGCACCGCCGCGAGGGTCCGCGCGCGCTTCCCCGGGGTGCGGCTCGTGGAGCTTCCGGAGAATGCCGGCTTCGCCCGCGGGAACAACGTCGCCCTGGACCTCGCGCGCGCGCCGTACCTGCTGCTCCTGAACCCCGACACCGAGGTGCGCGCCGGATCCCTGGAGAGCCTCGTGCAGTTCCTCGATGCCCGTCCGCGTGCGGGGATCTGCGCCCCGCCGCTGTGGAATCCGGACGGATCGCGGCAGCCCACCGTGCTGTTCTTCCCGACGCTGCGCGGCGAGCTGCTGCGGCAGACGATGCTGTACCGTTTGCTGCCGGGGCGTGAGCGGGCGGAGGCCGCGCGCACCGACACCCGTCCCGCCGAGGCCGTCTCCGGGGCGGCGCTGTGCATCCGCCGCGCGGTCGTGGACGCGATCGGGCCGCTCGATCCGGACCTGTTCATGTTCTACGAGGACGTGGACTGGTGCCTCCGGGCGCGGGAAGCCGGCTGGGAGGTGTGGTTCGTGGAAGGACCGGGGGTGGTGCACGTGAAGGCCGGCGCGAGCACGGGGGCCGCGCGCACCCGGACGCTGCTCGAGAGCCTGCGCAGCACCGTCCACTTCTTCCGCAAGCACGGCCGCGCCTCCGCGCTGCCCGCGCTCCGCGGGATCGCCGCGCTCGCTGCGGCCGCGCGCTCGGCCCGCGCGCTGCTCCTCTGGATCGCGGGAAGGGATCGGGCCGACCAGTGCGCCCGGCTCGCCGCCTACCGGAAGATGCTGGCGTGGGCCTTCTCGGGAAGGGGGTTGTGACGTGCCGTCGGTCCTGATCGACGCCCGGCTGATCCTGCCCAAGCCCACCGGCATCGGCCAGTACCTTGTGTCCCTGGTCCCGCCCATGCTCGAGCTTGCGCCCGACTGGACGTTCCACCTGCTGCGCCGGCGGGACCCGTGGGGCGACTACGGCGTCGCGGACTGGCGAGCGGACAACCTCGTGCACCACGAGACCGACGAGCCGCACATGTCGCTCGGCCAGCACCTGTCGCTGCCCCGGCGCGCGCGGGCGCTCCGCGCGGACATCCTGCACTACCCGCACTTCGACGCCCCCGTCCTGTACGCGCCGGTGCCCGTGGCGGCGACGATCCACGGCACGATGCACGCCCTGCGACCGCGGCTCCTCGGCGACCTCTCGGGACCCAGGCGGGCGTACGCGCAGGCCTGCTACGCGCTGACGCTGCGCCGCGCGGCAGCGGTGCTTGCCGTGTCGGCCACGGTGGCCGGCGAGGTCCGGCGCCTGTGCGGCCGCCGCGACGGCGTGCACACCACGCCGCTCGCCGCGGACGCGCGATTCCGTGCCGCGCCCGCGGCCGCCGTTGCCGCCCTCCGCGAGCGCTTCGCCCTCCGCCGGCCGTACGTGCTGTTCGTGGGGGAGTTCCGCCCGCACAAGAACTTCCTCGGCCTCCTCGACGCGTGGGCGCGCACCCGCCACCGCGAGTCCCACGACCTCCTGCTGGCGGGGCTCGTGCACGCCGGCGATCCGGACCCGCAGGACGAGATCGTCCGGCGCGGACTCGCTCCCGGGGTGCGGACGCTGGTCGACCTGCCGCGCGAGGACCTCGTGGCGGCGTACACCGGGGCGGCGGTCTTCGTGCTGCCGTCGCTCTACGAGGGGTTCGGCCTGCCCGTCCTCGAGGCGATGTCCTGCGACGTCCCCGTGATCACGTCGCGCACCACCGCCACCGCGGAGGTGGCGGGCGACGCCGCGCTGCTCGTGGATCCCGGCCGGCCGGACGAGATCGCGGCGGCGATCGACCGGGTGCTCGGCACGGACGGGGAGCGCGCGCGGCTCGTCGCGGCGGGACGCGCGCGCCGGGCCGGCTTCACCTGGCGGCGCACGGCGGAGCTCACGCTGGACGCCTATCGCGACGTCCTCGCCCGGCGGGACGCTCGGCGGCCGTGATGCGCGCGCGCGGAGCCGCGGTCCTCCTCGCCGTCGCGCTCCTTCGCCCCGGTCCCGCCGCCGCTGGACCCGGCGACTGGATCCGGTGGCGCGTGGATCCCCCGGATCCCGCCTGCACGGCCATTCGCACGGTCGAGCTCTCCGAGACGCGAGCCGCGGAGGAGGAGGCGGGCGTCGCGCAGCGCTGGATCCGCATCGATGTGGGGGACGGGGAGCGGCGGCGCTTCCGGATCGCGCTCCTCGTGGCGGACGACGCGGCCGATCCCCTCGCGCGCGCGTCCGTGAAGCGGTACCGGCTGACGCCGGACGCGGGACCCGCGCTCGAGTACGTGGACGCGCGCACGGGGCGCGCCGCGCTGCCCGGCTTCGAGCCGTGGGACCTGCTCGTCCCGCGCGGCCCCGATCCATCCGACCTGTACCCGCGAGAGGCGCGCTTCGCCGGGCGGCGGCTCGTCGAGGTCGCGCGCGGCAGGGGGCGGAGCGCCGCGGACGGCGACGCCGCGCGCGGGCTGCGCATCCTGCGCCTGGACGCGGAGGTCGTGGTCGGCACGAGCCGCTGGTTCCGCGACGACGGATCGGGACGGCGGCCCGGCGGGGACTGGACCTGGCGGGACCTCGACGCCGCGGACTACGCGGCGATGGTGGACGCCGGCTTCAATCTCTTCATCGTCCCGCCCGCGCATCTCGACCGGGTCCTCGATCGGCCCGTGTTCTTCGCGTGCGCCGCCGGTCCCGCGGCCCCTCCGGACCTGCCCTGGCGCAGCAACTACCTCGGCGCGTATCCCTTCATGGACGAGCCCGCGGTGCGGGCGATGCGGGATGGGGCGCTGGACGGCGTGTCCGGTCCGGGAGAGGTGGCCGAGCGGCTGGCGCGCTACGCCGCGGACATGCTCGAGGGCGACGGACCGTACGCACGGGGCTTCCTCGCCGCCGAGCTGGCGAAGACCGGCTGCGCCATGGACGGCCTCCGCCCGACCTGGCTCCCCGCCTGGGAGGCGGCGGCGAGCGCGGCGCAGTACGAGCTGGAGGCCGGCGCATCCGGCGTGTGCTGGGAGAGCAGGCTGCGCCCCGCGGAGTTCGCGCGCCATCTGCGCCGGTACACGGGGGTCCCGTTCCCCGTCGATGCCCGCGCGGGGCTGGACCTGCACTTCGCGCTCCTGCGCGGCGCGGCGCGGCGGGCGGGCGCGCCCTGGGGCGTCTCGGTGTACGGGCAGATGGACGACGAGGCCGCGGACCTGCTGTTCCCCGCCGCGTACGAGGCGGGCGCCTCCTGGTTCTGGGCATGGACGTCGGACGGCGCGCACCACGTTCCGTTCGCGCGGCAGCTCGCGCTCGCGCGGGCGCTCCGCGCGCACGCGCAAGCGAACCCGCGACCGGAGGGGGCCGCCGTGCGCAGCCGGCTGGCGAACGAGGTCGTCGTGGTCCCGCGCGGCCATCCGATGGATGAGGTCGCGCTCGGCCTGCACGGGAACGGGAGGCCCTGGGAGTCGCGCTCGCTCGATCCGGGAACGCGCGGCGCGGAGGGCGTGCCGATCCGTGACGTGGTGGCCTCCGCCCTGCGCGCCACGCTCGGGGCGCTGGAACGCCGCGAGCCGTTCGACATCGTGTTCGTAGACGCGGACGAGCCGGTGGACGACTATGAGCGCGTGGTGCGGATCACGGCAGGTGCGGGCACCGGCACCGGGAAGTGACCCGGCAGGGGCAGCGTCCCGGCAGGCGCCCCTTGATCTCGCCGCGATCGAATGCAATAGTCGGCGCTGGTCCCGGCCCCCTGCGTTAGGAGCCGACCGTGCAACGTCCCGTCCTCGCAGCTGCATTCGGATGGTTCTTCGCGGTCCCGGGCCCAGCCGCTCTCGCGCTCCACGAGGCAGGGCCCTCCGACCTCGCGCGCCGCGAGGCACTCTGGGAGGCGGAGAGCGTCCCCGGATGCTGGGACTACGCGCTGTCCGCGCACGCCTTCGGGTACCTCCCGCTCGCGGAAGACGTTTGCCTCGACGGTGGCACCGCCTTCATCGCCCGGCGCCTCCTGGGCCTGACCGCGGCGGACATCTCGGATCCGTTCGCGTCCACGGTGCTCGACAGCCTCGGGATTCCCGGTAGTTGCACGGCCGTGGACGTGGAAGGCGACCGGGTCTATGTCCTCAGCGTTCCGGACGGGTTGCATGTGGTCGACGCGTCCGACCCGACGAATCAGGTCCTGGTGGGCACGCTACCGGCGCCGGCGGCGGGGATCGACGTGGCGGTCGAGGGGAGCCGCGTGCTCGTCCTCGATGCCGCGATGGGACTTCTCGTGGTCGACGTCTCGGTGCCGTCGGCGCCCTCGATCGTGGGGCAGACGATCGGCGGGCTGAACCCGACCTCGGTCGCCTCGGCGGGGCTCCACGCCTACGTCACCGACGCCGCGTCCGGGGTGCTGTCCTTCGATCTGACGGATCCGGCGCTCCCGACGCCCATCGGCTTCGCGCCCGCGCCGGCCGCGCAGCACGCGGTCGTCTCGGGCTCCCACGCGTTCGTGGCCGCCGACGCATCCGGGCTCCGCGTCGTGGACGTGTCGAGTCCGGGGGCGATGTCGGTCGTCGGCGGGCTGCCGCTTCCGGCCCGCGCGCTCGGGGTCTACGTGGACGGCGCCAGGGTGTACGTGGGAACGGACTCGGCCGGAGTCGCCGTGGTGGACGTCTCCACGCCGGCCGCTCCCGCGCTCGTCCGCATTCGATCGTTGCCTCATCCCGCGCGGAGGCTCGTGGTCCGCGGCGGCTGGGCGCTCGCGGCGACCCTCAGGTCACCGTGGCATTGCTACCTCGGTCCCGAGGAGCCGACGGTCTCGCCGCCGGTCGTCACGTCTGCGCCGATCCGGAGCATGGCGGCGGAAGGCCGGTACCTCTACCTCTTCACCGAGGCCGCCCGTCTCGAGATCCTGGACGCGGAGGCGACGCACGGGCCCGCCATCGTGGGCGCGGTGAGTGTCCCGGCGGATGCTACCGCGATGGCGGTGGCCGGTTCCCGGGCGTACCTCGTGACGCCCACGGCCCTCCAGGTCGTCGACGTCTCGAACCCCGCGGCGCCGAGCCTCCGGGGCTCGGTCGCCCATTCCGCTCCCGTCACGAGGTTCGTGGCCGCGAAAGGCCATCATGCGTTCGTCACGCAGTTGACGGGGCAGTACACCGGCCGCCTGGAGGTCTTCGACGCCGCGGATCCGTGGAATCCGGTTTCGGTCGCGTCGGTGTCCACGTCGCCACTGGGCCCTGGAACGGTCCAGGGCGACCACCTCTACGTGGCAAGAAACGATGGTGTCGGCGCCATCGATGTGTCGGATCCGTCCCATCCGGACTTCGAGGGCAACGTGGGGTCCTATGTCTACGACTTCGCGGTCGGCGGCCGGGTCCTGGTGACGAGGTCGCCTGGTATCATCTTCTTCTACGATCTGACGGATGCCGGCCATCCGGTCTACCGGTCCCGCCTGGTGTGGACCGACTATTCGGGCGGGATCTCCGTGCGCGGGTCCTACGTCTACGGCGCGACCGAGGATCCGGGCTTCGGGTTGCGCGTGATCCATGCCGGCGACCTGTCCGCCCCCTTCGAGTACGGCGGCCTCGATCCCGACGGAACGGCGCTGGCGGTGTGTGCGTCGACCCGGCATCTCTTCGTCCGGAACGCGAGCAACTCCGTCGTGGTGGCTCCGCTGCAGTGCGATCCCCAGGCCGTGCCCGTGCCCGAGGTCGCCGTCGTGGAGCCCGGGAGCGGACTCGGCCCGGGCGTCCCCAATCCGTTCACCGGCTCCACGACGCTCACGTACTCGATCCGGCAAGCGGGACCCGCGCGCCTCGACGTGTACGACGTCCTCGGCCGCCACGTCCGCTCGCTCCTGGACGAGCGCATGGCGGCACCGGGAACGCGCGAGGCGAGCTGGGACGGCCGCGACGCGCAGGGCCGGCCGGCGGCGCCGGGCGTGTACTTCGTGAAGTTCCGTGCGGCGGGGAACGAGGCGGCAGCCCGGGTGGTACGCGTCCGTTGAGCGGCGCCGTCAGCGGGCTCGTGCCTGGAACGCCTTCCGCCGCAGCGCCGCCGCCGGCGACACCGCGCGGATCAGCCACGCCGGTAACACCTGGCACGCCGCCACCACGAAGCGGTTCCAGGGGCCGTTCACGTACACCTCGTCGCCGCGCATCACGGCCTCGTAGCCCTGGCGGGCGACCGTGGCGGCGTCCATCCACATCCACTTCGGCAGCTTGCCCACCTCGGCCCGCACGCCGAGGACATCGTGGAACTCGCTGTACGTGAAGCCGGGGCACACGGCGGTGACGTGCACGCCGGCGCCGGCCACCTCGCGCGCCACGGACTTCGAGAAGCGGACCATGAACGTCTTCACCGGCGCGTAGAGATCGCCGGGACGCTCGGGCGCGAACGCGGCCACGGACGACACGTTCAGGACGCGCCCCCAGCCGCGCTCCAGCATGCCGGGCAGGAAGAGGTGCGTGAGCTGCACCACGGATCGCAGCAGGACCTCGAGGAAGTCGGCCTGCTCGCGCCAGGTCGTGCGGGTGAACGGCTTGCCCAGTCCGTAGCCCGCGTTGTTCACGAGAACGTCCACGCGGACCGCCTCCGCCTCCAGCGCGCGCGCGATGCGCTGCGGCGCCCCCGGGTCGGCCAGGTCCTCCGCGAGCACGCGGGCGCGCACGCCGTGCCGCCGCTCCAGCTCGTGCGCGAGAAGATCCAGCCGCTCGCGGCGACGCGCGGTGAGCACGAGGTCGAAGCCCTCGGCGGCGAACACGCGGGCGAGTTCCACGCCGATGCCGGCGGAGGCGCCGGTGACGAGCGCGGTGCGACGGGGCTCGGCGGTCATCCGCCCTACTCCGGCAGCGTGATCTGCGGGTTCTCCTCGTTGCGGCGCCAGAGCAGCGCCGTGCGGCCGAGCACCTGCACCAGCTCCGCGCCCGCGCGCTCCGCCAGCTCCTTCGCCACGTCCTTGCGGTCGCCGTCCACGTTGTCCAGGAGGCGCACCTTCACGAGCTCCCGCGCCTTCAGCACGCGCGCCAGCTCCCCCAGCAGCGCGTCCGTGATGCCCTCCTTGCCCACGAAGACGACCGCGTCCAGGTTCACGCCCAGCCCGCGCAGGTACCGCCGCTGTTTCCCGCGCACGGTCTTCCCGGGGATCTCCGCGCCGGGGCCGGCGGCGCGCGCCGCGTCGTCCGTCACGATCCCGCGATCTCCGCGTACTGCTTCCGGTAGTACTCGCGGAACTCGCCGGACTTGATGGGCCGCCACCAGTCCGGGTTGTCCATGTACCAGCGCACCGTGGCCTCGATCCCCTGCGCGAACGTGTGCTGGGGCGTCCAGCCCAGCCGCTCCCGCAGCTTCCGCGCGGTGAGCCAGTAGCGCCGGTCGTGGCCCTGTCGGTCCGTCACGTGCCGCACGAGCGTGGGCGGCTTCCCGAGGATGGCCAGGATCTTCGCGGTGATCTCCAGCACCGTGAGCGCGTTCTCCGCGCAGACGTTGAAGACCTCGCCGTGCACGGCGTCGGCGTCGGCGCGAAGGATCACGTCCAGCGCCTCCGCGTGGTCCTGCACGTGGATCCAGTCGCGCACGTTCTTCCCGGTCCCGTACACCGGCAGCGGCTGATCCTCCAGCGCGTTCGTGACGAACAGCGGGATCAGCTTCTCGGGGTACTGGTTCGGACCGTAGTTGTTGCTGCAGCGCGTGACCACCACCGGCATGCCGTACGTGGCCCAGTACGACCAGGCGAGCCGGTCGCCGCCGGCCTTGGACGCGGCGTACGGATTGCGCGGCATCAGCGCGGACTCCTCGTCCGCCGCGGACTCCATCCGCTCGCCGTACACCTCGTCGGTGGAGATCTGGACGAAGCGGGCGACGCCGAGCTCCTTGGCCGCCTCCAGCAGCACGTACGCGCCGTACACGTCGGTCTGCACGAAGCTGCCGGGGTCGCCGATGGAGCGGTCCACGTGCGTCTCGGCGGCGAAGTTCAGCACGGCGTCGCAGCCGGCCATGGCCTGCCGCACCGCCGCGGGATCGCAGATGTCCCCGCGCACGAACGCGTAGCGCGGATCGCCGGCCACCGACGCGAGGTTCGCGAGGTTCCCCGCGTACGTGAGCTTGTCCAGCACGACGACGGCGTCGCCCGGATGCTTCGCCAGCACGTGCCGGACGAAGTTCGACCCGATGAACCCCGCGCCGCCGGTGACGAGCAGCTTCACGCCGTGCCTTCGGCCACCGGGCGCGGGATGGCGTCGTCCGAGCCGCGGATGACCACGTCCTCCAGCTTCCACGGCGCGGCGGCCTCGAGGCTGCGTCCCACCGCCGCGTGGCGGAAGCCGTGGTCGTGGATCTCGCGCGGGTCGTAGATGTTGCGGCAGTCCACGAACGCGCGCCCGCGCATGATGGACGCCAGCCGCGGGAAGTCCAGGTCGCGGTACTCGTTCCACTCCGTGAGCAGCATGAGGCAGTCCGCGCCCTCGGCCGTCCCGTACGCGTCCTTGCACCAGGTCACGCCGTGCACGTCCGGCAGCGCCGACACCACGGGGTCGTGCGCGCGGATCTTCGCTCCCTGCCGCTGCATCTCCGGGATGATCGTGAGCGACGGCGCCTCGCGCACGTCGTCCGTGTTCGGCTTGAACGTGACGCCGAGCACGCCGATCGTCTTGCCGCGCAGGTCCCCGAGCAGGCCGGTGACCTTGTCCACCATGCGCAGCTGCTGCAGGCGGTTCACCTCCAGCACGGCCTCGATGGTGCGGATGGTCATGCCCGCCTTCCCGGCGATGTGCGTGAGCGCCAGCGTGTCCTTCGGGAAGCACGACCCGCCGTAGCCGGGGCCCGCGTGCAGGAACTTCGAGCCCACGCGTCCGTCCAGCCCCATCGCGCGCGCCACCACGGTGACGTCGGCGCCGACCAGGTCGCACAGGTTCGCGATCTCGTTGATGTACGAGATCTTCAGGGCGAGGAACGCGTTCGACGCGTACTTGATCATCTCGGCGTTCGTGACCGTGGTGCGCACGATGGGCGTGCGCAGCAGGTACAGCGGCCGGTAGATCTTCTCCATCATGTCCATGGCCCGCTCGGAGGACGCGCCGATCACCACGCGGTCCGGGCGCATGAAGTCCCCGATGGCCGAACCCTCGCGCAGGAACTCGGGATTCGACACCACGTCGAACTCCGCGTCCGGGCGGCGCTCCCGGATGATGCTCTCCACGAGCTTGCCGGTGCCGGTGGGCACCGTGGACTTCGTCACGACCACCGTGTACTCGCGCATGGCATCCGCGATCTCCGCGGCCACCTGGCGCACGTAGCGCAGGTCCGCGTGGCCGTGCTCGTCCGGCGGCGTGCCGACCGCGATGAACACCACCTGCGACTGCGGCACCGCCTCCGCCACCGTCGCCGCGAAGGACAGGCGGCCGCGGTTCCGGTTCATCTCCACGAGCTCCTTGAGCCCCGGCTCGTAGAACGGGATCTCGCCGGCCTTGAGGGTCTCCAGCTTGCGCGGATCGTTGTCCACGCAGATGACCCGGTTCCCGAAGTCCGCGAGGCAGGCGCCCGTGACGAGACCGACGTATCCGGTCCCCACCATCGTGATGTTCACGTCGAGTTCTCCTTCAGCCCGCCCAGGGGGACGCCTGAGCCGCACGAATCTAGGGGATGCCTCCGGCCGCGTCAAAGCGGCCCCGGGAGCGGCGCGGCGCGGGGTGCGAACGTCGCGGCGCTCCCGTCACCCCGGGAATCGACCGGCCGCCCGACCGCCTTGACGCCCCCCGGCCGGCGGGCTCGACCCCGTTCACCCCGGCCGCTCGCCCCGCGGCTTGCCCCTCGCCGGATCGCGCCATTATCTTGCGGCGCGAGGAGGTCCGGCCCATGGAGATCCGCATCGCGTACGAGGAGGGCCACGCCCACGTGGCCGCCATCCGCGTCCTCCAGTACCGCCTCAAGCGCCCGCCCACGATCGACGAGGTGGCCGAGATCCTGGGCTCCAAGCCCGAGATCACGAACCACCGCCTCCGCGCCCTCGAGACCGCCGGCATCGTGACGATCGTGGAAAACCCCTTCGAGAGCCACGTCTCCGTCCGCGACCACCTGGCCCTCGAGAAGCTCCCGCCGGAGGTCTCGGAAGCGGGCCTCTCGGATGCCGTCCAGGACTTCAAGAAGCGGCAGGCCGAGAAGGCCGAGGAGATGATCCGGCTGTTCGATGAGGGGGACCCGAAGCGGGAGAGGAAGGAGCGGACGGACAAGATGGCCGAGGACCTGCGCTCCTTCCAACCCAAGAAAGCCCCGAAAAAGGCCCCCTGGGAGCGGTAGGCCTCACCCGTGGACGGCCGAATTCCCGCCCATCCACATTCTGTGAACCACAACGTGCGGCAACCGGTCGCTCCGGAATATCACTGGCTGTTTGAGCGGCTCGCGCGGCGCTCAACTTGCGCCTTCCTGCCGCCGACGTCTTCCCGAGGATCGCAAAGGGATCCCAACCGGGAGGACGGGTCATGGTGGTTCGGTTGCGGGTGGTGGCCGAGAGCGTCGATTCGGACACGCGGTCGTTCCAGGCGCGCGGGGCCACGCCGGAGCTGGGGCGGGACGAGGCCGAGGCGATCGCGCGGGAACTCGAGGCCGGGGCGGTGGCCCGGTTCTATCGCGGCGGGCCGCCGGCCGGGCGTGTGGTCACGGCGCGGGCCACGGCGGACGGGCTGTGGATCCGCGTGCGGATGCGGCCGCGAGAGGGCGACGTGTGGCGCCTCGTGGAGACCGGGGCCGTGAACACGGTGGAGATCCAGCCGCTCGATCGCGGCGTGGACGTGTTCCTCAAGTCCGTGGCCGCCACGTACCCTTCGCTCGTGGGCTGATCCGCCGCCGGCGGGCCGCCGCGGCGTTGACACCCTGCGCGACGCTCCGGACAATCCGGGGCTTCGCGGCCGCGTCGTGCCGCGCGGACCGGGCGGAATGGCACGATCCCTTCTCTTCGCAATCGCGGCGTTCGCCGTGGCGGTCGCCGCCACGTTCCACGCGTCCGGCGCCGTCTCGGCGCTGGACGCCCGCATGGCGATGGCCGTGGACGGGAGCCTCGGTGCGACGCCGCCGCATCCGGTGTCGTCGCGCGTGCTGGCGCTCGGCGTGGATCTCGTGCGGCTCGTGTGGGCGCCCACCGGCCTCTTCCGCGCCATCCACCTTGCCGCGGGGCTGCTGCTGGCCGCGGCGGCGGTGCTCTCGGCCCGGCTCGCCGCGCGCGGAGGCGCCGCCGGCGCGGCCGGCGTGGCCGCCGCGCTCTTCGTGGGCGCGGCCCTGCCGCTCGGCGCGGAGACCGGCGGGCTCGGACTGACGGCGCACCCCGTCCCGGTGCTGCTGCTCCTCCTCGCCGGCACGGCGTGCGCGTGGGCCGCGGACGCGCCGCGCGCGCTGCCGGGCGGCCTGCTGCTCGGGCTGGCCCTCGCCGACGACGCCCTCGTCCTCTTCCTGCTGCCGGGCTTCGGCGCGTTCGCGCTGCTGGCCACGCTGCGCATGTCGCCCGCGCGCGGCGGGCAGTTCCTCCGGCACTGCACCCTCGGCGTCCTCCTGGGATTCCTCGCGGTGTTCCTGCCGTGGCTCGCGCCGGGTGACGGCGTTTCCCAGGCCGCGCGCGCGCACGGTCCGCTCGACGCGCTCGCCGGCTGGGCCGGCGGCGCGAACGGGGCGTTCTGGACCCCCGGCGGTCCGGCACGATGGATCGAAGGGACGCGCGCCGTCGCGGGCGGGCTGTGGCGCAACACGGGACCGCTCGGCGTTGCGCTCGGCGTGGCCGGGCTTGCCGCGTTCCTCTCCGGCGCGGCGCGGCGCGCGCGCCCGTTCCTCGCGGTGCACGCGGTGCTCGCCGCGGCGGTCGTGCTGGGCACGCCGCGCGCTCCGGGAACCGCCGCGGCGCTCCTGGCGTGGTCCTTCCTGTTCTGGAGCGTTCCCGCGCTCTCGCGCATCGCATCCCGCGCCGCGGGGGCAGCCCCCGTCGTCGCGGTCGCCGCGGTGGCCGCGCTCTTCGCGGTCTCGCACGGTCGCGTGGACCGCTCGGCGGAGAAGGGCGTCACGTGGACGAGCACCGTGCTGCAGACGCTTCCCGAGGACGCCGTGCTGTTCACGCGCAATCCGGTCGCGCTGGCGCTCGCCGCGGACGGACTGCGTCCGGACGTGGAGGTGATCGACGTCGCCGACGCGACCACCTTGTCCGCTGTCCGGTCGGGACGTCCCCTCCTGCCGATGGGCGCGTCGCCGCCGCGCGGCGCGGTGGACGCGGGGCTGCTGCGGCAGGTCGTCGAAGGCGCCGGCGGCCGTCCCGTGTTCGTGGACGCGAGCGTGTTCTTCGCCACGGACCTCAAGGCATCGCTGCTCGGCGCGGAGTGGAAGCTGCTGCCGCACGGCCTCGCGTTCCGGCTGGCGCCGCCGGCCGCGGAGATGTCCACACGGCAGCGCGACGCCGCCGCCTTCGCGTGGGCGGACCTGCAGACGACCCCCGGCACGCCGCCCTCCCCGCTGCGCGACGGGCTCGGCGGGTCCGCGTACTTCGCGCGAAGCCTCGTGCAGTCCGCGTACCTGCACCTGGAGCAGGGACGCGTGCAGGACGCGGAGCGGGAGTTCCTCCTCGCGCTGGGCCACCCGGCGTCGAACCGCAATCTCGCCGCGATGGGCCTGGCGCGCCTCCTCTTCGATCAGCGCAACTTCCGCGAGGCCGTGCGCACGCTGGATATGTGCGTGCGCGACGAGGAGGAGGGCGCGTGGATCGCGCGGCGGCTGCAGGGGAACACGCTCGTGCGCCTCGGGGAGCGCGCGCGCGGGATCGCCGTGCTGAAGCGGGCGCTCGCGCTCACGCCGTCGGCGCAAGCGGACGAACGCCAGCGGCTGCAGCGCACGATCCGGGAGCTGGAGAGCGCGGCGCCGAAGGGAGGAGAGGCCGGGTGACGGCGGCCGGTCCGGAGTCCCGCGGAAGCGGCAGCGCTTCCGGAGCCCCGCGGGGGATCAGGACCGGCGGGAGCCGCGCCCTCGCTCGGCGTCCGGGAGGATGGCCGGGAGAGACTCGCGAGCGGGACGCACCTCGCCGTCGAGGTTCGCTCCCGCCGGTCGATCCTGGGCACACCCCTCGAGAACGCGGGCGGAGCGGCGCGATGGGTGTGAACCACGGGCGCCCCCAAACACCCGCAGCCCACGACGAATCCGCACCCGCTCGCCCCGCCCCGTTCTCGAGGAAGTGCCGAAGCCTTCGTCGCGCATCCATTGCAGGAGGCAGGCCAGAACCGGTCCGGCGCCCCCGGACTGCGCAATGCCGCGCGCGCCGTCGGGTTCCCTTGCGGCGGCGCGTGAACCCTGACGTTTCGGAGCACCGGATCCGGTTTCGCGGTGACGCGTTTCCGGGCAGATCCGGCGGGGCGCTGTGTCGTTCCTGAACAGGCGCATCGATCCCGACGCGTTCTTCCGCCGCCTGATGCTCGTGCCGCGCGGGCTCGGGTTCGTCGTGATCGTCTACTTCGTGTCCGTGGTCCTGCGCGACCTGCTCGGCCAGGCGCTGCCCGGCCACGGGCTCGTGGGCGCGCTGCGTGGCGACGACGCGGGTCCGTGGATCCCGCTCGCGATCTCGCTCGGGACCCTGGCCATTCCCGTGCTCTTCGTGCGGCTGTACGCCCGCACGGGACCCGAGGCGAACGCGCCGCGCCCGCTGCTCGCGTGCACGCCGCGCGCGGCGGTGGAGTGGGGGCTGGGGTTCCTCGTGGGCGGCGCGTGCGCCGCGGTGGCGGTGCTGCCGCTCCTCCTCGCGGACGCGATCGAGGTCACGGGCGGCGGCGGCGGTCTGGTGCGCCCGCCGTGGACCACGCTCGCGGTGGTGCTGATCCTCTTCGCGGAGGCCGCGCGCGAGGAACTGGGCTTCCGCGGCCCCGCGCAGCGGGACCTCGCGCGTGCGACGCGCGAACCGATCGCCGCCGTGTTTCTCGCGGGCTCCTTCGCCCTGATCCATCGCGCGAACCCGGCCATCGGCCCCTGGGCGCTGGCCGGCATCTTCGCCGCCGGCGTGGCCCTGGCCGGCGTGGTCCGCGCCCGCGGCGACCTCTGGATGGTGTGCGGCATCCACGCCGGCTGGAACATCTGCCTCGGCCTCGTCTGGTCCGTCCCGGTCAGCGGCCACCCGCTGGCGAACGCGGCGTTCGAGACCACGGTCCACGAATCCGTCTGGACCGGCGGCGCCTTCGGCCCCGAAGCCGCCCCGACCGGCCTCGCCGCGTTCGTGCTGCTGGGGGTGCTGGCGTGGACCCGCCCGAAGGCCGGGAGTCGATGAGAACCGCGAACCCCTGCGATCCGCAGCGAGACGGCAACGACACCGGCGGAGCCTGACGACGAGCGGATGCCGGAACGCGAGCGCGGATTCTCCGGCTGGAGACGAGGCCGGGGGATCGGCCCGCGTCGCGGGGCGCAGCCGCCTCGGGGCGGCTCGCGTCGGGGACCCCGGTGGGTCCCCTCCGGCGGCTCTGCGGCGCGGCCGGAGGCCTGGAGGGCCGGAGGCCGTCGACGCAGGAGCGATGGCCCCCGCCCGGACGGCGGGGGCCGAGCGCCCGCCGGAGAGGACCCACCGGGGTCCCCGACGCAAGCCGCCCCGAGGCGGCTGCGCCCCGCGACGCGGGCCGATCCCCCGGCCGCAGCAGCGCTACCGTGGCGCCTTCAGCACCGCCTCCCCCGGCCGGCTCCCCGGCTTGCTCAGCGGCACGCCCGCCGCGCACTCGCGGCACTCCTCCGGCCGCGACGTCTCCACCGGCAGGCTCAACAGTGCGTGGAACGGCAGGCCGAAGTCCACGGTGCCGCCGGAGCGGTCCACGATGGCGCCGACGGCCACGATCTCCCCGCCGGCCGCGCGCAGCACGTCCATCGTCTCGCGCGTGGACTTGCCGGTGGTGATCACGTCCTCCACCACCACCACGCGCTCGCCCGGATGCAGCGTGAAGCCGCGGCGCAGGCACATCTCGCCGTCCTTGCGCTCGGTGAAGAGCCCGCGCACGCCCAGCGTGCGCGCCACCTCCCAGGCGATGATCAGCGCGCCCAGCGCCGGACCGGCCGCCACCTCGGGGTCGTACTGCGCCAGGTCCTTCGCCAGCGCGCGGCCCAGCACCTCCGCGCGGTCCGGATGCTGCAGCACGAGCGCGGACTGGAAGTAGACGCCCGAGTGCAGGCCGGACGAGAGCTCGAAGTGGCCGCGCTTCAGCGCGCCCGTCTCCTGGAACGCCTTGAGCAGCGCCTCTTCCCTCACGACGACACCTCCTCGAGCGCGCGGTGGATGGCGCGCAGCGACGCGCGCGGATCGCGCGCCTGCAGCACCCCACGCCCCACGACGAGCACGTCCGCGCCGCTGCGGGCCGCCTCCGAAGGCGTCACCGTGCGGGCCTGGTCCTTCGACTCCACGCCGGGCACCGCGATGCCGGGCGTGACCACCACGCACTTCGGCCCGCCGGCCTCGCGCAAAAGCGGCGTCTCGCGCGCGGAGCCCACGAGGCCGTGTGCGCCGGCGGACACGGCCAGCGTGGCGAGCCGCCGCACCGCCGCCTCCACCGAGGCCTCGCCCGGCGACGCGCCCGCACGCCACGCGTCCAGGTCCAGGCTGGTGAGCACGGTCACGGCCAGTACCTTCGCGCCCGTGCCCCCGCGCTCCGCCGCCGCCACCGCGGCCTCGATCATGGCGCGTCCGCCCGCCGCGTGCACGGTGAGGTAGTCCACGCCGCCGGCGCACGCCTTCTCCACGGCCTTGCCCACCACGCTCGGGATGTCGTGGAACTTCAGGTCCAGGAACACCTTCGCGCCGTTCGCGCGCAGCGCCGCCACCAGCGGCATGCCCTCGCGCACGAAGAGCGCGCTGCCCAGCTTCCACAGGCCGGACTCCGGCAGCGCGTCCCGCGCGGCCAGGGCCGCCTCCGCCGTCTCCACGTCCAGCGCCACGGCCACGCGCTCGCGCACGGGCAGCATCGTTCCCGGTCCCGAAGCCACGGTCATCCGACCTTCCCTTCCACGATGAGGTCCCCGCGGGACAAGGTGCCGATCACCTCGCGGATCGAGGCGTGCCCGTGCCGCGCACAGTACTCCTTCAGCCCCCGCGCGATCTCCTCCATCGCCTTCGGGTTCGTGAACAGCGCGGTGCCCACCTGCACCGCGCGCGCCCCGACGAGGAGGAACTCCAGCGCGTCCCGCCAGTTCGAGATGCCGCCCATCCCGATCACCGGGATCTTCACCGCGCGGCACACCTGGTACGTCATGGCCAGGGCCACCGGCTTCACCGCCGGACCGGAGAGCCCGCCCATCCCCATGGCCAGCAGCGGGCGCCGGCGCTCCACGTCCACCGCCATGCCGAGCAGCGTGTTGATGAGCGACACGCCGTCCGCGCCGCCCGCCTCCGCGCCGCGCGCGGTGGCCACCGGGTCCGCGTTCGGCGTCAGCTTCGCCACCAGGAACGCCTCCGTCTCCGCGCGGCACCCGCGCAGGATGGACTCCACGGACTTCGGATCCCCGCCGAAGGTGCGCCCGCCCTCCTTCACGTTCGGGCAGGACAGGTTGATCTCCAGGGCACCCACGCCGGCGCGCTGCGCCTTCGCGCACATCTCGAGGTACTCCTCGCGCGTGGTGGCGGCAATGGACACCATCACCAGGCACGGCTCCGCGAGCAGCTCCGGCCACTCGTGCGAAAGGAAGTGGTCGATGCCCGCGTTCTCCAGCCCGATCGAGTTCAGCATCCCCGACGGCGTCTCCGCCACGCGCGGGTGCGGGTTCCCGCGGCGCGGCTTCGGGGTCACGCTCTTCGTGACGAAGCCGCCGATCGTGGCGTTGTCCACGAAGTCCTCGTACTCGGAGCCGTAGCCGTACGTGCCGCTCGCGGCGAGCAGCGGGTTCCGCAGACGCAGCTTCCCCAGCTCCACCTCCAGCGAGACGGTCTCCGCCGCGAGCGCGCTCATCGGCCCACCTCCTCCCAGAGGATCTCCGCCGCGTCGAACACCGGACCCTCGCGGCACACGCGACCGGTGAGCCGCTCCGGGTCCTTCCACGTGACGATGCCGCACGCGCGGCACGCGCCCACGCCGCAGCCCATGTGCGCCTCCAGCGAGACCTGCAGGTCCAGCCCGCGCGGGACGCACAGGTGCGCGGCCGCCTCGAGCATCGGCTCCGGTCCGGCGGCGTACACCGCGAGGCCGTCCGGCGCCGCGTCCGCGCCGAACTCCGCCAGACGATGCTGCAGGAGCTGGACCGCGTTCCCGGGGAAGCCGGACGAACCGTCGTCCGTGGCGAGGCGCCACTCCAGGTGTTCCACTCCCTCGGTGAGCGCGTCGCCGAAGACGTCGCCCTTCGTGCGGACACCCAGCAGCGCCTCCACCGGGCCGCGGTACCCGCGCGCCCGCAGCGCCTCCGCCAGGCCGAGCAGCGGCGCGATCCCGAGGCCGCCGCCGACCAGCAGCACGCGCGACGCCGCGGTGCGCAGCGCGAAGCCGTTGCCGAGCGGGCCCATCACGTCCAGCGCGTCGCCCGCGCGGCGCGCCCGCATCCACTCCGTGCCCGCGCCGATGATGCGGTACAGGAGGACGATCTCGTCGCCGCGCACGCGCGCGATGCTGAACGGGCGACGCAGCAGCGTGGCCTCGCCGGTCTTCAGGTGGACGAACGTCCCCGGCGCGTACGCCCGCGCGGTGCGCGGCGCGCGGAACGCGAGCAACCCGACGCCGGGCGCCGCGTCCTCGCTGCGCGTGACGGTTCCGATCTCGAGGGTGGCGGTCACGGCTTGCGGTCCCGGATGGAGGGAAACGGCGTGGAGTCGCCCGCGGGCGGCTCCTGGATCGTGGAGTCCGGCGGCGAGAACGGGATGGGCTCCTCCGCCTGCGCGTCCGGCCCGCCGACGCCCGGCGGCAGCGGCGAGGCGTTCTGCGCGCGGTTCGCGTCGGGCGGGGGCGCGGCGTCCCGCGGGGCATCCGCCGGCGGCGCATCGTCCGCCGGGGGCCGCGCCGCGGCAAGCGGGAACACGTACTGCACCACGGTGATCTCGGGCCCGCCCTCGTCCGGCGCGACGAACCGCGACGCCCGCGCCGCGGCGAGGCACGCGTCGTCGAACTCCGCGCCGCCCGACTTCACCACCCTCGTCTCCTCCACCGACCCGTCGCGCGAGAGGTGCACCCGCACCCACACCTTCACCTCGCTCGTGCCCTCCGGCAGCGGGACCTCGCGCGGTTCCACGCGCTCCACGAGCGACTCCGTCACGTCCGATCGCCCGGCCGCGCGGATGAACGCGATCTTGGGCGGTTCGATCGTCTCCACTTTCCACACCGGATACCCCAGCCGCCGGCGCGCGAACGCGTCCACCTCGGTCCCGGCGTACCCGTTCGCGAGGCGGAAGAGCGCGGAGTCCGCGGCGTCCCGGCGCTGCAGGCGGTGCTCCAGCACCCACGCCTTGGCGTACAGGGCCTTCGCGCCCCACTCGGTGCGGTGCGCCTCGGTGGCCAGCGTGTCGTACTGCGCGAGCGCCCCGTCCACGTCGCCGAGCTTCTCCAGCAGCTGCTCGGCCAGCAGGAAGCGGCTGCGGCTCCGGTCCGGGCCTTCCTCCGCCACCTCCGCGCGCAGGTCCAGCACCTGCTGGATCTCCGTGATGCGCCCGGTGGCGCGCTGCCACGCCTCGTGCCCCGTGCCCTCCTCCTTCACCAGTTCGTACGCCTCGCGCGCGCCGGCCAGATCGCCCGCATCGTCCTTCAGCTTCGCGATGGCGAACTGCGCCTCGGCGGCGGCCTCCTTGCGCGGGTACGCCGCCAGCACCTCCCGGTACTTGGTCACCGCCCCCGCCGTGTCCCCCGCGGCCGCCACCGCGCCGGCCTCCGCGAGCAGCGCCTCCCCGCGCCGCTCCTCGTTCACGGCGCTCTTCGCGACGTCGTGGAACGTGGCGCGCGCGCGGTCCGTCTCGCCGAGGTCCTCCAGGGCGCGCCCCTTGCGCATCCCGCCGAGGAACCTCTCCTCCGCCGTCTTCCCGCGCTTGCGCACCTTGTCGTAAAAGGCCGCGGCCTGGTGCAGGCGGCCGCGACTCCGCTCCAGGTCGCCCGCGGCGAGCGCCGCGGGGCCGAGCCACTCGCTGCCGTCGTGCCGGTCCGCCACCTCGGTCCACGCCGCGAGGGCGCCGGTGGAATCCCCCTGCGCCTGGCGCACGATCCCGAGGTGATGCAGCACGTCCGGGCGGAACCGGTCGCCCGCGCGCTGCGCCACGAGATCCAGCTCCGTCACGGCCGGCCCGAAGTCCCGCGTGGCGATCAGCGTGCGCCCCTTCTCCAGCCGGGCCCGCGCGGCCAGGTCGGAGTCCGGGAAGATGGTGAGGATCTCGTCGAACTTCCGCAGCGCGGTGGAGTAGTCCCCCTTCTCGTAGGCGGACCGGCCCATCAGGAGCAGCGCGTCGTCCACCCACTTGCTGTCGGGCCAGTACTTCACGACGCGCGCGGCCCGGTCGAACGACTCCTGGTAGAGCTTCTCCTCCTGCGCGGAGATCCGCTCGCGCTCGGGGTCCGCGCGGCGCTTGAGGTCCAGCGCCTGGTCGAACTTCTGCCGCGCGTTGTACAGCGTGTTGAAGTACGCGCACCCGCTCCCCGCGAGGCTCAGCCCGCAGACGACCAGCGAAAGCAGGGAGCGGGTGCCGCGGTTCACGAGCCGGTCGCCTCCAGGACCCCCGCGGGGCTGCCCGCGGCCAGGCGCGGCCGCATGGCGGGACTCTCCCAGGTGGCCCGTCCGGCGAGCAGCGTGAGCAGCACGCGCCCGGTGAGGCGCCGCCCGAGGAACGGCGTGTTGCGCGCCTTGGAGCCCAGGTCCGCCGCCGTCAGCGTCCACTCCTCGTCCGGGTCGAAGAGGACCACGTCCGCCGGGGCGCCGGGGCGCAGGGAGCCGCCCTCCAGCCCCAGGATGCGCGCGGGGATCGTGGACATCCGCTCCACGATGGCGGAGAGGTCCAGCCCCGCCTCGCCGCGCAGCACTTCCAGCGACAGCGGCAGCGCCGTCTCCAGCCCGATGATCCCGAAGGGCGCCCGGTCGAACTCCACCAGCTTCTCCCGCGGGGCGTGGGGCGCGTGGTCCGTGGCGACGACGTCGATGGTGCCGTCCGCCAGCGCGGCCAGCACCGCGCGCCGGTCCGCCTCGGGGCGCAGCGGCGGGTTCATCTTCGTGTTCGCGTCGAACCCCGCCACGGCCTCGTCGGTCAGCGCGAAGTGGTGCGGCGTGACCTCCGCCGTGATGCGCACGCCGCGGTCCTTCGCCTCCCGGATCACCTCCACCGAGCGCGTGGTGGACACGTGGCACACGTGCAGCCGCCCGCGGGTCATCTCCGCCAGCCGCGCCTCGCGCGCCACGCCCAGGTCCTCCGCCGCCGACGGCATCCCCGGGATCCCCAGCCGTGCGCTCACCTCGCCCTCGTGCATGTGCCCGCCCGCCGCCAGCGCCTTCTCCTCGCAGTGCGCGATGATGGGGCGACCCGTGAACGTGGCGTACTCCATGGCCCGGCGCATGACGCGCGCGCTCTCCACCGGCAGCCCGTCATCGGAGAAGCCCACCGCCCCCGCGTCCGCCAGGACGCGCATCTCGGTCAGCTCGCACCCCTGCTGCCCCTTCGTGATCGCCGCGATCGGGTGAACCCGGCACAGGCCGACCTCGTTCCCTCGCCGCTGGACATGCTCCACCGCGCCCTCCGTGTCCAGCACGGGGTTCGTGTTGGGCATGCACGCCACCGCGGTGAACCCGCCGCGCGCCGCCGCGCGGGAGCCGGACGCGATGTCCTCCTTGTACTCGAACCCGGGCTCCCGGAAGTGCACGTGCATGTCCACGAGCCCGGGCGCCACCACGAGGCCGCGCGCGTCCACGATCCGCGCGCCCTCGGCCACGATGCCCCGGTCCACGCCCACGACGCTGCCGTCCTCCAGCAGCACGTCCGCCACGCCGTCGTGCCCCGTGGCCGGGTCGATCACCCGGCCGCCTCGGATCAGCAGTTTCAATTCGCGCCCTCCCCGCCGGAGAGGAGGTAGAGGACCGCCATGCGGACCGCCACCCCGTTGGACACCTGCCTCAGGATGGTGCCGGCGTGCGCCTCCGCCACGCCGTGCGCGATCTCGGTGTCGCGGTTCATCGGACCCGGGTGCAGGACCACGAGCGAGGGCAGGCCGTCCAGCTTGTCCTCGGTGAGTCCGAAGTACCGGGCGTACTCGCGGATGCTGGGGATGAGCGCCTCGTTCTGCCGCTCGAACTGGATGCGGAGCACGTTCACGGCGTCGGCGTTGCGCAGCGCGCCGCGCACATCCGTGGTGACCTCCACCCCGAGCTTCGCGATCTCCGCCGGGAGCATCGTGGGCGGGCCGCACACGGTCACGTGCGCGCCCAGCTTCGTGAGCAGGAAGATGTTGGAGCGCGCCACGCGGCTGTGCTCCACGTCCCCCAGGATAACCACGCGCGCGCCCTCGATGCGGCCCAGCTTCTCGCGCAGCGTCACCGCGTCCAGGAGCGCCTGCGTGGGGTGCTCGTGCTGGCCGTCGCCGGCGTTGATCACGCGCGCGCGGACGTGCCGGTCCAGGAAGTGGCAGGCGCCCGGGGAGGGGTGCCGCATCACGATCATGTTCGCGTTCATCGCCTCGATGTTCTGCGCGGTGTCGCGCAGCGACTCGCCCTTCGCCACCGAGGAGCCGGACACCGAGAAGTTCAGCACGTCCGCGGAGAGCCGCTTCTCCGCCAGCTCGAAGCTGGACCGCGTGCGCGTGGAGTTCTCGAAGAACAGGTTCACCACCGTGATGCCGCGCAGCGCGGGGACCTTCTTGATGGGGCGCTCCTGCACCTCCTTGAACGGCTCCGCGGCGTCGAGGATCTCCAGGATCTCCTCGGGCGACAGCTCGCGGATGCCGAGCAGGGACTTCCGCTCGGAGATCATCGCTCCCCCCCCAGCTCGCACACGACGACGGAGTCCTTCCCGTCCACCTCGGCGAACTGCACCTTGACCACCTCGGTCTGCGAGGTGGGCACGTTCTTGCCCACGTAGTCCGCGCGGATCGGGAACTCGCGGTGTCCGCGGTCCACCAGCACCGCGAGCTGGATGGTGCTGGGACGGCCGAAGTCGATCACCTCGTCCATCGCGGCGCGGATGGTGCGGCCGGTGTAGAGCACGTCATCCACCAGGATCACGTTGCGGTCCACGATGGACACCGGGATCTGCGTCGAACGAACGACCGGTTGCTTCGCGATCGTCTGCAGGTCGTCCCGGTACAGCGTGATGTCCAGGACGCCGAGCGGTGGCCGGACCTCCTCGATCTCCTCGATCTTCCGCACGATCCGCTCGGCCAGGAACTGGCCGCGCGTGCGGATCCCGCAGATCACGATGCCGTCGGGGCCGCCGTTGCGCTCGAGGATCTCGTGGGACAGCCGGGAGATGGCGCGGCGCATGTCGTCCTCCGACATGATCCGGGCCTTCTCGATGAGGGGACGGAGCTTCGGCGCGTCGGCGGGCGCCGCCTTCGGGGCGGTGTCGGTCATGGGTCCTCCGCTGCTTGTGGGCGGCGTTCTTGCGCGGCTTTGCGCAAAAAAACCGCCGCGGCCGCAGGACGGGACCGGGCGGGCGACGCCACAGGGGGAGGCGGGGACCGACCCTTCCCGGCCTCACGGGACCGGATTAAAGGTGGTTCTGTGTCGAACCGTGGCAGGGTATCGCCCGGACGCGGGGAAGTCAAGGCGGGCGGGCCGCAAGCGGCTTCCCGGCGCGGCCCTGCAACCGGCGCGTGCCGGATCCGTAGGAGGGGCGTACCCTGGAAAGGAGCCGCGCGATGGTCCCGGTCCCCAGCCCCGATCCCGGAGGAGCCGTGATGCCCCGAGGCCGCCTGCAGCGTTCCCGCGACCGGATGATCGGCGGCGTGTGCGCCGGGCTGGCCGAGCGGTTCGGCTGGCCGGTGAACCGCGTCCGGGCGGCCTACGTGATCCTGTCGGTGCTCAGCGCGGCGTTCCCGGGGATCCTCGTGTACCTGCTGCTCTGGTTCGTCATGCCGGGTCCGGACGACCCGGCCTGACCCTTCCGCACGGGTCCCCGGCGCGGGCCGCCCGCCCGCGCCGCCCCGTCCGTCCGCCTACTTCCCGGTCTTCGGCGGCGTCTTGGCGCCGCCCTTGGCCTTCGCGTCGCCGGCCTTCGCGTCCGCGCCGCCCTTCGCGGGAATCGGGACGCCCATGTGCTCCAGCACCTTCTTCGTGATGTCCCGGCTCTCCTCGCCGTACAGCACGATGGAGTTCCCGTCGCCGTCCAGCGCGTTGAGGACGAAGGTGTAGCCCTCCGCCTTCGCCACCGCCTGGATGTGCGACTGCAGCTTCTCGAACACCGGCGCGAGCACCGAGTCGCGGTGCGCGGCGATCCGCTCGTCGGCCTTCTCGGCGTCGCGGCGGATCTCCTCCTCCAGCCCCTGCAGCTCGTTGCGGAATTTGTCCAGCGTGGCGTCGGTGGCGCCCGAGGCCTGCGCGGCGCGGGCCTCCTCCACCTTCTTCTGCGCGTACGCCTCCTTCACCTGCAGGTCCTTCGACAGCTTCCGCCCCAGCGAGTCCACGCCGGCCGCGGCGGTGCGCGTCTCCGGCATGAGGGAGAGGATGGTCTCGATGTTCGCGTAGGCGATGCGGTCCTGCGCCGCGACGGGGGCGGCCGCCACCAGGCAGGAGGCGCAGGCAAGGACCAGACGGGCGATCATGACGGACTCCGGGTTCGGGTGAAGGCCCGCGGAGGGTCGGGCGGGCCGGCGGCGTTCGGCCGGGCGGCCATCATGCCACGCGGGGCGCGCCCTGTCTGCGGCGCGGGGACGGCGTTCCGGCCCGGGAGCGCCGCAGCGGGGCACTCCCTCCCGGGCCGGCGGCTTGACCGTGAATCCGGGGCTCCGGTACGGTCGAAGCCCTCCGCGCCGCCCCGGTCGGAGCTTCCGGGACGACCTGCCGTGAACATCCTCGGGATCAGCGCCTGGTACCACGACGCCGCCGCCTGCCTCGTGCGGGACGGCGAGATCGTGGCCGCCGCCCAGGAGGAGCGCTTCACGCGGAAGAAGCACGACCCGGACTACCCCGCGAACGCCATCGAGTCCTGCCTGCGCATCGGCGGCATCCGGCCCGACCAGCTGGACGCGGTGGGCTTCTACGACAAGCCGTTCCTGAAGTTCGAGCGGATCCTGGAGACCTACCTCGCGTGCGCGCCGCGCGGGCTCGAGTCCTTCCGGATGGCGATGCCGGTCTGGCTCTCGGAGAAGCTCTTCCTGCCGGACCGGATCCGCCGGCAGATCGGCCCCGACGTCCCCATCCTGTTCGCGGAGCACCACGTCTCGCACGCGGCGTCCGCGTTCTACCCGTCGCCGTTCGAGGAGGCCGCCATCATGACGGTGGACGGCGTGGGCGAGTGGGCCACCACCACGCTGGGCGCCGGCCGCGGGAGCGCGTTCGACCTGTTCGCGGAGATCCGCTTCCCGCACTCGCTCGGGCTCCTGTACTCGGCGTTCACGTACTACACCGGCTTCAAGGTCAACTCCGGCGAGTACAAGCTCATGGGGCTGGCGCCGTACGGCGAGCCGAAGTACGTCGACCTCATCCGCGACCACCTCATCGACATCAAGCCGGACGGCTCCTTCCGCATGAACATGGAGTACTTCGACTACGTGTCCGGGCTGCGGATGACGTCGGCGAAGTTCGACCGGCTGTTCGGCGGCCCCGCGAAGACGCCGGACTCGCGCGTGGGACAGAAGGAGATGGATCTCGCGCGGTCCGTCCAGGTGGTGCTGGAGGAGGTGCTGCTGAACATGGCGCGGCACCTGCACCGCGAGACCGGGATGCGGAACCTCGTGATGGCGGGCGGCGTGGCGCTGAACTGCGTGGCGAACGGACGGCTCCTGCGCGAGGGTCCGTTCGAGCGGCTGTGGATCCAGCCCGCGGCCGGCGACGCCGGCGGCGCGCTGGGCGTGGCGCTGGAGGTCGCGCACCGCCGGTTCGGCGTGCCGCGCACGGTCCGCCCCGACCGGCAGGACGCGCAGCGCGGCAGCTACCTGGGTCCGGAGTACGGCCGCGACGAGATCGCGCGGACGCTGACGACGCTCGGCGCCGTCTTCGAGGAGGTCCCGGAGGCCGAGATCCCCGCCCGCACCGCGCGGGCGATGGCCGACGGCAAGGTGGTGGGCTGGCTGCAGGGGCGCATGGAGTTCGGGCCGCGCGCGCTCGGCGGCCGTTCCATCCTCGGCGACCCGCGCGACCCCGACATGCAGTCCCGCATGAACCTGAAGATCAAGTACCGGGAGTCCTTCCGCCCCTTCGCGCCGAGCGTGCTGGCCGAGCATGCCGGCGAGGTGTTCGAGGACGGCGTGGAGAGCCCGTACATGCTGCTGGTCACGCACGTGCGCGAGGAGCACCGCGTGCCGATGACGGACGCGGACCGCGGCAAGACCGGCATCGACCTGCTGAAGGTGCCGCGCAGCAACGTGCCGGCCATCACGCACGTGGACCACTCCGCGCGCGTGCAGACCGTGCACGAGGAGACGCACCCGCTGTACTGGCGAACGATCGAGGAGTTCCGCCGGCTCACGGGCTGCCCGCTCGTGATCAACACGTCGTTCAACGTGCGCGGCGAGCCCATCGTGTGCACGCCCCAGGACGCGTGGAACTGCTTCCTCGGGACCGAGATGGACGTGCTGGTGTGCGGGAGCTTCCTCCTGCGCAAGGAGGACCAGGATCCCGCGGTGGTGGAGCGGGTGCGCGCGGCGCGCCGATTCGAGGCGGACTGACGATGGCATCGAAGCCGCCCGATCGCCGGGAACTGCGCAACTTCGGCCTGTCGCTGTCGGTGGTGAGCCTGATCTGGGCCACCGTGCTCTGGCTGCGCGGCGCGCGCGAGATCGTGCCGTGGTTCCTGGCCGCGGCGCCGGTCCTGGTGCTGGCGGCGCTGGCCGCCCCCGCGGCGCTCCGCCCGGTGCACTTCGTGTGGATGCCGGTGGCGCACGCCATCTCCCGCGCGCTCACGTGGCTCCTGCTGACGTCCGTCTACTACCTGGCCTTCACCCCGTACGGCCTCTTCCTGCGCCTGCGCCGCCGGGACCCGCTGGACCGCAAGCTCGACCCCGCCGCCACCACCTACTGGATCCGCCGCGACCCGTTGCCCACCGACCCGGCGCGCTGGACGAAGCAGTACTGACCGCCGGCGAACATCGCGCCGCGGTCACACCACTCTGCAAGGTGCCGCGCCGACCTGCCGGGCGCAGAGGTCGCGGCGGCGGCTCCGTGGGGTTCTCCTCGGCGGCTCTGCGGCGCGGCCGGAGGCCCGGACGGCCGGAGGCCGTCGCCGCAGGAGCGATGGCCTTCGCCGGGACGGCGAAGGCCGAGCGCCCGCCGGGGAGAACCCCACGGAGCCGCCGCCGCAACCTCCGCGCCCGGCACCGCGTGCGGCGCCTACCCCCCGTGCACGGCGATCCACACGGTGTCCGCGTCGGGATCGGTCCACTCCACGCGATGCCTCGTGTGCGGCGGCAGGTCCACGAAGTCCCCGGGGCCGAGCGTCAGCTTCCGCCCGTCCGGGTAGGCGAGCACCGCCGCGCCGGACACGAGCAGCACCCACTCGTGCTGCGGCTGGTCGTACCAGAAGCCGGCCGGCGAACGATGACCGCGCGAGACGATGCGCTCCACGCGGAAGCCCGGCGCCTGCGCGAGGACGGTGACCGCCTCGCCGGCGCCGGGCTCCGGCAGCCCGTCCCGGATGTTCCCGGTCACGCGGTCATCGCGCCGGCACGGACGCCGAGCGCAGCGTGGACGCGCGCAGCACGGACTCCTCGCGGTCCGCGGCCGCCACGGCGGCGAAGAACGATCGCAGCCGGTCCAGGTCCCGGCTCTGCACCAGCGTCTCCCGCACGGTCACGTCCCGGCTGGCCGTGTACGAGCCCGTCCCGGCCTCGTACGTGATCTTCGCCGAGAAGTCCGCGCCGCGGGACGCGGCCTGTGCCGGCACGCCCTCCAGCACGAAGCCCTCCGGCAGCCGGACGGTCACGTCCTCGCGCGACGGCCCGCCGAACGGGAGCTCCGCGGGAACCTGCCGCTCGCCCTCGGGCAGCGGCGCGGCCGCGGCGCGCTCCAGGAACGGCGTGGGGCAGCGCATGCGCTCCCCTTCGGACCGCGCGTAGGCCGGCACGCGGTACGTCATCTCGACCGTGAGCGGCGCCGCGCAGTCCGCGGCGCCCTGCGCCTTCGCCGAGACCAGGCTGGCGTCCTTCCCGAAGCGCTCGCGGATCAGGGACTCGGCCCACGCCACGTCTCCCCCGCGCGCCAGCGCCGCGCGCGCGGCCAGCGCCCGGTCCCCGGCCAGCGTGAGCGTGGAGGTGGCTTCGAGCGTGCCGTTCCGGTCCACCGCGGCGTTCGTGACGACGGTGCGCGACGTCTCCGGCGCCGGCGCGGTGATGTCCACCAGGGCTCCGCCGTCCGTGCGCGCGAGCACGCCCTTCGCCACGCGCGCCTCGGGCGGCAGCACGCCGAACGGGCAATGCGACGCCGCGTCCAGCCACACGGGAGCGCCGGCCGGCGACGTGCGCACGACCACGTGGTCCAGCTGCCGCGGATCCGTGCGCCGCTCGGCGAAGAGGCCCTGCGGCCGCGTGCGCACGTACACGGGATCCGCGGGGATGGACTCCGCGCGCAGCAGCGCCAGGAGGACGAGGTTCTTCTCCACCGCGGTGCCGTGCCCCGCGGCGACCACCGCGCTCGGGGACGCCGGCGCCACGCCCGAGCGCGGCGGGTCCGTGCCGAGCCCGTCGCGCACCCGCGCGAACAGCGCCCTCGCCTTCGCCGCGGGGTCCGTCGCGCCCGCGATCGCCGCGTCCTGCGCCGCCCACTCGCGCACGCCCGCCGCGTCGACCAGCGTCTTCTCCAGCCCGGCGGCCATCTCGCCCGCCACGGTGGCCCACGAGCGCTTGATGTCCCGGTCCATGGGCCGGACGTTCGCGCCGGCCGCCTCCTTCTCCACGACCTCCAGGGGGCGCACCCCGCCGGACTCGAACCCGCCGAGCTGCACGTGCAGCGTGAGCACGTACTCCTGCGGGTAGGGCACGAGGGGCATGGCCGCCACGGCCGGCTGGTTGCGCTGCTCCCAGGCCGCCTGCTCGAGCTCCCGCTTCGGATTCGACGGATCGTTCACGCGCGTCTTCGCGGGCGCCGGCATCATGCCCGGCGCCCACGGGAACGTGGCCTCGTACGACATCCCCGGCGGGACCTGCAGCTCGAAGCGGCTCACGCGCACCGGGTCCCTTCCCTGGAACGTCCACTCCGGCAGCGCGTCGATGCGATCCGAGCGCAGCTCGTAGTCGTACTCCAGCACCGCGCCCTTCTGGACGCCGGGGAAGGTGACCACCATGACCTTGTCCGTGCCGGAGGCCTCCTCGCGGATGTGCTGCTTCTCCACCTTCAGCACGTTCCCCGGCGGGATGATGGTCTGCGCGCGGAAGTTCTTGATCTCGTCCGCGCCGGAGTACGGGATGCGCAGGACCGCGCGATCCAGGCCGTGCTCCGTCATGATCTTCGTCCGGCCGTGCCGCTGGAACTTGAGGCGGAACTTGTCGTCCACGCGGGCCACGCCGTGATCCAGGAGGACCACCGCGTCCGCGTCCGGACACTCGGGGAAGTAGGTGGCGAAGAGCTCCTCGCGGACGATCTCGCCCCAGCGCCACTCCTCGGCGCGGGCGGACGGCGTCGCGAGGAGGAGGGCGAGCGCCGCCGTCGTCAGCACGCTCTTCATGGGGGCCTCCAAGGCTCGGGAGTCGGATCCGGCGCCCATCCCCCGGGACGGGCTCCCGGAAGCCCGCCCGCGGGGGTCTGCGCATGGGGGAGCCGGGGCCAGCCGAACCGACCGGCCGGGCGTCCTCAGGTAGAACGGTCCTCGGGCCGCGAGTGTTTCGTCCCTGGGCCGGAACGGGCCGCCCCGGGGACGAACCGACGGCCCCATGTTAGCCCCGATCCGGGAAACGACAACCGGCGGCGTCAGACCCGGGCCCAGGGCAGCGCGTCGAGATCCACGTTCCCGCCGCTGAGGATCACCCCCACCCGTTCGAGGCCGTCGAGACGGCGGAACTCGTCGCGCAGCAGCGCGGCGATCGTGACGGCGGACGTGGGCTCGATCAGCAGCTTCGCGCGCTCCCACGCGAGCCGCATGGCCGCCGCGATCTCCTCCTCCTCCACCGTGACCACCGCTTCCACGTGATCCCGCACGAAGGGCCACGTCAGCTCGCCCAGGCTCGTGCGCAGTCCGTCCGCGATCGTGCGCGGGTCCGTCTGCGGGAGCAGTTGTCCCGCCGCCTTGGAGCGCGCCGCGTCGTCCGCGCCCTTCGGCTCCGCGCCGAACACGCGCACCGCCAGCCGCGATCCCTGCGCGGCGAGGCACGCGCCCGACACGAGCCCGCCGCCCCCGACCGGCGCGATCACCGCGTCCAGGTCCGGCACCTGCGCCAGCAGCTCCATGGTGGCCGTGCCCTGCCCCGCGATGATGTCGGGGTGGTCGTACGGCGGGATCAGCGTCGCGCCGGTCTCCTCGAGCACGCGCGCCGCCGTGCTCTCGCGCGCGGCGAGCGTGGGCTCGCACTCCACCACGCGCGCCCCGTATCCCTCCACGGCGCGCCGTTTCACCGCGGCGGCGTTGGACGGCATCACGATGGTGGCGGCGATGCCCCGCAGCCTCGCGGCGAGCGCGAGCGCCTGCGCGTGGTTGCCGGAGCTGTGCGTGACGACGCCGCGACGCGCCACGTCCTCCGGCAGCTTCATCACCGCGTTGCACGCCCCGCGGAACTTGAACGCGCCCACCTTCTGCAGATGCTCGCACTTGAAGAAGAGCTTCCGGCCGGCGCGCTCGTCGAGCGTCGTGCACGTGAGCACGGGCGTGCGGTGTGCCCACGGCGCGATGCGCCGCGCGGCGTCGCGCAGGTCCGCGAAGGTGGGGACGCGCTTCGTGTCGAGGACGCTGCTCAACGGATCCCTCCCGCGTGAGGACGCGGCCGTGCCGCAGGATGACGCGCCGGAAGAAGAAGACCCCGGCACGCGAGCGCACCGGGGCCTTCCTGGTTGATTTCAGTGGCGTTGGGTACCCCGAGAGGGGTGCTTTCCCGCGAGCGCCACGCGCCGAGGAGATGCCCCTACGGGGCCGCCACCTCCACCAAGCCGCATCGACTACCCACCGGATCACCTCCTTCCGGGCGTGACGCTCTGCAGCGGGACCCAACCCGCCCGGCGCCGGAAGCCGCCCAGACTCCCGCTTGCGCCGCCGCGCGTGGGCCCCGAGGGGACCGTGCGCGGGTGACGAGTCGAGAATAGCGCCGCGGCCCGCCGTGCGAAACCCCCGAAGCGCTCGCGCGGCAAAAAAAATCGGGCGCCGTGCGCGCCGGCGACGCCGCGGTCCGCCAGGGGCCGCACGTCGTCACCCGGGAAGCAGGTCCGTCGTGGCGGCGCCGGCCCGCTCCAGCAGCTCGCGGTACCACGCCACGGCACCGCGCGTGGCCTCCGGATGCGCGCGCGCCCCCCACAGGAGCGAGAGCGTGCGCATCGTACGATCGTCCGTTTTCGTGCGCTGCGCGTCCTTCACGGCGTTCGCGCAGGGGCCCGCGGCGTCGAAGAGGCAGAGGAGCCCGGACACGTCGATCTCCTGGCCGGACGCGTTGAACACGTAGCGTGTCCCCGCCGGCGCGATGCCGACCCGGAGCGGTGCCGCCGCGCGGTCCAGGTCCACCACGCTGATGGGCACTCCGGAGTGCAGCGACACGACGTTGCACGCGTCCACGACGAGGTTGATCGAACGCAGCGCGCCCTCCTCCGCCGCGCGCACGAGGTACTCGGACGCGGGCTTGCCGCGGCCGGTGGGCTTGTAGCCGCCGTGGCGCAGGACATCGCGCGCGGCCGCGCGCAGCTCCTCGGTGCGCGCGATCGGCGCGGGTGCGTCCGCGCGCAGGAGCGCGACGAGCCACTCCGGCGAGGGAAGCTCCGCCAGCGGCCGGGGCAACTCCGTGACGAAGCCCGCGAGGTCCAGCAGCGGATGCGCCTCCACGGCCACGCGCACGCTCACGCCGGCACCTCCCGTTCCATCCAGGACGACGCCGCGTCCGCCAGGGCGTCCAGCATCTCGGCGTCCGTGCGTCCGGACCGCTTCAGCACGTGGAACGAGTGGTCCGCGCCCTCCAGCACGTGCAGCGTGGCGCCGTCGCCGAGCGGGCGCACCACCGGCTCCAGGAGCGCGAGGTCCGCGAGCGTGTCGCGTGTCCCCTGCAGGAAGAGCATGGGCAGGCGCACCTGTGCGAGGTGCTCCGCGCGCTCGGCCGACGGCTTGCCGGCCGGATGCAGCGGGAAGCCGAAGAAGACGAGGCCGCGCACGCCGGGCAGCGCCTCCCTGGACGCGGCGAGGGACGTCATCCGCCCGCCCATGGACTTCCCGCCGGCGAAGAGCGGCAGCCCGTCCGCCAGTTCGCGCCCCTTCGCCACCGCGGACCGCACGGACGCGAGCAGCAGCGGCTGCGGGTCGGGACGCTTCGAGCCCTGCTCCATGTACGGGAACTGCCAGCGGAACGTGGCGACACCCCGCGCGCCGAGCGCCGCGGCGAGCGCCTCGAGGAAGGCGTGCCGCATGCCGGCGCCCGCGCCGTGCGCCAGCACGAGCAGGGCGCGCGCGTCGCTCGGCCGGTCCAGCAGACCGTGGACCGCGCCCGCGCTCCGGGACGCGACGAACTCGACCTCGGTCCGCATGGCTGCGCCCTCCGGGGAAGGCGCACCATACACGATTGAGGCCGCCGGCGAATGTCCCTATGCTGGCCGCACCATGTCGGCGCGGCCTTCCCCTCGCGGCGAACATCGGACCACTCCCCTGCGCGCCGCCCTCCCCGGGATCGTGGCGCTCGCGCTCGCCCTGCGCCTGTCCGGGCTGACGTGGGGACTCCCGGACGCCACGCACTACTTCTCGTTCCACCCGGACGAGTTCGACACCGCGGGCCGCGCCATCCGCATCCTCAACACCGGCAGCTGGGACCCCGAGTTCTTCAACTACGGGAGCCTGCCGCTCTACCTCACGACGATCGTGTCGTGGCCGTTCCATGCGGCGGGCCTCGTGCAGACGGTGACGGGGACGCACGTCGTGGCGCGCCTGCTGTCGATCGTCGCGGGAGCGGCCACGGCGCTCGTCGCCGCGCGCATCGCGGCGCGGCTCGTGCCGGCGCCCTTCGCGGTGCTCGCGGCGCTCGCCGTGGCGTGCGCACCCGGGCACGTGTTGCACTCCGGCTTCGCCACGCCGGATGCGATCGCCACGTTCCTGGCCGCCACCGCGCTGCTGCTCGCGCTGCGCGCGCTCGAGGGCGCGTCGCGCGCGTTCGCGCTCGCGGGAGCGGCCGCCGGACTCGCCGCCGCGGCGAAGTACAGCGCGGGCCTCGCCGTGGCCGCGCCGGTCGCGGCCGCGCTCCTCCTGCCGGGCGCCGTGCGGCAGCGCGTGGCGCGCATCGCCGCCGCCGCCGGCGCCGCGCTCGCGGCGTTCCTCGTCGCCGTCCCCTACGCGCTGCTCACGCCCGCGCGCTTCCTCGCCGACGTGCGCTACGAGCTCCTCGTGCACCCGCGCGAGGGGCACCTCGACATCTTCACGCGCACCGGCGACGGCTGGTCCTACCACCTGCTGGCGAACCTCCCATACGTGCTTGGGCCGCCGCTCCTCGTGCTCGCGCTCGCGGGGCTGGCGGTGATGGCGACGCGCCGCCGGCCGGCCGGGGTGGTGCTCCTCGCCTTCGCGATCCCGTACTTCCTCGGGCTCGGGCTCTCCCAGGTGCGCTTCCTTCGCTACACGCTGCCGCTCGTGCCGGTGCTCGCGGTCGCGGCGGCGGTGGCGCTGGACGCGTACCGCGGCACCGCCCTCGCCCGGACGCTCCGCCCCGCGATCCCGGGCGCTCTGGCCGCAGGCTACGCCGCCGCGCTCGTGCTGCTGCAGGCCTCCGCGCTGCTCGCCCCCGATCCGCGCACGCGCGCCGCCGGCTGGGTCGCAGCGAACGCGCCGCCCGGCAGCACGGTGGGGCTGGCGTCGATCCCGTGGTTCCACACCGCCGCGGTCACGCCGTGGAACGGCGGCGAGCGCTCGCTCCCGCGCTTCAACGCGACGCCCGCGGCATGGCGCTTCGTGGTGTGCGGCGACTGGGACGCCGCCCGGCTTCGCGCCGAGCGGCCGTACGTCCTCGTGATGAGCGAGTTCGAGTGGCGCGAGGCGGAGCGCCTGCGCACGCCGGAGGCGATGGCGTTCCTCGCCGCGCTCGACCAGGGGTACCTGCCCGCGGCGCGCTTCGAGGGGATCGCCCCGGGAGCGCGGCGCTGCTTCGGCCGCGCCTTCGCGCCGCACGACTGGCTGTACCCGTTCGCGGAGGTCCGCGTCTGGCGCCGCCGCGATTGAGCCGGCGCCGGGCTCAGCGCGTGACGCGAAGGGCCCCGCCCTGCTCGACGGCGCGCGCCGGAACGGCCACGACTCCCTCGCGCGGGCCCATCCGCCACGCCGCGCCGCCGGCCGCCGTGCCGTCGCCGTTCGCCGCGTCCGTGGCATACGGCACGCGCACGCGCGCCACGCCGTCCGCGCCCGCGCGGGCGGAGCGCACCCAGTCCAGCTCGTAGCGCGCCGCCTCGAACCGCACGCGCAGGGCAACCTGCAGCGTGTCGCCGGCCGCGCCCTCCACCTCCAGCTCGGCGCCGGGCACGCGCTCCCACACCCAGCCCGCCGGGATGCCGCCGGGGCGCGCCGCGAACCGCGCATCCCGCTGCGGCGACACGTGCACCGCGCGCACGAAGTCCAAGGACTCGGCCCACGACCCGTCGGGCGCGAGGCCGCGCCCGTCCAGCAGGAGGCGCGCGCCCATCGTGGCGTACCACGGGAAGCGCAGGGCGAGGTTGTCGGGGTCGGCGCCGGGATCCACGTAGCGGGTGCGCAGCGAGGGATCCGCCGCGCGCACGAGCGGCTCGATCTGGTTCGGCAGCCAGCTCGTCAGCATCACGTAGCGCGCCCGCCGCCGCGCGAGCAGCGCCTCCGCCGCCGCCGGATCCTCCGCCAGGAAGAAGCGCGCCGGATCGCGGAACGCCTCCGCCCCCACGAACGTGCCGAAGTTCGTGGCCACGGACGGCCGGTCCGCCTGCCACTCCACGAGGTGTCCCCACGTCCAGGACGCGAGCACGCCGTAATCCGCGGGCTCCGGCGTGGAGAGGCGGATCCACGTGGCGAGATCGCGCGCGGTGAGGTCCGCGGGCTGCTCCGGCTGTCCGGGCGCGCGCGGATCGCGGCCGAGCGCGTCGCGCGTGCGCTGCACGCTCTCGCCGTGGTCCGCGGCCGCGACCGCGAGCAGCGCGACCCCGAGCAGCGCGTCCCCGCCCGGCCCGAGCGCGCGCACGCGGCGGCGCATGCCGGCGAGCGGCCGCGCGCGCCACGCGGCCACGAGGCCCCAGGCGAGCACGACCGCCATGGGCATGGCGAGGAGATCGGCGAAGCGGACCTGCCGCGCCGCCTGCAGGAACAGCACGGGGCACGACACCGCGAGCGGCAGCAGCTCGAAGCGGTCCTTCCGGAACGCGACGAACGCCATCGCCGCCCACGCGACCGGCAGCAGCAGCCAGCCGCGCCCGAGCACTTCGCCCGGCGCGAACGCCGCGCCCGCGCCGAACAGCCCGCGCGACTCCCACACCGCGCCCATGAACGCGTCCTCGCGGCGCATCCACGCGAAGCCCTCGCGGATGCCCGCGGCCGGACCGAGGTCCAGCGCGAACAGCAGCGCCGCGACGCCGGCGAGCGCGGCCAGCACGGTCCACGGCCACGCGCGCAGCGTCGGTCCGGGACGCATCCGCAGGAGCGGGAGGAAGGTGGCCGCGCCGGCCGCGAGCCAGAGCGGGTGGAACCACGCCAGGTTCACCACGCTCCACGGCTGCTCCGCCGTCCACGGACTCTCCAGCACCGCCGGGAGCAGGACGGCCAGCGCCGCCAGGTGGAAGGCCGCGCCCAGCGCGGGCAGACCGGGCTCCGGGTGCCGCGCGTGCCGCACCAGCATCCAGCCCAGCGCGGCCTGCAGCGGCAGGAGGAACAGCACGGATGCCACCCACGAGCCGAGCGCCACGCCGGCCACCGCGCCCAGCACCGCGCCGCGCCGCGCGGAGCCGCGCGCGTCGGCGAGCGCCTCGGGCCGCAGCGCGCGCGCCAGCAGCAGCAGCGCCAGCGCGGCGAGGAACGCGACGAACGCGTGGTGGTCCCCGTTGCCCACGCGGCTCGTGACCACGGACGCCACGCTGAGCGCGTGCGACGCGCCGGCGAAGAGCGCCGCGCCCGGTCCGGCCAGGGCGTACGCGGCGAGCGCGGTCACCGCGGTGGCCGCCACGCCGAACAGCCGCGGCAACGACGCCACCTTCCGCTCGATCCAGGCGTGCCGCAGCGCGGGATCGTCCGGGGCGCCGGGCGCGGTCCACGCCCACGTCACCGCCGTGTAGTACGGCGGCCACGGGATGGCGGAACCGTCGGGGAAGCTCAGGTAGGGATCGCGCGGTGCGAGGCCTTCGCCGTCGAGCATCCGCCCGACGCGGCGCATGTGGTACAGGCTGTCCTTGTCGGACGTGATCCACGTGCTCGCGCCCGGCACCGGGATCTTCTGGTGCTGCAGCTCGCGCACCGTCCACGACAGCGCGCACACGACGAGCAGCACGGCGACGAGGCGTCGGTCTACGGGAACCACTCCGGCTCGGGGAACGGGACGGCGGCGCTCGGGACGATGCCGCGAGAGTACCACGCGGGATCCCGCCTACCAGAGCTCCAGCTGCCCGGGGCGCTTGCGGCGCGCGCGGGGCGCGCGGGCCGGGCGCGGCGCGGCGGGAGCCGCTGCGTCGGCGGTGTCCACCGCGCGGCCCTCCGCGAAGCGCGCCGCGGCGTCCGCCCCCGCGCCGCCGGGATCCACGAGCTCCTCCGCTGTCCGCAGCGCCTCGAGATCATCCAGCCCGGTCCGCCGCAGCCACAGCTGCCACAGCGTGTCCACCGCCTCCCAGTACGTGCCGCTCCCCTCGAAGCGGCGGCCGAAGCGGGAGTCGTTCAGCTCGCCGCCGCGCACCTCGCGGATGCGGTTCTCGATCCGCGCCGCGCGGTCCGGCATCTCCTGCGCCACGCGGTGCAGGAACACCTCCCGCACGCTGCCGGGCAGCCGCAGCATCGTGCGGAACGCGAACGACGCGCCGCACTCCCGTGCGCGCTTGAGCAGGTGCGGCACGTCCGGATCGTTCAGCCCCGGGATGATGGGCGACACGCCGATCCCCACGCGCACGCCGGCCGCGTGCAGGTCCGCCATCGCCTCGAACCGCCGCGCCACGCTCGGCGCGCCCGGCTCGATGCGCCGCGTGACGCCCTCGTCCAGGAACGGGATGCTGAACGTGACGCGCACGCGCGCCTTCCCCGCGAGTCGCGCCAGCAGCTCCTTGTCCCGCCGTACGAGCGCGGACTTCGTCACGATGCACACGGGATTCGCGTGCCGCTCGCAGACCTCCAGGCACGCGCGCGTGAGCCCCCACGACGCCTCCAGCGGCTGGTAGCAGTCCGTGACCCCGGAGAACATGATGGTCTCGCGCCGCCACGACGGCTTCGACAGCGCCGCGTCCAGCAGCTCCGCCGCGTCGGGCTTCACCACGAGCTTCCGCTCGAAGTCCGTGCCCGCGCCGAGCCCGAGGTACTCGTGGTACGGGCGCGCGTAGCAGTACGCGCACGCGTGGAAGCAGCCGCGATACGGATTCACGCTCCACCGGAAGCCGAGATCCGGGCTGTCGTTCCTCGCGAGGCTGGACTTCGACCGGTCCTCCCACACGGTCAGTTCCGCGACCGGCGGCTCCTCGAGGAACTCGCGGTGCGCGGAGAGGTAGGGGTTCGGCGGGTTCCAGATCCGCCGCAGGTTCGTGCGTTCCGCCTCGGCCATGCGGCCACTATACCAGACATCCGTCTGGTCCAGAGGCCTGCACCCCTCGTGGTTCAGAGATTGTGGACGGGCGTCAGGGAGCGGCGGCGAGCTCCAGGAAGCGGGCGGCCAGCTTCGGGCCCGTCCCCGCATCCTCGTGCTTGAAAAAGAGATACGCGTCCGACCACCCGGTCGCGCGGACGCGGTCGCGCCAGCGGAGCAGGGCGCCCTCGTCGTAGGCGGTGCGGCGGAGGCGCAGGTAGCCATAGCCGGCGGTGGAAACCACCGCGGGCTCGTCCTCCTCGTCCACGTCCGCCGTGCACCAGGCCAGGTCGTGGGCGCGCAGCCGCGCGTACACCTCCTCGTCCCGCCAGGACTCGTGCCGGAACTCGAACGCGGCGCGCGTGCCCGCCGGGAGGAGGTCCAGGAATCCGTCCAGCCGCTCCAGGTCCTTCTTCATGTTCGGCGGCATCTGGAACAGGACCAGCCCCAGCTTCGGCCCGAGCACGCCGGCGGTGCGGAGCATGTAGTCCGTCTCGTCGGCGGCCTCGGTCTTGAGCCGCTTGATGTGCGTGATCCGCTGCGACGCCTTCAGCACGAAGCGGAAGTCGTCCCCCACCTGCGCGGCCCAGCCCTCCACCACGGACGCCTTCGGCATGCGGTAGAACGTGTTGTTGATCTCCACCGACGGCAGCTTCGTCGCGTAGTACGTCAGCCGCTCCTTCGATGGCAGGTCCTCCGGGTAGAAGACGCCCGCCCACTCGTCGTAGCTGAATCCGCTCGTGCCCGCCCACCAGCGCACTCGTTCGCTCCTCCCGCGGCGGCCGATGCCGACCCGCGCATCGTAGCCCAGAGCGGAGGCGAATGCGCGGTTGCCGCGGGCATCCGTCCCCCCGACAATGGATTCCATGGCGCATCCCACCCTTCGCCCGGAAACCCGCCGGAACGCCGCCGCGCTCGCGCTCGCGGCGGCGGTGGCCGCCGCCGGGTGTGCCGTGCAGGAGCCGCGCGCCCCGGACCCGGGCGACGCTTCCGAGGACGTGGCGCCCCTGGACGAGCGCGTCGCGGACGCCATCCGGGCGCGCGCCGAAGCGGCGGGTGCGGCCGCCGCGGGCACGGCGGCGGCGAGCATGGTGGGCGAGGAGACGCTGCGCGCCTTCGCGCAGACGGCGGAGCTGTACGCCGCGCGCGACTACGAACCGCTGTGGAGCGACGACGGCAACGTCGCGAGCGACGCGGACTCGCTGCTCGCCGTGGTCGCGGAGTCGGCCTCGCACGGGCTCGCGCCGGCGGACTACCACGAGGGCGCGGCGGCGGCGTTGCGGGAGGCCGTCGCGGCGGCGCCGGACGATCCCCGCGTGGCGTCGCGGCTGGCGGACCTGGACCTGCTGCTCACGGACGCGTTCGTGCTGCTCGCGTCGGACCTGCGCGTGGGGCGCGTGGATCCCGAGACGATCGATCCCGAGTGGAACGCCGCGCGGCCGGGCAACGAGCCCTTCGAGACGCTGGAGTCCGCGCTCAAGTCCGGGCGCGTCGCCGCCGCGCTGCGCGCGCTGGCCCCGCGCAGCTCCGAGTACCGGGACCTCCGCGAGGCGCTCGCGCGATTCCGCGCCGCCGCGGACGAGCCGTGGCCGCCGCTCGGTCCCGGCCCGACGCTGAAGCGCGGCGCGCGCGACGCGCGCATCCCGGCCCTGCGCGCCCGCCTGCACTGGACGGGCGACGCGGACTCCCCGCTCGCGCCCGGCGTCCCGGTCGCCTCCGGCGCACCGCCCGACAGCGCCGCCGCGGCGGACCCGGAGCTCTTCGACGACTCGCTCGACTTTGCGGTGCGCTCGTTCCAGCGGTCACACGGCCTGCCGCCGGACGGCGTGGTGGGGCCGGTCACGTTCGGCGAGCTCGACGTCCCGCCCGCGGTGCGCGCGCGGCAGATCGAGGCGAACCTGGAGCGGTGGCGCTGGCTGCCGCGCGAGTTCGAGCGCCGGCACCTGCGCGTGAACATCGCGGGCTTCGTGCTGGAGGCCGTGGAGGAGGGACGCGTGGTGCTGGACATGCGCATCGTGGCCGGGAAGGAGTACCGGCGCACGCCGGTCTTCAGCGGCACGATGAGCTACCTCGTGTTCAGCCCGTACTGGAACGTGCCGCCGCTGCTCGCGAACGAGGACTGGGTGCCGAGCGCGCGGAAGGACCCCGCCGCGCTGGCGGCGCAGGGCATGCGCGTGCTGGAGGGCTGGGGAGCGGACGAACGGGAGGTCGATCCCACGACCGTGGACTGGGCGAAGGTCACGCCGCAGAACATCCGCGTGCACTTCCGGCAGGATCCCGGTCCGGCGAACGCGCTGGGCGGCGTGAAGTTCATGTTCCCGAACAAGTTCGACGTGTACCTGCACGACACGCCGGCCACGGACCTCTTCTCCCGGATGCCGCGCGACTTCAGCTCCGGCTGCATCCGCCTGGAGAAGCCGGCGGCGCTGGCGGTCTATGTGCTGGACGACCGCAAGTGGGACCTGGAGCGCGTCAAGGCGGCGATGCGCGCGGGCGAGGAGAAGACCGTGCGGTTGCGCACGAAGATCCCGATCCACATCCTGTACTGGACCGCGTGGGTGGACGAGCACGGGAAGCTGCAGTTCCGCCGCGACGTCTACGGCCGCGACGCCACCCTGCTCGGCGCGCTGCACGGGAATCCCCCGCTTTGAACCGCCGGCACGACCACGATGAACAGCGTGGCGGACTCGCCGCTACTCCTGGGGCGACAGTCCCACCTCAGTCCAAGCCTCGTCTAGCCAACCAAGCCGCCGGCGGACGCCCCGATGGAAGCGCGGTCGTCGTGACCCGTAGCGATGCCCCGGCCAGCGAAGCGAGCCGCGAGACCTCCTCCGACGTCAGTCCGAGTCGCGACTCCCCGGGGATCAGCACGAACCCGTCCGCGGTAAGCCCGTGTTCCGCGATCGCACGGAGCGCCATCGTGATGTCGAAGCTCAACATGCCGGGCCCGCGGCGAAGATCCGCCTCCGCCCGGGCGTACAGCTCCCGATCGAAGTCCGTTTCCCACCCGCCCCAGGACGTGGTCACCGGACACACACGCAGTTCCAGCGAGCGCTCCTCCGCCGCGCCGGACCACGGAACCGCCAACACGGCCCGGTCGACGACGAGTCGGTCCGAGATCGGGAGTGCGCCGGTCCGGAAGAGGATCCGCGCCGCGCCCCGGCCGTCGTGGATGACCGTCACATCCCGCAGCCCGATCTCCGTTTCCGTCGCTTCCGTCATGCCTGCCGCGAGCAGCGCGAGCAGTCCCAGGATCAACGCGTTCTGCCTCATCTCCGCCCCTCGCTTTCGTTGCGGAACTGTCCCTTGACCCGACTCCATGTGAACGGCGCCACTCCGATCGTGCCGCACCCCTCTCCCCAGGCTCCGATCAACTCCGTGCACCCGGGGTGGCCGTGCCCCGGAAGGCAGGGGGACGCGGAGTTCACTCGGAAGTCCTGCGACTCCGGCGCGCAGAACAGCGGATCCGCGGGGAGATCCGTGGTAGACAGCGGGAACACGGCGTCCCCGACAGGATTCGCCCAGAAGACGTTGCAGCTCGTCTGGACCGTGCCGGAGAACATGCCGACGGCCTCGTCGCCGGTCGAGCCCACGATCACGTTGTTCCGGAGTTCACCGGAACCCTCGACGAAGAATACACAAGACCCCCCGTACGTGCTGTTCAGCCCCGAGCTGTTCTCCCAGAACGTGTTCCCCAGCACTTGGACGGAGGCGCCCCCGACTCGCATACCACCCGTGAAGAGAGCCGTGTTCCTGACGAACGTATTGCCGCGGATCCGAATGACAGACTCGCTTCCGCCGGCGCCGATGGCTGCGCCCGACCGAGCCTCGTTTCCCTCGAACCAGCAGTCCTCGATCTCGACCGTGCTGTAACCGTACACTCCCAACGCCGCTGGGCCGGCCGTAGGGAAGGAGTTATCCAGGAACCGGCATCGACGCACGATCGCGCCGGTCGGATGCGGGAACGTGAAGTCATATCGGACCTCGATCGCCAGGTCGCGGCAGTTCACGAACTCGCTGTCTTCCAGGATCAGCGTGCCCGAGGTCTGGTTGATCGCGCTGCCCACGGCCCCGTTGATGTTCTGGAAGAGGCAGCCGTACACCTCAAGATCAGCCCTGACGGTGCCCGCAGCGACCTCGTCTGGAAGGCCCGTTCCTAGGTCTCGAAACACGCAGTCGCGGATCACGAGACGACCGCCGTGCCCGAAGGTCGCCCCATCCAACCGTGGCGTCGTGCCGGTGATCGTGAAGCCGATGACCGTCGCCACACCCGGCTCTCCGAGCGCATACAGCACTTGCGGCGAGCTCACCGACGCGTCCAGGCGGAGCGTCGTACTCGCCGCGCCCGCTTCGGACAGGAGCGTCACGTCACTTCTGAGGAAGCCCACGGCCTCATACCAGAACCCATCGATCAACTGCCGACTCTCGTAGTCGCTGTACGTGCCCGGTGCGACCAGAACCGAGTCGCCCGCTGCGGCGGCGTCCAGCCCGGCGTTGATCGTGGGGTACTCCGAGGGGACGCGGAACACGGCAGCCTCTGTGGCGCTCGCTCCCCCGAGGAGCGTCGCGACGATCAGCCAAGGAACGCGAAGAGTTGCCATTGGTGATCTCCTCAGCGAATGAGCACGATCTTCCTCACCTGCGTCACGTCCCCTGCGCGCATCCGTAGGAAGTATACGCCCGCGCTGACCGGCTCTGTGCGCTCGTCGCGTCGATCCCAGGAGACCCGGTAGCGTCCGCCACGGAGGGGCTCGTCCACAAGACCGGCGACGCGGCGGCCGGCCACGTCGAATACGTCGACCGTCACGGGTCTCGGCTCGGAGCCCGCAAGCGAGAGGTCGATCTCCGTCCGTCCAGGAGACGGACTGGGCCCCCGCACCACGATTTCGGTCCGTTCCGGCAGGTTCCCTCCCCCCGGGGCACCCGTCAACGACGCCGATGGGTTCTCCGGATCGACTCCCCCGGTCGCTCCCCGCGACGCGGCGGAACCGCACCCGGTGGGCGGATCGAACAGCGCTCCGGACACATGGGCGCGCGGGGCGTCCGAGACGTAGCTCTCCTTCGAGATCCAGCTCCGAATGTGTCCAGGAAGCGTGTGGCGGACTCCGTTCCGCTTCCAGTAGTTCGACTGCGCGCTGAGCGAGTCCGCGGCGTCCTCGTCGTTCTCGAAGGCGTAGAAGTCCTCGCCGAGGGCGATCAGCTGGTTCGCGCCGACGCTGCCGCTCGGACCCAGCTCCAGCTTCACGGCGTCGTCCGTCCAGACCACCTGCTGGTCATTCGGTTGGTCGTATGACCCGATCGCGAGCTGGTTCAGCCGGTACCGCACGGACGGCTTCGTCGGCTCGGCGTTGCGGCGGAACGTGACCGCACGCGGACTGTTCTGAACCACATTGCAGGTCACCTGGACGTCGATCGCCTGGTCCAGATCGAACCCCGCGCCGTTCCATCCGTCGATGAGGTTGTCCGTGATCTCGACCTTCCGGACCCCGCTGCCGCACATCCACGTGCCCTTGACTCCGGACCACGTCGCCGATCCCGTGGGCTCGTCGCCACCGGGTCCGACAAGTGTGTTGGCAGAAACTCTCAGCGTCTCCGGCTGCGCCGTGGTTCCGAGGCAGAATCCGAACTTCCCGCCAGCGTTCTCGACGACGACGGCCGCGCCGCCTGCGGGACCCTCCATGCCCGCCAGGCGAATCGTGTTCTCCTCGATCGTGGCATCGAGGACGTCGTTGATCACGATCCCGTCCCTGCCCGACAGTACATCCAAGGTCGCCGTACCCGTCGTATCCCGGAAGACGGAGCAGCGCCGGATCTCCGGTCCCCAAGTGAAGGAACTCTTCATCCAGATGCCGCGGTCCTTGAAGTGGTGGATCCGGCAGTCCTCGATCACGGCGTCGCCGTAGTGGAGGGAGAGCGGGGTGGCCGCGTAGCCGATGTCCGCGAAGCGCAGCAGGTGCATCGACGCACCCGCCGAGATCCAGTCGAAGAAGATCCCACCCCACTCGTCTCCGGCGGTCGTCTCGGTGTCTCCCGGGATCTCCACGGGCTCGAAGCGGATCGGGGAGAAGGAGTCCGCGACGCCATGCAGCCTCCCATGCACGACGAGATCGACCCTTCCGGCATGCAGGAGCGCGCCCGGGGAACCGATGTCCGAGCCGGTTCGCGTGACGGGCGCCGCCTTGATCACGCTGCCCGGCGTCAGGATCCAAGCGCCTCCATACGGGAGGTAGACATCCGTGGAGTCCAGGACGATGTGGCAGTCCTGGACGATGTTCGAGAACGTGACACCGTCGAGCGAGGGGGCACCGGTCTGCCGAATGGCGATGCCCTGCGTCGCGTCCCGGATCTCGGTCCCCTTGATGAAGGAGTTCGTGGTGAACCCGTAGCCGGACGGCGCCGCGGCAAGGTCGAAGAGGACGCCAGCCCAGTCCCCGGCCTGTCCGCTCGCTGCGCCGAAGGTCATGTCCTGCAGCGCATCTCCCTGTGCGTCCAGACTGCCTTGCACGATGATCTCGACCCTCGCCGCGTCTCGTCCCTGGTTGGCGGCGTCGGGGTACTCCGCTGCCACGCTCAGCAGCCCGGCCAGCTCCCACGACTCGCCACTGCCGACCTTGATGTCCCGGTCCAGCAGGACGTCGGGGTTGCCGGCGGTGACGTCCGTGACCGTCAGGTGTAGGAGGTCGGCACGCCCCCCGACGAGGGCGATCGGCTGATCGGCTCCCTGGATCTCCACATGCTCGAGCCGGCTGTCGAGTCCGGCGGAAAAGCGGATGCCGCCCCACTCACCAGCACCGCCGCCCCCGCGGTAGGGCGCGAATCTGATGGGGTCGTATGCCGTGCCGACGGCGATGAGCCGCCCGCTCACGATCAGGTCCACCTTCTCCGAGCCGGCGCCTGCCTCCGCGAGGATCCGCGTACCCGGCTCGATGGTCAGCGTCTTCCCCGCCTGCACCTCGAAGTCCGAGTCCAAGTAGACCAGTCCCGACCACGTCACGTCCGTGCCCTTCAGCGTGTCCGCGATCGCGTGGCCCGTCCGCACCCAGACCTCGTAGTCGTCGTCCGACCCGGCCACCGGGAAGTCGTCGTCCGCGCTGATCCAAGCGACGCGAACCGTGTCTCCCCGCGCAACGTAGACCGGCCGCCCGGAGGTGGTTCGCCGTTCCGGCACCACCTCGGTGGGCGTCGACCAACTGTCGGGATTCATCGGGCTCCGCGAGAACGTGTGGTAGATGCGCGTCGTGTCGTCGGGCGCCCACGCCTGCCCAACCTCGTTGGGCCCGCCTCGCGGCTCTTGGTACATCACGTGGAACGTTCCGGATCCGCCGTCGACGAACAACGTCACTCCGCGCGACTGCACTCCGTCATCCGGCGACACCTGGACGGGGTCTTCCCAGTCGAAGGGGGTCACCGAGAGGTCGAGCCGGCTGAGGAAGACCTCCACGATCCCGGTGGCAGAGTCCGGCGCCACGAACGAGTAGTAGAGGTACGGTCCCGGCAGGAGCGCCACATCGCTCTCGTCCAGGCCGAGGTCGGGCTCCAGCAATGCCGGCGTCCATTCGTGAATCACCGACTCCGAGAGCGACCATTGCTGACCTGCCCCCGGGTAGAACCCGTGGAGGTCCACGAGCGACGTGGTGCCGCCGGACGATCGCGTTCCGAAGAAGTGCACGAGGCCCGTGTCATCGACGACGAAGTCGAGTACTGCGGCGGTTCCGGACGCGAGCACGAGCGACTCGTCATCCCACAGACTGTCGGCGATGGCGGTCGACTTCCGGCTGTAATGGACGGCGCCGGACCTGCGCCACATGACGTGGAGGGTGTCCGTCGCGCCGCTCTGCAGGAACAGTTCCGGGCTCAAGCTCGCGATGTCCGGGTCGCCGACGAGGAAGGACAGCGAGTCCGAGCTCCAGTGTGGGCCGTTCCGGTGCTTGTAGCCGATGAATGGTCCGGTACCCGTCCCGCGGGGATGCGGCCGGACCTCGGACACGAGGTGGATGTCGCCACCGCTGTCCTCCACGAGGTGGTGATCGGTAGAGGACCGATGGGACCCTCCCAGTCCCTCTTCGATGTTCGTGAAGAGTTCGCGACGCGTCCATGCGGATTCCCACGTGGAATCCGGATGCAGGCGCACGTAGTAGCCCCGGCCCCACGTGTTCGCCTCAAACTCATTGTCCCACACGCGCACGACAAGGTGCATCGCGACATCGGCGGTTCGCCCCGGCTGCGCGCGCTCGGGAATCGCTCCGTAGTCCGGAAGGGCGGTGTCCGTCACCTGGATGCGCGGCTCCCAGAGCCAGCTGGCGCTCGCCACGGAAACGACGGCCAGAACAACGACCGCCACAAGAGCCAACCGGCGGGGCCAGCGAACTACTGATGTCCACATGATCCTACCTCCTGAACTCGCGAACGAAAGAGGCCGCCGAACGACCCGCTGTCGGCGGACAAACGTCGCCTGGGGCGATCGCCGGCGCATCACGACGACGCGGTGCGGTCGGAGAACGGTTGTGGGCATGGGACGCACCTCCAGTCGGAGGGACATGGGCCGGACGAATCCGAGCACCCGGGGCGCGGACTTGATCCGCATCGTCGGGCGGCAGGCAGGAACAGTGGGGACGTCGCCGAGCAGAGATCAGGCGGAGGCGAGGCGAGGCGAGGCGAGGCGAGGCGAGGCGAGGCGAGGCGAGGCGAGGC
>CAZNDO010000001.1:251232-938873 GCA_964571855.1 uncultured Gemmatimonadota bacterium
GAGGCGAGGCGAGGCGAGGCGAGGCGAGGCGAGGCGAGGCGAGGCGAGGCGAGGCCTGAACGGCGCCAGAGCGGCGAGCGACAGTCATCAGGTACGTCCTCCTGATGCCTTGGACCTGTGGCAAGTTATCGCGCCACGTGCCCCACGTCAACGATGTTCCTTGGTCGTGGCATGCGATTGTCCCTGACAAATGTCATCCATGTTTACCTGGGATCCGAGGCACCGAGGACATACCGGGACTGCCGGCTGTTGCATGCATTGGCTTGCGTGCAAGCCAACTCTCAACGGGACGGAGAGTTCCCCGGTTCGGTGGCAGTTCCCTTCGTGCGCGTCGTCTCGCCGTCCGTCCGGGATGGATCCAGGGCCGCCTACGGCACGATCCCCGCGAGGTACCCGTCCCCCAACTGCCGCATCTGCCGCTCGATCCACGACGCGCGCCGCGCCACGTACGGTGAGGGCCGCTCGGCGTGGAACCGCCGCGGGTTCGGCAGGACCGCGGCCAGCAGGGCCGCCTGCCGCCGCGTCAGGCGCTCCGGCGGCCGGTCGAACAGCACGCGCGCGGCGGCGTCCACGCCGTACACGCGATCGCCGAACTCCGCCACGTTCACGTACACCTCCAGCACCCGCCGCTTCGGCCACAGCACCTCGATCCACACGGCGAGGTACGCCTCCATCCCCTTCCGCACCCAGCTCCGCCCGGGCCACAGGAAGAGGTTCTTCGCCACCTGCTGCGTGATGGTGCTGGCCCCGCGCGCCCGCGCCCGCCGCGGGTTGCGATCCATCGCCTCGCGGATGGACTCGAAGTCGAATCCCCAGTGCTCGGGGAACTTCTGATCCTCCGCCGCCACGACCGCCAACCCCACCGCGGCCGGGACGCGATCCCATCCGACCCACCGGTAGTGCACGCGCGGGCTCTCCCCCGCCCGCACCGCCTCCACCATCCGCTGCACCATGAACGCGGATGTGACCGGCGGCACCCACCGCAACACGAACACGAGCACGACCGGCAGCGCGAGCGCAACCAGGGCGACACGGACCGCGATGCGAATCAGCCGGCGGATCATGCGAAGGACGTCACTCGACACGGATCGCGGGACGAGGAATGGGTCTCACGGGGACCGCCGCCTCAGCCCGCCCCCGCCACCCGCAGCCTCGCCAAGGTCGACGCCCGGAACTTCGCCAGCTTCGGCGCGATGACCGCGCGGCAGTACCCCTGCGCGGGATTCCGGCGGTAGTAGTCCCGGTGGTACTCCTCCGCCTCGTAGAACTCCCCGGCCTCCGCGATCTCCGTGACGATCTCCCCGTCGAAGATCCCCGCGGCGCCGAGTTCCTTCACCAGCGCCTCCGCCGTCCCCCGCTGCGCTGCCGAGTGCACGAAGATCGCGGAGCGGTACTGCGTGCCCACGTCGGCGCCCTGTCGGTCCCGCGTGGTCGGATCGTGGATCGCGAAGAACACCTCCACGAGATCCCGGTACGACACCACGTCCGGATCGAACGTCACGCGCACCGCCTCGGCGTGGCCCGTGACGCCGGCGCACACCTGCTCGTACGTGGGGTTCGCGCGCCGCCCGCCCGTGTAGCCGGACATCACCTCGAGCACGCCGCGGATCTCCAGGTACACCGCTTCCAGGCACCAGAAGCAACCGCCGGCGAGCGTGGCCGTCTCCCTTCGACCGGTCATCGACTCCTCCTCGCGTCGATCGCTTGGATGCCGCCGCCCCCGCGCGGGTTCCGCGCGGCCCCTTCGCTCAGCCCGCCACCTTCCGCGCCGCGGCCTCCGCCTGCGTCAGGTGCCGCTTCTGGTGCGCGGCGATGATCCGGAACGCCGTGTCCACGCGGTACTTCACGCCCGCCGCGAACGGCGACTCCACGCGCATCGCGGCCAGCGGTCCCTGCGCCTGCTGCAGGCATCCGATCAACTCGCCCTGCAGCCGCTCCCAGTCCGCGAGCACCTCGCTCGCCGGCCGCGCCGTCGCGGGCACGAAGGGTGCGGTGGTCTTCGTCTTCACCCACGCGGTGGACACCACGGTCTCGATCAGCCAGCCCGCGATGTCCGGCGCGAACCCGGGCGGCTTCTCCGCCGACGCCTTCGCCAGCGCGTCGCGGAAGCGCGGCAGGAACGCCTCGGTGGTGAGGTTCAGGTGCTGCAGGCACTCGGCCACGGACCACCGTCCCGGCCCGGGCCGGCGCACGAAGTCCTCCGCACGCAGCGTGGACGCCACGCGGCGCGCGCGCGCCGAACACTCCTGCAGCGTGCGATCGAGTTCGGATGCACTCGCGCCCACGGTTCGTTCCTTCGCAGGGATGGTGACGCGCGGCTCGCTACTCCGGAAGCTCCGCCGCGCCGTCGGGCGCCAGGAGATACCCCACGCCGGCGACCGTCCGAAGATAGCGCGGATCCCCGTCCGCCGGCTCGATCTTCGCGCGCAGCCGGTGCACGAGCTGTTTCAGGAGCGAACGGTCGCCCACGCCGCGCACGCCCCAGATTTGGCGGCTGGCCTCGTCGAAGGGCACGGGACGCCCGGCGTTCGCCAGCAGGAACTGGAGGAGCCGCATCTCCAGCCCCGTGAGGTGCACCGGCCCGCCGCCGCCCACGGCCACGGACTGCGTGGCCGCGTCCACCGCCAGGTGCCCCGCGCGCAGCGTGCCGGGACGGTCCGCGCCGCGCCGCCGCAGCAGCGCGCGCACGCGCGCCAGCAGCGTGCGCGGGCTGAACGGCTTGCCCAGGTAGTCGTCCGCGCCGAGGTCCAGCCCCTTCACCTGGTCCTCCTCGGAGGAGCGCACCGTGAGCATCATCACGGGCACGTCGCTCGTCTCGCGGATCGCCCGAAGCGCGTCGAAGCCGTTCCTCCGCGGCATGTTCACGTCCAGGATCACGAGATCCGGCCGCTCGATGCGGAAGACCTCCAGCGCCGCCTCCCCGTCCGCGGCCTCCAGCACCTGGAACCCCGCCTGCCGCAGCGCGAACGCCACGAGACCGAGCAGCTCGACGTCGTCGTCCGCCACCAGGATCCTCACGCCGTCCCCTCCGGCAGGATCACCACGAGCCGCGCGCCGCGCTCACCGGCGCCGCGCGCCCCGGGATCCGCGTGCAGCCGGCCACCGTGCCGCTCCACGATCGAGCGCGCGATCCACAGCCCCAGTCCCAGCCCGCCCTGCTCCGGCTCGCCGTCGGCGCGGCGACCGAACCGCTCGAAGATCGTGTCGTCCCCCTCGGGCAGGCCCGGACCGTCGTCCTCCACCCACAGGGTGACGCTCCCGCGCTCCGCCGCCGCGCCCACGCGCACCACCGTGCCCTCGGGCGCGAACTTGTTCGCGTTCGCCAGCAGGTTGACGAACACCTGCACGAGCCGCGGCGCATCGCCGTCCACGCGCGGCAGCGACGTCGGCAGCTGCAGCTCCATGCGCTGGCCGCGCTGCTCGAACAGCGGGCGCATGGTCTCCACGGCCTCCTCCAGCACGTCGTCCAGCGCCACCGGTCGCCGGCGGATCGCGTCCTCGCCCGCCTCCAGCCGTGCGCTCTCCAGCAGGTTGTCCACGAGGCGCGTGAGCCGCACGGCCCCGCGCTCCAGCGACTGCACGAGCCGCTGCGTCTCCTCCGGGCGCAGCGAGTCCAGCCGGTCGCGCAGCATCTCCAGCGACGCCAGCTGCGCCGCGAGCGGCGTGCGGAACTCGTGGGTGAGGTTCGCGAGCACGGCGTCGCGCAGCCGGCGCCCCGCCTCCGCGTCGCTCTCCTCGTGCACGAGCTGGATCTGCCGTCCCTCCACCGGCGCGGCGCTCGTGATCACCACGGTACGCCTTCCGCCGCCACCGGCCACCGCCACGTGCTCCACCGCACGCGCCGACGCCCCCGCACGCGCCTCCAGGATGGGGCACGAGTCCTCGCACGGCGGCCGGCCGTCCGCGCCGACGGCGCCGAGCACGTCGCCGCAGAAGCGCCCCGCCGCGGCCTCGGTCGTGGTGCCCAGGAGCTGCGCGAGGTGCGGGTTCAGGTAGCGCACGCGGCGGTCCCCGTCCACGTCGAAGACACCCTCGTGCATCCCCGCCAGCACCGCCTCGGACTCCGCCCGGCTCTGCCGCAACCGCGCCGACGTCTCCCGCAGCGACACGCGCATGTCCTCCATCGTGCGCGCGAGCGTGCCCACCTCGCCGCCCGGCCCCGCGGGCACCGGCGTCTCCAGGTCGCCGAGGCCGATGCGCTCCGCCGCGCGCCCCAGCCGCTCCAGCGGCGCGGCGAGCGTGCGGGCCAACGCGAACGACGCCACCACCGCGATCACCAGGACCACGAGCGCGATGCGCCGCACCTCCGCCACCCAGGCCCGCTCCGCGAGCCGCGCGTGCGACGCCGGCGCCTCGGCCAGCACGACCGCCGCGATCTCCCCCGCGCTGCGCAGCGGGGCCGCGGCCACGAACGCCTCGTCCGCGAGCGCCGCGGCGGATCGCCCCTCGCGCAGCGCCTCCTCGAGGACCGGCGAGCGCGGGCCGAAGGGAAGCGCCGCCGCCGCGTCGCGCGCGAGGACCGACACCTGGGTGCCCGAGGCCGCGCCCTCGGCGGGGTCCAGGGCGAGGGACGCGATCACGGTCGCTCCCGGCCGGTCCGGCACGTCCTCGAACGCCGCGGCCTCGATCCGGCCGTCCTCCGTGACGCGAAGCGCCGTGCGCACGCGCCCCGCGGCGAGCGCCACCGCGCCCGGTGGCGGAGGATCGCCGGCGGACGCTGCGATCGACCCGTCCACCACCACCGCGGCGGACGACAGGCCCGCGCCGCTGCGGTAGGTCTCGAGGAACGCTCCTTCCTCCGCGCGGGCGTCCCGCTCCAGCAGCCGGCGCAGGGTGGGACGTTCGGACAGGACGCGCGCCGCCGCGGCCGCATCGTCCGCGGCGCGCGCCGCCGACTCCGCCACCCGTCCGGTCTCCCGCAGCGCCGCGGACAGCGCCTGCTGCTCCGCGATCTGCCGCAGCACCCGCGTGGCCGACGCCGTCAACGCCAGGACCGTGAGCGCCACGAGCGTGACGCCCAGGAGGACCAGCCCCACCCCCAACCGCGGTGCGCGCACGCCCGGGACTCCTTTCAGGTCGACCGCGCCCGGCGCCAGGACACGAGACCTTCGGCGGCCAGCGTCCCCATCGCCAGGAACGCCAGCAGCGACGCGGCGGCGAAGGCCGCCGTCGTGGCGTACTCGTTGTAGAGGATCTCCACGTGGAGCGGAAGCGTAACCGTGCGCCCGCGGATGTGCCCCGACACCACGGACACCGCGCCGAACTCCCCCATGGCCCGGGCGGCGCACAGCAGCGTCCCGTAGGAGAGCGCCCACCGGATCTTCGGCAGGCTCACGTGGAAGAAGGTGCGCCAGGGTCCCGCGCCCAGCGTGAGCGCGGCGCGCTCCTCCTCGCTGCCCTGCGCCTCGAGCAACGGGATCAGCTCCCGCGCGATGATCGGCGACGTGACGAACAGCGTGGCCAGCACGATGGCCGGCGTGGCGAACACGATCTTGATGTCGTGCGCCTGGAGCCATGGCCCGAGGAATCCGTGCGCGCCGAACAGCAGCACGAACAGCATGCCCGAGATCACCGGGGACACGCTGAACGGCAGGTCGATCAGCGTCACGAGCACGGACTTGCCGGGGAACCGGAACTTCGTGACCGCCCACGCCGCGGCCAGCCCGTACACGAGGTTCAGCGGCACCGCGATCGCGGCCACGGTGAGCGTGAGCCGGATGGCGGACCTCGCCGTGGGCTCGGCCAGCGCCGCCGCCCACACGCCGATCCCCTCGCGGAACGCCTTCGCGAACACGAGGACGAGCGGAAGCAGGAGGAACGCCAGCAGGAACGCCACCGCGGTGAGGATGAGCGCCGCGCGGACGAGCGGCGGCTCGGTCAGGTGCGGCGCGCGCGGTCCCACGTCACGTCCCCGCGCCGGCGCGGGCGCCGACGATCCGCGTGAGCCGGTTCGCCACGAGCAGCAGCGCGAAGGACACGAGCAGGAACGTGAGCGCCACCGCCGTGGCCGACGGGTAATCGAACTGTTCGAGCTGGATCATGATCAACAGCGGCGTGATCTCCGAGCGCATCGGCATGTTGCCGGCGATGAAGATCACCGAGCCGTACTCGCCCAGCCCGCGCGCGAACGCCACCACCGCGCCGGTGGCCGCCGCGGGGAGGAACCGCGGCAGCACCACCCGCCACAGAGTGAGCGCGCGCCCGGCGCCGAGCGTGGCGGAGGCCTCCTCCACGGCCGGATCCAGGTCGCGCAGGACCGGCTGCACGGTGCGCACCACGAACGGCAGCCCCACGAACACCAGCGCCACCACCACGCCCGCCGGCGAGAACGCCACCTCGACCCCTGCGGGCGCCAGAAGTTGTCCGATCCACCCGTCCTTCGCATACAGCGTGGCGAGCGAGATGCCGGCCACCGCCGTGGGCAGCGCGAAGGGCAGGTCCACCACGCCGTCCACGACCCGCCGCAGCGGGAACCGGTACCGCTCCAGAACCCACGCCACCAGCGACCCGAACACGAGGTTGATCACCGCCGCCACGGCCGCCGCGGTCAGGCTCAACCGGAAGGCGGCCAGGGTGCGCGGCGCGGTGATCAGATCCACGAAGCGCGCGGGGGTCAGCTCCAGGGCGCGGAGCGGCAGCGTCGCCAGCGGGATGAGCACGAGCAGGCTCAGCCACAGCACGGCGATCCCCAGCGACAGCCCGCGCCCGAAGAGCTCCCCTTCCCTCATGTCACTTCCCCAGCATCATCCGGTCGAACTCGGCGCCGTCCGCGAAGTGCTCCTTCTGCGCCTGGGCCCAGTCCCCGAACTCCTCCTGCACCGTGAAGAGGGACAGCGGCGGGAAGCGCTCCGCCCACTTCGCCAGGACCTCCGGGTCGCGCGGGCGGAAGCCGTGTTTCGCCGCCAGTTCCTGGCCCTCCTTCGTGTACAGGAACTCCAGGTACGCCCGCGCCACGTCCACCGTGCCGTGCCGCGTCGCCACCTTCTCCACGACCGCCACCGGGGGCTCGGCCAGGATGCTGGCGGACGGCCGCACGATCTCGAACTTCCCGGCCGCGATGTCCGTGGTCACCAGCCACGCCTCGTTCTCCCAGGCCAGGAGCACGTCGCCGATGCCGCGCTCCACGAACGTCACGGTGGAGCCGCGCGCGCCCGTGTCCAGGACCGGCACGTTGCGGAAGAGCTTCCCGACGAATTCGCGCGCGGCCTCGTCCGAGCCGTACTCCTGCCGCGCCCACGCCCACGCCGCCAGGTAGTTCCAGCGCGCGCCGCCCGACGTCTTCGGGTTCGGAGTGACCACCTGCATCCCCTTCGCGGCCAGGTCGCCCCAGTCCTTCACCTGCTTCGGGTTCCCCTTGCGCACGAGGAACACGATCGTGGACGTGTACGGCGCGCTGTTGCCCGGGAGCTTCGACTGCCAGTCCCGTGACAGCAGCCCGGCCGCGGCGATCGCGTCGATGTCGTACGCGAGCGCGAGCGTCACCACGTCCGCCTCCAGCCCGTCGATCACGGAGCGCGCCTGCTTCCCGCTGCCGCCGTGCGACTGCTGGACGACCACGGTCTTCCCCGTCGCCGCCTGCCACACCGCGGCGAACGCGGCGTTCACCTCCTCGTACAGCTCGCGCGTGGGGTCGTACGACACGTTGAGCAGCGTGACGTCCGGCTTCGCGGCGCGCGGCGGCGACGCGAGCGCCAGGACGAACAACGCGGCCAGTGCGATTCGCTTCATGACCACCTCCCCGGCGCTCACGCGGCGCCGCTTCCGGAACGGACGAGCAGGACGGGCCGCGCGCTGCGTTCCACGACGGCGGCCACCGGACCCGACAGCTCCACGGGAGCACCGGGCCGTGCGAGCGGCGTGCCCACGACGACCACGTCGTGCGCGCCTTCGAGCATCTCGGCCAGGATCTCCTCCTCCGCGGGGCCGGACCGCAGCCGCGACGCCGCCCGGACACCCAGCCCGGACAGCGTGCGGACCGCGGCCGCGAGATGACGCTCCGCCTGCGCGCGAGCGGCGTCCCCCGCGGGAAGGACGGTCAGGACCGTGACGTCGGCGTCCAGATGGCGCGCGAGCCGCCCGGCGAACGAGACCCCGCGCTTCCCGGGCTCGCCGGACGCGGTGGTCACGAGGAAGCGGCGCAGCGCGCGCGCCGGGGGCGGCACGACCAGCACGTGGTGGTCCCCGCGCCGCAGGGCGATCCCGGCCCGCGCCGCGGCGTCGTGGCCGCCGTCGAGGATCAGCAGGTCGAAGTCGTTGCGGTCCAGCATCACGGGCAGCGCCGCCTCGAAGTCCTCGGGGCTGCGGAGGAGGGAGATGTCGAGGTCCGGGCGCGCGGCCGGCGGCGGGGCGCCGTTCCCGCCGGCCACGCGCGCGTACTCCAGCACGGCGAGCCGCGCATGGCCGCGCGCGGCGAGCTCCGTGGCCGTCGCGACCGCCGCCCCGCCGGGGTGGCGCGCATCCGCGACCGCGAGCAGCGAGAGCCCCGGGTGCGCGAGGGTGTGCACGCGCCGCAGGCCCACCCAGGCGGCGTCACCGGGCGCCAGCGGGAAGCTCCGCACCTGGTGCTGCGAACGGACGGCCTCCACGACCCACGCCTCGCCGCCGAAGCGCGGCACGGGCGCGATCGCGCGCACGCCGCCGAGGTCGGGGAGCCGGATGGCGAGGCGCTCGAACGGTCCGAGGAACTCCCGGCTCTCCACGACGCCGCGCCCGAGCGACGGCCAGCTCAGTGCGCCCGCGGACTCGCGCACCTCGACGTCCTCGGGGCGCACGAGGAGCTGCACGCGCGTCGTCTCCGCTCCCTCGTGCCGCGGCGCGCCTTCCAGGGGAACGGTCACGTTGCCGATGCGCACGTCCGTGCCCGTGCGCTGCCCCACCACGAGGTTCGCGCTGCCGAGGAACGTGGCGGCGAACTGCGTGCGCGGGTGCAGGTAGATGTCGCGCGGCGCGCCCACCTCCAGCAGGCGCCCGTGATCCAGCACCGCGATGCGGTCCGCGATCTCGAACGCCTCCTCCTGGTCGTGCGTCACGAAGACCGCGGTGATCCCGAGCGACTGCTGGATGCCGCGCACGGTGCGGCGCAGCTCCGAGCGGATGCGCGCGTCCAGCGCGCCGAACGGCTCGTCCAGCAGCAAGAGCGACGGCGAGTGCGCCAGCGCCCGCGCGAGGGCCACCCGCTGCTGCTGCCCGCCGGAGAGCTGGTCCGGGCGGCGTGCGCCGAGCCCGCCCAGGCCCACCAGCTCCAGCAGCTCCTCGCGCCGGTCGCGGCGCGCCGCGCGGCTCACGCCGCGCACGCGCAGGGCGAACTCCACGTTGTCCGCCACGCTCATGTGCCGGAACAGCGCGTAGTGCTGGAACACGAGCCCCACGCCGCGCTTCTGCGGCGGCACGCGGGTGACGTCCTTCCCCTCCAGGCGGATGTGTCCGGAGTCCGGGACGGTGAGCCCGGCCAGCATGCGAAGGATCGTGCTCTTCCCGCTGCCGGAGGGTCCCAGCAGCACGAACAGCTCGCCCTTCGCGATCTCCAGGGAGACGTCCCGGACGACCGCGTGGTTCTCGTATCGCTTCGTGAGGTGCTCGAGGATGATGGACATGGCTCCACCCCCACGGTAGGCGCGGGGGTGGTCGCGGGGCGGTTTGAAGCCGGTGACAACGCCTGGAACCGGGGGCGGCGAGCGAGTCCTCGCCGGCGGCCCGGCGAACGGCGGCCGGGCGGGCGGTCAGTCCCCGGCGGCGGCGGGCGGACCCGCGAGGCGCGCGATCCGCGCCAGCCGCTCGGGCTCTCTCTCCGCGAGCCAGGCGTCCGCCGAGAGCAGCTCGTGCGCGCGCGCGAAGTGCGGGCGCGCCTCCTCCGCGCGACCCAGCGCCAGCAGGCACTCGCCCAGTTCCTCGGACACGTAGCCGTCATCGGCGCGGCCCGCGGCGCGCTTGTCCGCGGCCAGCGCCTGCTGCGCCGCCAGCGCCTCCTCCACGCGGCCGAGCGAGCGGAGCGACCGCGCCACGCACCACCGCGCGATGTCCAGCTGCGGCTGCTTCCCCTCGGCCTCGCGGAACGCCAGCGCCTCCTCGAAGAGCGCGTGCGCGCGCGGCAACTCGCCGCGATCGTGGTACGTCCACGCGAGGTTGTTGAGCAGCGATCCCTTCCAGCGCTGTGCGCGCGGATCCGCGGAAACCCGCGCGAGGTCCAGGCCGATCTCGTTCCAGCGGATCGCCTCGTCCGGGGTCTCCACGATGGCCACCATGTGCGCCGCGTCCACGGCGAAGCCGTCCTCGCCGCACGCGCGCGCGGTCTCCCACGCGTCCACGAACAGCGGTTTCGCCTCGGCAGCGCGCCCCGAGGAGTTCAGCGTCCGCCCGCGCTCCAAGAGCCACCGCACGCGCACGACCGGCGGCGCCGCCTCCAGCTGCACGGCCAGCGTGTCCAGCAGCGCGTGCGCGTCGTCGAAGCGGCGGCGGAGGCTGTACGTGCGCGCGATCTGCGTCCCGATCTGCAGGCGCAGCGCCCCGTCCTCCACGCGCGGCAACAACTCGCGGAAGCGCGCCTCCGTCGCCTCGGGATCGTCGAAGTCCCACAGCTCGTCGAAGCGCGTCGGGTCGTCGATCGGCATGGTCTCTCCCCCGGCGGCGCGCGTGCCGCTCGCGCCGAGCGCGGCCGTCGCGAGCGCCGCGATCGTCACGAACGCCGCGCCCCTCAGAGCAGTTCCTCCGTGCCGGACAGCCACGCCGCGAACGCGCGCCCGTGCCCCGGCAGGTCCTTCACGAAGCGGAAGTCCGCGAAGTCGAACCCCGGCGACACCGTGCACGTGGCCAGCGCCCACCGCCCGAGCGGCCGCGCCGCCTGCCACACGCCGGCCGGCACCACGTGCACGGGCGACGCCTCGTCGCCGCCGCCCGGCCCGAGCACCGCGCGCCGCGCCTCCGCCTTGTCGGGATCGAACGTGAGCAGCTCCAGCGGATCGCCGCCCGCGAACTGCCAGATCTCGTCCGAGTCCACCACGTGCCAGCGGCTGTGCTGCCCCGCGCACAGCAGGAACCAGATCATCGTGGACGCGGCGCGGTGCGCGTCGCCGCGGATCACGTCCGTGGCGGAGCGCCAGATCTCCCGGTAGTGCCCGCCCTCGGGGTGCGGAACCAGTTCCAGCGAGTCGATGAGCATGGCCGCGCGCGGATCGGTCACGACGCCCCCCGCGTCCGGTCCCGCAGCACCGGCAGGTACTCCACCCACGGTCCCACGTCCGCCGTGTACCGCTTCGCCATCACGCGCGCGATCTGCGCCACGTGACCCAGGTCGTGCACGACCCACGTGGAGAGGAGCTGCCCCAGCGTGACCGTCCCGAACGCGGGATGCCGGCCGCGGAGCGCGAGCTGCGCGGGCGAGAGCCGCCACCCGCGCAGCGTCTCCAGGCTGCCGGCGCGCGCCGCCGCGAACCGCTCCAGGAGCTCCTCCGTGGAGTGCCGCGCCAGGAGCGCGCGCTGCGCGAAGCGGTCGAACGGCTCGAAGGTCCGCGCCTCGCCGGGCTCGAGGATGATGCGCGCGCGCGGGATCCAGTCCGCCTCCTCGCCGTGCAGCAGGTGCCCCACGACCTCCTTCGGGCTGAACGTGTCCGGGCCCTCGTCCGCGGCGAGCCACGCGTCGTCCAGCCCCGCGAGCCACGCGCGCAGCACCGCCGGCGTGCGCTCCAGGACCGCCGCGGCCTCCTCCGGCGCGAACGCCGTCATCACACGCGCTCCGGCCGGTCCACGGTGCGCTCGTTCCGCACGTTGCCCGTGTTCAGCGTGCCGGCCGGCTCGAAGAGCAGCACTTCCGTTCCCTCGTCCGCCACCGGCAGGTGCTCCACGCCGCGCGGCACCACCAGCAGCTCGCCGGGCGCGAGCACCACGTCGCGGTCGCGGAAGCACATCGTGAGCCGCCCCTTCAGCACGAGGAACAGCTCGTCCTCGCGGTCGTGCCGGTGCCACACGAACTCGCCGGCCAGCTTCGCCAGCTTCACGTGCTGCCCGTTCAGCTCGGCCACGATGCGCGGGCTCCACGTCTCGTCGAAGCGCGCGAGCTTCGCCGCCAGGTTGATCTTCTCCATGGCGTCCTCCGGTCCGGCGGACAGTCTAGCGCATCCGCGCGCGCGCCCGCGCGCCGAGGAGCTGGCCCGCGAAGTACGCGGCCACGAACAGCGGGAGCAGGGACCACCGGAACCCCAGCCCGGCGGCGTACCGCATGCCGATCGCCAGCGGCACCGGCGCGTGCACCGCCACGAACCACGCGGGCGAGAACTTCCGCAGTCCGGCACGCCACCAGCCGAACGGCAGGTTCACCACGAGGATCCCGGCCGCCACGAGCGCGATGCGCGCCCCTTCGGGCAGTTCGGCCACCCGGCTACGCCAGCGTCTCGCCGCGCAGGCGCAGCGCGTGCAGCAGCGCGCGCGCGGCGGCCGCCACGTCGTCCACCGCGCGGTCGAACGCGGGCTGGTTCACGCGCGACGGGCTCCGCGTCCCGCTGATCTTGCGCACGAACTGCAGCGCGGCGTCGCGGATCTCCTCGTCCGTGGCCACCTCGCCGGGATGGCGGAGGCGCTTGATGTTCCGGCACATGCTGTTCCTCCCCGGGCCCCTGCGGGCCTTCGCATCAACGCAACGTCTCCGGGCGGCGCCCCGCGAACGCGTCCGCGATGCTCACCGCGCCCGCGCCGCGCTCCAGCGCCACCACGTCCCCCGCGCCCACCTCGCCCTCCTGCGCCACCGCGAGGTAGAACCCGCACCGCCCCGTCTCCCACATCCGGCGGATCACCGCGCTCGTGCCCATGCGCGCGGCCAGCTTGAAGCACGGCTGCCGCGGCGTCGTCACGACGAACCGTGCCGACCCCACGCGCAGCACGTCGCCCTCGTGCACGTCCGCCTCGGCGATCCCGCACAGCGTGAGGTTCTCGCCGAACGCGCCCCAGTCCAGGTCGTCCCGGCCGAGGTCCTCGCGCCAGAACGCGTAGTGCTCGCCCGGATACGCGTACACGGCCTTCGCCTCCCCGCCGTGCACGCGCAGATCCGCCTGCCCGTCCCCGGTCAGGCCCAGGCGCGCCGCGTGGACCCGTCCCGGGACGGACGTCTTCACGATGCCGCTCTGCACCACGCGCTCGCCCGCCACCAGGGGGCGCGGCAATCCCACGTTCACCGACATCACGAGGGGCAGCCCGGGCCCGGCGGTCACTGCCCCTCCACCACGATCATGTTCGCGGAGGACGTGGCCTGCCGCAGCGCCTTCGCCTCCGCGTACTCGGGCGACGCCCACCACTCCTTCGCCCGCTCCACGCTCTCGAACTCCAGCACCACCAGCCGGTTCGGCCGCCAGTCCCCTTCCAGGGTCTCGTGCCGTCCGCCGCGCACCACGAACTTCCCGCCGTATTTCGCCAGCGACACCGGCGAGAGGCGGATGTACTCCGCGTACCGCTCCCGGTCCTTCACGTCGATGTCCACGATCACGTAGGCCGCCATCGCGTTCCGCCTCCCCGTCCGTGCGCCCGCCGCCGGAACGGGCATTCTACGACGGCCCGGCGCACCGCGGCGTCACGCCCGCGGCGCGCCGCGCCGCCCCAAAACCGGACGCTGCCGTCATGTATGAAGATCGCGGTGTCACGAACGGACGCGCGGATCCATACTCCCGGCGCCCGCGTGGCCGCGATCGGCCGGCACCCCTACGATGCGTGGCGGCGCGACGGCGGGCTTTGCCGCTCCCTCGGGAGCCCGGAGGTTTCGGAATGACGAAGACGATCCTGGCCGCGGTCGGCGCGACGCTCGTGCTCGCCGGCGCGGCCGTCGCGGGCGAGGGCCATCAGCACTCCACCGCGTCGATGGACATGAAGTCGGCGATGATGGCCGAGATGATGAAGTGTTCCGTGTGCAGCCACATGGCGCCGCACATGGAGTCGCTCGGTCCCGCGATGAAGATGGAGGTCGTGAACCTCGACAACGGCGTGGCCATCGTGCACAAGGTCACGGACGCGTCGAAGCTGGCCGAGTACCGTACGGTGAACGCGGAGATGCACGCGGCCGGCGGCAAGTGCATGGAGATGTCCGACGCGGACGCGCAGGCGAAGCTGTGCTCGTTCTGCCAGGGCATCCGCTCCAACGTGAAGGCCGGCGCCATGATGAGCGTGGGCGACACGAAGAACGGGGACATGATGGTGCTCACGTCGGGCGATCCGGCGGTGCAGAAGTCCCTGGCCGAGCTGGCCGCCAAGTGCGCGATGATGGCGGACCAGATGTAGCAGGCAACCGGCGCCGGGCCCGCCGCGCGCGCGGCGGGCCCGCGCCTCCCGCCGCTAGGCGTCGTCGCGGCTCTCCCGCTTCGCGCGCCGCGTGTCCTCCGACAACAGCTTCCGTCTGGACTGCTCCAGCACCTTCCGCTGCGCCTCGGTCACCTCGGGGAACTTCAGGTCCAGCGCCCGGATCTCCTGCGTGAGGATCCCCGCCACCAGCGTGCGCGCCATGTACTTCCGGTCCGCCGGGATCACGTGCCAGGGAGCGTGCTCCGTGCTCGTGGCGGACAGCATGTCCTCGTACGCCTCCATGTACTCGTCCCAGTGCGCGCGCTCGGCCAGGTCCGCCGCCGAGAACTTCCACTGCTTGCGCGGGTCCTCCAGCCGCTCCAGGAAGCGCTTCTTCTGCTCGTCCTTCGACACGTGCAGGAAGAACTTCAGCACGATCGTGCCGCTGCGCACGAGGTGCCGCTCCAGGGCGTTGATGTCGTCGAAGCGGTCCTTCCAGAACTTCTTCCCGCGCTCGCCGTCCGGCAGCCGCTGCTTCGCCAGGATCTCCGGGTGCACGCGCACCACCAGGACCTCCTCGTAGTACGAGCGGTTGAAGATCCCGATCTGCCCGCGCTCCGGCAGCGCCTTCACCGCGCGCCACAGGAAGTCATGGTCCAGCTCCTCCGCGGAGGGCTGCTTGAAGCTGGCCACGTGGCAGCCCTGCGGGTTCACCCCGGACATCACGTGCTTGATGGTGCCGTCCTTGCCGGCCGCGTCCATCGCCTGGAAGATGACGAGCACCGCGTACCGGTCGCTGGCCCACAGGAGCTCCTGCGCGTCCGCCAGGTCCTCCACGCTGCGCTCCAGCGTGCGCTTCGCGCGCTCCTTCAGCTCGTCCTGTCCGAGATTGCGCAGGCTGCCGTCGCCGTCCCAGGTGGTGGCGTACTTCTCCAGGCGCACGTCCTTGCCCGGCGGAACGCGGAACAGCTTGATGACCTTCTTCGAGTCGAACGCCACGGCGCCTCCCCCGTGCCACGCGTCGCGCGGCCGCGACCGTCGCGTCCGGCGCGCGCGGGCATGGTAGCGCCGATCCCCCTCAGGCGGGAGCGCGGAGCGTCAGTTCGCCCCGCCGAGGTACCCCAGGCTCTGCAGGCGGTGCTGCTCGATCGGGCTGAAGCGCTGCTCGAAGGGGATGCGCGGCATGGGCGCCGCGGCGCGCCACTCGTCCAGCTCCGCCTTGAGCGCGGCCAGCTCCCGCGGGCGCTCGCGCGCGAGATCCTCCGTCTCGCCGGGATCCGTCGCGAGGTCGTACAGGCGGGCCGCGCCGGTAGTGAGGTTGAAGATGGCCTTGCGGTTGCCGTCGCGCACGGACCAGCGCACGTCCTTGTCGGCCGGCGGCTCGTCCTCCACGACCATGGCGAACCGCGGGACGTTCCGCCCGAGCGTGCCCCCGTGCGCCACGGGGAGCAGGGACATGCCGTACGAATCCGGCGGCGGCGCCGCGCCGAACCAGTCGCACACGGTGGCCGGGATGTCGGCGAGGCGCAGCGGTTCCTTCGAGATGCCCGTGCGTCCGCCGGGAACGCGCAGCAGGCACGGGATCCGGATCAGCTCCTCGAAGAGGAACTTCCCATGGTCGTACTCGATCTCCTCGCGCCCCGCGAGCGCCTCGCCGTGATCGGCGGTGATGCACACGGCGGCCGAGTCCGGCAGGACCTCGAGCAGGTGCTGCGTCCAGTGGTCCACCGTGCGCACCTCGCCTTCGTACGCCACGGTGCGCGGGTCCTCCGCGTCGCACCCGCGAACGAGCTCCGGCAGCGGATCGTACGGCGCGTGCGGGGAGAGAAGGTGCACCCAGACGAAGCGGTCGCCGCGCGTGCGCTCCAGGTAGCGCACGGCCTCGGCCACGGCCGCCTCGTCGTCCCCCTCGAATGTCTCCCAGCGCTCGAAGCCGCGGTCCAGCCCCTCCAGCGCCGGGATCGGGTTCCCGAAGAACGCGCTCGTCACGCCCCGCTCCGCCAGGGCCTCGGCCACCGTCTGCTGCACCGGGCCGAGCGGCATGTGCCAGTACAGCATCTCGTGCTCGCAGGGGCGGACGCCCGTGGCCAGCGTGCCCATGGCCGGCATGGTCCAGGACGAGACCGACTGGCAGTCCGTGAACAGCAGGGCCGACGTGGCGAAGCGGTCCAGCACCGGCGTGGTGCCGCCCGGGCATCCGTAGGATCCCAGGCGATTGGTGCGGAGGGTGTCGATGGTCAGAAGCAGGAACGTCCGGCCTTCCGGCGCGGGGGAGCATCCCAGCAGCGCCGAAAGCGCGGCCAAGGCGGCCGGGACGGCGGCGCGGCGGGCGGCCCGAGGGTGGCCGGCGGCTCTCGGATGTCGGGCAGGATCCACGCGGTCTCCCCGGCGATTGCGGGTTCCCGGACCCTCCGCGAGGGCCGGACCGGACACCGCCGGGGGGAGGCGGATCGGGCAGGGAACCAATGTACCCCATTCCGGGTGGACCCGGCAGGGGAGCCGCGGCGACCGCGACCTTTGCTCCGGCCGCCGGAAGCCGATAGATTCCCCCAAGGACCACCCGCGCCGACCGCATGCCGAAACGACCCCACCGGAAGGACCCCGCCCATGAGCACCGTCACGCCGCCCGCCGAGACCGCCGCCCTGGCCAAGAAGGTCTACGCCGCCCTCCCCGCGAAGCTGGCCGCGCTCCGCAAGCGCCTGGGGCGGCCCCTGACCTACGCGGAGAAGGTGGTGCTCTCCCACCTGCACGACCCCGCGATGCAGGAGCTGGATCCCGGCAAGGCGTTCCTGCTCTTGGATCCGGACCGCGTGGCCATGCAGGACGCCACGGCGCAGATGGCGCTGCTCCAGTTCATGATGGCGGGGCGGCCCACCACGGCGGTGCCGAGCACGGTGCACTGCGACCACCTGATCATGGCCCATGCCGGCGCGCGCGAGGACACGGCGCACGCGCTGGACACGAACAGCGAGGTGTACCGCTTCCTGGAGGATGTCTCCCGCAAGTACGCCATCGGCTTCTGGAAGCCGGGCGCGGGCATCATCCACCAGGTGGTGCTGGAGAACTACGCGTTCCCCGGCGGCATGATGATCGGCACGGATTCGCACACGCCGAACGCCGGCGGGCTGGGCATGATCGCGGTGGGCGTGGGCGGCGCCGACGCGGTCGACGTGATGGCCGGGTTCCCGTGGGAGGTGTTGCAGCCGAAGCTCGTGGGCGTGCGCCTCACCGGCAAGTTCAACGGCTGGACGTCCGCGAAGGACGTGATCCTCAAGGTCGCCGGCATCCTCACCGTGAAGGGCGGCACGAACCGGATCGTGGAGTACTTCGGTCCGGGGGCGGAGTCCATCTCCGCCACGGGCAAGGGCACGATCACGAACATGGGGGCGGAGCTGGGCGCCACCACGAGCATCTTCCCCTACGACCGGCGCGCGGACGCCTACCTGCGCGCCACGCGGCGCGCCGAGGTGGCGGACGCGGCGAACGCCGTGGCCGAGCACCTGCGGGCGGACCCCGAGGTGGAGAAGGATCCCGCGAAGTTCTTCGACGAGGTCGTGGAGATCGACTTGTCCACGCTGGAGCCGCACATCGTGGGGCCGCACACGCCGGACCTGGCGCGGCCCATCTCGGAGATGGCGGCGGCCGTGAAGAAGGAGGACTACCCGGACGAGATCCGCGTGGCCCTCATCGGGAGCTGCACGAACTCCAGCTACGAGGACATCAGCCGCTCCGCCCACGTGGCGCGGCAGGCGGCCGCGGCCGGGCTGAAGGCGAAGAGCACGTTCATGGTCACGCCGGGCTCGGACCAGATCTACGCCACCATCCGGCGCGACGGCCAGATGAAGGACCTGGAGGCCATCGGCGCCACGGTGCTGGCGAACGCGTGCGGTCCGTGCATCGGGCAGTGGAAGCGCACGGACATCCAGCAGGGCGAGAAGAACTCCATCCTCACGTCCTACAACCGCAACTTCCCCGCGCGGAACGACGGCTCGAAGAACACGCTGGCGTTCATCGGCAGCCCCGAGATCGTGACCGCGATGGCGCTGGCCGGGACGATGTCGTTCAACCCGGTGAAGGACACGCTGAAGACGAAGGACGGGAAGGCCGTGAAGCTGGAGCCGCCCACGGGCGACGAGCTCCCGAAGAACGGCTTCCTCCCGGACGAGAAGGGCTTCATCGCGCCGGCGAAGGACGGGGCGAAGGTGGAGCTGAACGTGTCCCCCACGAGCGAGCGGCTGCAGCTCCTCACGCCCTTCGCGAAGTGGGACGGCAAGGACTTCGAGAAGCTGCCCTTGCTGCTGAAGGCGAAGGGGAAGTGCACCACGGACCACATCTCGCCGGCGGGTCCGTGGCTGCGCTACCGCGGTCACCTGGACCGCATCTCGGACAACATGTTCCTCGGCGCCGTGAACGCGTTCGGCGGGGACAGCGGGACCGGCAAGAACCTGCTGACCGGCGAGAAGGGCGCGGCGTTCGCGAAGACCGCGCGCGCGTACAAGGCGAAGGGCGTGCGCTGGGTCGTGGTGGGCGACGAGAACTACGGCGAGGGGTCCAGCAGGGAGCACGCGGCCATGAGCCCGAGGTTCCTGGGGGCGGCGGCGGTCGTGACGCGGAGCTTCGCGCGGATCCACGAGACGAACCTGAAGAAGCAGGGGGTGCTGCCCTTCACGTTCGTGGACGCGGCGGACTACGACAAGGTGCGGGAGGACGACCGGATCAGCATCCTCGGCCTGGCGTCCCTGGCGCCGGGGAGCAGGCACACGATGGTCCTGCACCACGCGGATGGCAGCGAGGAGAAGGTGGCGCTGAAGCACTCGTTCAATGCGGAGCAGATCGAGTGGTTCCGCGCGGGGTCGGCGCTGAATTTGCTCCGGGCGTCCGGCGGGCAGCCGGTGGGGTAAGAACGTGGGGGGGCGGGTTCAAATCCCGCCCCCGCTACCAAATCGAGAAGGCCCGTAACTCCTTGGGGTTGCGGGCCTTTGTGCGTCCGGTGGCTCGTGCATGAGCCAGCAGGCGGACTCCGTCCCCCCAACCCCGGGATCAGGCCGACGTCGCTCCGGCTCGCGGAGGTCCCAAGCTCGGCGAACGACTCTCCTCGGTCCGGCCCGCCCGCCGGTTCTGGGCGACGGGTCGTCCCGACCGGCCGTCCACTCACCGCTCGTAGACGACGACTCCCCGCGCGCGAAGCGCCGGTATCTGCTCGCTGATCGCGGCCTCGGAGAGCGGATTGCGCGCAAGCCAGATGCGGTCCCCCGTGCCGAAGTGGGTGTTGGCGACGAGGGGGGCGAGGTCGCCGACGACATTCCCGGCGAGGTCGAGGTCGGCCAGATACTGCATGGAGACCAGGGGCCCGAGGTCCGAGATCTGGTTGTCCGACACGAAGAGGTGGTTCAGACGCCAGCATCCCGCCACGGGCGTGATGTCGGTGATCCGGTTGCGATCCAACCAGAGGAAGTTCAGCAGCTCCATCCGCTGCAGCGCGCCGAGCGCGCCGATGGTGTTCCCGCTCGCGTTCAGGTTCATCATGCCCGTCAGGTCAGCGAGCGGACCCAGGTCGGACACCTGATTGCCGGAGACGTCCAGGTCCGAGAGCTGCACGAGGACCTCCAGCGGCCCGAGGTCGATCACGGCGTTGCCCGGCAGGTTCAGCCGGTGCAGCGAGACGCAGTACTGGATCCCCTCGAGGCTGTGGATCCCCCGGTGGGCGGCATCGATCTCGCTCACCGCGAGCAGGTCGGCGGGCATGAGATCGCCGTCGGGCCTCTGCACGATCGCGCGGACCACCGACTCCAGGGCCGAATCCGCGAAGACGACGGCCGTTTCCGGCGGCACGACCACGGCCGGCGAGTTGGAGAGCTCGGACCAGACTCCCGCGTGGCTGCAGGCCCGCAGCGCGAAGTGGACGACCGTGTCGGGCGGCGCGCCCGAGAGCACCATGCTCTGCGGCATGCCCGCGAAGCCCGGCGCCGGCTCGTCCTCGATCTCGAGCGCCGCGGCCCAGTTCGAATCGTCGATCGACCACGAGGCGCAGCGGAGGTCGTAGGACGCCGCCGTCGCGGACTCGCCGCCTCCGCTGGGGGCGGTCCAGCGGAGCGTCACGCTGGCGGAGGTGGCCTGCACCACGGTCAGGTCGGTGACCCGGGACGGGGGCGTGTTCTCGTCGCCATCGACGATGTCCCCGCCCCCCTTGGAGCAGGAGGAGATCCCGAGCAGCACGATGCCGAGGGGAGCGAAAGACGCGCGGCGCATGGCAGCCTCCCTCCGACCGCACGAGCGCAATGACGTTGCCGAACCGGGCCTCGCCGGGCAAGCCACTTCCCGCCGTCGGCCGCACGACATGACGGCAATCAGCGCGGGACGCGGGCGGATGTCAGCTCCGGCCATGATCCCCGTCACGGCCTCGCGCTGGAGCGCGTCGCCGACGACGCGGGCGCGGACGGCGCGCCGGCTGATCAGCGCGCGACCCCCGGGCGCCCACCTCCTCCTGGTCCGCCTCCCCTACTCCGCCCTCCCCCTCCACACCTCCGCCTCCCCCGCCTCCCCCCGCCGCCGGTACAGCTCCGCCAGCTCCCGCGCGCACTCCTTCTCCCGATTCCCCTTGGTCTCGCTCGACGCCGCCATCACGTCGTACCCCGCCCGCAGTTCCCGCTCCGCCTCGTCGTACCGCCCCATCTCCCGCAGCGCGATCCCGTGCCGCATGCGGAAGTCGCCGATGTACCAGTGCCCTTCGGGCAGCCCGCGCACGCCGGACGCCACCAGCTCCGCCAGCAGCGGCTCGGCCTCCGCGTGGCGGCCGAGCTCGTTGAGCACGTCGCCCACGTAGGCGCGCGCGAACATCGCCTCGCGGTTGTCCTCGCCGTACACGGCGCGCTTGATCTTCAGCACGCGGCGGAACTGCTGCAGCGCCTCCTCGGTCCGGCCCGCCCGCCGGTAGTGCTGGCCCAGGTTGTTCACGGCGGTGGCGGTCAGCGCGTGGTCCTCGCCGTGGGTTCGCGCGGTCGTCTCGATGACTTCGCGGTAGAGCGCCTCCGCCTCCTCCGGCTTCCCCAGGGTGGACTCCAGGAACGCCAGGTTGTTGAGGGCGGTCAGCGTGGTCGCGTGCTCGTCGCCGAACACGCGGCGCGCCTTCGCCAGCACCTCGACCTGCAGCGTCCTCGCCCGCTCCACGTCCCCGCCGCGGCGGATCGCCTGGATGTGATTGAGCTCCGTCTGGATCGTGTACGGATGCTCCTCCCCGTACACCTTGCGATCCACGGCGAGCCCCCGCTCGTACACGGCGATCGCCTCGTCGTGGCGATCCGTGCGCGACAGGACGATCGCCAGATCGTTCAGCGCGGGTCGCACCTCGTTGCTCTCCGGACCGAACGCCTCGGCCAGATCATCCACCGCTTCCCGCAACCGCGCCTCCGCCTCCTCCATGTGCACGAGCCGCATGGCGAGCATGCCCAGCTTCCCCTGGATCCGCCCGGACAGCGCGAGATTGCCGGGATGATGGGCCGCGGCATCGCGCTCCGCCGCCCGGAGGATCTCCTCCGATTCCTCGTACCGGCTCCGCTCCGTCTGCAGGCCGCCCCACGCGGTGCGCAGCGCGATCCCCTCCGCGTCGTTCGCCGTCCCCTCGGCCTCGAGCAGATCCACCGCGCGACGGTAGTGCCGGTCCGCCTCGTCCAGCTCGCCGAGCGCGGCGTACGTCTCCCCGAGCGTGCGCCGCACGCCGGCCTCCACGGCCGGGGCGTCCGCGAAGCGCCCCTCGATCCGTTTCGCCGCGGCGTCCACCACGTCGCGCAGGGCCACGTCGCGTCCCATCTCCGCGGGACGGACCATGCCGAGGAGGTCCTGGTTGAGGAAGCGGTTCACCTCGGCCAGCGTCTCGGTCTCGCGCACGGCCCGCCGCGCCGCGGTCTCCGCCCGTCCCCGCTCCACGAGCGCCCACACGCCGGCGCCGATCACCAGCACCAGGAACCCCGCCGACAGCGCGAACGGCACCTTGTTGCGCTTCACCAGTTTCCGGAGCTGGTACATCGTGCTGGGCGGGCGCGCCAGGATCGGCTGGTCGGTCAGCGTCCGTTCCACATCGTCCGCCAGCGCGGCCGCGCTCGGATACCGCCGGTCCGGGTCCTTCTCCAGCGCCTTGCGCACGATCGTCTCGAGCTCGCCGCCGGCCAGGCGCCGCGCCTTCGGCACCGTCCGGAACGGCGCGGGCGCCTCCTCGCCGATCACGCGGATCGCCTCCACGAGGCCGGTCTTGCGCGTGTCGTACGGGAGCCGGTCGGTCAGCAGCTCGTACAGGATGACGCCCAGCGCGTAGACGTCGGTCCGCAGGTCCATCTCGTCGGGGTTGCCGCGCGTCTGCTCCGGGCTCATGTACGGCAGCGTCCCGCGGATCGCGCCCACCTCGCCCGTCACCGTGACGGCGTCGGTGTCCGCGTCGGTCAGGCGCGCCAGGCCGAAGTCCAGGATCTTCGGGGCGCCGTCCTCGCCGATCACGATGTTCGACGGCTTGAGGTCCCGGTGGACCACGCCGCGCTGGTGCGCGTAGTTGACCGCCTCGCAGATCCGCCGGAAGAGACCGAGGCGATAGCGGATCGCGTCGCGGTCCGGCGGCGCGCCGCGCGCGCGCACGTGCGCGTCCAGGTTCTCGCCCCGCACGAGCTCCATGGCGAAGAAGTGCTGGCCGTCCTCCGTGCGCCCCGACTCGTAGATCGCGCCGATGCCCGGATGCTTCAGCCGCCCCAGGGTCTCGGCCTCGCGCTGGAACATGCGGACGGACAGCTCCGTCACGAACTGCCCGCCGCGGACCACCTTCAGCGCCACGCGCCGCCGCGGGCTCGGCTGCTCGGCCTCGTACACGACGCCCATGCCGCCCTCGCCGAGCGTGCCGAGGATCGTGTAGCCGCCGATGGTCGCGGGGCGTGACGCGCGCGCGCGCGGGCGCGCGTCGATCGGCAGCGTGGGTTCGCCGCCTCTGGGGAGCGTGCGATCGGGATCTTCCGCGGGGGGTTCGGGGACCACCGGCGGAGTCTAGCACGGGGCAAGGGCGGGTCGTTCCTCGCGTCGCGCAAGCCGTTGGACTGCCGGCCCCGGGACATCCGGGAACCCCACCCACGGCACGGCGGCACGTTCGCCCGGCCGGCCGTGTCACCGATCCGCGCGTTTCGGCGCAAATCCCGGTAGCCGCCGAATGCGCGGCTTGTGTCCGGCACCGGAGAGGCCTCCCTTCGGGGGCCTCCACCGTCCCAGGAAAGGGCTCAGACCATGAAGAAGCTCGTCGTCGCCACCCTCGCACTCGCCGCCGCCCTCGTCTCGATGCTGCCCGGGCTCGCCGCCGCGGGCGTCAACATGCAGCACAACCAGACCCGTCTCTCCTGACATACCGTCTCGAAGGAACGCCCGGGGTGCACGCCGGACGGACCGGTGTGCGCCGGCAACGGTAGGCCGGCGGGGTCCCCGAGGATGACGAGTGGGCCGGCAGCCTGACCACGGACCACGAAGCAGCCGATCTGAACCGGAGGTCAAGTCATGCGCCGACGACTCGTTGTCTCCGCCACTGGGGGCCTCGGGGCCCTGCTCCTGGGTTTGGCGATCGCCCCTGAAGCGGCAGCCGCTCCCGGCGATCTGGACATGTCTTTCGGCGACGCCGGGAAGGTCTTCACCTCGTTCGGCTACGGGACCGACACGGGCCGCGCGGTGGCCGTGCAGGCGGACGGGAAGATGGTCGTGGCGGGATACAGCGAGCTGACGGGATTCAGCGGGTACGACGCGATCCTCCTCGTCCGCTACAACCCGGACGATACGATCGATGCCACGTTCGGGATCGACGGCAAGGTGATCACGGACGTTCCGGGTTACACCGACGAGGTCGCCAACGCCGTGAAGATCCAGGCCGACGGCAAGATCGTGGTCGGGGGCTTCGGGAACAGCGGCTCGAGCCGCCACTTCCTCGTGCTCCGGTACAACGCCGACGGGACCCTGGACAGCTCCTTCACCGGGGACGGCATCGCCATGGTGGACTTCGGCCAGCAGTACAACGAGTGCTGGGGGCTGGCCATCCAGACCGACGGCGCCATCCTGGCCGGGGGCGTGACGTACACGTCGAACTACTCGTTCGCCCTGGCCCGGCTGACGACGAGCGGCAGTCTCGACTCCTCGTTCGATGGCGACGGCAAGGTCACCCTGTCCAGCACGTTCGGCCAGAGGGCCACGGTCGCGCTCCAGTCGGACGGGAAGATCCTGATGGCCGGTTCGCTCAACACCCGCTTCTGCCTTGCGCGCTACAACACGAACGGGACCCCGGACACCACCTTCGACGTCGACGGGGTCCTGACCACCACGATTGCCGGCTCCACGGGCAGCGGCGCCCTCGCCGTCGCCGTGCAGCCGCCCGTGAGCGGCCAGCCCGAACGCATCGTGGCCGCCGGTTGGGCGCTCGTGGGGTCCAGGCGGTTCGCGGTAGCCCGCTACAACCTGAGCGGCGCCCTGGACACGACGTTCGATGCCGACGGCATGCAGACGCACGGCATCGGAACCACCGCCAACGAGGCCAACGCCGTCCTCGTCCAGGGCGAGAAGATCACGGTCGCGGGCTTCAGCCGAAGCGGCGGGGAATCCTGGGCCTCGATCGCGCGCTTCAATCTCAACGGCTCCCTCGACGGCACGTTCGCGGTGGACTACACGCCGTTCTGGATCGCGGTGCCGCTGGGCAACGTCGGCTTCGGGCTGGCAGACCAGGCGGGCAATACCGTTCTCGTCGGCCACGGCGCGTCGCACTACGTCAATCGCGACGTGCTGGTCCTGAGGTTCCTGGCGAACGGCGCGTTCGACCCGTCCTTCGACGGTGACGGCATCCGGCTCCAGGATGTCACCGATGTGGCCGCGACCCTCGGGGGCGCGGCGCTCCAGGCCGACGGGAAGATCGTGGTCGCCGGCTACCTCGATACGTCACCCGCGCTGTTGTGGGCCATCGCCCGGCTCGAGCCGGACGGCTCCCTGGATCCGTCCTTCGGCTCCGACGGGAAGCTGGCACTCTTCGGGAACGGATTCGTCAACGCGGTGACCATCCAGCCCGACGGTCGGATCGTCGTGGTCGGGTCCTACTTCGTGGCCAGCAACGTGAGCCACTTCGCGATCCTTCGCCTGACCACTGACGGCGCTCTCGATCCCGAGTTCGGATCCGGCGACCTGGTGGACACGGCCATCGGCTCCGGAAGCGCGGAGGCCCTTTCCGTGAACGTCCAACCCGACGGGAGGATCGTCGTGACCGGAACGGCCACGACCGGTGGCAACGTGGACATGGCGCTCGTGCGGTACAACCCGGACGGGTCCCTGGACACGTCCTTCAGCGGGGACGGCATCGCCACGGCGACCGTGGGAACCGGCGACGACTATGCGTTGGACGCCGCGCTACAGCCCGACGGGAAGATCGTCCTCTGCGGCGCCGCCGTGCTTGCCGGCGGGTTCGACGTGGCGCTCGTGCGCTTCCTGGCCAATGGATCGATCGACAACGGCTTCGGCTCCTTCGGCCGGGTGGGCACGGACCTCGGCGGAGCCGTTGATGTCGCTGCCGCGATGGTCCTCCAGCCCGACGGCAAGATCGTCGTCGCCGGGTACACGGATGCTGCCGGATACGATTTCGCCGTGGTCCGCTACAACTCCAACGGCACGCTGGACACCTCCTTCGACGGGGACGGCAAGGTCATCACGCCCATCGGACTCGCCGATGACGCCGGCACGTGCATAGCGCGGCAGGCCGACGGGAAGCTGCTGGTCGCCGGGTACTCCTTCATCGGCGCGGACGTCGAGGGCAGCCTCGCCCGCTACGAGTCGAACGGTGCACTCGACGCGGGATACGGATTCGGCGGGAAAGCGGTGGTGGGCTTCGACCCTGCGCAGGACATCCCCGGCGCGCTCATCCTGGATCCGCAGGGCCGCGCGATCCTGGCGGCCACGTCCGGCACCCGGTTCGCCGTCGCCCGCGTGGAGGGGGACGGCGGGGTGACGGCAATCGGTGGCGACCCGCTGGCGGCGATCGCGCCGGGGAGCCGGATCGTGCGCGTCACGCCGAACCCCGCGGGCGGTCGGCAGAGCTTCGCGCTGAATGTCGCCGCCGGGCAGCCCATCGCGGGGCTCAGCGTGTACAACGTGGCCGGCCGCCTGGTCTGGCGGCGGGACCTGGGCGACCTGGCCCCGGGTTCGCATGAGATCGCCTGGGACGGGCGGACCGACTCCGGCGAGGCGGCGGCCAACGGCGTGTACTTCGCGCGCCTGGACGGCGTGCGGACGGCTCCCTCCGTTCGCCTGGTACGTCTCCGCTGATATGGAACGGCCGTGTCCTACTCCGACCCGCCCGGGTTGCTCTCCGGGCGGTACTCCAGGATGTCCCCGGGCTGGCAGTCCAGCGCCTTGCAGATCGCCTCGAGCGTGGAGAACCGGACCGCTCTCGCCTTTCCGGTCTTCAGGATGGAGAGGTTGGCCATCGTGATGCCGACCTCCTTCGACAGCTCGGTCAGCGACATCTTCCGCCGGGCGAGCATCACGTCGAGGTTGATGATCATGGGCACGGGGGCGCCCTCACACCGTCAGGTCGTGCTCGGACTTCATGTCCACGGCGTTCTGCAGGGTCCGCTCCAGAACGGCCGCCGCGGTGGCGACCACGATCGAGGCGAAGGCGATGAAGACGCCCATGACCACACCGCCCGCGCGATCATCATCGGGGGTCATCAGGATGATGACTTCGCCGATCGCGACGAAGCCGATGAGCGCCAGGGCGCAGACCTTGATCGTCCGCAGGGATCTCACGGCCGTCGGGGAGAACGCGCCGCTCCGGCCGGCGTACCCCAGTACCTTGAAGGCGTGGTACAGACCCACGAAGAACGGGACGGATCCGAGATACACGAAGGCCAGGAAGGGATCCTTGAAGTAGACCTCGAAGAGCGTGGCGTTCGCGTTCCTTCCCTCGACCTGCGGTTCCCAGAGCAGGAACGCGAGCGCGCCGATCCCGAGGAGCACCACCACCACCCTCAGGAAGACACTCGGACCCCGGTTCATGGACTACCCTCCTCGATTGGACCGACACGAGGGAGAGTAGGGCATGGATGTATCGTTATTCAATAACGATTTATCGTTCTACGGCACCTTCGGAGACCGCGGGTCGGCCGCGACGCCCGGCGCGGCGACTCCGCCCCGGCCCTGGAACGACACGTCGAACGTCCCCTCCGTGACCGTCCGCACCGCCGGCGTCGCGGAGTTGTTCGGCCCGGTCGTGAAGGAGAACGTGCCCTTGGCGCCCGCGGGCGTGAGCTCGGTCACCTCGATCGTGCCGGTTCCCCCGGGCAGCGTGGTCGCCGATCTGGACGGAGAACACGGACGCGTCCGCCCCGGTGACCACCACGACTCCGCTCTGGCGGACGGCGGTGACCACGTCGGTCGTCCAGGCGACCCCGTCCACGGTCGCGCTGAACGTGCCGCCCGTCGGAGTCCCCGAGGGTCCGGTCGAGGAGCCGCCGTTGCAGCCGGCCGTCCAGGCCAGGATGGTCGCCAGGACCGGGATCCAGATGCGCTTCATGTCGTCCTCTCCTTCTTCCGAGGGGCCGCGGGGCCGGCGGGAGCCCCGGGAGTCGGGGAGCCGTTCGCCCGTGGTTTGCAGGAGGAACGCGCGAAGCGCCTCGGATTCACAGGTCGGAGCAACGGAGTCGCTTCCATCGCGGGCCCCGGCTCGGTTACCTTGGGTCAGTCCCCCCCGGGCTTCGGCGGAGGTGTCCCGTGCGAGCCCGTGTCGCGACTGCGGTGCTGTGGACCTCGGTCGTCGCAGCGCCTCTCCACGCCGCCATCCTGGACGTGCCCGCCTCCTTTCCCACGGTCGGGGCCGCGTTGGCCGCCGCCGCGGCCGGCGACACGGTGCGCATCGCGCCCGGCCGCTACCCGGAGCGCGGACTCGCCGTTCCCGGAGGCGTGACGCTGCTCGGCGGTTCGCCCGACGAGGAGGCGTGGTTCGACGGCGAGTACGCCGCAAGCACCATCCTCTCCATCGTGTCCGGGGCGGCCCCCGTCGCGATCCGCGGGATCACGTTCCGCAACGCGGGCGCGGGCGCGGTCGTCGTGGACGACTCCGCCGTCCGCCACGTCATATCGGGGTGCCTCTTCGAGGACAACCTGGGCACGGCGCTCCTCGGGGACCACTGCGACGTCGTGGACTGCACGTTCACGGGGAACGGCGGCGATTCCGCCGGCGCCGTCCGCGGAACGGATCTCCGCATCGACGGGTGTGCTTTCCTCTACAACCACGGGAACTCGGGCGGCGCCGTCTGGATCCAGGCGGGCGTGGTGGAGGACAGCTACTTTGCGGGAAACCGGTCCGAAACCACGGGCGGCGCGCTAGTCAGCAACGGCAGCACGATCCGGAATTGCCGATTCGTGCAGAATGCCAGCAACTGGGGGACCCCGGGAGGTGGCGCACTGTGCAGCTACGGAGGAGGCTCTGTCGTCGGATGCGACTTCGTGGGCAATCACGCGGGTCTCAGGGGAGGGGCAGTCAGTTCGACTGGCAGCCTCTCGATGGAGTCGTGCCGATTCGTCGACAACGACGCGGGGACAACTGGCGGGGCGGTCTTCATCAGCGGTGGATCCGCGACGTTGGAGCGGTGCTCCTTCCTCGCGAATCACGCCCCGAATGGAGGCTGCGTGTACTCCTTGGCTTATGCCACGATCCGCCAGTGCGTGATCGCCGGGACGGAGGAAGGCCTGCCGGTGGAGATGGCGGGCACGCCGCCGGTGGCGATCGAGGCTTGCAACCTGTACGGCAACACGCACGGGAACTGGACCGGCCCGCTGGCCGGGTACGAGTACGCGTTCGACAACTTCTCCGCGGATCCGCTGTTCTGCCCCGAGCCCCGCGAGTCCCTCTTCGTCTCGTTCGCGTCGCCGCTGCGCGCGGTGAACAACGGGTTCGCGGACATCGGAGCCGCGGGCGCGGCCTGCGCCGACACGGGAGTCGTCGTCTCCAGCCGGCCCCCCGGCCTCCTCCTCCACGCGGACGGCATCCCGTTCGTGACTCCTGGAGTCTTCGACTGGCCGTCCGGCAGCGCCCACACCGTGGCCGCCCCGACGTTCGAGCCCGCAGCGGGAGTCCGCATGGAGTTCGCCGACTGGTCCGACGGCGGCGCGGCGACACACGACGTCGTGGCGGTGCCGGGAACGGACCTTCGCGCGACGTTCATGCCCGGCTTCCTCCTGGCCATGACCGCCGACCCGGGCGGCATCGTGGAACCCCCGACGGGATGGGTCGCGCCCGGCACGGCGGTCCCGATCCTGGCCTCCGCGGAGCCGGGCTACCTCGTCGAGGGTTGGACGGGAACCGGCTTCGGGTCGTACACCGGCCCGCTGGCGCAGGTAGTCGTGACGATGACGGGGCCCACCACGCAGCACGCGCGGACCCGCCCCCCCGATACGCGCCAGCTCACGATGGTGGCGACGGAGGGTGGCTGGGTGGAGCCCGCCTCCGGCCCCCAGACCCGGAACAGCCAGGTCACGATCACCGCGCACCCGAACCTGGGGTGGGGATTCAACGCGTGGATCGGGACCGGACCCGGGTCGTATTCGGGGCCCGGCGCGACGGCCACCGTCACGATGAGTGGCAACATCCAGCAGACCGCCGCATTCGGCTGGCGCGGCACGACGCTCGTGGAGACGAACGCCGTGGGCGCGGGCACGGTCTCGCCACCGCTCGACGAGTACACGCTCAGTGTCCCCCTGCAGATCACCGCGACGCCGGACTCGGGCTCCGCGTTCGACCGCTGGATCGGGCAAGGCCCGGGCTCGTACACGGGCCCCACGGCGAACATCGCCATTCTCCCGCTCGGGCCGATCATCCAGACCGCCTACTTCGCCACCGGCGGCACGTACCCGCTGACGATGGAGGCCACGACCGGCGGCGCCGCGTCCCCCGCGTCGGGCAACTATCCCCCGGGCGCGCAGCCGCAGATCTCGGCCATCCCGTTCAGCGGATACCGTTTCGCACGATGGGAGGGCACGGGAACGGACTCCTACTCCGGTCCGGACGCGCAGGCGACCGTCACGATGCACGGACCCATCACGCAGCGCGCGGTCTTCGAACCCGACAGCCTCCCCCACGGGTACGAGTTCTCGGTGAGCGCGAGCGACGTGGATCCCTACCGGAACACGGACGCACCGGCCGGCGGCCCCCGCGCCCTGCACCTGTGGTTGACCTGCAGCCAGGACGGGATCTCCGCGTTCGAGTGCGGCGTGCTGGGCACGCTCCCCGTGCTCGGCTTCGCACCGGCTCCGGGCGTCTTCAACTTCGGGACCGGCAGCGATCTGCAGCTGGCCATCAGCGACTGCCCCACCGGCGAGAACCTGACCCGGAGGCTCGGCGCGTGGGCGGTGCTGGACACGGGAGGATCACTCTGCGTGAGCGGCTCCGACGCGAACGGCGTGTTCGCCGCGGTGGATTGCGGGCCGTTCCCGGCCCTCTGGTGGCGGCCGAGGGTGCGCGGATTCTCCTCGGACGGCACGACGCCCTGCGATGCGGGCACGGCCGGCTGCGGCGACACCGGCACCGGGATCGCCACGCTTCCGGACGTTCCCGGGGTCACGGGGTTCACGGCGATCGCGCCGAACCCCTTCCGCGGCGGGACGGAAGTGCGCTTCGGCCTGGCGTCGCCGGCGTGGACGCGACTGGCGGTGTACGACGTGGCGGGGCGGTTGATCCGCGTCCTGCAGGACGATGCCCTGCCGGCCGGCCACCACACGGCGCAGTGGAACGGCCGCGCGCAGTCCGGGCCCGCCGCCGGCGGCATCTACTTCGTGCGGCTCGACGCGGGCGGCGTGCGGGAGACGCGGCGAATGGTGTACCTCGGGGAGCGCTAGACCGGCGGCGGCGACGAGCGCACCGACTCACGATCCCTGTGAATCCGGGCGGGCTGGTTCGTTGTCCTCTCGTGACGACGGGCGGCCGGGGAAGGCCGCCGCAACCCGGAGCCCCGCGGAAGGAGCCGCCACCATGAGCAACCCCGTACCCTCCCGCCTCCTCGGGACCTGCCTCCTGCTTCTCGGGATCGTCGCGCTTCCGGGACGGACCCTTGGCCAGTGCGACGTCACGGCATCCGCCGGCAGCGTTGTGGTGCCGGGTCCTCCGGTGCCGGCCACCGCGGTGAACACCACGCCGCACGCCACCTTCCAGGCGACCGCGGACTTCGGTCCCCTCTCCGTCGACGCCTCGGTCTTCCTGCCGGAGAACGCCTCCGAGAACGGCATGAACGCCATCGCGCAGTTCAACGACCAGCTCACCATCACGGCTCCGGGCGTGCCCCAGTTCACGGCGGGGACGTTCACCGCCGTGATCGACACGCGCGGCACGCCGGAGATCACGCACACCGCCACGGGTCCGGGCGTGGCGCAGGGGATCAGCGCCAGCTACCAGCTCTTCGTGTCGCGGAACGGCGGGGCCGTCCACCTGCTGAACGGCTCGAGGGCCTACAACAGCTCCCAGGTGCCGCCGGAGTCGACGACCGGCTCCGTGCCGGGCCCCGGCGTGCAGCAGATCGACATCGCGTTCCTGTTCGGCGTCCCCTTCACCCTCTCCGGCTACCTGCTGGCCAACTCCGGCGGAAGCAACATCATCCCCCCGGGCTCGACCGGCACGCTCACCGGGGACTGCGGGATCGACTTCGACTGGAACGGCATCTCCTCGATCCGCGACGGCGGAGGGACCGAGTACGTCGGGGTCGCGACGGTCGTGAGTTGCTCCGGGTTCGACTGGAAGGGCAACCTGGCGCCGACCGCCGTGGCGGACCTCGTCCCGACGGACCCGACCTCTTCGCTGGAACCCGGCTTCCCGAATCCGTTCCGCCGGAGCACGACGATCGCCTTCTCGGTGGGCGTGGCCGGCCCGGTCTCGATCGAGCTGTTCGACGCCGGTGGCCGAAGGGTCCGGGCGCTCGCCTCCGGCTTCCGCCCCGCCGGCCGGCACGCGGTCACCTGGGACGGCGCCGACTCCGCGGGACGCTCCGTGCCCAGCGGCGTGTACTTCGTGCGTCTGGTGGGACCCCACCGCACCGATCGGGAGAAGATCGTCCTCCGGAGGTGAGAGCCGCCGCTTCGACCGGGCCGCGGAACGGTCAGACCACTTCCAGCCAGCGGAACCACAGCGGGTGGTTCGCCTTGTACCAGAGCAGGACCTCGCGCACGAACGCCTTCTTCTCCGGGGAGAGCACCGCGTCCTCCACGTCGTCCAGTCGGACACGCATGCCGTTGTCCCCGAAGTGCTCCAGCGCCTCGGAGCACCATGTCTGCAGTTCGTTCCGGATGCGGCCCGAGTCGGAGATCTTCACCGGGCGCGTGCGGTAGCACTCCCCCGCGTGGAACCGGTCCAGGAGCGGCGAGAAGATGCGGCGGGACTGCTCCAGCGTCTCGCCGAGCCGGAACGTGAGGCGCACCTCGCGCAGCCGGTCGCGCGTGGCGGAGCGCACGGTGACGCGGTACCGGTTCCCGCCGAGATCCTCGACGCCCGGGATGCCGGAGTAGGGATCCGGCAGCATCGTGGCGCTGAGCGCCAGCACGCGCCAGCGCTTGCGCGGGAACAGGTCGTCCACCGTGAGCACCGGCTTGTCGAGCGGCATGCCGGCCGCGCGCGCGTGCTCGATGGCGTGGCGGTACGACGCCTCGTCGGACGCGCTTGCGTCGCGGCCGAGCAGCGCGCCGAGCTTCGCGGCGAAGTCCTCCGCGTCCGGATCGAGCTGCATCAGCTTCCCCTCGCGATCGAACGCGCACTCGAACCGTGGCGAGAAGACCTGCATGGACGTGCGCAGCCCGAGAACCGGATCCAGACTCGCCGCCTGGATGGCCTCCGCGGACGCGGCGTAGCCGTCGCAGATCAGGAGGTGCCGCGTTCCGTCCCCGTTCTCGTACGGGCCCACGAGGTACGTGGGCGCGTAGGTCCCGGAGTCCGTGAACGCGCCCATGCCCGACGGCAGCGTCCAGCCGTCCTCCACCACGTGCACGCCGAGCGCGCGCCACTCCTTCCACAGCGCCCCGATGCGCTGCACGCGCGACGGCCCGCCCAGCGTCCACACGTGGATGTTCGCCGGCTCGATGTCCGGGTACGCGCGGCGGATGGATTCCAGGATGCGCGCGCGCGGCGTGAGGTAGTTCGCCAGCACGGACTCCCGCTCCGCCGCCTGCACCACCGCCTCGGGCAGACACAGCGCGCCCATGTAGCCTTCGTACGGCAGCGCCACGCTGAGCGGCTGGTCGAAGAGGTGCAGCACGCACATCGGCCCGGTCTCGGCGCCCGCCGCGAAGCGCGACGTGTTCTCCAGCGTGTCCACCGCCGCGCCCCAGATCGTGATGCCCGCTTCGTGCACGTCGCGCCAGAAGTCGTCCCATCCGTAGCCGGACTCGTTGAGGAGCCGGTGCACGCGCGCGTCCACGAACCGCGCGACCTCGGGCCGCGCGTACACGCGCCCGAACCCGAGCAGCGGATTGGAGCCCATCTCCGGGGTCTCGCCCGCCTTCGGCATGAGCCCCTCGCCCAGGCTGATCATGACCGCGTGGTTCTCGGGCAGGTTGCGCGTGAGGTACCAGAGCGCCTCGCTCAGCGCGTAGGCCGAGATGGCGTCCGCCTCCTTCTTCACGCGGTTGATCTCCGCCTTGTCGCCGCCCTTGCCCTCGCCGAAGCGTCCGAAGAGCCGCGTGCCGAGCGATGTCAGCGCCGTGGCCACCATGAGGGACTTCTCCAACGACGGCCCCACGAACGAGACCCGCACGTCCGGGCGTCCCGTGACCCAGCGTTCCTCGACGTCCTCCAGCCAGACATGGAACCGCCCCAGGACCGCGCGGGTGTCGTACACCCACTGCGCGATCCGGTCTCGCTGCTCCGAGCTCATGCCACCCCCTGGAAGGCGCGCCCGCGCGCCCGCGGTGGCGGGACGCGTGGCGGCCGGCAATGTGGAGGGCAGTGTCGCATGGACCGGGCGGGTCGCCCAAGGGTCTCGGCGCCCGCGCCGGAGCGCGGGCGACGCCCCGTTAACCGCCACGCCACCCCGGGCGTTGTGGGGATGTCGAGCATCCCCGCCCACCCGGAGGAGACATGAACGCCCCGCGGAACCTGCTGGTCTGCCTCGCCCTGTTCCCCGCCGCCTCCGTCGCCCAGGGCCCGACCCTGGACGCGGCCATGCAGCAGGAGGTCGTCCACCGGACCGCCGAACTCGTGGCGGCGCACTACGTGTTCCCCGACCGCGCCGGGAAGGTGGCGGAGGTCCTCCGCGCGAACCTGGCGGCGGGCAAGTACCGCGCGCTGGACCGCCCGGACCCCTTCCTGGAGGCGGTCAACCGCGACATGCAGGAGACGGCGGGGGATCTCCACCTCCGGGTGATGTTCAACCCCCGCGTCGTCGCGCAGCTTCGCGCGGAGGAGGCGGGCGCGCAGGAGCCCTCGCCGGAGTTCGTGCGGATGCTCCGCGAGAACAACTACCGCCTGCGCAAGGCGGAGTCGCTCGCGGGCAACGTCGGCTACCTGAAGCTCGACAACTTCGTGGAGCTCCGCTACGTGCGGCCCGCGCTCGTCGGCGCGATGGACCTCCTGCACGACTCCTCGGCCTTCATCCTGGACCTGACCGACAACGGCGGCGGCGCGTCCGAGACCTCCGACCTCCTCGTGAGCTGGTTCCTGCCCGCGGGCACGCGCACCGGGACCAAGTGGACCCGCGCCACGAACGAGACGACGGAGTGCGTGGTCCCCGCGGACCCGGACGTGCGCCCCATGCCGGACGTGCCCGTCTACATCCTCGTGGGCGCGCGCACGGCGTCCGCCGCGGAGGCGGTGGCGTACACGCTGCAGCAGGCCGGCCGCGCCAAGGTGGTGGGGTCGCGGACCAAGGGCATGGCGAACCCCGGCGTGCAGCTTCCGATCAACGATGCCCTCTACGTCGTCGTCCCGACCAGCGTGCAGCGGAACGCGGTGAGCGGCACGAACTGGGAGGGCGAGGGCGTGCGGCCGGACCTCGCGGCCGCGCCGGGACAGGAGCTGGCCGCGGCCATGGCGGCCGCGCTGGCGGAGCTGGCCGGACGGAAGGACGATCCCGCCGAGCGCCACGCCCTGCTCTTCGCCGCGGAGCCTTACCGGGTCGCGGGCACGCCGGAGTCGCCCCCCGAGGGCCTGCTCGACGCGTGCGTCGGGGAGTACGAGGATGGCATGCGCATCGAGCGGCGGGACTGCGCGCTGCACTTCCGCAAGGGCGACGCGGACCGGAAGCTGACCTACCTGGCGGACCTGACGTTCACGGTCGAGGGACGGACCGACTACCGCCTCCGCTTCCCGCTCGATCACGGGCGCGTGGCCCACGCGCAGGTGCTTTGGTTCGACGACACGTCGGACACCGTCCCGAAGACCCGCTAGGCGGAGGAGACACCATGGCGCCGTACGAGGAGACGCTGTTCATCGTGGCCGTGCTGGGCGCCGCCGCGTTCGTCGCGTGGCTGATCGCCCGGTACGTGACGGAGCGGGCGCGGGAGCGCGAGCGCCGCAGCCGCGTGGTGGAAGCGCAGATCGAGCGGTTCGCCGAGGCGCGGGAGTTCATCGAGTTCGCGCGCAGCGACAGCGGGTACGCCTGGCTGCGCGCCGACTCGGGGGAGATGCGGGTCCGGCGCGGGCTGCTGCTCGTCATCCTGGCCGGCCTGCTGTTCCTCTGCCTCGGGGGCGCGCTGCTGGTGAACGCCGCGCGTCTGGTCGGCGAGACCGACCCCAACCTCGTCGACAAGCGCCTGGACACGCAGTGGTGGGGCACCGTGTGGACGGCGCTGGGCGCCGGGTCGCTGGTGGCCTCCCTCGTGATCGCGCGCATCGGCCGCGCGTGGGGGCTGATTCCGGGAGGCGACGCGGGCAGGCGCGAGACGCGCGGGGAATGACCGCCGGCGGGGACTTCGACGAGTTCTACCGCGACACGCACCCGAGGCTCTGGTCCTTCCTGGTGCGCACGACCGGGGAGGCGGACCTGGCGGAGGACGTGGCGCAGGAGGCGTTCGTCCGTTTGCTGGGGAGCCGCGGCGCGGACCTCCCGGTGGGCGAGCGGCGGGCGTACCTGTTCCGGATCGCGCGGAACCTGGTGCGTGACACGGCGCGGCGGCGCGCCCGGGAGCGGACGGTGCACTCCGCCGAGGCGCCGGAAGTGCCGGCGCCGGAGCCGGCCGAACCGATGGGCCGGCGCGCCGCGGCCGCGCTGGCCGGCCTCCGCGGGCGCGACCGCGAACTGCTCTGGCTCGCGCACGTGGAGGGATGGAAGCACGAGGAGATCGCGGCGGCGGTGGGGATCGCCTCCGCGAGCGTGCGCGTCCTGCTGCACCGCGCGCGGAAGCGCTTCAAGGAACTGCTCTCGAGGGAGGATGCGACATGACGACGGATCGGGACGACGTGGAGCTCCACCTGTCGGCGCTCGCGGCGGCCACGCGCGCGGCCGCCCCGCGGCCGCTCCCGGCCGCGACCCTTCGCATCCTGGCGGAGCGCCGGCGCGTGGCGTCCCGGGCGCGCCGGCTGGAGCGGCTCGTGGCCGCCGCGTGCGCCGCGCCCGTTGCCACCCTGCTGCTCGCCCGGGCGCTGCGCCCGGCGGACGCCCCGGACGCGCTCGCCGTGGCCGTTTGTCTGGCCGCGGCGATGCTCCCCGCGGCCGGAGCGGCGACGTGCGCGTGGCGCTGGAGAACGTGAGCCGGGCGGGTCAACCTCCCGGGGCTCGACGCGCCACGCGTCCCACGAGCGCCTCGAACCGTTCCTCCCCGCGCAGCGCCGCGAACGCCGGATCCAGGTGCACGTAGTTCAGCCAGTTCCCGCGCTCCGCGTAGGCTGCTCCAGGAGTCCCAGCGCCTCGTCCCGCTGGCCCAGCGCGGTCGCCACCAGGGCGCGCTCGAACTTGCGCACGTACGCCCCCTTCGCCAGGGCCTCCAGTTCGCGCGCCACACCCCACGCCTCATCGCCGCGTCCGCACGCCGCCAGCGCGAGACCGTGGGTGGCCAGCAGGAACGCGGCCCCCGGGAACTCCCGCACCAGGCCGCCGCTCACCTCGAGCGCGCCGGCGGGATCCCCCGCGTGGACCAGCGCCTTCGCCAGCGAGATCCGCACCGGCATGTAGCCCGGCTGCATGTCCAATGCCTCGCGGCACTCCGCGATCGCGGCGTCGTGCTCGCCGAAGAAGATGCGGATCAGCCCGGACGCCGCGCGCACGATCAGCGCCAGGGGATCCAGGTCCATCGCCGTGCGGATCTCCTCCACCGCCGCGTCCCGCTCGCCGCGGCTCGCCAGCAGCAGCGCGTGCCAGTGGCGGGCGTTGGAATCGTCCGGATCGAGGCGGATCGCCTCCGCGAACGAGGCGGCGGAGGCGTCCAGGTCCCACTCGTAGTGCAGCGCCACGTACCCGGCCGCCGCGTGCGCTGCCGCGATCGTGGGGTCCAGCGCCAGCGCGCGCGCCACCGCCGCCCGTGCCGGCGCGAACGAGCTGCGCGGCGCCGCCTGTCCCTGGAAGCCGATCACGCCGTAGCACTCCGCGATCCCCGCGTACGCGCGCGCGTTCGCGGGGTCCAGCTCGATCACGCGCTCGTAGTGCGCGATCGCCCGACGCAGATCGGCCGGCGTCCGCTTCGCCCACGCGTGCCGGCCGCGCAGGTACTCCTCGTACGCCGCGGGGTCCACGCGCCGCGGCGCCGCGATCGCCGGCGCCTCCGGGTCTGCCGCCGCGCCGCCCAGCCGCGCGCGCACGCCGCCCACGATTGCGCGCGACACGTCGTCATGCAGCGCCAGGATGTCACGCACGTCGCGGTCGTAGCTCTCGGCCCAGAGGTGCTCGTCCGTGCGCGCGTCGATGAGCTGCGCCGTGATGCGCACCCGCTCGCCGGCGTGCAGCATGGACCCTTCCACCACCGCGTCCGCGTGCAGCTCGCGCGCGATCTCCGGCAGCGGCCGCCGTTGCCCCTTGAAACGCATCGCGGACGTCCGCGAGATCACGCGGAGGGAGCCCAGCCGCGCGATGCCCGCGGTGATCGCCTCCGTCATCCCGTCCGCGAGGAACTCCTGCGCGTCGTCACGCGAGAGGTTCTCGAAGGGGAGCACGGCCAGGGTCTCGATCCGCCGGGCGCCGGCACCGGCCGCCGCGCCCCCGTCGCCGGTGGCCGCGGCGCGCAGCGCGTCGCGGAACGCGGCGGCATCAGGGAACCTCCGCTCCGGCTCCCGCGCGAGCGCGCACACGATCACCGCGCGCAGCCGCTCCGGCGTGCCCTCCGGCAGCGGTTCCGCCTCCCCGCGCAGGATCGCCGCGGCCAGCGTGAACGGCGTGCCGCCCGCGAACGGCCGGCGCCCCGCGCACATCTCGTGGAGGATCACGCCCAGCCCCCAGAGGTCGGCGCACGCGTCCGCGCGTCCACCCTGCAACACCTCGGGCGCCAGGTACGGCAGCGTCCCACCGGCCATCCCGGCCGCGCCGGTCCCGCCGGTGGCCGCCGCCGTCGCGTCCGCCGTGGTCCCCGCAAGCGATCGCTCCCCGTCTCCGCCCGCCACGCGCCCCGCGAGCCCGAAGTCCAGCACCTTCACGTGCCCTTCGTGCCCGAGCATCACGTTCGCGCTCTTCACGTCGCGATGCACCACGCCGCGGCCGTGGGCGTGGGCCAGCGCGGACGCGATCTGCGCGCCGACCGCGAGGCACTCGTCCGCCCCGATCGGCCCCTCGGCGATCCGCGCCGCCAGCGTCCTCCCCTCCACGAACTCCATGGCGATGTACGCGGCCTCGGCGTACTCCGCCACCTCGTACACGGTGCACACGTTCGGATGGTTCAGCGCGGAAGCCGCCCGCGCCTCCCGGAGGAGGGCGGCCAGCGGACTCCCGCCGTCCCGGCCGGCATGCAGGACCTTCAGCGCCACCGGCCGGTCCAGCCGCGTGTCATGCGCCAGCCACACGGCGCCCATGCCGCCGCGGCCGAGTTCCCGGACCATCCGGTAGTATGCGAAGGACTTGGGGGTCACCGCGGGATCATAGCCCACGGTCCGGCGCCGCGGACCGCGCCCGGCCCCCTGGGATCCTGCCGGCTCCCTGTCCTGATCCCGCCCCCCCGCGCGTCATGGGCCCGAGAACGTGATCGTTCTCGCCACCCGAACCCGAGGAGACCGTCATGCAGGACTACCTCCTGATCTACCAGAACGGCGACCCGAACTGGGCCCAGCGCCCGAAGGACGTCCTGGAGCGCGCCATGCAGGAGTGGGGCGCCTGGTTCAAGCAGCTCGAAGCGTCCGGCCACCTGCGCAACCCCGGCGCCCCGCTGGCGCCGCAAGGCACGGTCGTCACGAAGAACGGCGGCGGCTTCGCGACCGACTCCATGTCGCCCGAGATGAAGGAGCTGATCGGGGGCTACTCCGTGGTGCAGGCGGAGTCGCTGGAGCAGGCCGCGGAGCTGGCGAAGGGCTCGCCGTTCCTCAAGAACAACGCGAACGGGAAGGTCGTCGTGCGGCCGATCATGGTGCCGCCGACGCAGAAGAGGCCCTAGGGGGACTTCGCCCTCTCGAACTGCAACCGGAGGAGACGGCGCTCGTGGTCGGTGGTGGCCGCCGCGAGCGCCTCCTCGAGGTGCCGGCGCGCCGTCTCGCCGGACCCCGCCCGCGCGTGCAGGTTCGCCAGCGCGGCCGCCACCGCGTGCCCGTGCGGCAGCTTCCCCGCGCGGCGCATCTCCTCCACCAGCGGCAGCGCGGCCGCGGCGCCGTCGCGGTACGAAATCGCCACCGCGCGGTTCAGCTCCGCCATCGGCGACGGCTCCACCTCCAGCAGCCGCTCGTACAGCCGGCAGATGGAATCCCAGTCCGTGGCCTCGAAGGTCTCCGCCGTGCAGTGCCGCGCCGCGATCGCCGCCTCGAAGTGGAAGCGTCCGCCTTCCGCCCGATCCATCCGGGACGTGCGTTCCAGATGCCGCATCCCCTGCCGGATCAGCTCCTGATCCCAGCGCGCGCGATCCTGCCGGTCCAGCGGCACGAGCGCGCCCGCGTCGTCCACGCGCGAGTCCAGCCGCGCCAGGTTGAAGCACATCAGCGCCAGCAGCGCCACCGTGTCGCTGTTCGAGAACGCGGGCGCGTCCGCGAGCAGCTTCGCCAGCGACATCGCGTCGACGCACAGCTCCCGCAGCACCGGGCGGTCTCCCGTGGAGAAGTACCCCTCGTTGAACACGAGGTAGAGCGCCAGGTGCACGGTGTCGAGCGCGGCGGGCAGCTCGGACGCGGACGGCAGCGCGAACTCCGCGCCCCGCAGCGCCTGCCGGCTCCGCACGAGGCGCTTGTTCACCGCGGCCTCCGTGGTCAGCAGCGCCCGCGCCACCGCCGCCACGCTCAGCCCGCACAGCGTCTTCAGGATCAGCGTGACCCGGCTCTCCGGGGAGAGCCGCGCGGTGCAGCACAGGAAGATCATCCGGAGTTGGTCGTCCCGCAGGGGATCCGGCAGGAACGCGTCGTCCACGGTGGAGGCCACCGTCCATTCGCTGTCCAGGAACACCGCGAGGTCGTCCGCGAACCTCCGGCGCGTGCGCTCCCGGCGCACGGCGTCGATGGCACGGTTCCGCGCCGTCGTGAGCAGCCACGCCGACGGATTGCGCGGGATGCCCTCCCGGGACCAGTGCGCCACGGCGGCGGCGAACGCCTCCTGCACGACGTCCTCGGCCAGCTCCAGGTTGCGCGGGCCGAAGATGCGCGTGAGCACGGAGATCAGCCGCGGGGCCTCGCGGCGGAAGATCGCGTCCACCTCGCTGCGCGCGTCCGGACGGGTCATGGGCGGACCTCCGCGCCGAGTCTATTCCCCGGCCGTGCGCCCCCGCCACACCCCCCCCGCGGACCGGCGAAGATCCGGCTTCCGCAGCCACGGCGCCCGCGCTACCTTCCGTTCCTCGCCGCCATGGATCACCACACCCCCACCATTCCCGGCCCCGAACCCGACGACGGCGCCGCGCAAGGCACGGCGTCCCGCGACTCCTCCGGGCGGCGCGTCGGCCCGTACCGCCTCCTCGACAAGCTGGGCGAGGGCGGCATGGGCGAGGTCTGGCGCGCGGAGCAGACCGCGCCCGTGCGCCGCATCGTGGCGGTGAAGCTGGTCAAGCCGGGCATGGACTCGCGGCAGGTCATCGCGCGCTTCGAGGCCGAGCGGCAGGCGCTGGCCCTGATGGAGCACCCCTGCATCGCGAAGGTCCTCGACGCCGGGACGACTCCCGAGGGACGCCCCTACTTCGCCATGGAGTATGTGGCCGGCGTGCCGATCACCACGTACTGCGACCGCCGCCGGCTCGGCACGCGCGAGCGGCTCGAGCTGTTCCGGCGCGTGTGCGAGGGAGTGCAGCACGCGCACCAGAAGGCCGTGCTGCACCGCGACCTGAAGCCCGGCAACGTGCTGGTCACGGATGTCGACGGCCGCCCGCTGCCGAAGGTCATCGACTTCGGCGTGGCGAAGGCGACGACGCAGCCGCTCACGGACGCCACCATGCAGACGGCGCTCGGCCAGATCCTCGGCACGCCGGCGTACATGAGCCCGGAGCAGGCCGACCTGACCGGCGAGGACGTGGACACGCGCACGGACGTGTACAGCCTCGGGGTGATCCTGTACGAGCTCCTCGCCGGCGCCCTGCCCTTCGATCCCGCCGCCCTGCGCAGGGCCGGCTTCGAGGGGATCCGCCGGATGCTGCGGGAGCAGGAGCCGCCGAAACCCAGCACGCGCGTGTCCACGCTCGGCGAGCGCTCCGGGGTGGTCGCCGCGGACCGCGGGACCACGCCGCGGCTGCTGCGACAGCACCTGCGCGGCGACCTGGACTGGATCGTCATGCGCGCCCTGGAGAAGGACCGCAACCGCCGGTACGGGTCGCCGCAGGATCTCGCGCGGGACGTGGCGCGGCACCTCGCCCACGAGCCGGTGGAGGCGGGGCCGCCCGGCGCCGCGTACCGGGCGCGGAAGTTCGTCCGCCGCCACCGGACCGCGGTCGCCGCGACGTCCGCGATCGCCGTGCTCCTGATCGCGTTCGCGGTCACGTCCCTGCACCAGGCGCGTACCGTCGCGCGCGAGCGCGACCGCGCGGAGGACGAGGCGGCGAAGGCGAAGGCGATGAACGACTTCCTCCGGAACATGCTCGTCTCCGCGGACCCGTGGACCGGCGGCGGCCGCGACGTGACCGTGGCGTCCGTCCTGGACGCGTCCGCCCGCGAGGTGGAGCGCTCCTTCGTCGGGCAGCCCCTGCTGGAGGCGGACATGCGCGCCGTGCTCGGCAGCACCTACCTCGGGCTGGGACTCCTGCCGCGCGGCGCGGCGCAGACGCGCCGGGCGCTGGATCTCCGCGTGCAGGCCCTCGGCACGGAGCACCCCGACGTGGCGGAGAGCTGGCGCACGATGGCCAACGTGGAGTACGAGCAGCGGGACGACGCGGCGGCGCTGCGGGCGGCGCGCGAGGCGGTGCGCATCCTGGAGCGTCACGGCGGAGACGCGCGTCCCCGCGTGAACGCCCTGCTCATGCTGGCGCAGTGCCAGGTGCGCGCGCGGGAGTTCGCCGGCGCCGACTCCACGCTGGACCGGGTGGACCGCCTGTGCGCGGAGCTTCCGGACGACGCGCGGCCCGATCTCGCGCAGGCGCGGATGTACCGGGCGGACGTGGCGGCGGCGCGCGAGGGCGGGCTCCCGCGCGCGGACTCCCTCCTCGTCGCGGCGCTGGACCTCTACCGCGCGGTGGACCCGCAGCACGCGCAGGTCCCGGTGGCCCTGAACAACCTCGCGATCGTGCGGATGAACCGCGGCCGGCTGGACGAGGCGCAGGCCGCGTACGACGAGGCGCTCGCCGCCGCCGAGCGCCGTTGGGGGACGGATCACCCCACCTTCGCCACGCTCCTGGAGAATTCCGGCAACGTGGCGTTCCTGCGCGGCGACCACGACTCGTGCGTCGCCGGCTTGCGGCGCGTCCTCGACATCCGGCGGCGCAACCTCGGGCCCGACAACGCCCAGGTGCTGCGCACGATGCAGAACCTGGCCGTGCTCACGGCGGCAAAGGGCGATCCGGCCGGAGCGGTGGCGCTCCTCGAGGAGGTGGAGCCGAGGCTGCGGGCGCTCAACGGCGACGAGCACGCGGATGTGGTCGTGCTCCTGCGCAACAAGGCGTGGTACCTGCAGCAGGTCGGCCGCCTGGGCGAGGCGGTCGGCGTGCTGGCGGAAGCGGAGACGCTGGGCGCGCGGGTCCACGGCGAGGCCCATGCGGAGGTGGCGGCACTGCGGGTCGACCGCGCCATGTGCCTGGCGGCACTGCAGCGCTGGCGCGAGGCGGAGGCGTTGCTCGACGCCGCGTTCCCGGTGCTCCTCGCGGCGCACGGGGAGAGCGATCCGGCCACGGCGCTGGCCGCGGAGGCGTTGGTGGCCGTGTACGAGCGGACCGGGCGACCGGAGCGGGCCGCGGCGTACCGGCAGTACCTTCCGCCGGCCGCCGCGGACGCCGCGCCCCGGGAGCGCTAGGCGCCGCCCTTCACGGACGCCATGTCGATCACGAAGCGGTACTTCACGTCGCTCCTCAGCATGCGCTCGTACGCCTCGTTGATCTGCTGGATGCGGATCAGCTCGATGTCCGCGGCGATGCCGCGCTCGGCGCAGAAGTCCAGCATCTCCTGCGTCTCCCGGATCCCGCCGATCAGCGAGCCCGCCAGCCGCCGCCGCCGGAAGACGAGGCCGATCCCGGCCACCGGCGCCGGGTCGTCCGGCGCGCCCACCAGGCACATCGTGCCGTCGCGCTTCAGCAGCTGGATGTACGCGTTCAGGTCGTGCTTCGCCGAGACCGTGTCGAGGATGAAGTCGAAGCTGCCGGCGTGCTGCTGCATCTCGTCGTCGTTCCGGGAGACCACCACGTCCTGCGCGCCCAGGCGCTTCGCGTCCGCCGACTTGCCCGGCGACGTGGTGAACAGCACCACGTGCGCGCCCATCGCGTGCGCCAGCTTCACGCCCATGTGGCCGAGGCCGCCGAGGCCCACGACGCCGACCTTCTGGCCCGGACCGACGTTCCACTGCCGCAGCGGCGAGTACGTGGTGATCCCCGCGCACAGGAGCGGCGCCACGCCGGCGAGGTTCGACGCGTCGCGCACGCGCAGCACGAACGACTCGTCCACCACGATGCTCTCGGAGTAGCCGCCGTAGGTCATGCCGCCGAGGTGCGGGTCCGGCGCGTTGTAGGTGAAGGTGGCCGGTCCGTCGCAGTACTGCTCCAGCCCGTCGCGGCAGTTCGCGCACGAGCCGCAGGAGTCCACGAGGCAGCCGACGGCCGCGTGGTCGCCCACCCGGAAGCCCTTCACCTCGCTGCCCAAGCCGACCACGCGTCCGACGATCTCGTGGCCGGGGACGCACGGGTAGGTCGTGGGGTTGAAGCTCTGCCATTCGTTCCGGGCCTGGTGGAGATCGGAGTGGCACACGCCGCAGTAGAGGATCTCGATCTGCACGTCCCGCGGTCCGGGAGCGCGGCGCCGGATGGTGGCCGGGGCCAGCGGGGTGGCGGCGGACTGCGCCGCGAAGGCGCGCGCGGGGAAGTCCGTCCGGGCGGTGTCGGTGCCGGGGGCAGGTCGGGCGGTCACGTTGCTCATGGTTCCTGGTCGTCTCCGGGTCGTGGGGTTCGCCGACAGGCTACACCGGCCGGCCCCCGGAGTTCGAGGCCGCAGGGCGGGGCGCCGAGCCGGAGTCCGGCGCCCCGGGCCGGGGCCCCGGGCCGGCGCTCCTTGCCCGCGCTCCGGGCCGGCGCCCCCGGATCCGCCCGGGGGGCTACCCGGCGCGGGCTCCCGGCCGGAGAGGCGGCCGCGCCCCCGCTGAAACCGGCGAACCCACTGTGCTATCCTCTCGGGGCTCCGTCCCCCGGTTCCGACAGCCCGCCTGGGAGGCTTCCGACGTGCCCTCCGCTCGCCCGCCGCGTCGCGCCGTCGCCGCGCTCATCGCCCTCGCCCTCGTCGCGCCCGGCACCGCCGGCGCCGTGTCCACGCACTCCAGCGCCATCGACGTCACGCCGGACGGCGCCGAGATCTGGGTGGTGAACCCGGACCACGGCACCGTGGGCGTGATCTCCGCGAACGGGGCCTCCTCCTCGTTCCTCACGGAGGTGGCCGTGGGCGCGGAGCCGTGGACCGTGGACGTCCACCCGTCGAACGGCGAGGTGTGGGTGACGTCCATGGCCGAGAACCGGGTCTACATCATCGACGGCCCGTCGCGCTCCGTGATCACCACGATCGACAACCTCGGCTTCGAGACCTACGGCGTGGCTTTCAACCCCGCCGGCACCGCGGCGCTCGTGACCGCGAGCGGCTCGGACCAGCTCTTCGAGATCGACGCCGCCACGCGCGGCATCACGCGCACGCTCTCCACGTACCGCCGGCCGCGCGGCATCGCCTGGCGCAACGACGGCGGGCGCGCCTGGATCACGCACCTGCTGATGCCCGAGTTCTTCGGCCGCGTCACGCAGTACTTCGTGTCCACCGGCACGAAGTCCGAGATCCTCGTGAACCAGGTGTTCCACCCGAACAACGGCGGCTACCCGAGCACGGTGCAGAACATCTCCCTGGCGCCGGCCCCCGGGGACACGCTGCTGTGGATCCCGAACAACATGATCAACACCACGGCCGGGCAGCTCTCGGGCACGCCGCTCACGCCGTCGAACATCTTCCACGCCGTGGTCTCGGTGGTGAACGCGAACACGGGATCGCACAACGCCGGGCAGACCTACTACATGAGCCAGGCCGGAACGGACGTGGGCGGGCCCATTGCCGTGGACTTCAAGGCCGGGCGGGCGTTCGTGGCGAACCTGCACAGCAACGATGTCACCGTGCTCACGTCGAACATCCTCGCGCCGAGCGAGGTCGGGATGGTCCCCGCGGGCAAGGCGCCGATCGGGATCGCCACCAGCCCCACCGCGAACCAGGGCTACGTGGCGAACTGGCTCTCGCGCGACGTCACGGTGTTCGCCACCGGCTCGCTCACGGTGCTGGCCACCGTCCCGTCCACGGCGGGGCCGGAGCCGCTCACCGCTTCCGTGCTCAACGGCAAGCGCAACTTCTTCTCGTCCGCGCCGCCGCTCGCCGCCAACGACGTGGGCGCCTGTGCCTCCTGCCACGTGTGGGGCACGATGGACGCGCGGCGCTGGGACATGTCCCAGTTCGGGAAGCACCTGCGCGGCACGCCGGACATCCGCGGGATCGGGCTCACCGGCGCGCACGACTGGACCGGCGACAAGGACGAGATGGCCGACCACGAGTTCGGCATCCTGGAGTTCACCGGCGGCGCGGGGCTGACCGGCGGCGCGGCGAACCCGCCGCTCGGCGCGCCGAACAAGGGGCTCTCGCAGGACCTGGACGACATCGGGCAGTTCATGGCCACGCTCTTCCCGCGCACGCGCACGCCGTTCCAGAACCCGGACGGCTCGCTGACCGCGTCGGCGGACAGCGGCATGGCCATCTTCAACGACCCGATCGTGGGGTGCGCGGACTGCCACATCCCGCCCCTGTACACGGACAGCCGGCTGGACCTGCCGTTCATCAAGCACGATGTGGGCACCGCGGACCCGGGCGACCCGGATGCCGTCAACGGCTTCGACACGCCCACGCTGTGCGGGATCTGGGACACCGCGCAGTACCTGCACAAGAACTTCGACAACCTCACGCTCCCCAGCGTGTTCACCGTGCACAACCCGTCGGACCAGCACGGCGTCACGTCGCACCTGACGGCGCAGCAGCGGAACAACCTGGTGGACTTCCTGAAGCAGATCGCGTGGCCGGACTCCACGGGCACGCCGGTGGGCGCGCCCGAGACGCCGCTGGCCGTCCGCACACCGGGATCGCTGGAGGCCGTGTTCCCGAACCCGTTCGGGGAAGCCACGTCGTTCCGGTTCACGCTGGACGCGCCCGCGCGGGACCTGCGCATCGACGTGTTCGACGTGTCGGGGCGCCGCGTCCGCCAGCTGTTCGACCGCCGCCTGCCGCGCGGCACGCACATCGTGGGCTGGGACGGTCGCGACGACCGCAACGAGCGCGCGGCGGCGGGCACGTACTTCGCGCGCCTGTTCGTGGACGGCGAACGGCGCGGCGAGAAGAAGCTGACCCTGCTGCACTGACGGGCGATCCGCGCGCGGCGGGGCAGGGCCCGGTCCGTCCCGGCGCCGCGCGCGGCGCATCTTCCGGCGCGGACTTCCCGGCGCGCGTGCTACCATGCCGCGCGCCGGTACGCATGCCGGGAGGAACCTCCCATGAACGATCGCACGCGGGAGCTCGAGGAGCGCATCGCCCGCCTCGGGGCGTCGGGGAACGGGCAGTCCCCCGCGCCAAACGGCGAGGACCTGGACTGGCTGCTCTTCCACACTTTCCCCGGCAGCGACGTGGACCCCGCCCGCCTCGCGGCGCTCCTGCCCCGCTTCGCGCGCGCGCTCGAGGGCGGGATCGCCTTCGACTTCGAGCTGCTGTACGTCCGGGCGCTGGAGCTGGACACGGTGATCCCGGACGCGCAGCGTGAGGCCCTGGCGCGGGCCGCGATGCGTCGCGCGCTCGCGGGCGGCTTCGATCCGGCGGACGCCATCGCCGCGCTGCGCTTCGCGTTGCGCGTGACGGCGCCGGACGCGTTCCTGCCGGCGTTCCTCGCCGACCCCGCGCAGGAGCGGCTCCGCTTCCACCTGACGCTGGACTTCACGCTGGACGAGCGGTCGCTCGAGGACTACCTCGCCCTGTCCTACCTGCGGGACGGCGATCGCGACGCGGATCGTGTCCTGGCGCGCTACCCCGTGCCGGCATCCGCGGTGGCGGACCTCGCCGCATTCCTCGAGGAGAGCGCCTGCCGGCGCCGGCTCGAGGCCGGGTTCAGCGCATGGGTGGATGCGGACGAACGGGAGATGCTGGCGCAGGCTCTCGCCGAGAAGTTGCCGGGGATCTCGCTGGGCACGGCTCGCGCCGGCTGACGCCGCGCGCGTGCGCGATCACGCGGGCACGATCAGTCGAACGATTCCCGCAGCACGAACCGCGAGCCGCCCGCCGCGCGCCGGTGGAACACGACGAGATCCTCGCCCTCGGGCATTCCCAGCACACCGGAAGGCGGACGCGGGGAGGCCGGCTTCGGACGCAGCGGATCGTGCGCCACGCCGGACGGGGCGGCGGCGCCGGACGGAGCCGCGGGGCCGGACGACTGCGCCGGCTGCGGCGCGGGAGAACCGTTCGTCGCGATCGCAAGGGGAGGATGCTCGCCGGACGGGTGCTTCCGGTGCCGGCCGCGCCGCCGCCGGCGGCGCCGGGTGCGCCGTCCGTCCCCGGTGTCGGGGCGGCCGGGCGCGTCGTTCGCGGCGTGGGGGAGCGCGTTCGCGTCGATCGGGGTCTCGGGTGTGGGTTGCGTCGGCGGTGCCAAGTCAGTCCCCCTGTACCCCCGCTTCGGCGCCGCCCCTCCCGGACTTGACCCTTGTGGTGCGGGGATTGTGGACGCGGTGGCGATCGGCGCGCGGACGGCCACGGACAGGCCTCCGCAACGTTTGGCGCCTCTGGGCACCCGTGGCGCAACGCATTGAAGGTTGGCGTCTTGCCGCTCCGGCCCGATCCGCCCACATTCCGTGAACCACGAGGGTTACAGTGGGAGAAGGGGGGCGCGGCGATGATTCGAGGGCTCTGGAGGCGGCTGTTCGGACGGCGCGCCGCGTTCCCGGCCCCCGCGCCTCCCGGGCCCCCGCCCGCGGAACCCCGGGCCGCGGACGTCTCCCCCGCACGGCGCGCCACCCCGATGCCGCCGGCTCCACCGGATGCGCTGGAGAACGCACGGCGCGCATTCGTCGAGGGGCGCATGGAGGACGCGGACGTTGCGGCCGCGGCGGGTTTGGCGGCGCTGGACGCCGGGGATGGCGGGGACGGCGCGGACCCCGTGCGGCGCGCTGCGCGCACGGCGGCCCTGCTGGGCGTGCGCGGCGGGGTGGCGGCGCGCGCCTCCCGGTGGGAGGACGCCCTTGCCTGGTTCGGGCGCGCGCTCGCGGAGGCGCGGAGCGCGGGCGAGGCGCCCGGGGTGGCCGCCGCCATGCTGAACCTCCTCGACGTGCGGACCCGCAAGGGAGAGCGCGGCAGCGGGGATCCGCTGTTCGACGAGGTGGCGGAGATCGCGCGCGGCACGCCCTACGAGGATGTGCTCGGCAAGCTGCTCGTCGAGCGCGGCGTCGCCGCGGCGTCGGCCGGGGAGCTGACGGAGGCGATCCGGCTGTTCGATCGCGCGGTGGAGTTGCGGCCGGCGTGGCCGTTCCCGTGGTACCAGCGCGCGTGGACGCGGTTCCTCGCGGGGGATGCCGCGGGGGCGCTGGAGGACTACCGCGAGTGCGCGAAGCGCCGGCGCCCGTTCTTCACGGTGCAACGGGAGATCCGCTGCCTGGAGGACGTGGCGGCCGGGCGCCTGCCGCTCGAGGCGTACCGGTCGTACTGCGTGGTGCGCGAGCGCGTGCGCACGCAGGCCGCGGCGGTGGAGGAATCCGCGGGCCGGCTCGTGGCGCGACACCCGGACTTCGCACCGGGATACCTGCTGCGCGCGGAGGCACGACTGGCCCAGGGCGACGCGGACGGCGCGGGCGAGGCGGCGCGCGCCGCGCTCGCGCACGACCCGGACGAGGACACGGCGGCCGCGGCGCTGTTCCTCGAGTGGAACATCGCGCGGGCGCGGGCGCAGGACGACGTCCTCCGCTCCGTGGAGGAACGACTGCTCGAGGCGTACGGGGACTCGCCGGCCGCGGCGATCGTGCGGCGGCTGCAGGAGATCGGCCGGCGCGACGTGGCTCTCCGGTGGACGTGGGCGCTGGACGGCACGTTCCGCCTCGACGAAGGTGTGCTCGTCCCGCGCCCGGGTCCCGGGCCGGCGTAGCGGGACGCATCGGCCGGTCGGTCCGGCGCGGGCGGTTCCCGGAAGGAGGAACGTGATGATCGCCGTGTGCGCCGGTCCCCTGGCCGCCGCCTTTGTCGCGGTCGCCGGCGTGGTGTACGAGGACGCCGAGGTGCGCTTCGAGGTGCCGGAGGACTGGACCGTGTCCGGCGAGGAAGGCGAGTACCTGATGGAGTCCGAGCAGGACGTGGCGTCCCTGCTCCTCCTGCCGCCGGATCCCGATCGGCCCATCGAGGTCGTGCTCGCGGAGATCGAGGAGCAGTTCCTGTCCACCGGACAGATCGTCCGCGAGGCGGCCGAAGACCGGATGGTGGACGGCGAGCTCGTCCGCGTGCACCGCTACCGGTTCGACATGGCGAACGAGGAGTCGGCGGCCGTGCTGATCCACCAGTACTCGTTCGTGCGCTCGGCCGTGCACGTCCTGTTGCAGGTGGAGACCCCGATCGAGGGCGCGGATCCCGAGCCGCTCTTCCGCGCGCTCCACGGCTCCCTGGAGATCCTGCTGGCTCCGGACCTGTTCGACGAACCGGCGGAGGAACCGGCCCCCGGCGACCCCGAGGACGAACCGGCGGGCGAGTCCGTGCCCGGCGACGTCGAGGACGCGCCGGCCGACACGTCGGGCCGGGCGGACTGACGCGCAGCCGGGACATCGCACCGCTACCGCGGCGGCAGGTGTCGCTCCAGGAACCAGCGCACGAGTTCGGCCAGCCCGGAGTCGCTCGCGAGACCGTCGGAACCGCGCCAGTCCGCGACCTCCTCCCCGGACGGCATCACCTCCACGTAGGACTGGTCGGGACCCGAGAAGCGCGAGGCGTACTGGCGCATCAGGGCCATGCCGCGCGCGTCGCCGGACGAGGCCACCATGAGCAGCGGCAGGTCCGGGTGCTCGAGCAGGTAGTCGTGCGCCTCTGGGTCCAGGAGCCCCACGAAGAGCAGGACGACGCGGACGGACGGGCGCGCGGACGCGCACGCCACGGCCGCGGACGCCGAGATCCCGGAACCGACGGCGGCCACGCGGGAGGTGTCCACGCGGGCGTCGGCGCCCGCGGCGTCCACCGCGCCCAGGAGATCGAACCGGAACCCGGCCTTCGCCGCGTCCGTGAGCTCCGCGGCGGAGCCCGCTTCCCTGCGGCTGCCGCCGAATCCGCGATGATCCACGGCGACCACGGCGTAGCCCGCCTCCACCAGCGCCGGGACCAGCGGATCCCAGGCCCGGCGGCTCCGGTCCAGCTCGTGCCCGAGGACGACCAGGGGAGCCGGAGCGGCCGGCGAAGCCGCGGGCGGAACGTGCAGGTCGGCGGCCACGGTGAATCCGTCCGAGGTCCGGAAGACCAGGGACGCTTCCGTCGGGGCATTGGCCCGGGCCTCCGACGCGGCCCCGGTTCGCGCTTCCGACTGCGCCCCGGACTGCGCCCCGGCCTGCCCTCCCGGCGGCGCACCCACACAGCCCCCGAGGAGCGCGCACAGGCCAGCCATAACGATCCATGCACGAATCCGTATGTATGAATTCGTTTCGGAAGGCACGCCGTCCGCCTCCCCGGGGGCTTCCCCCCGGCGCCCGATCTGGTAGCCTTCAGCCCCCTCGCGGAGGACCCATGGACGTACTCGGACTCACTGCCCTCCACGGCCCGGCCGCCGCCTGCCTGGTGCGGGACGGGCGCGTGATTGCCGCCGTGCGCGAGGACGCGCTGTCCGGCCGGTCCGAGGACTCGCGCGTCCCCGGGCACGCCATCACCTACTGTCTCCGCGCCGGGAAGATCGGCGCGGCGCACCTCCACGCGGTCCTCGTGGCCGGCCCTCTCGACGTGCGCGCCAGCGGGCAAGCGTACCCCGAAACGCGCAAAGGCGGCTCGGCGATCGGACGCCTGCGACGCCTGTTCGGGCGGCGCGACACGTTGCGGGATCTGCTGCGGGCCGAGCTCGATGGCGCGCCCGCCGCGATCGCGGTGGATCCGGCGCTGGCCGAGGCGGCGGCCACCCACTTCACGTCGCCGTTCCCGGACACCGCGGTGCTCGTGCTCGACGGCCCGCAGGTCATCCGCGTCGGGACGCGAGGCGGCCGCCTGGAGGTGCTCGGCACCGGCGCGGCCGGATCGGACGTGGGCGCGGCGGCGGAGCAGCTTCTGGAGGAGTGCGGGACCGCGGCGCTCGGCCTCGCCGGTCCGGGCGCGCAGGATCGCGCCGCGAACGGACGGCTGCTCGCCCGCGGCTTCGCGAGGCTGTGGATCCACCCCGCGACGGGCGGCGGCGCGGCGGCGCTCGGGGCGGCGCTCCTGGGGTGGCGCGACGCCTCCGGCGGCGGCACGCCCGACGCCCGCATCGCGTCCGGCGCGGGGCCCGTCTACAACGCCGCGCAGATCCGCACGTTCCTGCGCTCGCAGGGCCTGACGCCCGCGGAGCCCGAGCGCGACGAGGCGCCGCGCCGCGCCGCGGCCCTCCTCGCGGAAGGACACCGCGTGGCGTGGTTCGACGGCCGGCTGGACTTCGGCGAGGAGACCGCCGGCAGCCGGGCCGTGCTCCGGGCGCCGTCGGTGCGGCATCCGGCCGACGCCGCCGCGGACGAGACGCTGGCCGTGGCGGCCGAGCGCATCCCCGAGCTCTTCACGCACGACGGGCCCTGCCCTCCGCTCGTGGACCTGCCCGTGCGCGAGGCCATGCGCGAGACGCTGCGCGCACCGTCCGTCCCTTCGGACCGCGTTCCGGTCACCCCGGTCGGCGCGGAGCACCGCGGCTTCCGCGCGCTCCTCGCCGCGTTCGAGCAGCTCACCGGGTGCCCGGCGCTGGTGGCGCGCCCGCTGCGCCGGCTCAACGGCGTCGTCGCCGCCTCGCCCAACGATGCCTGGGAGGCGCGCGAGCGCGAGCCCGCCGCGGCGCTCGTGCTCGGCCCGTACGTGGTGACCGGCGCTCCCTTGACGGGGGACGCCACGGCGCGGGACAGTCGCGAACCCACGTCCTCCCCGGAGATCCGCGAATGACGCCTTCCACCTCCAGCGGTTTCGTGCACGGCCTCGCGGGCATCCCCGCCGCGCAGTCCTCGGTGGGCTTCGTGGACGGCGAGAACGGCATCCTCGAGTACCGCGGCATCCCGATCGAGGCGCTCGCCGAGCACAGCACGTTCGAGGAGACGGCCTACCTCCTCCTGTACGGGAAGCTCCCGAAGCGGCAGGAACTGCGGGACTTCGAAGCGTCGCTGAAGTCCCACCGCGCCGTGCGCCCGGAGATCCTGCGCATGATCGCGGGCTTCCCGGCGGACGGGCACCCCATGGCCGCGCTGCAGACGGCGGTGGGCGCGATGGGCCTGTACTACCCGCGCACGGGCGCCACGGACGCCGCGGAGCGGGACGTGTCCGCGCGCCGCATCATCGCGCAGACCGCCACGCTGCTCGCGGCCATCGCGCGACATCGCCGCGGTCTCGAACCGCTCGCGCCGCGCGACGATCTCGCCCACGCCGCGAACTTCCTGTGGATGCTGAACGGGGAGGCGCCGGCCGAGGTGCTGGCGCGCGCGCTGGACGTGGCGCTCATCCTGCACGCGGAGCACACGCTGAACGCGTCCACGTTCACGTGCCGCGTGATCGCGTCCTCCGAGGCGGACCCGTACGCCGCCGCGTCCGGCGGGCTCGGCTCCCTCGGCGGCCCGCTGCACGGCGGCGCGAACGAGCGCGTGCTGGAGATGCTGGAGGAGATCGGCGACGCGTCGCGCGCGAAGGCGTGGTTCGAGGACGCGGTGGCGCGGAAGAAGAAGATCATGGGGCTCGGCCACCGCGTGTACAAGGTGAAGGACCCGCGCGCCTTCGCCCTGCAGAAGCTCGGCGCGCGCGTGTTCGCGGAGCTCGGCTCCACGAAGCTGTACGACATCGCGGCGGAGATCGAGAAGCTCGCCGCGGAGCGCCTGGGCCCGAAGGGGATCTACCCGAACGTGGACTTCTTCTCCGGGTGCGTGTACCTGAAGATGGGACTGGAGCCCGTGCTGTTCACGCCCATCTTCGCGGTGGCGCGCGTGGCCGGCTACATGGGCCACTACCTGGAACAGATGCAGGACAACCGGATCTTCCGGCCCACGCAGGAATACCTGGGGACGCACAAGGCGCCGTACGTCCCGATCGACGCGCGTTGACCGGCCCCGCGGCCGGGCGCGGGCCGCGGCGCGCCGGCGCCGGTGGGCAGGCATGAGCCCTTCCGTCACGGAGATCGTCAAGCGCGACGGCCGCACGGTCCCCTGGGACCGCGAGCGCGTCGTCGTGGCGATCTACAAGGCCGCCGCGTCCCTGGGCGGCCACGACCGCGACCTCTCCGAGCGGCTCGCCGCCGAGGTGGAGGAGGTGGTGTTCCGCTCCTTCAGCGGCGCCCGCCCGCCCACCGTGGAGGACGTGCAGGACGTGGTGGAACGGGTGCTCATCCGCAACGGGCACGCGAAGACGGCGCGCGCGTTCATCGTGTACCGGCACGAGCGCGCCCGCATGCGGGACCGCCGCGACCGTTCCCAGGTGGAGCTCATCCCGTACAAGACGATGTGGCAGCGGCTCAACTGGGCGCTGGCGCACGGCTGCGAGACCGTGGAGAAGCTGAACGCGATCGTCGCGGACGGCGGGATGCGGGACCTCATCCGCGAGTCCGACGCGCTGTACGAGTCCATCCTGGACCAGGCCGCCGCCGCCGTGCTCGAGCGGCGCGACGAGCTGCGCTTCCTCATCGTGGCGGGCCCCAGCTCGTCCGGGAAGACCACCACGACGCACAAGCTCGCGGAGCGCCTGGAGCGCGCGGACCTGCACGTCATCCCGATGTCCCTGGACAACTACTTCTTCGACCTGGAGCTGCACCCGAAGGACGAGTTCGGCGACTTCGACTTCGAGACGCCCGAGGCGATGGATCTCCCGCTGATCAACGCGCACCTGGCGGAGCTGGACGCGGGCCGCGGGATCGACATGCCGCGCTACGACTTCAAGACCGGGAAGCGCCGCGCGGACACCGTGCGGTTCGAGCCGGAGCCGAACAGCATCATCCTGCTGGACACGCTGCACGGGCTGTACGACCCGCTGACCGCCAGCGTCCCCGCCGAGCACAAGTTCCGCCTGTACATCGAGACGATCGCGCAGCTCAAGGGCCCGGACGGACGGTGGGTCCGCTGGACCGACGTGCGCCTGCTGCGGCGGATGATCCGGGACTCGCTGCACCGCGGCTACACGCCGGAGCAGACGCTCCTGCACTGGCACTACGTGCGCCGCTCCGAGCTGAAGCACATCATCCCGTACCAGTCGTCGGCGGACTTCATCGTGAACAGCTCGCTGGCGTACGAGCTGCCGTACCTGAAGGGGCGGCTGGCGCGGTTCTTCCCGCCGCTCCTGGAGAAGCACCGCGGCGACGCGCGCCGCCTGGACGCCGTGATCCGCGCCGAGCGCGTGCTGCGCCTGTTCGACTCCCTGGCCGACCCGGACGACGAGTCGCTGGTCCCGCCCACCTCCCTCCTGCGCGAGTTCCTCGGCGGCTCCGCGTACGACGTGCACTCGTGAAGCGCGGCGTCGCCACGTCCGTGCGGGCGGTCGAGTGGATGCTCGAGGGGCCCGGCCGGCTGCAGAAGACCGCGACCGCTCTCCCGGTGCCGTCCGAGGGCGAGATCCTGGTCACCAGCGTGGCGGGCGCGGTGAGCCCCGGCACGGAGCGCGTGCTGCTGCACGGCACCTGCCCGGCGGTCCCGGCCGGCGCGTACCCGCGGCAGCCGGGCTACCTGAACGTGGTGGTGATCCGCGACGCCCAGGACCGCACGCTGATCGGCGAGCGCGGCGTGGCCACGCTCGGCCACCGCGACCACGCGCTCATCCCGTACCACCGCTTCGTCCGCCTCGGCCCCGGCGCCACGGACGAGGACGCGCTGCTCGGCGTCCTCGCCGCGGACGCCCGGCACGCGGTGGAGGTGGCGGCGGTGGAGTCCAAGGAGGACTGCCTCGTGGTCGGGGGCGGGATCCTGGGCGTGCTGACCGCGTGGGAGCTGGGCCACCGCACCGCGGGGTCCATCCGTCTCGTGGAGCGCGACGCCACGCGCCGCGGCATCGTGCAGGGCATCCGATTCCCCCGGCCGATCACGGTGAGCGACGATCCCGGCCGCTACCCGTTCGACTCCGTGTTCGACTGCGCCGGAACCGCATCCGCCTTCCGGGTGGCGCAGGAGGCGGCGCGGCCGCGCGGCTCCATCGTGCTCGTGACCGACGGCTCGCACGAGGAGTACACGCTCGCGCCGGCGTTCTTCGGCAAGGGTCTGTACCTCGGGAAGACGGACTCGGCGCCCGACCTGCGCGGCTTCCTCGGGGACTGGTTCGCGCGTCACGAGGATCGCTCGTCCCTGGTGCAGGCGGCGTTCCGCGAAGCCATCCGCTTCGCCGACTTCCCGCAGGCGTACCTCGAGGCGCTGCACGCCGCGCCCGCGGACGCGGGGCTCGTGCCGCGCGTGCTCTACGACCCCGCGTAGGGGGAAAGCCGTCCGTCCGCCAGCTCCAGCACGCGATCGCACTCGGCGCGCAGCAGCGCGGTCTCGTGCGACACGAGCAGGAGCGCCGTGCCGTCCCGCCGCAGCCCGGCGAGGATGTCGCGCAGGCGCGCGACGCCCTCGGCATCCAGACCGGTGGTCGGCTCGTCCAGCACGACCAGGTCCGACTCCAGCGCGAGCAGGCCGGCGATGCCCGCGCGCCGCGCCTCGCCTCCGGAGAGCGTGTCGGGCCAGCGCGGGCCGAAGGCCGCGGGCGGGAGCCCCACGCGCTCGAGCGCGCCATGCGCCCGGGCGCGCGCCTGCTCGTCGGTGAGCCCGAGGTTCGCGGGGCCGAACGCCACGTCGCGCTCCACGGTCTCCTCGAAGAAGCCCCGCTCCGGCTCCTGGAAGGCCAGCGCGACCGGCACGCGCACGGCGCCGGCCCGCCGGGCCGGACGCGCCCGCTCCACCTCGCCCGCGGCGGGCGGCATCAGCCCGGCGAGGATGGCGGCCAGCGTGGTCTTGCCGGATCCCGAGCGGCCCGTCACGCCCACGCGCTCGCCCGGGAACACCTCGAGATCCACGCCGCGCAGGATCTCCCGAGACGGCCCGGTCCCGTCCTCGGAGACCCAGCGCACCCCCTGGAGACGCACGAGCGGGCGCAGTCCCTCCGGACGCGGCGGATGCGGCGCCGGCGCGGAGGCGTCGAGCCGGCGGGGCAGCACGCCGAGACGCTCCGCATCCTCCGACGGGAGATCCGCGGGAGGGCCGTCGAACCCCACGCGCCCTTCCCGGAGCGCGATCACGCGGGATGCCGACGCGAGTTCCTCGGGCCGGTGGGTCACGTGGAGCACGGTGGCGCCAGCGCGGTGCGCCTCGCGCAGGCGGCCGAGGAAGTCCGCGCGGTCGGCGGCGTCGAGGCGCGCGGTCGGCTCGTCGACCAGGAGGACCTCCGGCTCGAGGATCAGCACCCCGGCGAACGCGACGCGCTGCTTCTCCCCCTCCGACAGCAGGTGCGGCGGTCGCCGTGCCATCGCGACCAACCCGTGCCGCTCCAGGGCCTCGTCCACGCGCCGCCGGATCTCGGCCGGCGGCACGGCGGCGTTCTCGAGCCCGAAGGCCAGGTCCCGCTCCACCGTGCTGCCGAGCAGTTGGTCCGACGGGTTCTGGAACAGGAAGCCCGGTCGCGGCACGACCCTCGCATTCGCTTCCTCGAATTCGATGCGGCCGGTCGTGGGAACCCTCAAGCCGCCGATCGTCTGCAGCAGCAAGCTCTTGCCGGCGCCGTTCGGGCCGGTGATCCCGATATATTCGTTTTCTCGAATGTCCAGAGAAGGGATGTCGAGCTTCGGTCCGGCCGCGTCCCCGGGAGCCATCCAGGTCAGGTCGCGGATGCGGATCATCGACCCTTCTTCTTGCCGCCGCCGGTTCCGGCCGTGAGCGCCGAGAGGCGGCGGGACGCCTCACCGGACAGGCGGTCCTTCGGGAACCGGTCCAGGAAGCGCTGCCACGCGGCGCGGGCGGCCGCATCGTCCCCCAGGTCCTCCAGCGTGCGCGCGGCGGCGAACGCCGCCTTCGCCAGCCCGGGGTCCGCCTCGAACGCCGCCTCGAACTCGGACAGCGCGCGCCCGTAGGCCTTGCGCTTGTGGAGCACGGACCCGAGCGCGTAGCGGCTCTCGGCGTGCCGCGGGCGCGCGCGGACCACGTCCTCGAGGATGCCCGTGGCGTCGCCGAGCTCGCCGGTCTCCGCGAGCGCCAGACCCAGGTTCAACTTCGCGTCCAGCCGCTCGGGGGTGCGCTTGAGGCAGGCGCGGAAGGCGTCCACCGCGGCGTCGTAGTCCTTCGCCGCGGCCGCCGCCATCCCCTCCTCGTAGAGCCGGTCCGAGTCGCGGAGGTTCGCGGGCCCGGCGCCCGGCACGACCAGCACGGTCCCGCGCGGCACCGGACGTTCGTACGGGAGCCGCGCGAGGCGGGCGAGCTCCTCGCCGCGGCTCGCATCGCCCCAGACCTCCTCGGCCAGGCGGTCGAAGGGCATGGCCGAGCGGACGCGGACGATCCGCTCGCCGGTCTGCGCCTCCAGGACTTCCACGCCGCCGAAGGTGGCGCACGCGGACGCGAGCGCGGCGGCGCCCGCCAGCACGGCCGTCAGCCGGGCGATCCGCCCCGCTCGCGTCATCGCGCGTCCCCGCGCCACGCGCCGGCCGCGACCGCCTCGCGGAGCAGCCGCTCGACCTCGCCGTAGACGTCGCGCAGCGGCATCCCCGTGCGGTCGGCGATCTCGCGGCAGGACTCGTACTCGGGCGCCACGCGCACCTCGCCGTCCCCGAGATCCCCCACCTTCACGCGCACCGGTCCCCAGGGGGACTGGATCTCGCGGGAGTCGCGCGCGAGTTTCCACCGCGGACACGTGCGCCGCCGGATCCCGAACGTGCTCGTCTCGCGGAACAGCACGCGCGCGATGGCCGCGGCCGCCGCGGGTTCCGCCAACACCGTGAGCACGTGCGCCGGCCGTCCCTTCTTCATGAGCACCGGCGCGAGGAACGCGTCCAGCGCGCCGGCGGCGAGCGCACGCTCGAGCACGGCGGGCAGGGCCTCGGGCGTCATGTCGTCCACGTTCGTTTCCAGCACGACGACCTCGTCCTCGTCCCACGGCACGCCCGCGGCCGCCTCCTCGTACCGCCCGATCGACACGCGCAGCACGTTCGCGCGGTCCGGCAGCTCGCGCGTCCCCGCGCCGGTGCCGAAGGCCTCGGGCACGAAGGGACGCGCGGGCGCCGGGCGTCCGAGCGCCGTCAGGATCGCGGCGCCGGTGGGCGTGAGCAGCTCCGCGTTCACGTCGGAGCGCACGATGGGCACGCCCCTCGTCAGCTCCAGCACCGCGGGCGCGGGCACGGGCAGGCGCCCGTGCGCGGACTCCACGTCGCCGCCGCCGACCGCCAGCGCGGAGAACGTGACGCCGTCCACGTCCAGCAGGTGCAGCGCGAGGCACGCGCCGGCCACGTCCGCGATCGCGTCCAGCGCGCCCACCTCGTGGAAGTGCACCTTCCCGATCGGGATCCCGTGCGTGCGCGCCTCCGCCTCGGCGAGGCGATCGAACACGCGGTGCGCGTCCCGCACGACGCGCTCCGGCAGCGACCCCGCGGCCAGGATGCGCTTCACCTCCGGCAGGTGCCGGTGCTTCGCCTGGTCCGGCACGCGCACGACGAGCCGCAGCGCCCGGAAGCCACGCGTGCGCACGGGTTCGGCCTCCAGCGCCAGCTCCGGCAGCGGCAGCGAGCCCAGTCCGCGCCGGATCTCCTCCAGCGGCGCCCCGGCGTCCACCAGCGCGGCCACGATCATGTCGCCCGCGGCGCCCGCCGCCGCGTCGAAGTGCGCGATCCGTCCGCTCACACGCCCGCCCCCGCGGGGTCCTCGCCGCGCGCGATCGCGCGCATCAGCGCGCACGCCGCGTAGCCGGCGCCGAACCCGTTGTCGATGTTGACGACCGTCACGCCCGAGGAGCAGCTGTTCAGCATCGCGAGCAGGGCGGAGATCCCGCCGAGGCTGGCGCCGTAGCCGGTGGACGTGGGCACCGCGATCACGGGGACGTCCACCAGCCCGCCCACCACGCTCGGCAGCGCGCCGTCCATCCCGGCCACCACGACCACCACGCGCGCGCGCCGCAGCGCGTCGCCGCGGCCCAGCAGCCGGTGCAGTCCGGCCACGCCCACGTCGTACATGCGCTCGGGCTTCCACCCGAACGCCTCGGCCGTCACCACGGCCTCCTCGGCGACCGGCAGGTCCGACGTCCCCGCGGACACGATGAGGATCCCCGGGCGCCCCTCGGCGGGACGCCGCCAGCACATGGTCCTCGCCAGCTCGTTCCACTCGCCGTCGGGGTGCGCCATGCGCAGCGCGAGCGACGTCTTCTCGTCCACGCGCGTGGCCAGCACCGGGCCCTCCCCGGCCAGCAGGCGCTCCACGATCCGCACGATCTGGTCCGTGGTCTTCCCGGGCGCGAACACGACCTCCGGGAAGCCCCGCCGGAGCTGCCGGTGGTGGTCCACGTTCGCGAAGCCGAGGTCCTCGAACGCGAGGTCCCGCAGCCGGCGCAGCCCTTCCTCGAGGGGGATCGATCCGGCGCGAACGCCTTCGAGAAGATCCCGCAGCGTACGATCCATGGGGAGCAATCTACCATGCACGGCGCCGCGCCAGCGGGCCGTCCGCGGCGCCCGGGCTACGCGCGGCGTCCGTCGTGCCGCCGTCCGCCCCGGCGTCCGCTGCGGCGGCCCTGCCGTCCGCCGCGCCGGCCGCGCCGGCCCCGCCCGGCGGGGGTCTCCCGCGGCTCCGCCACGCGCGCGTCCGGGCGCACCGTGAGCGCGACCGACAGTGCGCCGGCGAGCGAGAGCGCCAGCAGCGCCGCCGGCAGGAGCGCGTGCCCGCGCCGCAGCGCGGCGTCCAGGACGGCCGGGGCCCCCAGCCACTCGTTGAACGCGTCGCCGCCGAACAGGACCACCGGCAGGTACGCGATGAGCAGTATCGCCCATCGCCCGAGCCACGACTCCGATCCCTCCCACAGCGAGCGGGCGCCGCGTCCCGCCACGAGCAGCGCGGGCGGCAGGAACGACACGGCGGCGGCCAGCTCCGGCGCGTACGGGTGACCGGCCGGCACGAAGGGGACGAGCAGCGCGCTGGCCACCAGCCACGTGACCGCGAACCCGTACTCCTGGCGCCGCACGCGCCCGGGCTGCAGTCCGCGCAGGACCATCCACGCCAGTCCGAGCAGGAGCAGCGGCGCCACGGTCACGGGGACGTCGAGCGGGGACCCGCCGGTCGCGGCCGCCGCGGCGCGCAACTCGCGCCCGGCGAAGTGGAAGTGCAGCGCGAGATAGGTCCACGGCAGGAGACCCGCCGCCTTCCACGGGCGCCCGCCGAAGTGCTCCACCGCGCGCACGATGGCGACCACGACGAGCGCCACGAGCAGCAGCCGGTCCGTCTCCGGCCCCGGCGAGAACAGCGTGCGGTGCAGCGTGGTCCAGAGGGTCGCCTCCGGCACTAGGTTCCCGAGGGACGGCAGCGCGCCGCCCATGCCGCCGCCGGCCAGCCGCTCCGCGACCGCGCTCGCGAAGACCGTGGCGCCCAGCAGGACCACCGTGCCGGTGACGGCCAGCGCCACCGTGCGCCGCGGGCTCTCCACCGGAAGCGTCGTGGCCTCGGAACTGGAGCGCCGCAACCCCAGCACGAACCACAGCAGCAGCGTGGTGAGGAAGGACGCGAAGGTGGCCGGCGCGAGCAGGAGTCCGACCCCCAGGAACGCGCCCGCCACGCCGATGCGCAGCGCGTTCACCGCGGCGATCTGCACCTCGCGATGCCGCCCGTGCAGCACGATGGCCCACGTCACGCCCATCAGGACGAGTGTCTCGCCCGTGAGCAGCGGGAGCGTGCTCGTCCCCGCGCGGATCCACGGCGCCGCCACCGCCAGCAGGCACGCTCCGAGGAGGCCGGCGGCGTTCCCCGCCACGAGCCGCGCGAGCAGGAAGAACACCACGAGCGCCGCGGCCCCGGTCACCGCCGCGGGCAGGCGCACCGCGAGTCGCTGCTCCGGCGAGAGCGGCTGGGTCACGTCCGGCGCGATGCCCTGCCACGTCCACACCGCCCGCGAGAGCGACCGCGCCAGGGCGCTCGTTCCCGGCGACGCGTCCGCCGGACGGAACGACTCCGTCATCCAGCCGATCTCCGCGGGCAGCAGCGGATCCAACAGGCTCTGGGGCATGGACGCGAACCACAGCGCCAGCACGAGCGCGATGCCGAAGGGGATCCAGGGGAAGCGCGACGTCGGAGCGACCTGGCTCAGCAGGTGGCTCGTGGGATCGACGACCGGCCGGAAGGGCTCGCCGCCCTCGGGCGCCGGGTCCCCGGGACGGTCGCTCATGCGCCGGTCTCCCACCCTTGCAGGCGCGTCGTCAGCACCGATCGAACCCGCTCCCAAACCTCCCCCTCCCCGCCGTCCGTCGGGATCACGCGGAAGCGGTCGCCGTGCCGCCGCGCGATCTCGCCGTACGCCGCCCGCACGCGCTCGTGGAACTCGAGCGCCTCCCGCTCGATGCGGTCCAGCGCATCCGCGCCCCCGCCCCGGCCTCCGCGGCGCGCCAGCCCTTCGCGCGGCGCCACGTCGAAGTAGAGCGTGAGGTGCGGTGCGAGCCCCTCCGTCGCCCAGTCGTTCATCCGTTCCACGAACTCCATCCCGAGGTCTCGTCCCCCGCCCTGGTAGGCGGTGGACGAATCCCCGAACCGGTCGCAGATCACGGACGTGCCGCGGTCGAGCGCGGGACGGATGACCTCGGCCACGAGCTGCGCCCGCGCCGCGAGGTACAGCGCCAGTTCCGTCCGCGGGAAGAGGTGCTCGACGCGCCGGAGCAGGAGATCACGGACGATCTCCCCCGCTTCGGTGCCGCCGGGCTCGCGCGTCTCGAGGACGTCGTGTCCCCGTTCGCGCAGGAAGGCCGCGATGTTCCGACTCTGGGTGGTTTTCCCCGAGCCCTCGCCGCCTTCGAGGCTGACGAAGAAACCCGTCCGGCGTCCCATTCCCGCTCCCGATCGACCCACGTGCCGGAATTCGCGGCGCATCATGGACCGAAACGGGCGGTCCGTCAAACCGCCCGCCGCCCGGGTAGCGGGCGCGGCTCGCGGCGCCCCCCGATCGACGACCCGCCGACAACCCTGCTCAACGACCCGCCGGAAGCAGGCCCGCCATCTCCTCCCGCACCGCGGCCAGGTCGGGGTCGGTCGCCCGGTTCACGAGCTGCTGCGGGTCCGTCCAGAGGTCGTAGAGCTCCTCGAGCGTGCGGGACTGCGCGCGCAGGTCCCAGGCGTTGTAGCGCCACCGGTCGGTCCGGACCGAGCGGTGGACGGCCTGCCTCTCGACCATCCACGCGAACGCGGCGCGCTTTCCGGCGCGCCCGGGGTCCTGCAGGCCCGGAGCGAAGCTCACGCCGTCCAGATCCGGCGGCAGCGGCACCCCGAGCAGTTCGCCGAGCGTGGGCAGGAGATCCACCAGTTCCACGACGCCGGTCGCCATGCGGCCGTTGCCCGCGGCGCCCGGCGCGCGGACGATGAGCGGCACGCGGAGCGAGGGCTCGAAGAACGTGTACTTCGCCCAGTGCCCGTGCTCGCCCAGGTGGAACCCGTGGTCGGACGTGAGCACTACCACCGTCTCGTCCGCCACCCCGGCCTCGTCCAGCGCGCGGAGCACGCGGCCGATCTGCTCGTCCGCGAAGGACACGCACGCCTGGTACGCCGCCATCGCCGCGCGCGCTTCCGCATCCGAGGGCTGCCGGCCGACGAACACGTCCGCGTTGCGCCCGTACCCCACGGCCACCGGCGGCACGCCGCGATCCGCGTCGCGGCCCGGCGGCGGGCGATAGTTCGCGGGATCCTCCCGGCCGACGTACGGCGCGGGGCACAGCATGGGCGCGTGCGGCAGGCTGGTCCCGACGGCGAGGAAGAAGCGCCGCCCGTCGGCCGCGAGTCGCGGGACGATCTCCTCCACCGCGCGCGCCGCGCGCGCGTCCTCTTCCTCCTCGGGCCGGAGCCCGGAGTCCCCGTAGCGGTCCATGTACTCGCGCCGGAACTCCGCGTGCTCCTCGGTGCCGCGTTCCGGGCGCTCCGCGACGCGCGCTCCGGGGGGCGGCGGCGCGGCGACCGGCGCCGGCCCGCTCCAGCCTGCGGGTCGCGCGCACAACTCCAGGATGTCGAAGGCCCGCATGTCCGCGACGTTCTCCTCGCCCTCCTGGTGGAACAGCTTCCCCACGTTCGCGAGCAGGAAGCCCGCGTCGTCGAGGACCTGCGGCAGCGAGCGCACGTCCGGCGGGAGCTTCGCGCGCGAGTCGTCGGAGTTGCGGAAGACGCCGGTGGCCGGCGGGTACCGCCCGGTCAGGAACGAGGTCCGCGACGGGTTGCAGGCCGGCGCCTGCGCGAACGCCGCCGTGAAGCGCACGCCCTCGGCGGCCAGCCGGTCCAGGTGCGGGGTGCGCGCGTTCGGGTTGCCGTAGCCGCCGGGGGCGTCGGCGCGGCAGTCGTCCATGGTGATGAGGACCAGGTTGCGGACGACGCCGGGCGAGGTCGCCGGCGGGCGCCCGCCGCTCCCCGGCAGCACGAGCGCCGCCGCCAGCAGGGCGCACACCGCGCCGGAGCGCCGTGCCGTCGTCCGCTTCGCCCGGGCCCGTTGCATCGCGTCACCCCGTTCCACGCAACCGCTCGATCAACCCCGCGGCGCGCCGGCGCCCCGCGCGCGGCGCACCAACTCGTTCCGCGGCAGCCCCGTGAGCCCCGCGACCTCCCGCGCCGCGCGATCGGGCGAGAGACCCTGGGCCATCGCCCACGCGAGGAGCGCCGCGGCGTCCACGCGCACCTGTTCCGCCGGCGCGGCGTCCGCGCCCTCCGCCACGATCACGACCTCGCCCTTCGCGCCCTCGGCGAAGCGCTCGGCCAGCGCCGCGAACCCGCCCTCGAGGATCTCCTCGTGGACCTTCGTGGCCTCGCGAACGATCGTACCTCGCCGCGTCGGGCCGAAGACGTCCCGAAGGTCCGCGAGCGCCTCGCCGAGGCGATGGGGCGCCTCGTACAAGACGATCGTTCGGGTCTCCGGGGCAAGCTCGGCCAGTCGCTTCCGGCGCGCCACCGTCTTCGCCGGCAGGAATCCCTCGAACACGAACGCGCCGCCGCCGAACGACGACACCGACAGCGCCGCCGCCGCCGCGCACGGCCCGGGCACCGGTTCCACGCGGATTCCCGCCGCGTGCGCCGCCGCCACGACCACGGCTCCCGGGTCCGCCACGCCCGGGGTCCCGCCGTCGGTCACGAGGGCCACGTCCTCCCCCGCGAGGAGCCGGCGGACGATCGCCTCGGCCTTCTCGCGCTCGCGCGGCGCGAAGTAGGCCAGGAACGGCTTCTTCGGCAAACCCGCCAGCTCCAGCAACCGGCCGGAGCGCCGCGTGTCCTCCGCTGCCACCACCGCGGCCGACGCGAGCGCCTCCCGCGCGCGCGGCGACAGGTCCGCCAGGTTGCCCAGCGGCGTGGCCACGACGCGGAGCACGCCCGTCGCCATCACGCCCCGAAGCGGTGGTCGCGCGTGAGGCCGCTGTCGCGCGGGTAGCGGAAGTCCGGGCCGATCGTGCGGGACGACAGCTTCGCGATCACCGGCGGGCGGCGCTTGTACTGGTTCGCGCGCACGCGCCGCGCCACGGCCTGCACGAACGCGGCGTCGAATCCCTCGTCCACGAGGCGGTCCGGCGGCACGCGCTCGTCCACGAGGCGCAGCAGCAGCCGGTCCAGCTCCTCGTACGTGGCGCCCAGCTCGGACTCGTCCGTCTGCCCCGCCCACAGGTCCGCGCTCGGCGGCTTCACGCGCACGCTCTCCGGCACGCCGAGGTGCTCCGCGAGGCGGCGGACCTGCGTCTTGTACAGGTCGCCGATCGGATTGAGCGCGGAAGCCAGGTCCCCGTGCAGCGTGCCGTAGCCGAGCAGCAGTTCCGTCTTGTTGCTCGTGCCGAGCACGAGCGCGCCCAGCTCCGCGGACACGTCGTACAGCACGATCATGCGGCAGCGCGCGAAGACGTTCCCGCGGCGCATCACCGACGCTTCGGGCCGGTCGTCCAGGTAGCCGGCGGCCATGCGCGCGATGGACACCTTCCGCGTCCCGATGCCGCAGGCGGACGCCACGCGATCCGCGTCGGCGAGACTGTCCGCGCTGGACTCCGCCGCCGGCATCATCACGCCCGTGACGTTCGCGGGGCCGAGCGCGCGCGCCGCCAGGAACGCCACGACCGCGGAGTCGATGCCGCCGGACAATCCGAGCACGGCGCGCCCGAGCCCGGCCGCGCGCAGCTCCTCGCGCAGGAACGCCGTGAGGATCCTCTCCACCGTGGGCGCTTCCAGCGCCGGCAGCGGGGCGGCGGCGGGAACGCGCGCCGCGGTCACTCCGCGTCCTCGCCGTGGCGCCGGCGCAGGAGCCGGTCCAGCTCCGCGTGCACCACGGCCAGCCGCTCGTCGCGCAGCAGCGGCGTGCGGATGCGCTCGCGGCGCACCTCGTCCAGGTCCAGCACCGCGGTGGGGAACGACTCCTCGTGGTACGGCCCCTGCACGACCACCTCGCCGGCCGGGCTCACGATGGCGGATCCGCCCCAGAAGCCCACGCCGTCCTCGAAGCCGGTGCGGTTCGCGTACAGCATGAACACCGTGAGCGACGACGCGTACGTCAGCAGCAGCCGCTCCCACGCCAGCATGTTCTTCGCCTTGCCGTCGCCGCCCACGCCGCGCGTGGGGCTCACGGACAGCACGAGCACCGCGAGCGCGCCGTCCAGCGCCGCGAGGTACGGCATGGGCAGGTGCCACACGTCCTCGCACACGAGCATCGCGAAGCGGCCGAAGCGCGTGTCGAAGGCGCGCACCATGCGCCCCGCCGCGAAGTTCCGCCCCTCCTCGAACAGGCCGTACGTGGGCAGGTGCACCTTGCGGTGCACGTGCACGATGCGCCCGCCCTCCGCGTAGGCCGCCGCGTTGTGGAAGAGATGATCCGGCGTCTCCTCCACGAAGCCGAACGCGAAGGACGTGCGCCGCGACGCCTCCGCCAGCGCGCGGATCTCCGGGGCGTCGAGGCCGAGCGCGCACTCCGGCACGTGATCGCGCAGGCCGTAGCCGGTGAGCGAGAGCTCGGGGAACACCACGAGGTCCACGCCGTCGCGCTCCGCCGACTGCACCACCTCGAGCATCCGCGCGAGGTTCGCGGCCACGTCCCCCAACACCTGGGGGATCTGCGCCATGCGGACCTTCGGACGCGCCGGCGTCACGCGGGTTCCTCCGCCGCGGCCAGCCCCTCGAACCGCATCACGAGACCGCCCCGTCCCTTCGGCAGGAACGTGACGAGCGGGTGCCGGTCCCCCACGCCCTCGGGGAAGTCGCGCTCGATCAGCTCGATCGCCTCGTGCGCGCGTCCGTCCGGATCCAGCGGTGTCCCGCCGCGCCGGTAGTCCACGATGCGGAACACCGGCGAGGGGTTCCCGCGGCCGAACGGCATCGCCGCCCGACAGCTGCGCGAGAAGAGCGGGTCGATCTGCGAGCGGCGCAGGTCCAGCTCCGCGGTCGGCGGCGCCGGCGCGGCGGCCGGGCACGCCGCGAACGCCGCGGCGAGATCGCGCACGAGCGAGTCCGCGCGGGACGCGTCCGTGGAGAACCCCGCCGCCGTGCGGTGGCCGCCCCAGGACTCCAACCGCTCGCGCAGCGCGCCCAGGACCTCCACGAGGTGAACGCCCTCGGGGCCGCGCAGCTCGGCCACGAGCTTGCCGCCCACGACGCGAAGGGCCGCGGCCGGGCGTCCCGTGCGCTCCGCGATCCGCGTGGCCGCCTTGCCGAGGAACCGGGCCTCCACGTCGGGCAGCGACAGCACGGCGGGGGCGCCGTCGAGCATGCCGAGGCGCTCGGCCTCCGCTTCCGCGAGCGCCACGGCCGCGTCCTGCGCCTTCTCGGTGGCGAGATGGCGCTGGAGAAGCGTCCCCGTGTCCCCGGCCCACGACGGGCGGCCGAGCAGCGCGTCCAGCCCGGCCGACCGTCCCTCCCGGGACGGCACGGCGGCGAACACGGCGGCGAGGCGCTCGCACTTGTCGCGGCGCAGGACGGCGTCGGGGCCGATCTCCAGGGCGCGCCGGGCAAGCTCCACCGCCGGCCGGTCGCCGCGGCCCACCGCAGTGAGGCCCTGCACGACCATCCCGCGGTTGCTGCGCGAGAGGTCGCCCCAGTCCGCGATCGTCCCGAGGGCGACGAGGTCAAGTAGCCGACAAAACTTCTTGTCGCCATCATCTCCGAAGCGTCGGCGCAGCAGTTCCCGGGCGAGCAGCGCCGCGACGCCGGCCCCCGTGAGGTCGCCGTAAGCGTCGGCCGTGGCCGCGTCCGCCTTGGGATTCACCAGGTTGCGAACGCGGGCGCGGCCGGGCGCCACCTCGTGATGGTCCGTCACCAGCAGGTCCAGCCCGAGCGTCGTCGCCAGTTCCTCCTCGGCCGCGCTGGCCGAGCAACCGTCCGTGGTCACCAGCAGCGTGGCGCCGCGGGCGCGGAAGCGACGCACGAGCTCGGGGTACAGGCCATGCCCCTCCACGTCGCGGTCCGGGATGTACGGGTCGCACTGCGCGCCGGCAGCCTCGAGAACCTCCACCAGGACCGCGGCGGACGTGATCCCGTCCGGATCGTCGTGACCGAAGACGCCGATGCGCTCGCCGGCGTCGATCGCGCGCTCGATCCGATCCGCCGCCTCGCCGAGTCCCCCCAGCACCGACGGCTCCGGCACGTCCTCGAGTCGCGCCGCGAGGAACCGTTCCGCCGCCGTCTCCGACCCGGTGCGCGCCGCGTAGATGCGCCGGATGGCGGGATGGTAGCGGGCTTCCGTCGGGGCCGCGCTCCGTTCCACGCTCACGCCTCCCGCCGCGCGCCGCCCGGCGCGAGCACGCCGGCGAGCACGGCGGCCGCATGTTCCACGTCCGCGCGCGTCACGTCCAGATGCGTCACGGCCCGCAGGGTCGTCGGGCCGAAGGGGACGACCTTCACGCCGGCCTTCGCGGCCTCGCCCGCCAACTCCACCGGGGTCCGCCCGACCCCCGCCACGTCGAAGACGACGATGTTCGTCCGCGTGGCCTCGAGGTCCACGCGGACGCCGGGCAGATCCGCCAGGCGCTCGGCCAGCCACCGGGCGTTCGCATGGTCCTCGGGCAGCCGCTCCACGAGGTGGTCGAGCGCCCACAGCCCCGCCGCGGCCAGGATCCCGGACTGCCGCATGCCGCCGCCGAAGCGCTTGCGGTGCACCCAGCATCCGTCGATGAAGGCGCGCGTCCCCGCGATCAGGGACCCCACGGGCGCCCCCAGCCCCTTCGAGAGGGCCACCGACACGGAGTCCGCGTCGCGCGCGATGCGGGCCGGCGGGTCGCCCGTGGCCGCCGCCGCGTTCCAGATCCGGGCGCCGTCGAGATGCAACGGCAGTCCCGCGTCATGCGCGACCGCCGCCACCGCGTCGAGCGCCGCCTGCGGCCACACGTTCCCGCCCGCGAGGTTGTGCGTGTTCTCCGCCCACACGAGCGCCGTCCGAGGGCAGTGCGGCACGGGCGGGCGCACGGCGCGCCGCACCGCGTCCGGATCCAGGATCCCGCGCGGCGCGTCCACCGGCTGCAGCGAGGCCCCCGACAGCGCCGCGGCGGCGCCCGCCTCGAAGTTCAGCACGTGCGCGCCGCGGTCCAGGATGATCTCCCCGCCGGGCGGGCAGTGCGCGCGCACCGCGATCTGGTTCGCCATGGTTCCCGACGGGACGAAGAGCGCGGCCTCCTTCCCCAGGATGGCCGCGATCCGGTGCTCCAGGCGCTCCACGGTGGGATCGTGGTCGAGGACGTCGTCCCCCACCTCCGCGGCGGCCATCGCCTCCCGCATGCCCGGGCGGGGCTTCGTGACGGTGTCGGATCTCAGGTCCACGACGGGCCGAGCGGCCATGGGCGCTCCGGGGAGGTGCGGAATCGGGCCGTGCAGAGTACCACGCCGTCCGGAGGCGCGGCGAGGCAGGGGGGCGGCGCCCGCTCACGCCGCGCCCGGCGCCGGCCGATCCAGGACTCGTACTCCCGACCGAGGACCCGGCCCGTGATCCGAAGCCTACTTGACCACATCGATGCGCGGTGCGCGGGCCGCAACGGCTGGCTGCGCGCGCCGGCCCTCGCGTACTTCCTGTGGGTCTGGTTCCGGCACGCCGCAAGCCCGGAGTACCGCAGCGTCTTCGGCGGACTCAATCTCGGCATCCACGAGCTCGGACACTTCGTGTTCGGCTTCGGCGACGTCCTCGCCGCGCTCGGCGGCTCCCTGTTGCAGTGCCTCGTCCCGCTCGTGGGCATGGCGATGTTCGCGCGCCAGGGCGACTGGTTCGCCGTGGCGTTCGCCTTCGGCTGGCTGGGCACGAACCTCTTCGAGGTGTCGGTCTACGCCGCGGACGCCGTGGCCATGCGCCTCCCGCTGGTGACCCCCGGCGGCGGCCACGCGATCCACGACTGGAACTACATCCTCGGCGCGCTGGGATGGCTGCGCCACACCGAGCGCGTCGCGGGTCTCATCCGCTTCGCCGGGCACGCGAGCATGCTGGCGTGCGTGACGGGGATCGGTTACGTGGTGTCGAGGATGCTGACGCTGGCGCCGGAGCGGGACCTCGCCCCTGAAAAGCCCGAGGGCGGAGGGTTCACCGCTCGCCCGCGGGAACACGCCCTCCGCCCCGGGTCGGAGTCGGACCCCCCCGGGATCACGACTCCGCAGCCTTGCGGCTCTATACCGTCTCCGCCCGCGTTCGATGCCGGCAGATCGCCTTCAGCGCGGCCAGGACTTCGGAGCCGGGACAGGGATCCGGCCGCCCGCCGCGACTCGCCGTCTCGCCCGCGCTGATCGCGAGATCGTTGAGGGTCACCACGCCCTCGACCGTGCCCTTCGCATCCGTCACCGGGACGCGACGCACCTGGTGCTCCTTCATCAGCTGCAGCGCGCGCTCGACGTTGTCGTCGGCCATGCACCGATGCACGACCCGCGTCATCACCTCGCGCACGAGGATCTCGCCGGGACGCCGGTCCTGCATCGCGACCGCCATGCAGAGGTCGCGGTCCGTCACCACCCCGAGAAGCTCGCCGCGATTCCCGACCACGGGCAGGAAGCCGAAGTCGCCGTCCCACATCAACCGCGCGCACGCGGCAACGTCCGTATGCGGGCCGCAGGTTTCCGGGGATGGCGTCATGACGTCGCGGACCTTCACGGGTCCTCCGCCGCTCGCCGCCCGCGCACGCGGGCGGGCGAGATCCGGGGCCGGGACCACGCCGGGCGGCGAGCCCGATGGATTCGCCGAGCGAAGCCGCCGGGTCGCGTGCTCGACCGGTACCCCCGTCGGATCCCGGCCCCTGACACGACAGTAGCGACCCGCCCCTCTCCCGCCCATGAGCCCCGTCACCCGCCCACGTGATGTCCGTCAGTTGTGGTTCGGAGATTGTGGACGGCCTCGATGCAGGCCGTGCCCCTGCCGTGACTTGGGGCCTCGGCCCTGCGAAAGCGCGGGCGATCCGATCCAAGTCATTGTCTCCACAGGACTTCCTGGACATCATCCACAATCTGTGAACCACAAGGGTTGAATGAGCGGAGGGTCCGAAATACCTTGGAGGGTGCCTTCGGGGGCCGGAAACCGGCGCCGCCCCCCACCGGCCCCGCAGGGGGTAGCTCGCCATGGAGCGACCGGTCGTGGCGCGGCCTTGCGCGGATTGCGCCGCGTGTGCCGTGCTGGATGCCGGATTCACCGCCGGGCTGACCCCGGTGGACGCACAGAACCTCGACCGGACCCGCGTGCCTCACGCGTACCGGCGCGGGCAGACCCTGTTCTACGAGGGCAATCCCTGCACGGCCGTGTTCTGCCTGCGGTCCGCGGTGGTCCGCCTGATCAAGACGGGAGCGCACGGCCGCCGGTATCTGCTCGGGCTGGCCGGGCCGGGGGACCTGCTGGGCCTCGAGGCCGCCGTGGGCGGCGCGCCCTACGACTACGGGGCGGAGATCCTGCGCGACGGGCAGGTCTGCCTGATCGAGCGGGCGCCCATGCTCCAGCTCATCGACTCCGTGCCCGGGCTGCGCGACGCGTCCCTCCGGCAGCTGGCCACGGACGTCCGGCGCGCGCAGGTGGAGCGCGCACACCTCGCCAGCGGGGACGCGCGCGAACGGACCGCGCACGTGCTGATGGAGCTGGGCCGCCGCTTCGGCGAGAACGAGAACGGGCGCGTGCACGTGGACGTGCCCCTGTCCCGGGAGGACCTGGCCGACATGATCGGCGTAGCGGTGGAAACCGCCATCCGGCAGTTCTCGGAGTTCCGCCGGCGCGGCATCCTCTCGTCCACGCGCACCTCCTTCGTGATCGAGGATCTCGATCGCCTGTCGCGTCTCGCACGCGCCCTGAGCCCGCCGGCGTCCTCCTGAGGATCCTCCGGACGAGAAAAGGGCCCCGGTGCCGGAGCACCGGGGCCCGTGTGCACGCGCCCTCCGGGCGTCGCGGCGGTCCCACCCCGCCGCTTCGCGCCGGCTAGCGGTGCAGCGCCTTGATCCGACCCCACGTGGACGGCTCCACGGACACCGGCTTCAGCTGCGTGAAGATGATGTCCGTGTACGTCGCGGTGAGGTTCGCGGCCGGGTTGCCCGGCTGCAGGAACGGCTGCACGAAGCCGCCGACCTTCGCGTCGTTCAGCATGCCCCACAGGCCGTAGGGAGGATCCTCGGCCGGGTTGCCCTGGTCGAACGCGAGCGCGCCGGAGGAGTACGTGTTGCCGCCGTAGGTCACCTCGTACTCGACGGTGGCGGGATCGGCCATGGAGAGGCCGTTCGCCAGGTACGTGGCCTTCAGGTGGATCGACGTGCCCTTCACGTAGTGCAGGCCGTGGTTGCCGGTGAAGCTGTAGAACGGCAGCCGGCCGCCGAAGACCGCGATCTCGCCGTCGGTCGTCCGGCAGTTGATCCGGCCGTCCGCCTGCGACCACCACGGGGCGATCTGCAGACCGGCCTCGCCCTGCGCGGTGCCGTCCACGACCATGTCGAACTCGATGCTGAAGGCCGAGTTGTTCGGGAACAGGATCTGCGCGGCGTCGTCCTCGGAGAGACGCCACACGTGCAGGTTCGCGAAGCCGCCGCAGCTCAGGTTGCTGTCGGAGATGGACAGCGACGCCGGGTAGCTGTCGGTGGTGCCCACGGTCGAGGTCGGGCAGTCGTTGAACACCCGGAGCTCGAAGACCGCGCTGTTGGGGGTGGGTCCGGACGCCAGGGCGCTGCCCGCGAGGAGCAGCAGGCCCGCCGTCGCCGTAACGAACTTGCCGATGCGATTCATGGTTGTTGGACTCCTTGGTTGTTGCGAACACGGACGAACGACTCACGTACGAACGGTGAACTCCCGCTGGATCATCTCTCTCGCCTCGCCTCCTCCTTTCGCGCGGACGCCCGCGCGCTGATCGTCAGTCCAGGATCGTGCACTTCCGCCCCTCCGACCCGCCGGCCGTCTCCAGCCGGTAGAAGTACGTCCCCGCGGGCAGCCCCCGCCCGTCCAGCGTCACGCGGTGCGTGCCCGCCGCGCGCGTCCCCTCGGTGAGCACGCGGACCTGCCGCCCCGCGATGTCGTACAGGGTGAGCCTCGCCTCGCCCGCCGCCGGCATGCGGAACGAGACGCCGCTCGTGCCGCGGAACGGGTTCGGGAAGTTCTGCGCGAGCGCGAACGACTCCGCCGCCGGCACCGCGGGGCCCACCGTCGTGGCCGGGCCGAACCCGGCGCGCGACAGCCCGAGCTGCACGTCCGGATGCGTCATGAAGCGCTCCCAGACGGACGCGGTGCGGTGGTTCTCGATCATCATCACGATGGGCCCCTGGTCGATGCCGAGGTAGTCCGTGGCCCACCAGTTCACCGTGAGGTTGAACGCGTCCTTGAACCCGTACGGGCCCCAGAGCTGCGGGTAGCTGTCGTACAGGTGGTGCAGGGTGGGGATGACCACCTCGGGCGCGAACGGCAGCGAGCTGGCCGGCGCGGTGGGCGTGATCGTGCCGTTGTCCGTCCACGCCGGCGGCGCGCCGTGCGCCGCGTACCCGCCGGGATCGTCCGAAGCGGTCAGGCCCCAGAGCAGCGGCCCGTAGCCCGTCCACCCCAGCGGGTTGTCGATGCAGTACTCCCGCTGCGCCAAGGTGGCGCGACGCGAGTTCTCGAAGTAGGTGATCCCCTTGCTGGTCGTGTAGATGTCCTGGATGGACCGGAAGTCGATCCAGCAGTGCGAGTACTGGTGGCCGAACAGCGGCGGGAAGTTGATGTACGTGTAGCCGTAGTAGGTGAGCCAGTCGTACCCGCTGGTCCACGTGAACCACGTGAAGTCCGGGATGGGGTGCGTGGGCGACCCGATGGCCAGGATATAGAGGATCATGGCCTCATTGTAACCGACCCAGGTCCCGAATCCCGTGCCCTCCGGCGCCCAGCCCATCTTGATGCCGATGCCGTTGTACACGAAGGTCCAGTCGGCCCGCTGCGTGATGGAGTCCGCCAGCGCGCGGATGGACACCTCGTCCGCGTGGGCGCCGTCGAAGTACTGCCGCGCGTCCATGATCCCGGCGAACAGCAGCGCCGTGTCGATGGTGGACAGCTCCGACGTCCACGTGCGCGTGGCCGTGCTCATGTCCAGGAAGTGGTAGAACAGGCCCTTGTACCCGATGCGCCCGGCCGGCTCCGGCCCCTGCGCCGCGGGGTTCCAGAACGTGTTGAGCGTGGTGAGCACGCGCGCCCGCGCGTTCTCCCGGCTGACCCAGCCGTGGTCCACCCCGATGCAGATGGACGACAGCCCGAATCCCACCGCCGCGATGCTGGCGGGCGACCCGGACGTGCTCCGGTCCTTGATCAGCCCGTTCGCCGGGTTCGCCTCGTTCCAGAAGTAGTCGAAGCCGCGGCGCTGCAGGTCGTCCAGCAGCACCTCGGTGTCCACCGCGCGCGCGGCCCCCGCGCTCACCAGCACGGCCGCCGCCGTCGCCAGGAGGCCGGCCCGCACGCCGCCGCCCCGCCGCCCCTTCCGCCGCCGATCCGATCGAATGCCGTCCACGAGGCTCCCCCTGGTTGATCGCTCAAAGGCCGAGGACGAGCGTGAACCGATGCGTCTCGTCCAGGTAGTCGTGTCCCGCCCACGCGTAGTCCAGCCGGTACGTGCGCTCCTCGCCGTAGCGTCCCATCAGCCCGAACCCGAATGTGGGGCCGAGCTGCGAGTCGGACTGGAACAGCGTCTGCCAGCCCGCGCGCATCGCCAGCGTCTCGCGCCAGCGCCACTCCGCGCCCGCGTTCACGGACTCCGCGTTGTCGTTCGGGTGCAGCGCGTCCACCGCGAACGTCATCCGCGTCTGCGGGCCCAGCTCGTGCGGGATGCTGAGCCCCACGCGGAACAGCAGCGGCACGGGGAACTCGTCCGTGTACTGCACCGCGGGCAGCGCGCTGTTGTCGCCGTACTCGTCCGCGGTCGGATCGAACTGGATCGCCAGGTCCCCGCCGGTGAACCGCGCCCGCGTCCCCATGTTGGACAGGCCGGACCCCAGCCGGATCCCGCTCTCCGTGAGCCGGTACACGGTGCCCACGCTGAACGTCACGAAGTCCTGCGAGGTGTGCCAGATCCGCTCCCGCACCCAGTGCACCTGCATCCCGGTGGAGAACCGGCTGGTGACCGTGCGGCCGAAGCCCAGCGAGATGGCCAGGTTGCCCACGTCGTACTTCTCGCCGGTGCCCAGCGGCTGCGCCACCGTGCGCACGTCGATGTCGCCGGAGCTCAGCGACGTCACGCTGCCGAACAACGTACCCCACCGCCCGACCGGGAACGCGGCCGCCGCGTAGTCGTACGTGATGTCCGCGAACCACGGCGCGTGCGTGAACGAGAACGCCGGCCGGTCGATCACGCCCAGCGCGCCCGGGTTGAAGTACACGGACTCGATGCCCTCGTACAGGCCCACGCCCGCGTTCCCCATGCCGGCGTGCCGCGCGGACGGCTCGATCCCGAGGAACTGCCCGATCGTGGTGCCCGCCTTGCTCTGCGCCGCGGCCTCGCCCGCCGCGAGCAGCGCCAGCGCCGCCGCCGCGAGCGCGACCGCCGCCGCCGTCCGGTTCCGTTCCCGCGTCCCGCGCGTCATTTGATCACCGCGAACTTTCCGGTCTTCTCGCCGAAGCGGCCGCCGTCCACATGGAAGATGTACAGCCCCGGCGCGAGATCCAGGTTGTCCTTCGTCCTCAGGTTCCAGGCCACGATGCCCTGGCTGCCGCCGTCGTGCTTCAGCGTCTGCACCAGGTCGCCGCGCACCGTGAAGATGCGGATCGTGCAGCTCTCCGGCAGCCCGCGGAACTCCAGCCGGCGCTCCCCGCGGCCGGACACCGCGAACCGCTCCGGCTCGAAGCTGGCCGACCCCACGTACGGGTTCGGCACGACGTACGGCGTGAACTCCGCCCGGGCGCGCGCGTCGTCCACGCTCTCGCCCGTGCTCGTGAACGTGAACTCGTCCCCCGGGCCCAGCGGGCGCGTGGGCCGCAGGTGGAAGACGTCGCCCGCCGCGGGCGGCCGCGTCGGCGCGCCCGCGGAGGAGTCCAGACGGACCCGCCACGTGGCCGCCGAGTCCGACGTCGACGCGTAGGTCACGATGTCGAACACGTCCTGGGTGTTCGCGAGCGTCCCGGTGACCGGCGGGACGTCGCGGAAGCGGCACTTCAGGGGAAGGTCACCGGACGGCGTTTCCGCGAAGATGCGGAACTTCATTCCGTAGGAAGTGGGGAACTGCGCGCCCATCACCAGGGAGGACTCCACCACGGTGTCATAGAACTCGATGCGGATGTCGTCGGGGAAGCCGGGGCGAGCCTGGTTGATCGAGTGGACATCGCTGAAGGCGACGGCGAGCTTCGCGTCCGTGGGGCTCGTGGCCGAGAACCCGGTGCGCACGGAGTCGATGGCCACCTCCGCCTGCGTGTACACCACCGGCAGGAGCCCCGACCCCACCGGCCCGATCCCCTTGCCGTCCAGGTCCGTGCCGGTCTCGAAGAGCACCGTGCTCGTGCTCGTGTCCTCGAGGGTGTACGTCTCCGCGCGGATGCTCTCGGGGTGCGACGTGGCGAAGCTCACCCGGAACACGTGGTCGTCCGGCACGATGTCCGTGTTCACCACCTCCACCGCCACGGTGCCCGTCCCGTCGCCCGCGGTCTGCTCCGCGGCGCTCACGGTGGCCGGCACGTAGCCCGCCACGCGCGGGTTCGGCCGCACCGCCACCACGTTCGTGGGCAGCACCGTGCCGCCGCGCGGCGTGCGCGACACGGTGATCGCGTTCTCGGATGGATAGAAGTTCAGCCGCTCCGAGCCGAAGTCGTACGCCGTCACCGCGTAGTAGTAGAGCTGGCCGTTCACCGCGCCGTAGTCCGTCCAGGTGTGCTGGATGCCGCTCTCCGTGCCGAGGAAGTACGCCACGCCTTCCACGGTGTCCTCGGAGAAGCCGCTGATCCCGTCGGCCAGGTCGAACTGCGCGAGCGGCTTCCCGTTCCCGATCGGGCCGGAGCCGGTGCCCGTGGTGATCACCTGCGGGTCGCGGAACTCCGGGTCGGTGGACCGGTAGATGCGGTACCCCTCGAAGTCCACCTCGCCGGTCACCGGGTCCGCGCTGCGCTCGGCCACGTCGTCCCAGGAGAGGCGCACGTACCCGTCCCCGGCCTCGGCCGTCACCGTGGGTCGCGCCGGCGGCACCGCGAACCGGTAGTTCGCATCGTAGATGGTCTGCACGGTGCGCGTGGTCCGCCGCAGCTCGCTCAGGTCCGCGCCGTACGCCAGGGCCAGGCTGAACCGCTCGCGCTGTCCCGCGCGCAGGTTGAACGGCCCGGAGGCGAACAGGAACCCGATGTTGTAGTTCGACGCCGCCGGCTCGCCGAAGCGCACGGACGAGTCCGGACTGGTGAACTGGTTGTACAGCCGCTCCGGCCAGTTCGCCGCGTTCGTGAAGAACAGGATGTCGTCCGTGGTGGGGTCCGGGTTGTCCAGCCCGGCGCGGATCCGGTTGATCTTGAACCCGGTGAGCCCGATCTGGTCGGACTCGTTGAGGTCGGTGCGCCCGTAGCTGGGCTCTCCGTCCGTGGGCATCCCGTCCAGCTCGCCGGAGTCCCCGGTCCCGAACACGCCGTCCCCGCCGGTGTCGTGCAGCTCGGCGCTCCAGTCCATGTCCTCGTCGCCCGTGAACCACTCGCCCGCGCGGTACGCCGGCGTCTCCTCCACCGGGCCGTACGCCGCCTCGAACCGGGCGCGATCGTAGTTCGCGTCCACGTACGCCAGGATCTCCGTGCTGCCGATCAGCCGCGTGCCGGGCTCGTCGTCCCGGTTCTCGTCGGTGATGCCGTCCTCGTCGTTGTCGATGTCGTCCAGCGGGTTGCCCGGCGTCTCCAGGTACGCGTACCCCAGGTACCCGGTGGTGCCGCACGGTCCGCTCAGGTCCCGCCCGTGCCCGCGCAGGTCCCACGTGTACACGAGGTTGATGATGCGGTCGTCGAACTCGCGGTCGAAGAACGCGTTGTCGTCGTCCGACTCGTAGATGCCGTCGCAGGACAGCGCCGACCCGCCCACGCCCGTGTCCATGTACAGGCCGAACACGATGTCCTCGTAGTCCGTGGTGCTCTCGTTCACGATGTCGTAGTGCCAGAAGATCACGTTGCGGGCCTGCGGGTTCGCCCACTGGAAGCCGCGCACCTCCACGCGCAGGCCCAGCCCGGCGCGGGTGGAGTCCCGGCTGTCGGGACGGAAGAAGAAGGCGTCGTAGAACTGGTCGTCCAGGACCATGAAGCTCTCCTGGTCGGCCACGATCTGCTTCCCGAAGTACCCGTTCCAGCTCCCGGACCAGCCCGGATCGTCCGGATCGTCCAGCCGGTCGGGCCACACGCTCGGCCAGGTGCGCGGGTCGTTGCTGACCGCGGGCGAGCGCGCCGGGTTCAGCACGGGGTTCGGCTCGAAGTACCCGGGGCGCGGCTCGAAGCGCATGTCCACGTTGCGCGTGGGACTCGACGCCTGCCGCTCGCGGAACCCGGTCTCCATGATGTACGCCGTGCTGCCGTCGAGCTGCGTGATCCGCGTGAGCACGAACGGCGTGATGCCGTCGGAGTAGTTCATCCCGGTCCCCTTCGGGACCTCCACGGAGTGGAAGACGCTGAGGTCCACGTTCCCGGGGTCCGCCGGGTAGTCCCCCACCATCCCGTAGTTCCAGAACACGGTGCGGATGTTGTTCGCGTCGTGGAAGCCGGAGCGCTCCGCGTCCAGCCGGCCGCGCTGCTCCGGCGGCACGGGGACGGGGACATCCGCCGCCACCGGGGCCGCGGCCGCCAGGAGGAGCATCAGCATCGTCCGCCGCGGCGTCATGGCGTCTCCTCCGTCACCGCGCCGCTCCCGCCGAGTCGCAACCCCATCTCGATGCGCCGCGGCGGGTAGTAGCGCGTGGGGTCGGCCAGCGCCACCTCGTCCGCCACCGGGTTGCGGGAGTAGTACGGATCGCCCGTGCTGGCGAACACGGCGCCGTTGAAGAACCGCTGGTCGAACACGTTGAACGCCCGCGCGAACAGCGCCACCTCGGCGCCCTGCCAGACGCCCAGCGCGCGCTCGCTCCGCAGGTCCATGAGGAACCCGGACGGCTTGCGCCCGGAGTTCGTCTGCAGCACCTCGCCGAACCCGGTGCCCAGCTCCGGCGTGTACGGCTGGCCGCTGGCCACGCGGATCACCGCGCTGACGGAGTACTGCGGCCGCGTCAGCGACACCGTGGCGTTGAACGTGTGCCGCTGGTCCCAGTTCAACGGCACCAGCCGCGGGCGCGGATCCTCGCCGGCCTCGGCGCGCGTCGCCGTCTCCCGCGGATCGCTGGAGTTCCCCATGGCGCGCTGCCACGTGTAGTCCGCCGCCACGCTCAGCGGCCCCAGCGCCTTGTCGTCCAGGGCCAGGGTGAAGCCGAAGATGTCGCCGAAGTCCACGTTCGTCAGCCGCGCGTACTCGGCGTTGTTGTACGTGTTGATGAACTCCACGCCGAGGAGGTCGCGGATGTCCTTGTAGAACGTGGTCACGTCCACGCCCAGGTCCTCGCTGAACGCGTGCTTGTAGCCGGCCTCGTACTGGACGGTCTCCTCGGGGCGGACGTCCGGGTTGCCGAGCACGCCGAAGTCCGACGTGCCGGCCTGCAGGTTCGCGAGCACCGTGTAGTCCGCGTTCGAGAACATCGCGCCGATGGGCGGGAACTGCCGGAAGTGCCCGTACGAGAAGTGCAGCGCCGCGTAGTCCTCGATGGGGTACGCCACGCCGAGCCGCGGGGACAGGTACACCTTCTTCGACGTCCGCTGGAGCCCCGACTCCGGCGCCCCCTCGATGGCGTTCGCGGGGTTGGCCAGGTCGCCGGGGATGTGGGACCGCGCGTCGAAGTAGTCCAGGCGCGCGCCGAAGCGGATGGTGAGGCCCGGCCACTCCGCCTGGTCCTGCAGGTACGCCGCGCCGATGTGGGGGTTGTAGGTGGCGATGCCGGGGTAGTCCGGCGGCTCGTCGAAGTGCCGCACGAGCTGCTCCGCGCCGTCCACCGTGGTGAAGACCAGGTGCCCGGGAACCCCGAACTTCACGGACGGGCGGAGGAACTCCACACCGCCCTTCACGCGGTGCGCGTCGTCCACCTGGTTCACGTACGACACCTTCACCTGGTACAGCATCGTGCGCTGGCGGAAGCGGCCGAAGTCCGCGCCCTGCACGTACGCCCCGAGCTCGTAGTTCGGGTCGCCGAGCGGCGGCCCCGCCTGGTCGTAGCGCGGATCGAACGCGCTGTCCCAGCGCCAGTCGTCGTACTTGGAGTAGTTCTGGCGCAGGCTCACGTCCAGGAACGACGTGCTGGAGAGGGTCTGCGTGATGTCGAATCCGTGCTGCACGGCGACCGTGGTGTTCTGCCGCTGGCCGTCGGGATTGAGCCGGAAGCGGTAGTTGTTGCCCCGCCCCTCGCCGAGATGGAAGAGGACCTGGTAGTTCAGCTTGGTCTTCGGCAGGAACGTGTTCGTGAGCTTGGCCAGGCCCGACCACTCGCGCGTGAAGCCCAGCGGGACCCTCTCGCCGTCGCCGGTCCCGGTGAACACCTTGTTCTCGAAGTCCCCCTCGTCCGAGGGGCGGAACGTGCGCGTGCCGTACACGTAGTCGTCGTGCTCGTAGCGGCGCCCGCTGGCCAGGAACACGGTGTTCGCCAGGGGCAGCGGCCCGCTCACGGTGGCCGAGTAGCTCTGCGTGCCGAGGGGGCGGATCTCCTCGTCGATGGGGCGCCGCTCCCCGCCCTGGTAGAAGTACCCGCCGGCGTAGACCTCCGCGTCCCACTCCGGGTTCTCCGTCCCCTGCTTGAGCACCGCGTTCACCACGCCGCTCATGGCCTGGCCGTACTCCGCGTCGAACGTGCCGCTGATGACCTGCACCTCCTGCAGCACGGAGCGGTCCACGGTGAGCGCCGACTCGTTGTCGTACGGGTCGTTCACGCTCACGCCGTCCACCTGGTACTGCACCTCGCCGATGCGGCCGCCGCGGAAGTGGCCCTCCACCACGCCCGCCTGCAGGTTCACGATGTCCTCCAGCTCCTGCACCGGCAGCGCCTCGATCTCCTCGCGCGTCACGTTGGACTGCGTGCTCGTCAGCTTCAGGTCCACCGGCGGGCGCTTCGCCACCACCACGACCTCCTCCGTCTCCAGCGTCTCGTCCTTCATGGAGACGTCCTGCGTGGTGTTCTGGTCCGCCGTCACGAGCACGCCCTGCACCCGCACGGTCTCGTAGTTCAACCGCGTCACCTGCAGCTCGTACGTGCCGGGCGGCACCTTCGCGATCCGGTACCTGCCCTGCGCGTCCGAGTAGGCGCCGAGGCGCTGCCCCACCAGCACGACGGTGGCGGCGACGATCGGGCTGCCGTCCGACGCCGTCACCTTCCCGCTGATGGTGCCGGTGGTCCCGGCCAGGGCCGGCGGGCCCGCCGTCCCCAGGAGCCACGCGACCACCGCCGCGGCCGCCTGCCGCATCCGTACCCTCACCCGCGTCACTGCGCCTCCCCCTCGAGTGCCGGCGCCCCGGGCGGCGCGGTCCGCCGCGCCGCCCGGACGCCGTTCGCTGCTAGTTCACCAGCACGGCCTTGCCCTCGAGCGACGCGCGGTACGCGCCGCTGACGGCGTCATGGACCTTCAACCGGTAGAAGTACACGCCGGCCGTCCGGTCGCGCCCGTCCAGCGTGGTCTGCCACACGCCGGCCGGGTGCCGGCCGAGGTCGCGCCGCTCCACCAGCCGGCCGGTCACGTCGTACAGCTCCAGCGACACGCGCCCGCCGTCCGGCAGCGAGTACTGGATGGTGGGCGACACCGCCGGGTTCGGGAAGCTCCGCACGGACAGGCCGCCGGGAGAGGCCGACGCCACCGGCTCCACGCCCACCGCGCTCAGCGGCGCGAGCAGCGCGTGCGCCGGGCAGCACTCGCCCTCGTACTGCCGGAACCACCAGGTGCGCGTGCCGTAGCTGTCCGTGGTGGGCAGGAACGAGTCCCCGTCCATGTGGTTGATGCCGATCCAGAGGATGCGATCCCCGAGGTCCGGCGGGTAGCCCATGGCCGTGAGGTCCAGCCGGAGCTCCGCGGTGTAGCCCGCGTCCGGGACCGCGCCCGTGGTGTCCACCACCGTGCCGGGCTTCAGCGCCAGCGAGAGCGCCGCGTCGCCCGCGGTGATGAACCCCGCCAGGTCGTCCTGCGCGGAGGCCGTGCCGCCCGCCCCCACCTGGAACGAGAAGCGGTACGTCTTCAGTTGATGGTCGTTCCCCTCCACCACGCGATCCGTCAGCGTGACGAGGAACCCGTCCCACCGGTCGAACGCGGGATGGAACTGCACCACCGCATCGTTCACGTCGAAGCCGAGGTACAGGTCCGTGCCCTTGTAGAAGAGCTTCACGTTCGCGTCGGACGGATCCACGACGAACGCCTGCCCGCCGTTCACCTCCGGCTGGTACTGCCCGGAGCGCACCGGCCCGAGGCCGGGGTACGAGGCGCGCAGCGCGGCGTCGTCCCAGCGCAGGTCCAGGGAGTAGATGTCCGGATCCGACCACACCGGCTCGGTCAGCGTGCCGTTGATCGTGGGCGCCGCGCCGGCCAGCTCGGGGACGGCCACCTCGTGACCCACCGCCGGCACCTGCCCCGAGTTCACCGTCACGTCCGGCCGGGCGTGGATCTTCAGCTCGTTGTACCAGGCCGCGTTGCCCCACGGAGACTGCAGCCAAACGCGCGTGGTCTGGAACTTCGCGCCGTTGAACGGCCAGAACCAGTCGCAGTCGTAGATGCCGATGTTCCACTCGACCACGTCGCCGCCGGGGACCGTGACGTCGTAGCCCATCGGCGTGAGGTTGAAGCGCATCTCCACCGTGTAGCCCACGTCCAGCACGGCGTCGCTGTTCGACAGGCCGTTCACCACGGTCATGGCGTCCCAGTTGGCGACCTGCGTGGAGTCGCGCGGGATCGTCGTGGTGTCGTTCGCCCACATGCCCTTGAAGCGCGGGAGCTGCCCGGCCGGCTGCGGATCCGTGAGCAGCGGGTACCACCACGAGTAGAAGTACTCCGCGGGGGGCTTCGGGAACGCCGGATCGGCGTGGTTCTTCAGGCTCATCAGGAAGCCGTCGAAGCGGTTGAAGTCCTTCGAGCCGCCGACCGACGAGTCCCTCACGACCGCGGCGAAGTACAGCTGGTTGTCCTTCACCAGGAACTTCAGCACGGCCTTCGTGGAGTCCGTGGCGATGAAGTTGCCGGCCTCCACCTTCCAGCCGGAGCCGGGCTCGCCCGCGTCCTGCCCGTACACGACGAGCAGGGACTCGGCCTTCGCCCACGCGGCCTCGTTGAGGACGCCGTCCAGCGTGATGGGCGCCGTGGTGCGGCGCGCCCAGATGACGTCGTCGGGGTTCGCGCCGGCCGGCGCGGGCAGCAGCCCGGCGAGCACGGCGATCATTGCAAGGATGCCTGCGAAGCGGGATCTCATGGCAGGGGCCTCCTACCGGGTGACGGGTCAAGCGACGGCGGATCGTCCCGACGCCGTCTCGGCGTTCCCGCGGGGAGGGACTCGACCGGGGTCGACCCGCAGGAGCGGCGCACGACGAGGGGGGCGGGAAGGACTTGGTGCGTGCAGGGCGTGCGGGCGGAGGACTCCTCCCGCGAGAGCATCAGGTCCACGGCCTGCCGGCCGAGACCCTGCGCGTCGACGCGCACCGTGGTGAGCGCGGGCGTGACGAAGCGCGAGATGGCCACGTCGTCGAAGCCGACGACGGCCATGTCCTCCGGTACGCGGAGACCCTGCGCGGCCAGGGCGCTCATCAGCCCGATGGCCATGGAGTCGTTCGCGCACACGACGGCGGTGGGGCGCGGGTCCAGACGGAGCAGGTTCGCCGCGCGATGGAACCCGGACGACTCGGTGAAGTCGCCGGGCAGCTCGAGCGAGGGATCGGACGGCAGGCCGGCCTCGCGCAGCGCCTCGCGCGTGCCGCGCAGCCGCTCCTCCGCGTCCACGTTCCCGGAGGGGCCGCGGATCGTGGCGATCACGCGGTGCCCGAGCGAGACGAGGTGGCGGGTGGCGTCGCGCGCGCCCTCGAAGTTCGCGATGGACACGGAGTCGCAGCCGGGCGCGGGCTCGCGCGGGTTCAGCAGCACCACGGGGAAGCGGCGGCGGATGGCGTCCACGGCCTCGGCGGACTCCACGTCCGGCGCCATCATGATGAGCCCGTCGATGCGGCCGCGCATGGAGCGCGCCGCGGTGAGCACGGTGTTCGTGTCCGCGTGCGAGCTGGAGAGAAGCACCTGGAAGCGCTGGCGGCGCGCCGCGTAGTCGATGCCGCGGATGATCTCGGAGAAGAACTCGCCGTACAGGTCCGGGAGGAGCACGCCGAGGACGTGCGTGCGGCGCATGGTGAGGCTGCGCGCCGCGCTGTTCGGCCAGTAGTCCAGTTCCGCCGCCGCCGCCCACACGCGCTTGCGCGACTCCTCGCTCACCCGCTCGTTCCCGTTCAGGACACGGGAGACGGTCGCGATGGAGACGTCCGCAAGCTGGGCGACGTCGTGGATCGTGGGCATTCAGACGACCTCCGCTGGCCGCCCGTTCGGGCGCCGAGTGCCGCCCTTCCCCGCACCTTCCCCTGCCGGTGAAAACGTTTACACGATTTTCGCTGCCCGGGTCAAGTTCGGCCGCGGGAATGGGGTCGGCGGGACTGGACGCGCCACCGGCACGGACGGGAGACATCGCCGTAACTCATTGTCCAACAATATGTTGTGTGAATACCCCCCGGAACGCCGCGACGGGCCGGGTTGCCCGGGATCGAACCGCTTGAGCCGCCCGGGCTTTGGGAATAGCCTAGGACGTCGCTCGGGCGCCCGGAATCCCCGGGGCATGGTCCCCGCCAGCGGCCGCATTCAGCCGGGATGGTCCGATCCGGTCCCCCGGATCGACAAGGGACGGGCACCGTGCGCGACATCGTCAGGAGCCCGTCCCCCATGCCGGCCGCGCCTCCCGCGGGCCGCGCGTTGAGCGCGCCCTGCCGTCTCGCCGCCGGGGACTACACGGTGCGCCTCGGCCCCGGCGTCACCGGAACCTCGTGGTGGCGCGATCACGCGCTCACGTCCGGACCGGGCGACCGGCTCGAGGACGCCGACGGCCTGTTCATCGCGCTGCGCGACGCGGACGCGCCGGACGCCGCGGCGTTCGGGTTCTACCCGGGCGCACGGCACGACGTGTTCGCGATGGCCCTGCCCGGGAGCGTCCGGTTCCTCGCCGCGCACGACGGCCTCGAGGCGGAGCTGGACGTGTGCGTCGCCCCGTCGCTGCCGGCCGAGCTGCGGCGCGTGACGCTGCGCAACCGCGGGGATCGCGCGCGCCGCATCGAACTCGTGACGTTCGCGTCGGTCGTGCTGAACCATCCGGCGGCGCACGCTTCGCATCCCGTGTTCTCGAAGCTGTTCGTGCAGACCGAAGCGGTCCCGGGCGAGCGCGCGCTGCTCGTGCGCCGCCGCCCGCGCTCGCCCGGGGACGCGCACCCGTGGATGGCGCACGCGCTCGTGGAGCGAGATCCCGTCGCCTTCGAGACCAGCCGCGACGCCTTCCTCGGCCGCGGTGGCAGCGTGCACGCGCCGCGCGCGCTGGCCGGGCCCTCCGCGCCGGGCATGGCGGGCAACGTGCTCGATCCGATCGTGAGCCTGCGCGATGCGGTGACGCTGCCGCCAGGGGGCGAGTCGTGCACCACGTTCGTCCTCGCCGCCGCCGCGGATCGCGAGGCCACCTTGGCGGTCGTGCGCGCGCTGGCAGCGCCCGGCGCCGTGGACGCCGCGTTCGCGGCGGCGCTGTCGGCCGCGCCGGCGGGCAACGGCACGCCGGATGCCCCCACCGTGGTCGCTTCCGGGGTCGCCGCGCAAACCGCGCCGGTGCCGCCCGCGCCGCCATCCGCCGCGCCCGCCGCGTCCGCCGCGGAACCGCTGGAGCTCGCGAACGGCTTCGGCGGTTTCGCCGACGACGGGCGCGAGTACGTGCTGCACCTGCGGTGCCGCGGGCGGCGCATCGAGAACCTGCCACCGCGCCCGTGGACCAACGTGATCGCGGGCGAGCGCTTCGGCTTCCTCGTGAGCGAGACCGGCGCGGGTTGCGTGTGGTCGGGCAACAGCCGCGAGCACCGGCTCACCGCCTGGTCGAACGATCCGCTGCTCGACCCGCACGGCGATGCGTTGTGGCTGCGCGACGACGACACGGGCGCGATGTGGTCGCCGCTGCCCGGGCCGCTGCCCGCGCCCGGGGACTACGAGGTGCGCCACGGGCTCGGGTACTCCGCCTGGCGCCACGAGACCGGCGGGCTGACCGAGGAGACCGTGATGTTCGCCGCGGGCCACGATCCCGTGCGCGTGACCGCGGTGACGCTGACGAACCGCGGCGAGAAGCCGCGCCGCCTGTCGCTGTTCGCGGGCGCGCGGCCCGTGCTCGGTGCCACGCCGGGCGAGACGGCCGCGTCGCTGCGGCTCGTGACCGACGCCGCTACCGCCGCCATCCTCGCGCGCAACCCGGAGTCCGGCCCGTTCGCCGGGGCGGTCGCGTTCGCGGCGGTCGTGCCGCCGGCGGGCGCGCACGCCGTGGAGTCCGGCACGGACCGCGACGCCTTCCAGGGTTGCACGGGGTCGTTCGCGCTGCCGGAGGCCGTGCGGCGCGGGACGCTGGCGACCCCGGGCGGGACGGACGGCGCCGGCGGAGCGCGCGGCGAGCCGTTCCTCGCGCACCGCGTGGGCCTGACCGTGGCGCCCGGCGCGGCCGTGGAGATCTCCTTCCTGCTGGGCGAAGGCGACGACGAGGCGCACGCGCGCGACCTGATCGGCCGCTACCGCGCGCCCTGCGCGGTGCGCGCCGCGCTGGCGGCCGCGCGCGCCGCGTGGCGCCGGGAGACGGACGGCGTGCGCATCGAGACGCCGTCGCGCGCGCTGGACGTGCTGGTGAACGCGTGGCTGCCGTACCAGACGCTGTCGTGCCGGCTGAACGGACGCACGGCGTTCTACCAGTCCGGCGGCGCGTTCGGCTTCCGCGACCAGCTCCAGGACGCAGCGGCGCTCGCCTGGCTTTCGCCGGAGCGCACGCGCGCGCAGATCCTGCTGCACGCCGCGCACCAGTTCACGGAGGGCGACGTGCTGCACTGGTGGCACACGCCGGGGCTCCGCGGGCTGCGCACGCGCTTCGCGGACGACCTCCTGTGGCTGCCGTTCGTGGCCGCCGCGTACGTGGTGCACACGGGGGACGACGCCGTGCTGGACGAGTCCGTGCGCTTCCTGCGCGCCGCCGCGCTCGACCCCGGCGAGGACGAGCGGTTCCTCGAAGCGGAGGACTCCGGCGAGCGCGCGAGCGTGTGGGAGCACTGCCGCCGCGCGATCGAACGCTCGCTCGCCGTGGGCGCCCACGGCCTCCCGCTCTTCGGAACCGGCGACTGGAACGACGGCATGAACCGCGTGGGTCGCGAGGGGCGCGGCGAGAGCGTGTGGATGGCGTTCTTCCTCGGCAGCGTGCTGCGGGACATGGCGCCCCTTGCGCGCCGCCGCGGCGACGAGGCGCTCGCGCGCCGCTGGGACGCGCACCGCGCCGCGCTCGCGGCCGCGGTGGAGCGCTCCGCCTGGGACGGCGAGTGGTACCTGCGCGCCTTCTACGACGACGGCACCCCGCTCGGCACGCACGCGGGGGACGAGTGCCGCATCGACGCGCTCGTGCAAGCGTGGTCCGTGCTGTCCGGGATGGCGCCGCCGGAGCGCGCCGCGCGCGCGATGGACGCGGCGGAGCGCCACCTCGTCTCGGAGCGGGAGCGCCTCGTGCGCCTGCTCACGCCCGCCTTCGAGAACACGCCCCACGATCCCGGCTACATCAAGGGCTACGTGCGCGGCGTGCGCGAGAACGGCGGCCAGTACACGCACGCCGCGCTCTGGGTCGTGGCCGCGCTCGCCCGGCTCGGCCGCCGCGAGCGCGCCGCACGCGTCCTCGAGCTCATGAACCCCGTGCACCACGCGCGCGACGAGGCCGCGGTGGCGCGCTACCAGGTGGAGCCCTACGTGGTGGCCGCGGACGTGTACGGCGAGGCGCCGCATGTGGGGCGCGGCGGGTGGACCTGGTACACCGGCAGCGCGGGCTGGATGATCCGCGCGTGCCTGGAGTCCGTGCTCGGCCTGTCGGTGCATGGCGGCGCCGAGCTGCGTGTGGCCCCGTGCATTCCGGACGACTGGCCCGGCTTCGCCGTGCGCTGGCGCGTGCCCGGCGCGGACGGCACCACGTACGTCGTGCGCGTGACCCGCGGCGACGCGTTCGCCGCGCGGCTGGACGGCGCGCCGCTGCCCGGATCCGGCCCCGCCGCCCGCATCCCGCTCGTGCGCGACGGCGCGGAGCACCGGGTGGACGTGGTCCTGGGCCGCGCGTCGTGACGCCGCGCGCCCCGGAAGACCGCTTCCCGGACGGCTTCCTCTGGGGCGCCGCGACCTCCGCGTTCCAGATCGAAGGCTCGCCGCTCGCCGACGGCGCCGGCCCCAGCCACTGGGTCCGCTTCACGCACACGCCCGGGCGCATCGCGAACGGCGACACGGGGGACGTGGCCTGCGACCACTACCGCCGCTACGCGGAGGACGTGGACCTCATGCAGTCCCTCGGGCTCGGCGCCTACCGTTTCAGCATCTCGTGGAGCCGCATCCTCCCGGACGGCCGCGGCCGCACGAACCCCGCGGGCCTGGCGTTCTACGAGCGCCTCGTGGACCGGCTGCTCGAGCGCGGGATCCGCCCCTTCCCCACGCTGTACCACTGGGACCTGCCGGCCGCGCTGGACGATCGCGGCGGCTGGCTGAACCCGGACAGTCCTTCGTGGTTCGCGGACTACGCGCGCGTGGTGTACCGCGCGCTCGGCGACCGCGTTTCGATGTGGAGCACGCTGAACGAGCCGTGGGTGGTCACGGATGCCGGCTACCTCTTCGGCGTGCACGCGCCCGGCCACGCCAGCCCGTTCGAGGCGCCGCGCGCGTCGCACCACCTGCTGCTCGCGCACGCGCGCGCCGTGCAGGCGTACCGCGCGGAGGCGAAGGGGACGATCGGCCTGGTGGTGAACCTGGAGCCGAAGGATCCCGCGTCCGACTCGGCCGAGGACGTGGCCGCCGCGCGCCGCGCCGACGCCTACATGAACGGCCAGTACCTGGACCCGGTGTTCCTCGGCGCGTACCCGGAGGAGTTGCCCGGGATCTTCGGCAAGGCGTGGCCGGAGTGGCCCGCCGGGGACTTCGACGTCATCCGCGAGCCGATCGACTTCCTCGGGATCAACTACTACACGCGCAGCGTGGTCCGCCACGACGACGCGCAGTTCCCCGGGCGGGCCGCGCGCGTGCGCCAGGACAGAGCCGTGCACACGGACCTGGACTGGGAGGTGCATCCCCGAAGCCTCACGCGCGTGCTGACCGACGTGCGCGACCGCTACGGCGACATCCCGCTGTACGTCACGGAGAACGGCGCCGCTTTCCCGGACCCGGCCACGTCGCCGCCGGGCGGCATCGAGGACACGGCGCGCACGGACTACATCCGCGAGCACCTCCGCGCCGTGCACGCCGCGATGCGGCAGGGCGTGGACCTCCGCGGATACTTCGCCTGGTCGCTGCTGGACAACTTCGAGTGGGCCTGCGGCTTCGCGAAGCGCTTCGGCCTCGTGCACGTGGACTTCGCCACGCAGCGCCGCACCCCGAAGGCGAGCGCGCGCTTCTACCGGGAAGTGATCCGCACGAACGGCGCCGCGCTGTTCGCGGGCGCGCCGCAGCGGTGACGCCGCTCGCGCTGATCGCGCTGGCCACGTCCCTCGTCACGGTCGTCTCCACCCCCGCGCGCTTGCGCCCGAGGTTCCCGCCGCCCGAGCGCTTCGCCGCGGAGATCGACGCGTTCGTCTGCGAGGATGAGAAGTCCCGCCCCGCCCCCGGCGGCATCGTGTGCACGGGCAGTTCCAGCATCGTCTTCTGGAAGGACCGGATCGCGGCGGACCTGGCCCCGCTCACCGTGATCCCCCGCGGCTTCGGCGGCAGCACGATGTACGACCTGTGGTCGTACCTGGACCAGGTCGTGCTGGTCCACGCGCCGCGCGCGGTGGTGATCTACGAGGGCGACAACGACATCGCCTCGGGCGCGGCGCCCGAGGACGTGCGCGACATGTTCCTGGCGGTCGCGGCGACCATCCACCGGGAGCTGCCCGGCACGCGGATCTGGGTGCTGGCGGTGAAGCCCAGCCCGTCGCGCTGGGAGATGTGGCCGGACATGGAGCGCACGAACGGGCTGCTGCGGGAGGCGTGCGCGGCGGACGAGCGCCTGCGCTTCGTCGATGTGGCGACGCCGATGCTCGGCGCGGACGGGACGCCGCAGCCGGAGCTGTACCTGGAGGATCGCCTGCACCTGAGCGACGCCGGTTACGACGTCTGGACGGGCGTCGTGGCGCCGCCGCTGCTCGCCGAGGAGGGGCGGTTCGAGGGCGCCCTCGCGCCGTGAGCCCTTCGCGGCTTGGCCTCGATTGGGCGACCCGGCGCTCGCCGCCTCCTCCTGCCTAGTGACCTCGCCGGGCGAACCACTCGGGCGGCGGCATCCCCGAGGGCAGTTCCGTCGTGCGCACCGTGAGCCGAGCGCCACGGAGATCCGATAGCCGCGAGGCGTCCTCGGTCGGGATGCCCTCACCGGGAGCCATCCCCGTCAGCACGAACCCGTCCGCGGTCAGCCCGTGCTCCACGATCTCCCGCAGCGCCACGGTCACGTCGAACATCATCGTCCCGCCCCCGCGGCGAAGATCCAGCGTGCTCCGCGCGTACAGCTCCTCGTCGAACCGCGTACTCCAGCGGGGCGCGCTTTGCCAACTCTCGATGACCGGACAGACCCGCACCTCGCGCGCCCGATCCACCACGCTCCCCGTGTAGGGGACGCTCAGGACCGCGGACTCGATCAGCGAACTCTCGAAGGACGGAAGCGCCGCTGTACGGAACAGCACCCGCGACGCCCCGCGACCGTCCTGGACCCCGGTGACGTCGCGCAGGGCCACGACGGTCTCGCCCGCGAACGCCGTGCCTCCGAGGAGGCCGAGCAGAACACCCGCCAGCGCCAGTCTCATCGCCCCTCTCCTTCCCCTCGGTACTGACCCTTGATCTTCCCCCACGTCTCCGGAGTCACCGCGATCGTCCCGCAGCCCTCGCCCAGGGCCCCGATCGACTCCGTGCAGGACGGGTGGCCGTTCCCCGGCAGGCACGGGGAACCGGCGCTCACCCGGAAGTCCCCGGTCGCCGGATCGCAGAACAGGGGATCCGCCTCCAGGTCCGTCGGCGACGGCGTGAACCCCTGCGTGTTCCCCCCGGGGTTGCTCCAGAAGACGTTGCAGCCCTCCGTGAGGTTGGCCGCGGACTCGATGTAGAACGCCGGGTCCCCGATGGAGTTCACCGACACGTTCCGGACCACCGTGCGCGCGCCCGATCCGAGGATCGTGACCGCGCCCGCGAACACCTGCGGCCTCGTGGTCTCGCTGTCCACGAAGGTGTTGCCCTCGATCACCACGAGACTCCCGGAGGCGTAGACCGCCGCTCCCCCCCCGTGGACGCTGTTGCCGACGAAGACGCTGTTCCGAAGCGTGCAGCTGGGGCCGCCCATGCCTACACCGCCGCCGCCACCCACGGCGTAGTTGTCCAGGAACCAACAGTCCTCGATCAGAACGGACGAGTAGCCCCCCACGTTCACGCCACCGCCACCGCCATTGGTCTTCTCGTTGCCTACGAACCGGCAACGGCGCATGGTCAGCCCCGTATCGTGCGGGAACCCCGAGTCGTACTGCAGCTGGATCGCCCCGCTCCGGCAGTTCAGGAACTCGCTGTCCTCCACGAGCAGCGTGCTTGAGGTCTGGTTGATTGCGCCTCCGCCTCCTCCGTTGATGTTCTCGAACCGGCAGCCGTAGACCTCCAGGCCCGCCTGGACGCTTCCGAGCGCGTTCTCCGACGAGCTTCCGGAGCCGATGTCTCGCAGTACGCAGTCGCGAAAGACGAGCGTGCCACCGTAGCCCTGCCCCGCAGCGTTCAGGCCGGGGACCGACCCAGTGAGCGTGAAACCGATCACCTCCGTCCGACCGCTCCCCCCCCACCCCAACAGCAGCCCCGGGTCCGCTGTCGTGGTGTCCATGCGAAGGGTCGTGCTCCCCGCCCCGGTCTCCGACACGAGCGACACGCCGTCCCGAAGAAACCCGACACAGGAGAACCAGAACTGGCCCGCAATCAGCCGGGTCTCGTACTCGTCGTACACCCCCGGGGCGACCAGCACCGAGTCGCCCGCTACCGAAGCATCCAAGGCGGCGTTGATCGTGGCGTACTCCGAGGGCACGCGAAGGACCGCCGCTCGTCCATGGCCGGCCAACGTGTGCAAGAGACCACAGGCCGCGGCCAAACATGCGACATGCTTGATCACGATGCCCGCTCCTTCAACGCACGAGGGCGGCCTTACGGACCCGGGTCTCGTCCCCCGCCCGCATCCGGATCAAGTATACCCCGGCACCGACACGGCTACCGTCTCCCGCCGTCCCGGACCACGAGACCCCGTAGCGCCCCCCTCCGAGCCGCCGGCTCAGGACGGTCTCGACCCGCCGCCCCGCGACGTTGAACACCTCCACGACCACCGCCCGCTCCTCGCGGCCCGACAGCGCGAAACGAATCTCCACGCCGCGACCCGCCGACCTCACGATCGTCAGATCCGTCCGGTCCGGCAGGTCGCTGGCGTGAGGGGCCTCGGTCGGAGGTGCGTCCTCCGGCCGATCGGTCTGCGCGAGATCGTCCCGAGGCGCCTGCATCGCGGAGGCTCCGCAGAGATCCGGGAGTATCTCCAGCGCGTTCGACACATCGACGATCACGGGATCCGCCAGATCCGTCGTGAAGAACGTCCGAATCGTGGCGGTGTCCGCCTGCACGTAGTGGACGCCGTTCCGCTTCCAGTAGCTCGACGCGGTGTTCAGCGCGGCCGTCGTGTCGTCGTTCTCGCGGAGGAACCAGTCCGCTCCGTCGGCCACCAGCTGATTGCTGCCCTTGTCGCTGGTCCCGGGGCCGAGCGCCAGTTTCGGCGAGTTGTCGGTCCGGGCGACGTCCTGGTCCGGGTTGAGGCTTCCGTACGCCCCGACCTTCAGCACGTTCGCCCGGAACCGCGCCGGCGGCCCGGTCACGTCCGTGTTCCGACTGAAGTCCACGCCGTGGAAACAGTCCCGGACCTCGTTGCACGTGAACTGGACGTCCTTCGTCTGAAGCAGCGTGATCCCCGCGCCGTTCCACCCCTCGATCACGTTCTCCGTGAACAGCACGTCCCGATCCCCCGCGCCGCACATCCAGTCCCCGTAGATGCCAGACCACTTGAGCGGGTTCCCCGGCGGGTCGTGGTCGCCCCCGGGCCCGATGATCAGGTTCGTGTCCACCCACAGCGTGTGCGTCGAGGTCGACAAGCAGTACGTCTTCCCCCCGATGATCCGGATCCCGGCTCCGCCCGCCGCGTTCGCCGGTGTGCCCGTGAGGCGGATCTCGTTGCCCAGCACCTCGCCATCCGCGCACTCCACGAAGACCATGCCGTCCCGACCCGCGAGATCATCCACGCTGCCCCGCTCCACGAGGTTCCACCGAATGCGCGGACCCTGCGTCCACCCGATGCCCTGCACCCGCAGCCCCTCGTTCGCGAAGTCGTGCAGCCGACTGTGCTCCACCGGCATGTCCTGGAACATGAGCGTCAGCGGCGTCGGTGCGTACCCGATGTCCGCGTACACGATCGAGTTCCCCGTGGAGAACCAGTCCACGAAGATCCCGCCCCACGCCCGGCCCTGCGCCATGTCGTCGGGGTGCGCTCCCTCCGGCTCGAAGTGCACGCTGTCGCCCTCAACACCCTCCACCACGAACGGCCCGTGCCCCACCAGGTCCACCAGCCCGGGATTCCGACCCGCGATCTCCGGCTGCCCCGCCCCGTGCGGCCGCACTTTCACCCGAGTGCCGGCAGGAAGCGTCCAGCCCCCGTCGTAGGGGACGTAGACGTCCGAGCCGTCCAGGACGATGTGCCGGTCATCCTCGATGTTCTCGAAGGCCACTTCGTCCAGGGACGGGGCCCCCGTGTCCAGGACCCGGATGCCGGCCTCGCCGTTCTCGATCCGCACGTGGCGCAGCGTGGACGCGCAGGTGTACGCGTAGCCGTAGCCGGCGGGGCTTGCCGCGAGGTCGAACACGAGGCTGCCCCACTCGCCGGCCGTGCTGTCCCCGTCGTAGGACGTGAACACGATCGGCTCCTCCGCCGTCCCCTCCGCCACGACCGTCCCGCGGATCACGAAGTGGAACTTCTCCGGGCCCGAGCTCGCCGCGACGAAGATCCGCGTGCCCGCCTCGATCGTCAGCGTCTTCCCCGCCTGGACCTCGAAGCCCGCGTCCAGGTACACCGCCCCCGTCCACGTCACGTTCGCGCTCTCCAGCGTGTCCGCGATGGCGAATCCCTTCCTCGCCCACACCTCGTAGTCCCCGTCGCTTTCGGGCGTCGGGTGGTCGTCATCGTGACTCACGTACAGCACGAACAGGGTGTCCCCCACCGCGAACATCGAAGGCCGGATGGAGAACGTGCGCTGTTCGGGGACCACGTCCATCGGTCGCGACCAGGAGGAAGCGTTCAGCGGCGTCCGGCTGTAGCGATGGTAGAGCCGCTGGTGGTGCGTGCTCGACGGTTCCACACCGTAGCCGGGAGGACGGGTCGGCTCGCTGTACACCACGTGGAACATGCTGTCGGAGAGCGCCCCGGTGGGAAAGAACGAGGAGGTGCCATCGTGCTCCGTCAACGTGATCCGGGACGTCCAGCTGCCCGTGGAGTCGCCCCGGGAGAAGAAGACGAGCTGCTCCCGGTCCCCGCTCGACGTGGAGTCCTCGGCCCAGAGCCAGTAGAACACGCCGGTGGACTCGCCGGAGGCGGTGAGGAACGACGGAGGGTCATCGGGTTCCCCCAGGCCTTGCGGGGGCGGCGCGCCGTTGAAGTGCTTCGAGACGATTGTGCTGTCGTAGGTCCAGGAGCCGGACCCGCCGGGTGGGAAGCCACGAAAGTGCAGGAAGTAGGTGGAGTCGGCCGGGAGGAAGTTGTGGCGACCGAGGAAGTGGACCCGACCCGCGCCGTCGACGCGCAGGTTCGGAGTCGAGCCGATCGTCGGTGTCACCATCGTCGCGGACTCCCAGGCGCTCTCGGAGTCCAGCACGGCCTTGCGGGTGTGATACAGCGAATCCGCAGTCCCGGCGCCGTGGTTGTACGTTACGTGGACCGTGTCCCCCGAGGCACGCTCCTGCAGGAAGACGTTCGGACTGTTCGCGCCCCAGTCGAGCGAGTCCGGGGAGATGATGTGGAGCGTGCTCCATCCGGAACCCGTGCGATGGCGGTATCCGATGCGCGGCTGCGACGCGTCGTCCGCGACCATGAGTGACACTTGTCACCCGCCCTGGACCTCGGCTGCCCGGCACGTCGATACGACCCGGGCCGGGGTCTCATGGACGATGACCGGGTCCTGGGGACACGGCACATGCACCACGATGCCTCCCGGCGGCGCCGGAACCGGGCCGCGGATGTCCGCAACCACGGCGTCCCCCTCTCGCCGCAGCGTGAACATCGCGTCGCCCCACGGCGTCGGCAGGTTCCGCACGCGAACGCCCTCCCCCTCCAGCCACTCCGGCGGGACGCCCTCCCCGATCACCAGCGCCTCGCGCGCCTCATCCGGATACGCCAGCATGTCCAGCACGCTGCGCAGGTAGTCGGACCCGACCCACCCGTGCGGCAGGTCGCCGAGGAATCGCGGCGTGCGCGCATCACGCCACACGACCTCCGGCCACTGCCGCCACGCGCGCGGGCGCTGGTCGTCCAGAAACCACTCCAGCATCGCCGCCGCTTCCGCGCGGCGGCCCAGCCGCGAGAACGCGCCCACGTTGCGGATCTCGTAGGGCGTGTATGCCGTCCACGGCGCGCCGCGCCGGCGGCCTTCGAAGAAGTCCCGGTACCGGTCGAACGTCCGCTCCAGCGCGTCCCGCGGCAGGAGGTCCGCCGCGCCCGTGGGGGACAGCGCGATCGTGGTGGACGTGGCGTCGAAGTCCCCGAGGTCCGCGCAACCCGGCACGTAGTCGATCCCGTGCTGCGCGATCGCCGCGCGCACCGACGCGGCGAGGTCGCGGTCGAACTCCGCGGCGATCGCCTCGATGCGCGCGCGCTCCGCATCGTCGCCAAGCCGGCCGGCCAGCCATGCCGCATCGTGGAACCCGCGGTACGCCCAGAAGTCATCCCAGTAGGAATGCATCGGCTTCGCGGAGTAGCCCTCGTGGCTGATCGACGGCGGGAGGATCCCGCGGAACGCCTCCACCTCGGAGTCCATCTCCTCGCGCCGCAGCGAGTCCAGCCACCCCACCGCGGCCGCCACGCGCGGCCACATCCGCCGCGCCAGCTCCAGGTCGCCGCCGTAGCGGAGGCACTCCGCCACGAGGAAGATGAACTCGCCCGAGGAGTCGTGCTCCGGCACGGGATCCGCCCCGCGCCAGTCCACCACGCACGGGATCTTCCCGTTCCCGTACTGGTGCGGCGCGTACCACTCGAGGAACGCGCGCGCCGCGTCGCCGTGTCCCGCGCGCAGCAGCGCGGAGGACGTGAGCGCGCCGTCGCGGATCCACGAGCGGGCGTAGGCGCGCGTGCCGGGCTGGATCGCCGGCCCGGCGCGATTCACGAGGATCCACCCGAGCTGCGCGCGGAAGGACTCTTCCACCGCGCGCGCGGACTCCGGCAGCCGGATGTCCACGCGCGAGAGCCGCGCGGCCCACATCCCCTGCGTCTCGGCCAGCCGCTCCGCGATCCACGCGCGGGCATCGCTCGTCGCCGGAGTGGACGCCGCGGCGCCCGGATGAAGCGGCACGACGATCCCCACCTCCGCCGTCTCCCCGGGGCCGAGCCGGCGCGCGAACTCCAGCGCCGCCGACGCCGCGCCGAACGCATCCTGCACGGCGAGCGCCGCGGGCATCGCGCCGCGGTCCAGCCACTCGGCCACGACGTCCCCGCCGTCGAACGTGCTGGCGCCGAACGACGCGGGCGCGTCCAGGCAGAGGATGGCGTCCTCCCCGTCCACCCGGAGGACGGGCTCCGCCCACGCGATGTCGTGCACCGGCGCCACGCCGCCGCGCCGGTTCAGGAACTGCGACGGGGGGTTCACCTGGAAGGGCCGCACCGCGAGAACGAGCGACACGTCGCGCGTCACCGCCGAGCGGTTCGTCACGCGATAGCGCGCCACGAGCCGCGATTCCCCGGGAGCGCCATCCCCGAATGCCAGCACCTCGAGCGCGAACAGACCGGCCTCCCACGTCACGGACGGGATCGGCAAGCAACCGTCCACGAGATGCTGCGCGACGCGCGCGTCCGCCCACGTGACGAGCCGACCGCCATCCCGCAGGAGCGGCTCAATGGAGAAGCGTCCCATGCCCGTCTCGAGCGCGCCGTCCTCGCCGAGAAGCCCCTCGCGCTCGTCCGCGTCCACGCCGACGACCGTCCAGTACGTCTGCTCGCCGGACATCCCGCGCGGGTACGCGCCGCGCCGCGCGTCCTTCGCGACGGCCTCGAAGAACGCGTCCCGCGACGACGCCCACTCCAGCGGCCGCACCGCGATCTCGCGCAGCGCCGCGCCGCCGGGCGCATCCAGCCGCAGCCGCACGAAGCGCGTCTCCGTCTCCGGCAGGTACAGCGGATCGCGCCCGCCGTTCCCGCCATCCACGTCGCGCAGCGTCTCCCATGCCGTGCCCTCCGCCGACGCCTCCACGACGTAGCGCCGCGGATGCCGCCCCGGCGCCCACGTCACGTCCAGCCCGCCCAGCTCGCGCGCCCGCCCGAAGTCCAGCGCGATCCACGGCGCCGCATCCCCGGCCGCCGGCTCCCACGCCGCGTTCGTACCGTCCACCGCCGCCGCCGCCTCGCGCGCATGCCGCGCGGACGACGCCGTCGCCACCACCCGCGGCCACGGAGTCCCCTCCGGCGGCAGCGTCACCAGCTCCAGGTCGTCCAGCCACACCGTCCCCGTGCCGCCGCTCCCGGCCGTCACCGCGAACTCGAGCGCCGCCACCTCCCGGATCTCGCCACCCCCGCGCGGCCCCCACGCGAAGGACACCTGCCGCTTCTTGATCGTGATGGTCCGCCACGCGCGCGGGAACTCCAGCTCCCGCTTCACGTGCCACCACACGTTCTCGCCGGACGCGTCGATCAGCTTGAACTCCAGATGATTCGCCGGCGCCTCCCCCCGCAACCGGAACCGGAACGCCCAGTTCTCCGGCAACGCCAGCCCCACCTCCCGATGCGCCACGGCGTACCCGCCACCCGTGAACCCGAAATCCAACCGCAACGCCCCCCCACCATCCGCGCCGGCCCCGGCATCGCTGCCGATCGCCAGCTTGACGCCGTCGGCAGGCATCGAGGTCCAGACGCCGGGATCATCGAACGAGTCCACGACGACTGCGGGCTGCGCGGCCCCGCCGTTGGCCATGAGCGTGATCGCGAGGACGAGTGGCATGAGGCACACGGCGCGCCCGCGCGGAGCCGCGAGGAGGGGCGGTCGATCGCGTCGCCGGCTCCGGCGGGTCCTCTCCGGCGGCTCTGCGGCGCGGCCGGAGCCCCGGACGGGCGGAGGCCGTCGACGCAGGAGCGAAGGCCGGAGCCGGGACGGCGGAGGCCGAGCGCCCGCCGGGGAGGACCCGCCGGAGCCGGCGGCGCCATCGACCGCCCCTCCTCGCGGCTCCGCGCCCAGGGGCACCAGCTGTCGCCTCATCATCCCTTCACCGATCCCGAGAGAATCCCGCGCACATAGCTCCTCTGGAACACGAGGAACACGACCACCGCCGGCAGGATCGTCACGACCGACCCGGCCATCATGAGCTCGGTGTCCTGCACGTGCTCGCCGACCAGCCCCGCGAGCGCCACCGGCAGCGTGTACTTCGAGCCGTCCGTCAGGATGATGAGCGGCCACATGAAGTCGTTCCACGCGGACAGGAACGTGAACGTGGCCAGCGTCACGAGGATGGGCGCGAGCACCGGCACCACGATCGTCCCGAAGATCCGCGCCTCCCCCGCGCCGTCCACCCGCGCGGAGTCCAGCAGTTCGTCCGGCACGGACAGCGCGTACTGGCGCACCAGGAAGATCCCGAACACGCTGGCCAGATACGGGATCAGCGCGCCGACGTACGTGTTCACCAGCCCCGCCTCGCGCAGCAGCAGGAAGAGCGGCAGCATCCCCACCTGCGCCGGCACCACGAGCGCCATCGCCAGCCCGCGGAAGAGCCGATCGCGGCCGGCGAACCGCAGCTTCGCGAACGCGTACCCGGCCATCGAGTTCACCAGCACCGACCCCACCGTGGCTCCCAGCGTGATGATCGTGCTGTTCAGGAAGTTCCGCGCCAGATCCAGCCGCGTGAACAGCGACACGTAATGCTCCACCGTGGGCCGCGCCGGCCAGAGCGGCGGGGGGAACGTGTTCGCCTCTCCCGCCTGCATGAACGACGCCGCCACCATCCACGCCAGCGGCACCAGCGTGAGCGCGCCGAGCGCCCCGAGTGCCACGTGCAGCAGCGCCGTCCGCAGCGGTCGCGTCACGACGCCCGCCTCCCCGCCCGCATCTGCACGAGCGCGCCGACCAGCGTGACCGCGAGCAGCAGCATGGACAGCGTGGACGCCACGCCCATGCGCCACCACCGGAAGCCCTCCTCGTACATCAGGAGCACCAGGCTGCGCGTGCTCCCGAGCGGCCCGCCCTGCGTCATCACGTACGGCTCGGCGAAGATCTGGAAGTACCCGATCATCGTGGTGATGCCCACGAACAGGAACACGGGGGCGAGGCCCGGCACCGTGACATGCCGGAAGCGGTGCACGGCGCCCGCGCCGTCCACGGCGGCGGCCTCGTGCAGCTCCGCGGGGATGCTCTGCAGGCCGGCCACGAAGATGAGCATGTTGTAGCCGAAGTTCTTCCAGGTCGCGAGGAGGATGATCCCGGGCATCGACCACGCGGGATCGCCCAGCCAGTCCACCGGCGGGATGCCGATCCGCTCCAGCCCCAGGTTCAACAGCCCGTAGCGCGGGTGGTACAGGTACCGCCACACGATCGCCACCGCCACGAGCGTGGTGACCACCGGCGCGAAGTACACGGTGCGGAAGAACCCCTTCGCGCGCACGAGCTTCGCGTTCACCAGCATCGCCGCCGCCAGGGACACGGCCACGTTCAGCGGCCCGCCCACCAGCACGAAGTACAGCGTGTTCCGCAAGGCGCTCCAGAACGCCGCGTCGCCCAGCACGGCCGTGTAGTTCCCGAGTCCCACGAAGCGCGCGGTGGACGGATCCGCGATGGCGTAGATGTCGAAGTCCGTGAAGCTGAAGAGCAGCCCCGCCACCACCGGCAGCGCGAAGAACACGCCGATCAGCCCGAGCGCCGGCGCCAGGAACCCCCATGCCGCGCGCGCCTGCCGCCGTTCCAGGGACGCGCTCACGACGTCCCGTCCGCGCGCGCCAGCAGCCAGCGCCGCTTCTCCAGGATCCGCGCCGCGTCCTCGTCCAGCCGCCGCAGCGCCTCCGCCGCGGTGGCGCCTCGGCGCGCCGCCAGCTCCGTCCGCTCCTGCACGCGCGCCGCGATCTGCTCCCACTCCGGCACCTTCGGCATGGGCACCACGCGCTCGAGCTGCTTCCGGAACGCGGCGATGCGCGGCGCCGCCGCCAGCGCCGGATCGTCCCATGCCGTCACGCGCGCCGGCAGGTCCCCGGTGAGCGCGTAGAACCGCACCTGCACCTCCGGCCGCGACAGGTAGCGCAGGAGCCGCCAGGCTTCCTCCTTGTGCCGCGATCCGCGGTACAGCACCAGGCTGGACCCGCCGGCCAGCGACACGCCGTGCGCGGCGCCCCCCGGTCCCGGCAAGGGCGCCGTGGCCCACGCGTCCTGCAGCTCCGCGGGCAGCCGCCGCTCGAACTCCCCCAGGTTCCACGGCCCGGTGATGTACATGCTGAACGTGCCGCGCGCGAACTCCTGGTACACGTTCGCCACCTCGGTGTTCGCCACCGGCGGCGCCAGCCCGCTCTCGTACAGGTCCAGCAGCCAGTCGAACGCGCCCGCGAACGCCGGCTGCGAGAAGGCGCCGCGCGTGGCCCGGTCCGCGAGCAGCGGCGACCCGTTCTGCAGTCCCAGGATCACCGCCGGGTGCCACTCGTTCAGCGGCAGCAGGATGGCGTAGCGCTCCGGGCCCATCTCGCGCTTCACCGCCTCCATCGCGGCGCGCCAGCCCTCCCACGTGTCGGGGATGGAGTCGTACCCGGCGCGTGCGAGCACGTCCGAGCGGTAGAAGAGCACGCGCGTGTCCACGTACCACGGCACGCCGTACGCCTCGCCGTCGATCACGTTCGTGTCCCAGATGCCGGGGAAGAACTCCGTGCGCGACACGTCCGGCGCCTCCGCCACCCGCGCGGACAGCGGCTCCAGCGCGCCGAGCGCGGCGAACTCGGCCACCCACGTGTTCCCGAGCTGCGTGAGGTCCGGCATGGATCGTCCCACGAATCCCGTGAGGAGCTTCTCGTGCGCCGCCGTCCACGGGATCTGCTGCACCACCACCCGCACGTCCGGGTTCTCGCGCTCGAAGTCGTGCACCAGTTCCTGGACCACCTCGCCCTCGCGGCCCATCGCCCAGAAGCGGATCACGGTGCGCTCGTCCCGCGCGCCGCCGCAGGCCGCCGTGCCCAGGAGACCGGCCGCCAGCAGCAGGGCCGCGCGCGCCGGCGGCTTCACGGCGCCGTCACCGCCACGCTGTCGAGCCATCCGCCGTGGAACCCCGCGGCCCTCAGCCCGCGTACCAGGTGCGGATTCCGCCGCATCGTGCTCCAGACGAGGCCGCTGCGGTGGTTCTCGATCATCGCGAGGATCGGGCCCTGGTCGATGCCCAGGTAGTCCGTGTCGAACCAGCCGAGCTCCGGATCCACCGCGCCGTGCTGGACCGGCACGTCCAGGCGGAACGTGGGGTTGAGCGCGTCGAGGAAGCCGTACTGCCCGTACAGCCGCTCGCCGTACGTGGTGCGCATGGAGAGGAGCGCCGGCAGCACGAGATCCGGCGCGAACGGCAGCGAGGCGGCGGCGGCGGACGGGCAGATCGTGCCGTCGTCGTTGATGTACGTGAACGACGCGCCGCGCGCCCAGTACGTCTCGAAGCGGCGCTCGCGCCCGTCGATCTCGAACGTGCCGGCCACCGGCCCGTCGCACGCCGTGAGTCCCCAGAGCAGCGGGCCGTAGTCCCGGAAGCCGTGCGGGTTCGCCGTGGCGTACGCGTGCTGCGCCAGCACCGCGCGGCGCGAGTTCTCGAAGTAATCCAGGCCGCGCTCCGCGCCGAACGCGTCGCGGATGCCGCGGAAGTCCACCCACACGTGCGTGTACTGGTGCCCGAAGAGCGGCGCGAACCCCAGATGCTCCTGCCCACCGAACGTGCCCCAGCGGTAGCTCTTCGTCCACGCGCCCCACGCGTCCGGGCCCACCGGATGCGCCGGCGCCGCGAGCGCCACGAGGTACAGGATCATCGCCTCGCTGTAGCCGCCCCAGTCGTACGGCAGGAAGCCGTCCACGGGATCCCAGCCGTGCCCGATCATCGGCGCGCGCGGCGACGCCCACGCCCAGTCCGCGCGCGCGAACAGCGTGTCGGCGACCGCCCGCACCGCGGCCTCCGTTGGATCGTCCGCGTCGAAGTACGACTGGCAGAACAGCGCGCCCGCCAGGAGCAGCGCCGTGTCCACCGTGGACAGCTCCACGTCCTCGAAGCGCAGCCCCGTGTCCATGTGCACGAAGTGGTAGTACAGCCCGCGGTGCCCGGCGGCGCCGGACGGCGAGTCGTTCTGCGGCGCGTCCCGCAGGAACTCCAGCGAGGCAAGGGTGCGCTGCGCCGCCTCGGGCCGCGACACCCAGCCGCGCTCCACGCCGATCGGATACGCGGTCAGCGCGAACCCCGTGGCCGCCACGCTCGCGAAGGACTCGGTGGGCCACCGGTCCGGCGCCAGCCCCGTGACCGGATGCGCCTGCTCCCAGAAGAAGCGGAAAGTCCGCTCTTGCAGGTCGTCCAGGAACGCGGTTTCGTCGGCGGAGGCCTTGGCGGCGGCGGGCGCGGCGCCGCCGGACGGCGGGGCGCCGGGAGACTCCGGCGCGCGCGCGCACCCGGCGGCGAGCAGCGCGATCGCCGCCGCCAACGGCGCCGTGACCGGCGCCGCGAGCCGCGCGCTGCGATCTCTCCGCGGGAAGCAGGTTGGGGACATGCCAGTCCAGGGCGAGCGTTCGACCGCGATTCTAGGTTCCCCCTCCGCGCGCGCAAAGGGATTCCTGTCGTGAAAACGCCGGGCGTGTTTTCACCGCGGGTTCTCGTGCGAATCGCCATCTATCTCGCCGTGATCGCGGTACTCTTCGCGGTGCGGTCGCGGCGCGAACCGTCATCGCCGCCGGAGGGAGGCGCGCCGGCGGACTCCGTGCTGGTCGTGGCCGGCGCGTCGCTGGCGCCGGGGCTCGTGCCGGCGTGGTCCGCCGGCTGGGCGCGCGACTACCCCACGCGGGTCGTGGCGCAGCCGGGCGGGACGAACCACGCGCTGGAGGCGCTCCTGTCGGAGCAGGCCGACGTCGCGTTGCTCGTCCGCCCGCCGACCGCGGCCGAGAACGCGCTCCTGCCGGGAGCGCCGGAGGACACGCTGGCGTGCTATCCGGTGGCCTACGCGGCGCTGCTGGTGCTGCAGCACGTCACGGGCGGGCGCACGGCGGTCTCCTGCGCGGAACTGCGCGCGCTGCTGGACGGCCCGCCGCGGGAGGACGAGGGACTGTGGATCGCGGACCCGAACCTCGGCTGGTGGGACGCGCTGCGCGCCTCGCTGGAGCTGCCGGCGGCGGCCGGCCCCTCCGGGAGCGTGCGCTTCCTCGCGGACGCCGCCGCGGTGGGACAGGCCACGGCGGACGACCCGGGGTCGCTCGGGGTCGTCTCCTCCCTCGCGTGGACGCCGCGCCCGGACATCGTCGCGCTGCCGGTCCGGCCGGACGGCGCGGACGCGCCGGTCGTCCCGTCGGATGCGTCGGTGGCGGAGGGGCGCTATCCGCTGGCGCATCACCTGTGGGCCGCGTGCCGGCCGCGGGCGCGCGGAGCCACGGCGATGTTCGTGACGTACCTCACGAGCGCGCGCGGCCAGCGGCTCGTGGAGCGCGAGGGCTTTCTCCCGGCACGACGCGTGGCGCGGGAGGTATATTTGACCACCCCTTCGTCGCCGCCTTCGCCGTGAGGATCTTCCGGAGGGTCTCCGTGTCCGCTCGACGCATCGTGCTCGCCGCCCTCTGCGTCGCGTCCGTCACCGCGAGCGCGCTCGCCGCGCCGCGCACGTACGGCATCGACGAGGATCCGCTGCGGCTCGGCGCGAAGGCGCTGGAGAAGGGCGAGCTGGCGAAGGCCGCGGAGCACTTCCGCGAGGCCATCGCCGCGGGATACAAGGTCCCCTTCGCCACGCTCGGCCTCGCGGACGTGGCGTCGCGCGAGGGACGCACCGCCGAGGCGGAGACGCTGTACCGGGATGCGCTCCGCGCGCGCCACGCGGAGGGCGCGGCGCTTCCCGAGGCGAACGCGCGGCTCGGCCTGCTGCTCCTGCGCGCGGGGAAGACCGCGGAGGCCGCGGCCGAGTTCGACGCCGCGTTCGCCGCGAAGCCGGACGTCTGGGAAGCGCAGTACGGCCGCGCCCGCCTCGCGCTGGATGCGGGGGACGCGGCCGCCGCGGAGGCACTGCTGGCGAACGGCGCGAAGCGGAAGGGCGCCGCCGAGGGCGAGGACCTCTACCACCACGGCCGCGCCCTCCTGCGCTTCGCGGAGAAGGACTTCGCCGCCGCGGAGCTGGAGGCGCGCGAGGCGATCGCGCTGGATCCCGCCGTGCCGGAGTACGCGGCGCTGCTCGGGCGGATCTACGAGGCGCGCGGCACACCGGCCATGGCCATCGACGCCTACGAGAAGATGCTGGCTGCGCCGGGCAGCAAGCCCACCGCGCCCATGCTGCACACGCTGGGCCGGCTGTACGCGCGGGAGTCCCGCTGGAACGACGCGCGCGACGCGTACGTCCGCGCGGTGGAGGCGGACTCCACGTTCGGGCCCGCGCTCAAGGACCTCGCGGACGTGTTCCGGCTCGGGAAGCAGCACGAGCGCGCCGCACGCACGTACCTGCGCTACGTGGCGAGCCACCCCGCGGACGCCGAGGCGCTCACGGGCCTCGCGGAGTCCTACCGCGAGCTGGGTCAGCTCGGGCCGGCGTTCGAGACGGCGGAGCGCGCCGTGGCGGCGGCCCCCGACAGCGAGGCCGCGCGCAAGGAGCTGGTCCGCGCCGGCGTGCGCTCCACGGACCCCGCGCAGCGCGCCCGGGCCGTGGAGACCGCGGCCGGCCTGCCGGACTCCACGACGTGGGACGCCGCCGAGCTCACCGCGCTCGCGTCCGCGCAGATGGATGCGCAGGCGAACGACGCCGCGCGCGCCAGCCTGGAGCGCGCGCTCGTCGCCGATCCGGAGTCCGCGGACGCGTGGTACCACCTGGGCCTGCTCGAGATGCGCGAGAGCCGTCCGGACTCCGCGGTGACCGCGCTGGAGCGCGCCGCCGCCGCGCGCGCGGACTCGCCGCTCGTCCACCTGAACCTCGGCATCGCGCTCTACCAGGCGCGCCGCCTCGGGGAAGCCATCCCGGCCTTCCGCGCGGCCCTCGCGCTGCGCCCGGAGCTCACGGCCGGGCGCCTCCTCCTGGCGCAGACGCTCGCGGCGTCGGACTCCGTGCGCGCCGCCGAGGCGGAGTACGAGCAGGTGCTCGCCGCGGAACCGGGGAACGCGAAGGCCCTGCGCGGACTCGGCTTCTGCCGCATCCGCCGCGCGGACTACCGCGGCGCGGCCGACGCGTACGAGGCCGCCGCGCGCGCCGAGCCCGGCAACGCGGACGCGTGGGCGGGGCTGGGCAACGCGCGGCTGGGGCTGCAGGATTGGGGCGGCGCCGAGCAGGCGTTCGGCAAGGCGAAGGCGATCGACCCGTCGAACCCCACGCTGATCAAGGGCATGGAGCTGCTGGAGAAGTCGAAGACCTCCGGATGAGGCGTCCTCCCACGACGCGGCTCGCCGGGCGGAACATCGCGCAGGACCACGAGAGGAGTCTGTCGGCATGAAGAGCTGGGTGCTCGTCCCGATCTTCCTGGTGTCTCTCGCCGTTTCCTGGCTGATCTGGGACAACTCGCCCGAGTACATCAAGCAGGGCGGGCCGCTCCTGGTGCTCGGCCTCACGTGCTTCTTCCTCGTGATCACGTTCTGCGTGGAGCGGCTCGTGGTGCTGTGGCGCGCCGGCGGGCGCGGCAGCGTGTCGTCCTTCGTGCGCAACCTGAAGGACTCGGTGACCGGCGGGGAGATCGCCGCCGCCATCGAGGCGTGCAAGCGGCAGGGCGGCAGTCTCGCGAACATCGTGGGCGCGGGTCTCTCGCGCTACCACGTGCTGGAGCGCACGGGCTCGAACCGCAAGGAGGCGATCGAGGAGACGCGGCGCGCCATCGCCGAGGCGAGCGCGCTGGAGACGCCGCACCTGGAGCGGAACCTCACGGCGCTGTCCACGCTGGCGTCCATCGCCACGCTGCTCGGCCTGCTCGGCACCACGATCGGCATGATCCGCTCGTTCCGCGCCATGTCGCACGCGGGCGCGCCGGATGCCACGCAGCTCGCGCTCGGCATCTCGGAGGCGCTCGTGAACACGGCGCTCGGCCTCACCACCGCCATCCTCGGCACCGTGCTGTACAACTACTTCACCACGCGCGTGGACGGCTTCTACAACCGCACCGAGGAGACGGCCTACGAGGTCGTGCAGCTCCTCGAGCAGCGCAAGGGGGCCTGACCCGTGGCCGGCGCGAGGCCGCGCGCGGGCGTCCGCATCGACATGACCGCCATGGTGGACGTGGCGTTCCTGCTGCTCATCTTCTTCATGTCCACCACGCAGTTCCGCCCGCCGGAGCAGGTGTCCGTGACCCTGCCGCTCTCGGACTCGGAGATCCACGTGCCGGAGACCTCCACCATCGTCATCACGGTGAACAAGGAGGGGCGCGTGTACATCTCCAGCGAGAAGGGGACGGACGCGGTGGAGGTGGACGCGGCGAACGCGCTGGACGCGGTGGTGTCCTGGCGCAGCCGGAACCCGTCCGCGGTCGTGGTGGTCAAGGGGGACAAGGACGCGTCCTTCGGCGTGATCTCCGACGTGATGGACACGCTGGCGGAGGCGAAGACGCCGCGCTTCAACCTGATGACCGACCTCCGGCGCCGGCCCCTCGGCTCGCCGGACGCGGGCTAGGAGGCGGGCCATGGCCGACGTCCAGACCGCCGAACGCGGCAAGCGCGGATCCTCCGGGCCGGGCCTGCGCCGCCCGAAGCGCCGCGTGGGCATCCGCATCGACATGACGCCCATGGTGGACGTGGCGTTCCTGCTGCTCATCTTCTTCATGGTCACCACGGTCTTCCGCCGCCCGCTGGCGATGGAAGTGAACATGCCGGATCCGGACGCGAAGGTGGAGGTCCCGGAGTCCAAGGTGATGACCGTGTACGTGGACGCGGACGACACCATGCGCGCCCGGCTCGGCACCGGCGACCTCGTGGAGATGGACTGGAACGAGCTGTTCCGCTCCTTCGCCGCGAACAACATGGCGCACCCCGATCTGATCGTTCTCGTGAAGGTGCACCGCGACGCGCGCTACGAAATGATGGTGAACATGATGGACGCGCTGGAGGAGGCGAAGATGCAGCGCTTCAGCGTCGTCGAGATGCGGGAGAAGGACCTGGAGCTCCTGCGGGGGAACGGCTGATGGCCCGCGACACGATGCACATCCCGTGGGCGTTCTCCCTCGCGCAGGCGCCGACGCTGCCGCTCACCGGCGAGGAGCATCCGCTGCGGCGGGAGCTGGCGCGGTGGCTGGCGTGGGCGTGCGGCATCACGCTGGCGCTGGCGCTCGCCGTATTCGCGGCGTGGTGGTTCTGGAGCCGCGCGAAGCCGGAAGCCCCGGTGGAGCGGCGGGTGCAGATCGTGCGCTACACGGACCTCGGCGTGCCGCCGTCCATCGCGCGGCCGGCGGTGCCGCAGATGGCCATCGCGCAGGCCGTGGCGCCGCCCGCCATCGGCATCCCCGAGCCCGTGAAGGACGAGATCGCCCCGCAGCAGACGATCGCCACCCAGGAGGAGATCCAGGAGGCGCTTGCGCCCATCACGGCCACCGACCTGGGCCTGAGCGGCGGGGACTCGCTGGTCGTGGACATCGACGTGGACACCAGCCCCGCTCCGGACGAGTTCGTGGCCGTGGACGAGGAGCCGGTGCGGCTGCGCATCGACCCGCCCGTCTACCCGGACGTGGCGCGCTCCGCCGGCATCGAGGGCACCGTGCTCGTGCGCGTGCTCGTGGACAAGGAGGGCAAGGTGAAGGACGTGATCGTCATCGAGCCCATCCCCCTGCTGGAGGAGGCCGCGGTGAAGTGCGCGCGGACGGCGGTCTTCCGCCCGGCCATCTCGCAGGGGCGTCCCGTGGAGGTATGGGTGGTGATGCCGGTGACGTTCAAGCTGTTCAACTGATGTCGTTTCCCGGAGGCCGCAGCGGACTTCCGGGTCACGACTCACCGGCATCTAGTCGACGCGGTACCCCGCCTTCACCCTGCCCCAGCTGCGGAAACCGGGCTCGTCCACGGCGGTCGCAGCGCCCAGCTGGATGATCCCCGTCAGGAACGGCCCCGCATCCGGGTCGAGGCAACCGTTCTCATGCGACAGGAGCAGATCCGCCCCGCTGCCGGCGTTCTGGAATCCGTTCATCGGCGTGAACGAGACGACCGGCAGGGATCCGGACAGCGAGAACTCGGTCGCGGACCACGAGTGGTAGGCCGTGCAGGCCATCCACAGGTAGAGCGTGTTCGAAGACAGCGTGCCCACGTTGTCATGGGGATCCGCGGCGCTGCGGCTGATGGACCAGTGCGCACCCGCATCGGCGGCGCAGCCGCAATCGATGTCCCCGGGGTCGCAGCCGTCGTTCTCGCACAGCTCCGCGGGCGTCTCGCCGTAGCCCGTCCACCAGTTCAGGTACGCTTCGGTCACCGTGCAATCGGCCGACAGGTTCGCCCCTCCGGACGACGGTGCCACGCACAGATCGGCGCCATGGGCCGGGGGCGCGAGCAGGGCCGCCCATGCGAGCACGAGCGCTCCACGTGTGGATACCATTGCCTCGTCCCTCCTTCCCGATCGAGCGGCGCGGAACGCCGCGGTGACTCGATCGCAACCGGACGCCCGGTGATCATGCGCCCGGGGGTGGGGCCGATGCAAGCTGGCCGCCCGGGGCCCGTCCACCCCCGCCCCGTTGCCGCGCTCCTGCCGCGGGACTACACTCCCGCCATGATTCCCATGACGCACTACGCCTCCCGGCGCCGCGAGCTGCTGGGCCTCCTCCGCACCCCCGCACTGCTCTGCGGCGGCGGGGAGATCGCGCGGAACGGCCCCTTCAACACGTACCCCGACCGCTTCGACAGCAACTTCCTCCTCCTCTTCCCGCCGCTGGAGCCGGACGCCTGCGCGTTCCTCGATCCGGACGACGGGCGCGTCACGCTGTTCCTGCACGAGCGCACCGAGGTGGACGCGCTGTGGATGGGCCCGCGCCCGTCCTTCGACGAGCTGCGCGAGCGGCTCGGCGTGGATGACATCCGCCCGGTGGAGAAGGTCGAGGCCGAGGTCCAGGCGCTGCGCCGCGGGCGCGAGCTGCACTCGGTGGCCGTGTCGGACGCGCGCACCACGGAGCGCATCCGCCGCATCACGGGCCTCGCGCTGGACTTCCACGACCCGGAGAAGATCGCCTCGCCGCCCCTGCGCGACGCGCTCGCGAAGCTGCGCCTGCTCAAGGCGCCGCCCGAGATCGCGGAGATGCGCCGCGCCGCGGGCACCACGCGCGAGGCGTTCGCTGCCATCCTGGCCGCCACGCGCCCCGGCGTCACGGAGCGCGAGCTCGCCGCCATCCTGGAGTCCGTCTACGCGCGCCACGGCGCCACGTGGTGCTACCCCACCATCCTCTCCGTGCGCGGCGAGGTGCTGCACAACCACCACCACGGCAACACGCTGGAAGACGGGGACCTCCTCCTGGTGGACGCGGGAGCCGAGGTGGAGACCGGCTGGGGCTCGGACGTCACGCGCGCCTGGCCGGCGAACGGCCGCTTCGATCCGGAGCAGCGCGCGGTGTACGCCGCCGTGCTGGCCGCGCAGAAGGCGGCCATCGCCACCGCGCGCAAGGGCGTCCGCTGGCTGGAGGTGCACCTGGCCGCCACCCGCGCAGCCGCCGAGGGCCTCCGCGAGCTCGGCCTCCTGAAGCAGCCGGTGGAGGCGTGCGTGGAGAGCGGCGCCGCCGCCGTCTTCTTCCCGCACGGCGTGGGGCACCAGCTCGGCCTGGACGTGCACGATCTGCGCACGTTCGGCGACGCCGTCCTGTACGCGCCCGGCCGCACGCGCAGCACGCAGCCCGGCCTCTCCTTCCTGCGCATGGACCTGGACCTCGCGCCCGGCATGGTGGTCACGGTGGAGCCCGGCATCTACTTCGTGCCGGCGATGCTGCGCGCGCCGGACCGCCGCGCGAAGTTCGCGGACTTCGTGGACTTCGACCGCGCGGAGCGCTTCCTCGCCCGGAACGGCGGCCGCGGCTTCGGCGGCATCCGCATCGAGGACAACGTGCTCGTCACGGACGGCGACCCGGAGATCCTCACGCCGGGCATCCCGAAGGAGATCCACGACGTGGAAACAGCCATCGCCGCCGGCGCCCTCGCCGCGCGATGACGATTCCGCATCGCCCCTTCGGTTCCACCGGCCGCGACGTCCCCGTCGTGGGGCTCGGCACGTGGAAGATGGAGCACGACGACCGCGCGCGCGCCGTCGCCGCCGTGCACGCCGCGCTCGACGCCGGCATGACGCACGTGGACACGGCGGAGCTGTACGGCGACGGCAAGGTGGAGTCGCTCCTGGGCGAAGCGCTCGCCGGCCGCCGCGACGAGGTCTTCCTCGTGAGCAAGGTCCGCCCGGATCACGCGTCGCGGAAGGGGACCGTCCGCTCCTGCGAGGCATCGCTCGCGCGGCTGCGCACGGACCGGCTGGACTGCTACCTCCTGCACTGGCAGGGGCCGCACCCGCTCGCGGACACGATCGCGGCGTTCGAGGAGTTGAAGGCCGCGGGCAGGATCCTCGCCTACGGCGTGAGCAACTTCGACGAGAACCGCCTCGCGGAGGCCGTCCGCATCGCCGGCCCCGGCCGCATCGCCTGCAACCAGGTCCTGTACCACCTGGGCGAGCGCTCCATCGAACACGCCATCCTCCCGGCGTGCGAGGCGGCCGGCGTGGCGGTGGTGGGGTACACGCCCTTCGACGCCGGCGGCGTCCCCGCCCCCGGCTCCGCGCAGGGTCGCGTCCTGGCCGAGGTCGCCGCGCGGCACGGGGCCACGCCGCGCCAGGTCATCCTGGCCTACCTCATCCGGCACCCGTCCGTGTTCGCCATCCCGAAGACGGCGGACCCGGACCACGTCCGGGAGAACGGCGGCGCGGCCGACCTCGCGCTCACCGCCGCCGACCGCGAGGCCCTGGACCGGGCCTTCCCCCGCGGCCCGCGCCGATCGGGCGTGGCGACCCTCTAACCCCCGGCGGAATCACGGGTTGTAGGCCCTGCGCTCAACTTCGCGGCCTTCACCGCCGAAAAGGGGATCAGGACCCATCCGGAGGACCGGCCCCTTGAGCGTGACCGCCGTCCGCACGTCGAACGCCCTCGTGCTCCTCGGCGACAAGCTCGCGCCGAAGCAGCACCTCGTGCACCTCGTGGAGGTCATCCGCAAGGAGAACGAGCCGCTCCCGCCGGACAAGCAGATCCAGTACATCGTGTGCCAGGACTACTCCAGCCTCGCCCTGGCCCTGCGCAAGCACCGCGAGTTGATCCGCCTCGTCGTCGTGGGACCCGGCCTCGCCGGCAAGCAGGACATGGTGGTGCGGCTCCTCGGCGGCAGCATCCGCACGATCCTCATCCTGGATCCGAGGCGTCCATTGGCGGAGACCGAGGAGGACACGCGCCGGCTGCTGAAGAACCTCCGCGACCTGGGCTGCCTCGTGGTCTCGGCGGACGAGGCGACGGCGGACTTCTACCGGCCGCTCGTGAAGGAGCACATCGTGTCCAACATCTCCGTGGACATGGACCTCGGCACGATGACGCCGGAGCAGCGCGCGCAGCACCTGGACCGCCGCCTGGACTCCGTGACGATGTTCCCGTCGCTGCCGGAGACGCAGCACCGCGTGTCCGCGCTGAAAGACACGGATCCGCCGAGGAAGTGGGCGCAGGCGATCGACCCGGACACGCCGATGCGCACGGTGATCCTGTCGCTCCTGAACAGCGCGCACTACAGCTTCCGCGCCCGCGTGACCACGATCGAGCAGGCCGTGGCGCTGGTGAGCGCGCGGACCATCCGCGACATCGTGCTCGCGTGCACCATCCAGCGCCTGTTCAAGAAGGTCGACGCGGCACGTATCGACCAGTTCTGGCGCCACTCCGTGGCCACGGGCTTCTTCGCGAAGCTGCTGAGCGTGGTGGCCGACCCGCAGTCACAGACCCCGCAGGACCGCACGGAGCTGGAGCGCTACGGGCTCGAGGATCCGCAGCTCGATGCGCTGCGCACCGTGCACCTCTGGGACAAGCTGGAGCCGAAGCCGTCCGACGACGCGTTCACCGCCGGCCTCCTGCACGACATCGGCAAGGTCACGATGGCGCTCTGCTTCGAGGACGCGCTGTTGATGATGGACCCGCTCGTGGAGCAGGGCGTGAAGGAGGCGGACGGGCAGGGCAAGCTCTGGGCGGAGTCCACGGTCGCGGTGGAGCGCTCCATCATGGGCGACATGGACCACCAGGCGATCGGCGGGCGCATCGCGCGCAAGTGGGGGCTGGATCCGTCCCTCCAGGAGGTGATCATGCGCCACCACGACGCGCGCCGGACCTCCGCGGCGCTCACGAAGCTGGTGGCCCTGGCCGACCTCGCCGCGAACACCGTGCACGCCTACCCGTATTCGGACGCGCAACATCCCTTCCACCGGATGTTCACGAGGGTGCGGGACGCGGTGCGCCAGCAGCCCGACCGCCCCGAGGTCGAGGTCATGGCGGAGGTCTTCCCGGCCCTGGTGGAGAGCGACCTCGAGGACGTCCTGGGCCGGCTGAAGGTCTCCGAGACGCTCTGGCGGCTGGTCCCCGCCCCGGACTTCTTCCGGATGTGCTACCTCGTGGGACCCACGATCCGCCGCATGTCCGCCAGCTTCCTGGCGATGACGGCCACCAAGGCCTGACGCTCGCCGCCGGTCGGGGACCCCCGGCGCCCGCGCCCGGAAGGCTCTGGTCCGCGCCCCCGCCAGGGGGTAGCATCCCCGGACCGCCGCCACGCCCGATCCCCGGAGCGAACCCTTGACCGACAGCAAGCTCGCCGCCCTCCGGCGGGAGATCGACCGCCTGAACCAGGAGATCCTGGCGCTCATCCAGGAGCGCGCGGAGATCGTGCTGGAGATCGCCGAGCAGAAGCGCTCGCACGGGATCGACGGCTACGATCCCCGCCGCGAGGACGAGATGCTGGAGCGGCTCACCGCGGGCCGCCCCGGCGCCTTCGGCCCCGCCGAGATCCGCGAGATCTTCACCGCCATCTTCCGGGCGTCCCTGGACATCCAGGACCGCGAGCGCCGCGCGGCGCTGCGCGTGCGGCGCCGGGACCTGGTGCCGGACGGCGGCATCCTCGTACGGAACGTGGCCGTGGGCGCGGGCGTGCCGGTGCTGTTCGCGGGGCCGTGCTCGGTGGAGACGTCCGAGCAGATGGACGCGGTGGCGGCGTGCCTCGCGTCGCTGCCGGGACCGAAGATCCTGCGCGCCGGCGCCTTCAAGCCGCGCACGAACCCGTACTCGTTCCAGGGTCTGCGCGAGGAAGGGCTGCGCATCCTGCGCGAGACGGCGGACCGGTACGGGCTGGCCACGGTCACCGAGGTGCTGGACGTGTCCACGCTGGACATCGTGGCCGAGCACACGGACATGCTGCAGATCGGCGCGCGCAACATGTACAACACGGAGCTGCTGAAGGCCGTGGGCCGGCTGCGCAAGCCGGTGCTGCTGAAGCGCGGCTTCATGGCCACGCTGGACGAGCTGCTGCTGTCCGCGGAGTACATCCTGTCCGCCGGGAACGAGGCGGTGGTGCTGTGCGAGCGCGGCATCCGCACCTTCGAGCCGTGGACGCGCAACACGCTGGACATCGCGGCCATCCCGCTGCTTCGCCAGGAGACCTCCCTGCCCGTGATCGTGGACGTGAGCCACGCGCTCGGGCGGAAGGACATCCTGGAGCCGTGCGGGCGGGCGGCCCTGGCGGCGGGCGCGGACGGCCTGATGGTGGAGATCCACCCCGCGCCGGACCAGGCGCTCTCGGACGGCTTCCAGCAGATCGACCTGGAGTCCTTCCGCACCCTCGTGAACGGCCTGGGCTTGCTCGGCCCGGGGCGGAACGGCCCGGGACTGGTCGACGCCGGCGACGGCACCCATGGCGGCGTCGCCGCCGCGCGGAGGAACCCCGCATGAGCTCCACGGAATCGAAGCGACCCGGCGGCCCCGCCGGCCCGGGCGACACGCCGCGGCGCACGACCGACCCCACGGACCGTCTCTTCGCGGAGGAGCGTCCGCGCGTGGACGACTTCAACTTCGGCGAGGCCACCGCCGCCGTGTTCGACGACATGCTGGACCGCTCCGTGCCCTTCTACACGGAGATCCAGCGCATGGTGGCGGAGCTGGCGGCGGACTACGCGCAGGACGGGAGCGCGGTCTGGGACCTGGGGTGCTCCACCTGCACCACGTTCCTGGAGATCGACCGCGCGCTGCCGAAGGACGTGGACGTCCGCTTCGTGGGGCTGGACTCGTCCCCCGAGATGCTCGAGCGCGCGAAGGCGAAGCTGACCGCGGCGAAGTTCGCGCGCCCGTTCGATCTGCGCTGCGCGGACCTGAACCTGGACCTGAGGATCGAGAACGCGTCCGTGGTGCTGCTCGTGCTGACGCTGCAGTTCGTGCGCCCGCTGCACCGCGAGAGCCTGGTCCGCTCCATCTACGACGGCCTGCGCCCCGGCGGCTGCCTGCTGCTCGTGGAGAAGGTGCTGGGCGAGAACTCCACGTTCAATCGCCTGTTCATCAAGCACTACTACGAGTTCAAGCGCCGGAACGGGTACAGCGACCTGGAGATCGCGCAGAAGCGCGAGGCGCTGGAGAACGTGCTGGTGCCCTACCGTCTCGAGGAGAACAAGCAGCTCCTGCGGAAGGTGGGCTTCCAGGAGATCGACGTCTTCTTCAAGTGGTACAACTTCTGCGCCACGGTGGCGATGAAGTGAGCGGCGCGCGCGCCGGCGATCCCGCGGTCGCCAAGGATGCCGCGGCGCGTCCCGCCGCCGCGCCGGTGGAGCCGCCCGCGGGCGCGGTCGTCCGCATCGGCCGTTTCTTCTTCGGCAAGCGGGACTTCGTCTTCACGGCCGTGTTCCTCCTGCTCGCGGTCGCATCCCGTCCGCTGCCCTTCGGCGGTTCCCCGGGAACGGACCGCTGGTTGAACCTGGCCGGCGTGCTCACGGCGCTCTCGGGCCAGGTGCTGCGCGCCGCGGTGATCGGGCTGGCGTACATCCGCCGCGGCGGCAAGGACAAGAAGATCTACGCGGACGATCTCGTGACGGACGGCTTCTTCGCGCACAGTCGCAATCCGCTGTACCTCGGCAACATGCTGGTCTACCTGGGCCTGTTCCTCGTGCTGAACTCCACGATCGGCTGGCTCGTGGGCGTGCCGTTCTTCCTGGTGGCGTACCTCTGCATCACCGCGGCGGAGGAGGAGTACCTGGGCCGCCGCTTCGGCGCGGCCTACGAGGACTACCGCCGCCGCGTCCCGCGCTTCTTCCCGCGCCTCGCCGGCCTCGGCGAGACCATGCGCGGCATGCGCTTCCACTGGCGCCGCGTGATCCGCAAGGAGTACGGCTCCACGTACGCGTGGGCGGTCACCGTGCTGGCGCTGCTGGCGTACGAGCGCGTGACCTGGGCCGGGAGCGCCGCCGCCGGCCCGGACCTTCGCCGCATCGCCCTCGCCTGGGGCGGGCTGACCGTTCTCTACGGGATCGCCCGCTGGCTGAAGAAGACCCACCGCATCGACGACGTCTGAGGTCCGCCGCCGCCCCGCGGGGACCCCGGGCTCGGAACGGCGACCGGATACCCCCCTCCCGGTCCCTCCCCTGGCTTGACATACCTTGTGCCGTTATGTATAGTGCCTCTACGTAGACGCGCGGCGGGGCGGCCGGCCGGCCCACGGTCGGTCCCCCTGCAGGCCGCTGACACGGCGCTTCGCCCGCGCGGGCTCGGGGGAGAACGATGGGCATCAACAAGGACCTGATCGCCGCCTCCTCCACGCCGATCGTCCTGGCCATCCTGGCCGAGGCGGACAGCTACGGGTACGCCATCCTCAAGCGCGTCCGCGAGCTGTCCGGCGGTCGCATGGAGTGGACGGACGGGATGCTGTACCCCGTGCTGCACCGACTCGAGCGGCTCGGCTACATCGAGGCGTACTGGCAGGTCGCGGAGAGCGGGCGCCGCCGGAAGTACTACCGGATCACGCGGGAAGGCCGCGCGCAGCTTGCCGAGGAGCGGCGGCAGTGGCAGGCCGTGGACTCCACGCTGCGCGGCATCTGGCAATCGCTCTCCGTCCCCGTCCCGACCCTCACGCGCTCGTCGTTTCCCCCTCTCCCCCGGGTGGCCTGACCCATGTCGAACCCCGCGCTCACCGCATCCCTGGAGGAGCAGATCGCCCTGTGGCGCAGCTACCTCCACCGCCGGCAGGCCATCCACGCGGTGGACGTCGCGGAGCTGGAGGACCACCTGCGCGAGCAGATCGCCGGCCTCACGGACGCCGGCCTCGCGGACGACGAGGCGTTCCTCGTGGCCGTGAAGCGGATGGGCGCCCTCGACGAGCTCTCGCGCGAGTTCGCGCGCGAGCACTCGGACCGCCTCTGGAAGCAGCTCGTCGTGGTCCCCGCGGACCCGTCGGGATCCGCCGCGCGCGGCCGCACCGACACGGCGGTCGTCTTCGCGCTCGCCGTGGCGGCGGCCCTCGTCACCCGCTTCGGCGTGCACCTGATCCCGGCGGAGGGCGCCCAGCTCCGCAACGTCAGCCTCTTCGTGCTCCCCTTCCTCACCGGCTACTTCGCCTGGAAGCGTCGCCTCGCCGCCGGCGCGATCCGCTGGCTCGGCGCGGCGTTCCTCGCGGCCGGCGTGTTCGCGAACGCGTATCCCTTCGCCCCGGACGGGCACACGGAGGTCCTCACGATCCTGCACCTGCCGATCGCGCTGTGGATCGGCGTGGGGGTCGCGTACGCCGGCAATCGCTGGGCCGACGTCTCCGGCCGGATGGACTTCATCCGCTTCTCCGGCGAGCTGTTCATCTACTACGTGCTGATCGCGCTGGGCGGCGGCGTCTTCACGGCCTTCATGATGATGATCTTCCAGGCCATCGGCGTGGACGCGGAGCCGTTCTTCCAGTCGTGGATCCTGCCGTGCGGCGCGTCGGGGGCGGTGCTGGTTGCCGCATGGCTCGTCGAGGCGAAGCAGAGCGTCATCGAGAACATGGCGCCGGTGCTCACGCGCCTGTTCACGCCGCTCTTCGCCGCGCTGCTCCTCACGTACCTCGCCACGCTCCTGTGGACCGGCCGCGGCATCGACATCGAGCGGGAGATCCTCATCGCCTTCGATCTCCTGCTGGTGGTGGTGCTCGGCCTGTTGCTGTACTCGGTCTCCGCCCGCGACCCGCAGTCGCCCCCGGGGCCCTTCGACGTCCTCACGGTCGTGCTGCTGGTCAGCGCGCTGCTCGCGGACGTCGTGGCGCTCTGGGCCATCGCCGCGCGCATCACGGAGTTCGGCTTCACGCCCAACCGCGTGGCGGCGCTGGGCGAGAACGTGATCCTGCTCGTGAACCTGGGCTGGTCCGCGGTGCTCTATGTGGGCTTCCTGCGCGGGCGCGGCTCGTTCGCCGCGCTGGAGCGGTGGCAGACGAACTACCTGCCGGTCTACGCCGTGTGGGCGGCGATCGTGGTGATCGGGTTCCCGCTCGTGTTCGGTTTCATGTGATCTGCGGCGGCGACGAACCGACGGAGCATCTCCCCACTCGTGTCTGGCGAAGCCCTTCTCCCCGACAGCGAGCCTTGACAAGGACCTTCCACGATGCCGCTCTGGACGATCATCCGCCGCGCGCCCTTAACACAGATCGCGTACTGAACTCCGGTGCCTCTTCGTACACGTCCTGAAGCAACTCATGAAAGGTCTTGGACGCCACCTCTGCGACCGTTTGTTCAACGAGGGCGACGAGGGTCGCGTCAGAGAGAGCCTCAAGCACGGCTTGACCGCGACGACGTCCGGCATCGGTGATCTCGTAAGCGCTTCGACGACCAGCTGGAGTAGCCGTCTTGATCAGTTGCCTCGCTTCTCCCTCTTCGACAGCCGAGTAGACATCAGGACTGAATGGCCCGTAGAGGTAGGGCACGAATCGGAACGGCACCCATCGATTCCCCGAGCGTCTCCAGACCAGGAAGAGGGCCTTCATAAGCTGTACCCGATCAAGAGGCCGGATCGCCAAGAGTGCCAGCACCCAGTCAAGCTGAGCATGCTTCACGAAGCACTCCTCCGGTTAGGCGGGAGCGAATTCGGTCAGGGTCGAGGTCTCCGGGATCTCGGTTGGGTACTCCATGGCACTCGAGACTCGCCTAGACAACGCAAAGAGATTCGGCGCGGCGTGCAGCACGAACCAAGCACTCACGGACCTCTCCAGAACGGCCAGCCCGACCGCGACAACATACTCAAGGTGGATGCGTGCCAGCGTCTCATTGGCGGTCTTCTCAAGCTCTTGCTGAAGATGCGCCCGAGCACGTCTGAGTCCGTCGTCGTCCCGATAAAGGATTGCCGCGATCCCTACACGCAATAGGGTTATCCGAGACATCGACGCGATCGTTCGGGCAATCGAGCTGTCTAGGTACTGGAAGACCCAGTTCGTGGATCTGATCTCGCCCTGCATCGCCAGTTCGCGCAGGGCGTCCCGCAGAGCGTAGAGGCGATACTTCGATGTGAGAACACTTACATCCTCCGCCTGTCTGCGCAGGTGATCTAGATAGATCACGCCGCAGAGCACAAGGACGGCCATTACCGGCACTGTCACTTCCCCCTTCCGCGCGATGGATGAAGGGACGACCCCGTCAAGGCCTGCTGATGAGCGGTCTTCCATTCTGCCAACCGGTCTATCTCGCGCTGCATTGCTGCCTGCCGGCGGCTGCAGACCATGCCCTGAGCGAGGATGATCAACGCTCCAAGTGCTCCGACGACGAGTAGCCGCGTCGTGTCCTCGAGGCCCTTGCCGAGGACGTACAGGTCAACGATCTCCCTCTTCTGGTCCGCGGATGCGTACCTTGTCACGAACAAGTACGCCAGAAGCAGCACCACGCCGGGGAGGCCGACTCTCTCGATGGCCACGACCAGCGGCTCCAAGACGACGCCGAGCCCTCGAACCCACTGCGCTCCGCCCTGCTTCCGTCTGCGATCCCCCATCCCCTGGCCGCCTCCGGTGTGGAGTACACAATTTCACACACGGCGGATATCCGACAAGGGCCTTCGGGACCGGTTACCCTTGGAACCCTGCTCGACGAACTGAGTTTCTCCCCTTGCCATGGCCAAGGGTGGCCGGGCAGACCATGCTTCCTTCACGATCGCCCACCGCTCGTGGTCACGCCACCTCCCCGCGATCCGCAGGTACCGCGGGGAGTACCCCTCGCGCCGGAAGCCCAGCCGCCTCACGAGCTCGATCGACGCATCGTTCCCCGGCTGGATGTTCGCCTCCAGCCGGTGCAGCCGCATGGGGCCGAACGCCCGCGCGATCACCCGGGTCAGCCCCGCCTTCATCAGCCCGCGCCCCGCGTGCGGCACGAACGCGTAGTACCCGAGGTACCCGCTCTTGAACACGCCGCGCACGATCTCCGAGATGTTCACCACCCCCGCGAGCTCGGACGGGTCGTCCCCCAGCACCACGAGGAAGCTCACGTGCGTGCGTCCGTCCACGCGCTTCAGCCAGCGGCGGTACTCCGCGGGCGTCCTCGGCGGGGACACGAGGCTCCCGTGCAGCTTCCGGCTCCGCTGCACCGCGGCCAGGAACGCCGCCTCGTGCCGCGCCGCCGGCGTCACGATCCGCACCGCGCTCACCGGCGCCTCGCTTCCCACTCCGGTTTCAGCAGCCCCAGGATGAGCGAGTCCTGCACCTCGTCCTCCACGCGGAACCGCTCCCGCAGGAGCCCTTCCCTCCGGAAGCCCATGCGATCCAGGATGGCCAGGGACTTCTCGTTCCGCGGCTCCACGTCCGCCTCCAGGCGGTGCAGCCCGAGCTTGCCGAACGCGAAGTCGAAGAGCGCGGTCAGCGCCTCCGTCATCAGACCGCGTCCCCACAGGCGCCGCTGCAGGGCGTAGCCGATCTCCGCGCGCTGATGCCTCCAGTACAACTGGAACAGCGTGCACGTGCCCACGAGGCGGTCGTCCTCCTTCAGCGCCACCGCCCACTGGAAGCCGTCGCGCTCGCGGAACCACCGGTCGATCTGCTCGAGGTATTCCGTGGCGCGGCGCGGGTCGGTCCACGCGCGCTCGCTCCAGTACCGCGAAACGTCCTCGTTGGAGAACAGCGCGAAGAGATCCTCCGCGTCGTCCGGGCGCGTGGGGCGAAGGACCAGGCGCTCCGCCGGCAGCACCGGGAGCGCCGTCCCCCAGTCGTACACGCCCGCCGGCATCCCGGGCCGGCTCACGTCCGCCTCGCGAGGGCATCGTCCGCGGCCGCCCGGAGCCGCGCCAGGATCTCCGGCAGCCACGTCCGATGCTCCGGCTTCATGAGGCAGGACCGGAGGCACTCGAGCGACGCCGTGTCCCACACCGACACCGCCTCCGCCTCCACCGCCAGCGCGCGCGGGTAGGCCGCCACCGCCAGGTGCAGGTCCCGCGCCGCGGCCGCCTCGAACACGGCCCGCGCCCGCGCGGACGCCTCCGACGACCGCTCCGCGCGCACCGCCCAGTTCACGATATCCAGCGACGGCGGCATGAGCGGCGCGAAGCGCGCGTCGTCCCGCAGGGCGTCGTGCAGCGCCAGGGCCGCCGCCCGCCCCGCGTCCAGCGACCGCGCCAGCGCGCCGCCGCGCACCAGCGGCATCATCCGCATCGTGGTCCACAGCGCCACCGCGGCCGCGCCCGGCCGGGAGCACTCCAGCGAGATCTCGCCGAGGTGCAGGTCCTTCGACGTGAAGTACGTGTACGGCGAATCGTGCCGGTAGAAGCGCCCCACGGACGGATCGCGGAAGATCACGCACCCGCAGCCGTAGGGCTGCAGTCCGTGCTTGTGCGGATCCACGACGATCGAGTCGGCGCCGGCGATCGCGTCGAAAGCCCGTCGCACGGCAGGTTCGAGCGATTCCGAGAGCATGAAGTACCCGCCGTAGGCCGCATCCACGTGCACGCGCACGTCGCGCTCGCGGCACACGCCGAGGACCTCCGGCAGAGGGTCCACCGTCCCCGCCGCCGTGGTGCCCAGCGTGACCACCACGGTCCCGATGTCGCCGCCGTGCAGGAGGTCCGCCAGTCCGTCCACGTCCATCCGTCCGCGCTTGTCCACCGGCACGGACCGGAACGGCACGCCGAGCACGGCGGACAGTCGCGAGTGCGTGTAGTGCGCCAGCGCCGACGCCGCCACCGCCTTCCCCGGCCGCAGCTCCCGCCCCACCCACAGCGCCTCGAAGTTCGCCATGGTGCCCCCGCCGCAGAGATGCCCGAGGTGCTCGTCCATGCCGAACATGCGCGCGAGGTCCGCCACCGCCTCCTTCTCCATGGCGGAGCTGGCCCGGCCGCCGTCCAGCGCGTGGTTGTTCGGGTTCAAGGTCATGGCCAGCGCGTACGCCAGGCGCGCCACCGGGTGCGGCGGCTTCAGCATCTGCCCTGCGTACAGCGGATGGTGGTAAGGGTAGTTGTCCTGCAGTCGTTCGGCCGCGGCGAGCAGCGCGTCGCGCATGGCCGCGGTGTCCGCGTCCCCGTCGGCCGCGGGAAGCCGCGCGAACCCGTCCTCCAGGCGAGCCAGTGCCTCCCCCAGCATGCCCAGCTCCGCTTCCGTCCCTCCACGCCCCGCGCTCATGCCGCGCCCCGCGCCTCCCGCGCCAGGTACGCCTCCGCCCCGCCGCCGCCCGGCGTGAGCATCGTCGCCACCCATGCCTGCCGTTCCGCCCAGAGGATCTCGAGGTCCCACACGCAGATCGACTCGTCCCCCCGCGCCGGACGCCACGCCTCCCCGCCCCGCCGGACGAAGACGCGCAGCGGCAGCTCGTTCTCCCGGTCCCACCACGCGATCACCGCGTAGTCCCCGGTGCGTCCCTGGTGCGCGATGAGGAACCCCAGCCCCGGGCACCCGCGCGCCCCGTCCGGATCCGGGAGCTCCCCCAGGGCGGCATCCATGCCCGCCGCGAATCCCGCCCAGTCCATCGGCCGCGCGCCGGCCCGCACGGAGTAGACCTTGATCCGCCACGCGCCGAGCGCGCGGGTCTCGTGCCTCTGGATGCGTCGCGGCGCGTACGGCTCCACGTCATCCTCCGAAGCGTTCGTGCACGCGCCACACGAGGGCGCGCGAAGCGAACGCGAGCGGGACCAGCACGATCCCGTGCCACAGCGTCCCGAGCAGGAGCAGCGGCGCGATCATCCGCAGGTGATCCCCCAGGTTGAAGTCCGTCCAGCCGCCATGGCGCGCCACGAGCAGCACACGCTCGATCACCACGAACGCCGCCCAGTACGCCATGATCCCGGAGTAGTACGTGGCCACGCCCCACCCCAGGTGCTCGCGCCCGCCGCAGCGTCGCCGCGACCAGACGGTCAGCCGGCCGGCCGTGACGCCGGCGATCACCCCGGCCGCCATCCAGGAGAACCCGAGGGCGTCCGCCAACCGCCCCTGCATCAGCTTCACCGCGACCACGTTCCACGCGACCCCGAGCAGCGCCGAGCAGGCCGTGGCCGCCATCACGCGACCGTCACTTCGCCTTCGCCCGGCCGGCGGGATACCGCTTCGCCAGATGCTCCACCGACGCCTGGATCAGCTCCTCCAGCACGTCCAGGTCCACGTCGTCCAGGCGCTTCAGGTACAGGCAGGACTTCCCGGTGGCGTGCTTGCCGAGCTTCTCCAGGAGCGCGTCGTACCGGTCGAACCCCGCCATGATGTACACGGTGAGGTCGCGCTTGCGCGGCGAGAACCCCGTGAGGAACCAGTCCCCCTCGCGGCCGCTCTCGTACACGTAGTGGTAGCTGCCGAAGCCCACGATGCTCGGCCCCCACATCCTCGGCGGCGCCTTCGTCACGCGCTTCATGATCCGCACGAGCGCGGCGCAGTCCTTGCGGCGCGCGTCGTCCTCGATGGCGTCCAGGAACGCCGTCGGGCTCGCGCTCGTCTTCCGCGTCTTCAGCTCGGCCATCGCTCCCCCGTCAGCGGCGGAACCAGTACGGCAGGGCGCCCTTGATCCCCGTGTAGATGAGCGCCGCCGCGATCGCGATCATGGCCGCCGCACCTCGCCCCTCGCCGAGGGACGCGAGACCGTTCGCCCCGAGGATGACCCCGCACGCGATCACGATCCCGCGCGGGATCGGCTGCTGCAGGAGCGGACGGTCCGCCGCCGGGGCCGCCGCGCCCCCCGCGGCCCCGGGGCGCGCCGCAACCTCAGGCGGCCGCCGCCACTCCCGCCAGATCCCGTACAGCGCGCCCGCCACGAATCCGGCCGGTCCGGTGATGAAGATGCCGAGCAGCGGTCCCTGGTTCGCGTCGGGCGCGAACACGATCGGTCCGAAGAAGCCCGCGGCGAACGCCACCGCGCCGACCACGACCGCCCAGAACAGGACCCGTGACTCGCGCCCCATGCGGCACCTCCCGGCCGGCACGATACCGCGGCGCGGCGCCGGCCGTCACTTCCGGAAGACGAAGTACACCGCACCCACGAGGCACAGCGCCGCCCACAGGAAGTCCAGCTTCACGGGCTGCCGCATGTAGAGGACCGCGAAGGGGACGAACACGGCCAGCGTGATCACCTCCTGCAGCACCTTGAGCTGCGGCAGGGACATCACGCCGTACCCGATCCGGTTCGCCGGCACCTGCAGCACGTACTCGAAGAACGCGATTCCCCAGCTGGCCAGCACGGCCACGATCAGCGGCCGCGTGCGGAGATCGCGCAGGTGCGCGTACCAGGCGAACGTCATGAACACGTTGGAGCACACCAGCAGCACGGCGGTGCGGACGATCGTCATGGGTCGCGGCGTTCCTTTCGGTCAGGTGGCTTCGAGCAGGGCGTCGAGGTCCAGCGGGAGCGTGACCATCGCCAGCGATCCGTCGGCGTCGCGCGGCCACCGCTCCCGCGGCCGGTCGACGTACAGCTCCACGCCGTTGCCGTCCGGATCGCGCAGGTACAGCGCCTCGCTGACGCCGTGGTCGGCCGCGCCCTCCAGCGGGATCCCGGCGGCGCGCAGGCGCCGCAGCGCGTCCGCGAGCGAAGCGCGATCCGGGTACCGGACGGCCACATGGTACAGCCCCGTGCTCCGGACGGGCGGCGGCGCGCCGCCCCGGCTCTCCCACGTGTTGAGCCCGATGTGGTGGTGGTATCCGCCCGCGGAGAGGAACGCCGCGCCGGCGCCCATGCGCTGCGTGACCTCGAATCCCAGCACGTCGCGCCAGAAACGCAGCGCGCGCTCGAGGTCCGCCACCTTCAGGTGCACGTGCCCCACGTCCACGCGCGGATCGATCGGGGGATTCATCGCGATGCCTCGTCCGCCGGGCGGTCCCGGAGGTAGATGTCCGGCACGCGGATCTCCATGTGCCCCGCCGGGTTCGCGGGCGGCGCGAAGCCGTAGCGCCGGTAGAGTCCGTGCGCGTCGCGCGTGGCCAGCGTGAAGCGGCGCAACCCCTGCAGGTCCGGGTGCGCCATCACCGCCTCCATCAACCGCTTGCCCAGACCCCGCCCCTGGTGCGACTCCAGCACGTACACGTCGCACAGGTAGGCGTAGGTGGCCGTGTCCGTCACGACGCGCGCGAAGCCGACCTGCGCGCCGCCCTCGTACAGGCCGAAGCAGAGGGAGTTCGCGATCGAGCGCGCCACGATGTCGCGCGGGATCCCCTGCGCCCAGTACGAGCGGCGGAGATACGCATGGATCGCGTCGACGTCCAGGCGGGACGGATCCGTGGAGATCTCGATGCGGTCGGCGGGCGTCGCCGGGGCCGGTCCGCGCGTCACTCCACGTACACCGGCGCCATGATCCAGCTCAGCACGGAGAGCGCGATCAGCCCGACGAGCACGGCCTTGCGGTCGAGACGCGCCGGGCCCTGGACCAGGATGGACGCCAGGTCGGCCAGGGCGTAGCGGTCCCGTGCGCGTTGCGCCTCCGCCTGCACGCCGTCCTGGTAGCGGTACTCCTTGTCGCGCACGATCACCCAGCCGTCCTCCACCGAGTCCACGATCGCGTGGAACCGCTCGCCGTCCTTCGTGAGGATGTGCACGCGGTCCCCGCGCTCCACCCGCCCCGGCACGATGTCCGCCGGCGGCGGCTCCCGGTACGTGCTGCAGCCCGCGGCCAGGACGACCAGGACGACCAGGACCGCACCCGCGGGAAGCACTGCCCGCATGTTCCACCTCGATCGGGGACGGACGGGGCGGCGACCGAGGCAGCCATCCTACTCCTCCGGCGGCGCGCCGGCGAAGGCCAGGACATGGCCGTCCGGATCCAGGCAGTAGCCGACCACCGCATCCCAGTCCCGGGGCGCCGGCGCCGACAGCTCGACCGCCCCGGCGCGAAGCGCCCGGGCATGCGCCGCCGCCGGGTCCGCCACGTGCACGTACAGTTCCGCCCGCGGAACTCCGCGCCCGCGCGCGGGATCCGGCAGCCGCTCCCCGAGCAGCCGCCGGATGCCCGCCTCGGGCATGAGCCCGAGCACGGCATCCTCGCCCAGCGCGAACTCCGTCATGCCCGGAACGTCCAGGACGGGCGCGCGCTCCAGCACCCTCGCCCAGAACGACGCGCTCCGCGCCTGGTCCGCCACGTACAGGATGAAGTGCGCCTTCACGGGTAGCCCGGGACGTTCGCGCCGAGCCGGATGTCCCGCGTGGCGTGCCACACGCCGGCGTCGTCCTTCGCCGGCACGGCCACGCCGGGTCCGCCGCGTCCGTTCCGCGCGCGCTCGCGGTCCCGCGCGCCGAGGTTCGGGTCGTCGTCGAAAAGCACGTCCCCGATGAAGTACGTACACCGCCCCGGCTCGATCACGTGCATGTGCACGTGCTGCGGGATCGACGTGCCGGGGTAGCTCGCCGGGCGGATCGTGTCGAAGCGGTAGCGTCCTTCCGCGTCCGTCCGCGCCCACGCGCGCAGCCGGCCGTGCCGCGTGTCCGCCTCCGGGTAGATCCCCTTCGCGTCGGTGTGGTACGCGTACACGATGATCCCGGCCGCGGGCTTCCCCGCGGCATCCGTCACCACGCCGTCGATCACGAGCGCCTCCCCGGGCTCGTCCGCGGACGCGATGCGGGCCTTCGCGGGAATCTCCGCCGGCATCCCCTCGAAGACGATCTCGCATCCTTCGCACGGAAGCCCGACCACCGGCTCGCGGGCGCCGGCCGCCGCCGCCGCAACGACCACGACCGCAAGCGCCGCCACGAGCCTCATCGACCGCCTCATTCTCCCCTCCCGGCGCACACGGCGCCCGTCACTCCGGCCCGAGGGGTGCGAGGCCGGAAAGCTGCACGTGGATCTCCTCGTCCGCGATCCGTCGTTCCGGATCGATCTCGATGAGCGTGGGGTATCCCAGCTCCGCGTCGTACTCGGCATGGAACCGGTCCGCCTCGCCGACCTGGGACTCCAGCAGGTCGAAGAGCTGGTCCACGGTGCGCGCGCACTGCCGCGCCGCCGCCTCGAGCTCCTCATCCGGGATGCCGGGATGCGGCTGCACGTCGGTGACGCCGGGCGGCTCGCCCTCGCGCACGATCAGGGTGAACGGGCCGGGGCACAGGCAATAGCACGACACGTGCTCCCGCACCGTGTACTCCGCCGGCCCGCGCGCTTCCCAGCGCTGGCGCGCCGCCCAGAGCAGCACGCCCTCGGAGGGCTCGTCGTCCGAGAAGACGCACCCGGACGCGGCGAGCGCCAGCGCCGGCACGGCCCACCGCGCCGCCCTCACGCCGGCACCGCCCGCGGCTGGATCAGGTCCCAGAGGTTCCCGTAGAGGTCCTCGAACACGGCCACCGTCCCGTAGCCCTCCTCGCGCGGGCCACGGACGAAGCGTACGCCCTTCGCGCTCATCGCCTCGAAGTCCCGGCGGAAGTCGTCCGTGTGCAGGAAGAGGAACACGCGTCCCCCGGTCTGGTTGCCCACGCGGCTCGCCTGCTCCGGCGTGGCGGCACGCGCGAGCAGCACGCACGAGCCTCCCGCCGCCGACGGCGCCACGAGCACCCACCGCTTCCCCGGCGCGACCTCTGTGTCCTCCACGAGCCGGAAGCCCAGCCGCTCCGTGTAGAACGCGATGGCCTCGTCGTAGTCGCGCACCACCACGCTCACATGCGCCAGGCTGCGCTTCATCGGCCCCCCCGCGGGGGGAGTATCGCCCCGGCCGGCGCCGGGCCGCAATCGACGCCGTCCCCCGGGGGCGGTCACCCGCCCCGGGGGATGCGCCGTCCCGCCTCACCGCGCGTGTCCGTTCAACACGCGCTCCACCGTCACGGGCACGGGCCGGCACACCGTCTGGCAGACCGGAGAGTGCTGCCGCGCGAACTCCATCAGGGCCTCCAGCTCGTCGTCCGGGCAGTCCGCCTTCACGTCCATGCGGATGCGGATGCCCTCGTAGCCCGGACCGACCGTGTCATCCAGCGCGAGGAGCCCGCGCAGGTCCAGGTCCCCCTCGAGCCGCGTGTCGATGGACTCGATCCGCACGCCGCGCGCCGCCGCGTGCAGCACGAACGTGGTGGTCACGCACCCGGCCAGCGCGTGCAGCAGGAACTCCACCGGGTTGGCGCCCTCGTTGTTCCCCAGCAGCACGGGCGGCTCGCCGTTCGTGAAGACGAACGGCTCGGTGCGCGAATCGTCCTCGCGGCCCGCGCCGTGGAAGTCCCGGATGGTGGACACGTTCTCGCCGCCGCCCATCCACCGGTTCGCCGCGCGGAACTGGAACCGCGCCAGCGCGGGCTGCGCCGTGATCGCCGCGATCGTCTGGTGCATCTGCTGCGTGTCGAGCCCGTTCACCATCTTCATCGTGCCCTGCATGTCGTGCCTCCGTGTCCGATGCCCGCGCTCCATGCGCGGGACGACCGGACCCAAAGGAAGAACCGTGCCGAACGGCGCGAATCCTGTAAGCGACGGACGGGGAACGACTTGCGGACTTCGCGCCGGCGCGGGTCCCTCGCGAGATCCCGGGAGACGCGCCCTCCGCTCCTGAGATCCCGGGAGCCGGCTGCCTACTCCCCGGGCTTCCCGGGTCGCTCGATCCCCAGGGCCTTCATCCGGGAAGCCAGCGTGTTCGGCTTCAACGCCAGCCGCTCCGCGGCGCCGCCCGGGCCGGACACCTTCCACCCCGCCGCGTCCAGCGCGCGGCGGATGTTCGCGCGCTCCAGCGCCTCCATCTCCGGCGCGGTGAGCACGCGATCCTCCGCGGGATCCGGCGGCACCGCCGCCTCGCCGACGGCGCGCGGCAGCGCGCGCTCGAGGTTCAGCCGCCGCCCGTCCACGGACGTGATCCAAGCGCGCTCGATCACGTTCTGCAGCTCGCGCACGTTGCCGGGCCAGTCGTAGCGCTTCAGCCGTGCGCGATCCTCCGGGGTCAGCGGCGCCGCTTCGCGTCCCCGCCGTGCCGCCAGCTTCCGGGCGAAGGTCTCCGCCAGCAGCGCCACGTCGTCGCCGCGCTCGCGCAGCGGGGGCATGTGCAGCGGGAACACGTTGAGCCGGTAGAGGAGGTCGGCGCGGAACGTGCCCTCCGCCGCCATCCGCTCGAGATCACGGTTGGTCGCGGCCACCACGCGCACGTCCACGGCGCGCGCCCGCGCCGCGCCCACCGGATGCACCTCGCCGTCCTGCAGCACCCGCAGGAGCTTCGCCTGCAGGTCCATCGGCATCTCGCCCACCTCGTCCAGGAAGATCGTGCCGCCGTCCGCCAGGACGAAGCGACCGTCGCGTCGCTGCACGGCGCCGGTGAACGCCCCCTTCTCGTGTCCGAAGAGCTCGCTCTCCTGCAGGTTCGCCGCGATCGCCGCGCAGTTCACCGCCACGAGCGGCTTCGCCGCGCGCCCGCTCCGCCGGTGGATCGCCCGCGCGATCAGCTCCTTCCCGGTGCCGGTCTCTCCCGTGATCAGCACCGTGGTGTCCTCGCCGGCCACGCGCTCCACGTCGGCGAGCAGGCGGCGCAGCGCGGGACTCTCGCCCACGATGTCGTCGAAGCCGTGCAGCGCGCCCAGCTCGTCCCGCAGCGAGTCGGCCTCCGCGAGGAGCGCCCGGATGCGGCGCTCCGCGTCCACCCGCTCGTCGATGTCGCGCAGGATCAGCGCGAACGCCGGCCGGCCGGTCACGTCGAAGCGCGAGATCGTGGCCTCCGCGGGGAACGTGCGCCCGTCCGCGCGCACCGCGTCCAGCCCGTCCGGGATCCACTGCGACCGCCGCTCCGCCGTGCGCCGCCCCAGATCCTGCACGAGATACACCAGCTTCCCGCGCGACTCCGCCGTGAGCAGCTGCCCGAACGAGGTGCCCACGAGATCCGGGGCCGTCCGGCCGAAGACCCGTTCCGCCGCCGCGTTCACGCGGGTCACGCGCAGCTCGCCGTCCAGCTCCAGGATGGCGTCCATGGCGCTCTCGAACAGCCGGCGCAGCTCCTCCTCGCGCTCGCGCAGCGCGCGGTCGCGCCGCAGGCGCCGCAGCTCCGCGGCCGCCCGGCTGGCGAAGATGCGGAACACCGCGATCTTGTCCGGATCCTCGGGCATGGGCCGGTCGTCCATGACGGCCAGGTGTCCGAGCACGCCGCCGTCCGTGTCGAGCAGCGGAACGCCGAGATAGCTCACGGCGCCGAGCGGCTCCAGGTCGGGTCCGTCGCGTACAGCTCCAGCACACGATCCGGCACGTGGACGAGCCGCCGGTCATCCACCACCGCCTCGCACGGCGTCCCGTCGATGCCGTACTCGTAGTCGCCGTGGAAGCCGTCAGCCACCCAGAAGGAGAGCGCGCGGAGCCGCCGCCCGGACTCCAGCCACTCCGTGACCCACACGCACTTCGTGTCGAGCGCGCGCGCCAGGTGCCGGACGAGCTCCTGGAAGAACGCCTCGCCGGTCTCCCCGACCACCCCGGCCGCGATCTCGCGGAGTACCGCCTCCTCCACCGCGAGCCTACGCACCGTCCGTGGGCCCGGGCAGGCGATCCCGCCCGAGGTAGGCCAGCGCCTCGTCGAGGGTGCGGAACACGGCCACGCGCTTCATCCCGGCCGGGTCCGCCTCGCGGTGGGCCTCGTACATGCGCGCGACTCCGAACGCGAAGTCCTGCGGCGCGAGGATGGCGATCTTCGTGGGCGACGCCGCGGACGGTACATCCATGGTGGCCGAGAACGCCGCGAAGTCCCGGATGCGTCCCACGGACGGCAGCTGCAGGTCCTCCAACCCGGACGTGTCCACGAGCTCGTCGTACCCCTGCACGTCCTCGCGCGACCACACGGCGCGCTGGAAGTCGAAGACCTCCGTGTCCGTCACCTTCCCGTGGACGCGCGCCACGACCAGGCGGTGCTCGGGGTGGATGGAATACTCGATCGGCATGTCTTCTTTGTCGGCCTCACGCCGCCTCCGTCATCCGACGGTACTCCCGCCCGATCGCCACCGCCACGACGATCCACGCCGCAACGAGCACCAGGTTCACGCGGGCGAAGTCCCGCGTGGCGAGCGTCAGTGGCACCGTGCCGACCCAGACCAGCGCCGCGGAGAGCAGGTCCCCCGCGCGCACGAAGAACGTGTCGATGGCCTGCTTCGCCTTGTACTTCTCCTCGCGCGTCGTGGGCAGGAAGAGCACGTTGCGCACGGTGTTCTGCAGCGAGTAGTCCGTGGCGTTCTCCGCGGTCTTCGCCCAGCGCACGGCCGCCAGCACCGGCCAGAACGCCAGCAGCGTGTACGCGCCGAGCGCGATCAGCGGCAGCACGAGGATGGCCACGCGCACGCCCAGGTACTTCAGGATGCGCGACACGAGGAAGAGCTGCAGCAGCACGCCGGCCAGGTTCACGTACAGGAAGAAGTCCGCGTAGAACGCGCCGATCCAGTCCCGTTCGGACATGCCGTCGCCGAGGTGCCGGGCCGCCTCCGCCGCCACCACGCGGCCGAGCACGTACTCCCCGGTGGTGTTCACCCAGTTCAGGAGCGCCATCAGGATCGCGATCAGCAGCAGGTAGCGGCTGCCGGTCACGAGGCGGAACGCGCCGCCGGCCGCCAGCGGCTCCACGGGCGCCGGGGCGCCGCCGCGCGCCGCGCCGCGCTCGCGGTCGTCCACCGCGTGCGTGAGCAGGAGCGAGACCAGCAGCAGCGCCGCCGACACGACGAGCATCTCCTCCACGCCCACCGCGCGGATCAGCCGGTTCGCCACCCAGCTCCCCGCGACCGCGCCGAAGGAGGCGCCGAACGCCACGATCGCGAAGAGGCGCTTCCCGCGCTCCGGGGTGTACACGTCGTTCGCGAAGGACCAGAACTGCGCGATGACCATCAGGTTGAAGATGCCCACCCACAGGAAGAACGCCACGCCGAGGTACGGGATGCCGGCCTTCGCGAGCAGCCAGAAGCCCACGAGGCAGGCCGCGAAGAACACGGTGACCACGTCGATGAGCGTTCGCCGGGGGAAGCGCGAAGCGAGGCGCGCGTACGCCGGCACGGCGAACAGCAGGAGGAACGCCTGTCCCGCCGTGGTGTATGCCTTGAGCTCCGCGCCGCCGCCCTCCAGGATCAGCGCCTCGCGCACCGGCTTGATCAGGTAGTACGTGGTGAGCAGGAGGAACACGTTGAGCGCCAGCAGCAGGACGGTGGCGCCCTCGCCGGCCCGCACCTCGGCGAACAACCCCAGGAAGCGCTCGAGCGGGCCTCGCGGACGATCGCCGGGTTCCATGCGGGCCTCGCGAACGGTTGACAGGGTGCGCGTCCGGCGGGAAGGCTCCCGGCGGGACGGAGGAACGCGATGAACCTTCCTCGACGGGACGGCCGGCGGTCAAGGGCGGGCTGGGCGGCGGCGGTGGCGCTGGCCGGAGTCGCCGCCCTGCTTTCGCCGGCGCGGGCGCCCGCGGTGGACTGGCCCTGGGAGACGGACGACTACGACTGGCCCGAGGGCTCGGACCTCCCGGTGGAGCCGCTGGACAGGCCCGCGGCGGAGACCGCGGTGGCGGAGGCGGTGGCGGCCGAGGGGCTCTTCCGCTTCGCGGCGTTCGGCGACCAGCGCGCGCTGGCGGACGGCGAGTGGCAGCAGCTGATGCGCCACATCGTGGAGTGGGAACGGGACCACGGCGACCTGGCGTTCGTCATCGACACGGGCGACATCGTGAACGACGGCCGCCACACGGACCAGTTCCACCGGCTCACGGACGAGATCCTGGCGATCGCTCCGGAGCTGCCGTACCTGGTGGGCGTGGGCAACCACGAGGTGCACAACAACGAGGACCCCGCGGCGCGCGCGCACACGGCCGCGTACCTGCGCGCGCTGGACCCGCGGTTCTCCGCGGAGCGCATGTACTACCGGAAGGACCTCGGCGGCGCCACGTTCCTGTTCCTGGACACGAACGACCTCGTGTACGGCGACGCCGGCGAGCGCGGCGCGTGCCCGCCGGAGCTGGAGCCGGGATCACGCGCCGCGGCCCAGATGGACTGGCTGACCGCCCAGCTTGCGGAGATCCGCGCCGCCGAGCCGCGGCCCGTGATCGCGGTGCTGCATCATCCCTTCGTGCAGTCCTCGGCGAAGCACCGCGAGTCCGCGGCCTCGCTGTGGAACCTGCGCGTGGACGGGACGCCCTTCGCGGACCTGCTCGTGGACGGCGGCGTGGACGTCGTGCTGACCGGGCACACGCACACGTACGAGCGCTTCCACCTCCACCGCGAGGACGGCGCGCGCCTGGACGTGGTGAATCTCTCGGGCCGGCCGCGGGGATCCGCGTTCGGTCTCGGCGCGGGGCTGCGGCGGTCGAGAGACATCCGCGGCGAGGAGCGCGAGCGGCTCGCGGACTGGGACTGGCAGGGGCTGGAGCGGTGGACCATCACGCAGGCGGAGTATCTGCCGAAGGACCAGGAAGCCGATCAGTTCGCCGTGTTCACCGTGGAGCCGGGCGGCGCGTTGACCATGGAGGTGCGCTTCCTGGGCGCGGATGATGTGGACGGCACGACGGGCGGACCGGTCGTGCGGTTGCGATAGCGGCTCGGATCACCTCATGCCGCCGAGTCGCACGACGCGCACCGTGGTCGCGTCCCCCGGAATGGAGACCCGCAGGAAGTAGATGCCCGCTCCCGTGGCCCGACCGGCATCGTCGTCACCGTTCCAGACGATCTCCTGGCGGCCCGCCGGCAGCGCCCCGTCGCGGAGAGTCCTCACCCGCCGTCCAGCCACGTCGAAGACCTCCGCCCGCGCCGTCCCGGCCGCCGACATCGTGAACGCGAGCGTACACACCGTGGCGAAGGGGTTCGGGTACGCCTCCTCCAAGAGGATTCCCGAGGGCGCCGTGCGGGCGGGCGGCAGCGCGATGGGGAGTTCGCCGGTAGCGCACCCCCGGGATCCGGCCCGACACGCCGCCCCGGAGGACGCGAATCCCGTGATCCCGGGATCCGGCGCGATCGACGGGACGACCGCGCCGCAGTCCACCGCCAACGCGGGGCCCGATGCCGTCGGACCCACGCAGATGTCCCCGCCGGCGTCCTGGACCCAGATCGTCCCGAGCAGGAGCCGGGTGGCTGTGCCGGTCGGACAGTCGGCGACGGCGAGGAGCAGGTGATCCCCGCTGCCCGCGTTCAGCACACCCGGCGCCGGCAGGAATCCCAGTCTCGGCAGCGATCCCGTCAACTGACCCTCGAACGCGGCCAGACCGCCCCGCGCGCACGTGAGCCAGAGGTACAGGGGTCGCGGACCATTCGTGGGAACGGCCACGTGGACGAACGGGTCCGTGTCGCTCGCACTGACGGACAGCTCGTATCCCAGCGGGACGAACCGCGCGACCTGCACGAGCGGTGCCGCAGCGACGATCGGCGCGGGGTTCGCAGGTCCCGAGTAGGACCCGGGTCCGGACCCGGTCCACTCGGCGAACGCGGAGCCCGCGGCCGGAACCGCCGTCAGCTCGAAGGGATGCCCAGCGTCCGCCCACGCGGGCGACGGTGACACCGTGCCCCCACCGCCCGGCTCGGACACCGTGCGGGTCGTCACGCGGTACTGCGTGCGAACGCGCGCCGTCAACGTCGTCGCTCCGGGAAAGATGACCGCGTGGTGGGCGGCTCCGCCGCCGTCGCTCCAGTCCACGAAGCGGTGCCGGACCGAGCCGCTCGCGCCGAAGGTGGAGTCGACCGCGACATGGTGCTCCGACATCGGATACCACGTGAACGTGGCCGGCGTGGCGCGATCCGTTCCGTCCACCCGCACGATGTGCCCCGGCGGCTCCGTGGTGACCGTGATCGGCGTCGTGCTGCCGCAGCCCGCTCCGTACGCACCGATGATGCCGGCACAGGTCCCGCTCGTGCGCAGGCAGGGCGAGCTGGTCGATACGAAGTAGTCGGGACCGTTCGGCGTGCAGAACTGCGGGTTGGTCGGGGGCACGACGCAACACAGGACCGAGTCGGCAAGGGGCGCTTGTCCGCTGAAGACCGACGTTTCGACGACGGCACGACACGACGCGTGGTTCTTCCCCACCGACGAGCGGATGCATGTGGAGCGCGAGACCCGCACGGTCGACGTGAACAGCGCCGCCACGGGGCTGTCCACGAACACGCACCGGGATGCGATCATCGCCGTGTCGCGCAGCAGCTGGATTCCGCTCCGCGTGAACCGGCACTCCTCGAGACGCGACGTTAGGAAGCCGTCCTGTGCGGCGATCGCCTTGCCCCGCCAGCCCACGCAGTCGATGAACTCGCAGCGACGGATGAGCGGTGCCGAGGAGACGATGAACATCCCGCCGCCGCGGGAGTCCGACGGAGAGTTGCCACGCAGGATCCTCAGGCCCTCGAACACCGTCGTCGAGTCGCACTCGTCCACCAGGAAGCCGCGGCCGAGGAGTTCCGCATCGATCGTGACGCACGGGACAGGTCCGCCGGCACCGCGAACGGTGATCCCCGACTTCATGACGAGATCGTGCTCGTAGTAGGTCCCGCATTCGATCTCGACGACGTCGCCTCGCACCGCGGCGTCGATCGCACTCGCGATGGTGGGATGTTCGGACGGAACGCGGATCGTGCGGGCCTGCGCGAACGATGCAACAAGGAGGACCAGGGCGATGCCAGCGGAGGCTCTCATCGGTCACCCCCTCGGGGAGCCGCGATTCTCCGCCTCGTGTTGCTGCGGAGTCAAGAAACGCGCAAAGGAGGGCGGATGATGGACTTGCAAGTCACCTACTGCCGGAAGGCAGCGTGGTGATGCTTTCCTGGGCGATCACGGACGCGCGACTACTCGCCGTCCCTCAGGATGCCCGTGAGCCGCCAGGAGCCGCGGTCGCGCCGGTAGTGCGCTTCCGCGGGCGGCAGCGCCCCCTCGCCGCCCGCCGCCGTCCACCGCACCACCACGTACTCCCGTCCGCGCGCCACCTCCGCCGCCACGTCCGCCGCCGGCGCCCCCGCGCCCGTGGGCCCCGCGATCCGTCGTCCCGCGTCGTCCAGGACCTCCACGCGGTACCGCAGCGCGGAAGGTCGCCCCGCCTCCGCCAGCGCGTCCCCCGCGTCCACGCGGAACCCCTCGCCCTGCATCACCACGCGGTCCAGCCCCGTCACCGGCGTCACGCGCGTCAGCGCCCAGTCCACCGTCTTTTCCCACCGCGCCACCAGCACGCGCGTGAGCTCCTCGTCCGCCGACGGATCGTCGAACCGCGCCGCCGTCACCGCGGCGCGCACGTGCTCCGGCGTCAGCCGCGCCATCACCGTGCCCGCCCAGAACGCATCCGCGGGCCGCCACGCCAGCACGGTGTCGTTCACGTAGTTCGCCTTCCACTCCGCGGGGTCGTACGCCTCCGCCTCGAACAGGCCCACGAGCGGATGCCGCGGCGTGCGCAACGCCTCGTACGGGCGCGTGAGCAGCCCGAACGACGGGATGCCGCTCGCCACCTCGCCGAGATCGAAGTCGTACGCGAAGCCGATGCGCGGCTCGAACCGCGCGGCCCAGTACCCGCCGAGGCACCCGTCGAAGTCCACGAGGTAGTGCCGCAGGAAGTGCCGGCCGTCCTCCTCCGTGTACAGGTCCAGCGAGTTGTCCTCCTTGAGGTCCACGTGGTTCAGCCACGCGCCGAACACGCGGAGCGCCCGGAGCGAGCGGCGCTGCGGGTGCGGGATCGTGTCGTTCGGGTCGTCGGCGCGCGTGCCGCGGTACGACCACCCGCCGATCGGCTTCCCGGGCAGATACCGGCTCACGAGCACGCGGTACTCGCCGGCGGCGTTGCGCGGCGCGTACTTCTCCAGGAGGGCATCCACCGCGTCGTCCCGGATGGGAGTGCGCGTGCCGTCGTCCCCCTTGTCGGTGGCGCCCTCGGCCACCGTGAGCTGCTCGCGCGCGAAGAACACCACGCGGTCGTCCGGCACGTGGTAGCCCAGCGCCCACAGGAGCCGCGCCGCCACGGCGCCCGCCGCGGTGGCCACCACCGGCGCGTACGGCTTGTCGAACTTGCAGATGTACCGTACGCCGCGCGCGTCCTCGATCACGAGGCCGGGATTGCGGCCACCGCTCTTCATGCCGGTGATCTTCCAGGGCCGGAAGGCCTCCGGACCGGGATCCTCCCCGCCCGCGCCGGCCGCCACCTGCGCGGGGGTCGGCGCGCCGCGGTCCTCGTACCAGGAGGACGACGGGACCTCGCCGAGCCGGTTCACGTCCAGGGCGGGCGGCGCCGGCACGGGATCCAGGCCCAGGCGGATCTGCTTCGGTCCGAAGTTCTCGATGTGATGCGAGAGCCGCCAGAACTCCTTCTCCGCCGGCTCGGGGATGTCGGCCGTGTCGTGCACCACGCGCACGGGCTCGCCGTCCACGAAGCGGACCGGCGGCGGCGCGCATGACGCCACGCCGAGCGCCGCCGTCGCCGCGAGCGCCGCCGCGCGCGCCCTCACCGCACCCTCCGCGACCGGCTCTGGAACACCGTCTCCGCGCCGAGGAAGAACTGGAACCCCTCTTCGCCGCGGGCCACGTGCGCCGTGAAGCCGTTGTCGCCGATCACGTACGCCACGCCGAGCCCCACGGACGGCTCGATGTCGGCGAGCCGCAGCTCATCCGCGCGCGCCGCCACCGTGCCCCAGTCCACGAACAGGTTCCCGTGCATGCGCGTGGTCACCGGGTAGTGGTACTCCGCCGTCAGCAGCATCCCCGTGCGGTCCGTGAAGCGGTCCCGCGAGTACCCGCGCATCCCGGTCTTCCCCCCGAGGCGCACGAGCTCCGTGTAGGGGATGTCCTCCGGATCGTCGGACACCACGCCCTCCGCCATCGCGCGCAGCGCGAGCAGGCGGTTGCCGCGCCACAGGTCCACGTGGGTCTGCACCTCGCCGAGCCAGTGCCGGTAGTCCGCGTCGCCGTCCGAGTCCGCCACGTTCGTCCCGCCGGCCACGCGCGCAAGCGTTCCCCGCGTGGCGAACGCCTCGCGATCACGCGTGTCCCACACGAGCTCCGCCTCCGCCCCGTGGTAGTCGCTGGACTTCGCCCGCGCGAACTCCTCCGGGAACCCGACGGCGACGGCCTCGTCCTCCTCTTCCTCCGGCGTGGCGAGATCGTCCCTGCGCGCGTAGCCCGCGAGCGCCGCCTTCCACCCGTTTGCCGGACGCAGCGCCACGGACGCCTCCACCAGGAGCCGGCGCCGCTGCGCCTCGAAGTCCTCCTCGTCCGAGTCCGGCCCGAGCCCGTGGAACAGGCGCTTCGGCTTGTTGTCCACGCGCGCGAGCGCCTCCCATTGCAGCATCCTCGGCGCGCTGCGGAAGTGCGCGGCCACCAGGTTCTCGTCGTCGGAGAGGAAGCCGGCGCTGAGGCGGAGCTTCGCGCCGGGCTGCGGCCAGTCCGCGGCCGTGGCATCCAGTCCCACGAGCGAGAACCCGATGTTCGTCTCGTATCCGAAGAACAGCGTGGAGCGGAACGGACCGCGCTGGTAGCCGAAGCTCAGGAGGTCCGCCAGCGCGGACAGCACGTGGGCCCGATCCTCCGCCTCGGCCAGCTTCACCACCGGCCACGTGGCCACGCGCACGCCCACCCACGGCACGAAGAGCAACCCGCGGCCCGCGTACTGCAGCGCGGAGGCCTGGCGCGGAAGGGGCCGCTCGGTCCCGCGGATCGCGGCCGCGGAGTCCGGCGGGCTCTCCGCGGCGCCCGCATCCGCGGCGCCGGCATCGGCGGCGCCGACATCGGCGGGGCCGGAGAACGCGACGAGGGCGGCTGCCCCGAGCGGACCTAGGCGACGCAGGAACATCGGGCACCTTCCCGGCAAGCGGCGAGGCCGCGGATTCTCGACGGGGTCCGCGGACCGCGTCAAGGACGCCCCGGCTGCGGGAACGAGCGGCGTCGCCGCCGCTTCCGCGGCCCGTCCGAACCCTGCCGCGATCCCGGGCATCCAACCGGCGTCGAGGTGCGCTCCCCCGGCTCCGGGGTCTCTTCCCGGGGCGGGCATCGTTGCTGGGCTCCGGCCCGGGGTTTAGGATGGCTTCCATGTCCCAGACCGAACTCCTGGAGATCGGCCGCCGGACCCCGTCCTCGACGGCGGACTCCTCCGGCGCCGCCTTCGCCCGCTTCGACCCGGAGACCCGGCGCGAGGCGCAGCGCTCCCTGTCCGTGGCCGCACTCACCTACGCGGTCGTCTACTTCCTCGCCTACACGTCGGGCTGGCTGCTGGACCCCGGACCCCGTCCCTTCCCGCCCGCGCACTCGCTCGCCGTCGCCGGGCTTTGCATCCTCGGGGCGGTGCTGGTGGGCCTCAAGGCGCGCAAGGGCATGCTGCCCCCGGTCAGCTTCGAGCCGCTGGCCGGCGCGTTCGGCGTGCTGGGATCGCTCGGGATCGCGGCCGGTTCGCACGAGTGGCGCGCCTTCATCGAGGCCGACCCGGAGATCACCGGCATCTCGTGGATCGCCGTGTGGATCATCGCGTACCCGAACCTCGTGACGCTCTGCCCCATGACGGTGCTCCGCGTCGGGGTCCTGTCGGCCCTGTGCATGCCGGCGATGTACGCGCTCGCGGTCCCCTTCGAGGGCCTGCCGGTGGTGGACGGCCGACCCAGCGCGGGCGCTGCGATCACGTTCCTCGCGCAGATCACCTTCCCCGTTCTCCTGTGCGCCGGCATGTCCACGTTCATGGCCATCCGCATCTTCCGCATGGCCCACGACGTTTCCCGTGCCCGCCGCCTCGGCAACTACCAGCTCGTGGAGCTGCTCGGCCGCGGCGGCATGGGCGAGGTGTGGCGCGCCACGCACCGGTTCCTCGCGCGGCCCGCGGCAGTGAAGCTCATCCGCTCCAACGGGGCCGGGAGCGATTCCGGCTCCGGGTCTCCCGGCGGCACGATGCTCAAGCGCTTCGAACGCGAGGCGAAGGCCACGGCGTCCCTCACGTCCCCGCACACCGTGGCGCTGTACGACTTCGGCCTCGCGCAGGACGGCGCGTTCTACTACGTGATGGAGCTGCTCGAAGGGATGGACCTGCGCAAGCTGGTGGAGAAGACGGGACCCGTGCCGTCCGCGCGCGTCGTGCACTTCCTGCGCCAGGCCTGCGCGTCGCTCGCGGACGCGCACCAGTGCGGCCTGATCCACCGCGACGTGAAGCCCGCGAACCTCTACCTCTGCCGCCGCGGCCTCCAGTACGACTTCGTGAAGGTCCTGGACTTCGGCCTCGTGAAGGGAGCTCCCGAGGGCATGGAGACGGGCCAGCTCACCATGGAAGGGACCACGAGCGGCACGCCCGCGTTCATGGCGCCGGAGCTGTCGCTGGCGAGCGGCACCATCGACGGCCGCGTGGACCTGTACGCGCTCGGCTGCGTGGCGTACTGGCTGCTCACGGGCCGTCTCGTGTTCGAGGGGCCGAACGCGCTCTCCATCCTCGTGCAGCACGCCAAGGAGGAGCCGCTTCCGCCCTCGCGGGTCGTGGAGCTTCCCGTGAACCCGGACCTCGAGGCGCTCGTGATGGACCTCCTGCGCAAGGACCCGGCGCAGCGGCCGGCCGACGCCGTGGAGCTGGACCGCCGGCTCGCCGCCATCGAGGCGAAGCACGGCGCGTGGACGCAGGAGCAGGCCGCGCGCTGGTGGCGCGCCCACCTCCCGCACCTCGCGGGCTCGCGCACGCTCGACCCGGAGCGCCCGCTCGCCGCCGCCGCTCCGTGATCCCGTGACGTTGGACCGGTCCCGCCTCGAGGGCGCTGTCGGCGTCGCCACCGTGTGCGCGTTCCTGCTGGTCGCGCACCAGGTGGCGGCGAAGGCCGTGCGCGACGCGCTGTTCCTCTCGTACTTCGACGTCACGCTCCTCCCGCGGCTCGTGATGGCGGCCTCCGTCGTGTCCATCGCGGCCGCGCTCGGCGCGTCCCGCCTGCTCTCGCGGTTCGGCCCCGCACGCATGCTCCCCGCCGCGTGCGCGACCAGCGCCGTGGTCGTGCTGGGTCTCGCGGCCATCCAGCCCACGCTGCCGCGCGTGACCGCCGTGGGGATCTACCTGCACATCAGCATCTTCGGCGCCGTGCTCATCTCGTGGTTCTGGTCCATGCTGAACGAGGGGCTGGATCCGAGCACGGCGCGACGCCGCGTCGGGCGGATCGCGGGCGGCGGCACGCTCGGCGGGCTGCTGGGCGGGCTCGCCGCGGAGCGCGTGGCCAGCATGTTCTCCACGGCCACGATGCTGCCGGTCCTGGCCGGGGCGCACGCCGCGTGCGCGCTGCTGGCGTGGCAGACCTCCACGGTCCTGGACATCCGCCGCACGGCGTCCGCCGGCGAGCCGCCCGCGCGCCCGGGATTCCAGGTGCTCGCCGAGGTGAAGTACCTGCGGGAGCTGGGCGCGCTCGTGATGGTGGGGACGGTGGCGGCCACGCTGCTGGACTTCGTGTTCAAGGCGCGCGCGGCCGCCACGTTCGACGGTGACGAACTGCTCCGCGCCTTCGCGCTCTTCTACTCCGCCACGAGCCTCGTCACCTTCGTGCTGCAGTCCACGCTCACGCGGCGGATGCTGGCGCGCGGGGTGGCGCCCACCGCGGCCTCGCTGCCCGCGATCGTCACCCTGGGCGCCGCGGGCGCCCTGATCGTGCCGGGCTTCCTGGCCGCGGGGATCGCGCGCGGTCTGGAGTCCGCGGTGCGCAGCTCCTTCTTCCGCTCCAGCTACGAGCTCTTCTACACGCCCGTTCGCCGGGCGGACAAGCGCGCGGCGAAGACCCTGGTGGACGTGGGGTTCGACCGTCTCGGGGACGCCGTGGGCGGCGGTCTCGTGCAGATCGTGCTCCTGGGCGGCGCCGCGCTCGGGCTCGGGGCCGCCGCCGGCGGCCTGACCACCGTGGCGCTGCTCGTCCTCGCCGGCATGCTGGGGCTGGTGGGGCTGACGCTCGCGCGGCGACTGGACCGCGGCTACACGCGCGCGCTGGAGGCGAGCCTGCTGGACCACGGGACCCCGAGCACCGGGGCCACGGCCACCACGCTGCGCTCCGCGCTCGAGTCGCAGTCCGCGTTCTTCCCCACGCTGACGCAGCTGGAGCTGGGCGGCGAGGGCATGGACGTGCGGGACGGCACGCCGCGCGAGGCGATCGCGGTGGCGGGCCTCGCCGCGGCGGCCGCGCTGCCGGCGGCGGCCGCGCTGCCGGCGCCGGTCGCGGCGGATGCCCCGCCGGTCCCCGCGGATCCGGTGCTGCAACTCGCCACGGAGCTGCGCTCGGGCAACGTGGACCGCGTGCGCGCGGCGCTGGTGTCGATCGGCGAGCCGCCGTCGGAGGTCATCTCCATCCTGATCCGGCTCCTCGCCTGGGACGCGGTGTCGGCGGACGCGGTGGAGGCACTGCGCCGTGCCGGGGACCGTCACGTGGGACAGCTCGTGGACGCGCTGCTGGATCCGGACGAGGAGTTCGCCACGCGACGGCGGCTGGCGCGCGTGCTGGCCACGAGCTCGTCCCCGCGCGCGGTGCGCGGCCTGCTCTCCGCGCTCGGCGACGCGCGCTTCGAGGTCCGCTTCCGTGCCGGCGTGGCGCTGGCGCGGCTGCACGAGCGGCGCCCGGACGTGGAGATGGACCCGGCGGTGGTGCTGGCCGCGGTCGAGCGCGAGGCCCGCGTGAACCGGCACGTGTGGGAGAGCAACCGGCTCCTGGACGAGATCGGTCGCGAGGAGTCCCCGTTCTACGACGAGATCCTGCGCACGCGGTCGTCGCGCAGCCTCGAGCACGTGTTCAACGTGCTCTCGCTCGTGTATCCGCCGCAGGCGCTGCGCATCGCGTACCGCGGCCTGCATGCGGAGGATCGCACGCTGCGCGGCACCGCGCTGGAGTACCTGGAGCAGATCCTCCCGCCGTTCATCCGTCAGTGCCTGTGGCCGTTCCTGGACGACGACCGCGACGTGCACGGCGCCGCGCGCGGACTGGACGACGTGATGGACTCCCTGCTGCGCTCGCACGAGTCCATCCAGGTGGATCTGGAGCGGCTACGCCGGCGCGAGGACTCGCGCTGAACCGTCCCGGACCGGATCAGCCCGGCCGGCGGTAGGAGACCAGGCGGATCCGGCCGTCGGCGTCGCGCAGGTCGTCCTCCGGGAACTCCTCCACGCCCGAGAACGCGAAGGTCCCGTCCAGCTCGCGGTCCACCCACACCGTCACGCCCACGCCGTCCCCCGGCGCGGGGTGATCGACGGACGCGGTCTCCCCGGGATCCAGCACGAGGAGTCCGGCGGCGAGGAGGGTGGGCTCGCCGGGATCGATGACGTCCAGCGGCGGCCCGGCGAGCCGCAGCGCCGGCAGCGGGTCCACGAGCGCGGCGAGCGCGCGGTCCGTGTCGTTGCGCACGGTCAGCGTGGCCACGGGGTCGTTCGTGCAGCCGGCCAGCGCGAGCGCGGCCGCCAGGGCGGCTCCCACGCGACGGGACACGCGGCCTCCTCCGGGAGCGGGGAAGGCAGTATGCTTCGCGACCCGCATGGACACAAGCGGCGGCGCAGCGGAGGGAGCACGCATGGAGCAGTCGGCCGCCGCCGGGCGCCCGTCCCGGGCCGCGTTCGTGATGGGCCTGGCGCTGCTCGTCGCGCTCGTGCTCGGCGTGTACGCGCGCAGCCTCACCTTCGAACTCACGTCCTGGGACGACGACGTCCATCTGACCGCGAACCCGCGACTCGCGCCCACGCTCGCGAGCGCCGCCGGGTTCTGGGCGGCGCCGTACTCCGGTCTGTACATCCCGCTCACGTACACCGTGTACGTGGCCGGGGCCGGGCTGGCGCAGGCGCTCACAGGGGACCCGCTGGACCCGCGCGTCTTCCACGCGGGCTGCGTGCTCCTCCACGCCGCGGCGGCCGGCCTGGCATTCGCGCTGCTGCACGCGGTCACGGGACGCCTCGTGCCGGCCGCCCTCGGCGCCGCCCTGTGGGCCGTGCACCCGTTGCAGGTGGAGAGCGTGGCGTGGGTGTCGGAGACGAAGGGGCTCCTGGCGGCGGTGCTCATGCTGGCGGCGCTGCTGTCGTACCTGCGCTTCCGCGACGGGACCGCCGGCCGGCCCGCGTACGCACTCGCCACCGCGTGCTTCGTGCTGGCGCTCCTCGCGAAGCCGGTGGCGCTGGTCACGCCGCTCCTCGCGGCGATCCTGGATGCGGGGGTGCGGCGCCGGCCGCTGCGCGCCGGGTGGCGTCCGCTCGTCCCGTGGCTCGCGCTGGCCGCGGCCTTCGCGCTGCTCACGAAGGCGCTGCAGCCGGATGACGTGGTGATGGACGTGACGCCGGTCGGCGCCCGGCCGCTCGTGGCCCTGGACGCCATGGGGTTCTACCTCGCGAAGTCGGTGTGGCCGTCCGGCCTCGCCATCGACTACGGACGTTCGCCCTCGTTCGTGCGGGCGCAGCCGGTGTGGGGCGGGCTGTGGATCGTGCCGTTGCTGGCGGCGGCCGTCGGCGCGGCGCCCCGGCTCCGGCGCCCGCTCGGCGTCCCGCTCCTGTGGTTCGCCGCGGCGCTCTCGCCAGTGCTCGGCCTGGTTCCCTTCGGCTACCAGTACACGTCCACCGTGGCGGACCGGTACGCGTACGTGGCGCTCCTGGGTCCTGCGATGGCGGCCGCGTTCGTGCTCGTGCGCTTCCCCGGGCGGACGGGGCGCGTGGTGGCCGCGGCGGCGATCGTGCTGCTGGCGCAGGCGTCGCTGCGGCAGGCGAACGCGTGGCGCTCGAGCGGCACGCTGTATGCCGCCACCCTTGCCGTGAACCCGGGGAGCATCCACGCGAACAACAACCTCGGGCTGCTCGCGCTGGAGGAGGAGCGGGTGCCGGAGGCGCTCGCGCGGTTCGACCGCGCGCTCGCCACGCGCGACGACTACGTGCCGGCGATCGTGAACCGCGCGAAGGCCCTGCGCCTGCTCGGCCGGGGGGACGAGGCGGTTGCCGCGGCGACGCGCGCGGCGGGGATCGCGCCGGGGTTCGTGCCCGCGCGCGTGGAGGCCGCGGCCGCGTTTCTGGCCACGGGCCGCGAGGAGGACGCGGTGGCGCAGCTCCACGCCGCCTTCGCCGCGCAGCCGGACGACCCGGACGTGAACGTGAGCCTCGCGCGCTTCGCGCTCTCCCGCGGCGAGGCCGCCGTGGCCGAGCAGCACCTGCGCCGCGCGCTCGCCGCGGACCCCGGTTTCGCGGAGGCGCATCGCGAGCTGGGCGCGTGTCTCTGGCAGCTCGGCGACGAGACCGGCGCGGCCGCCGCCTACGAGGCCGCGCTGCGCGCGGATCCGCGCTCCTTCGAGGCGCATCGCGACCTGGGCAAGCTGCTCATGAATCGCGGCGACGCGGCGGGCGCCGCCGCCCACTGGCGGGAAGCGGCCGCGATCCGGCCGGAGGATGCGGAAGTGCGCGCCTACCTGGAACGGCAGGACCGCAGGTAGCTCGCGCGGCGCCCCGCAGACTTGACGATGCTACGACACCCGTTATAACGTCATCCGTGATACGCTCATTCCTGGATCGCGGGACCGCGGATGTGTTCGACGGGACGGACTCCCGGTTCGCGAGGAGGACGGCATCCGGATCAACCGGCAATTCCGGGTCTGCTTCCGCGGGGAGGATGGTCATGCCTAAGAGGTCGAGATCACGGACTACCACTGACCGACCGGGGGAGCGGCGCCTCCCGCGCAACCGGCCGCCCACGCACCCGGGCGAAATGCTGTTGGAGGAGTTCGTCAAACCCCTGAGGATGACGCAGACGGAGCTTGCGGCGCGTCTTGGGGTGTCCTACCCGCGCCTGAACGAGATCATCCACGGCCGGCGATCCGTGACGCCGGACACCGCGCTCCGCCTCGAGAGGGTGCTCGGTGTGTCCGCGGAGTTCTGGCTCGGGCTCCAGCAGGACTGGGATCTGTGGCATGCGTCACGTGCGCCGGAGGCGAAGGCCATCGCCCGGCTCAAGCCGTTGCCGGAGCCGCGCCGGAACGCGGCATGACGGTCAGGGTTCCCCGGTCCGGGGCGAATCTCCCGCCCGGCCGGGAGGCACACGGCCCTCACGTCATCGGAACAGCGCCTTGATGGACCCCCAGCTGGACCGCTCCACGGATGCCGGGCCGCACCAGGCCCCGAGAACCCCGATCAGACCGCAGCCTCCGCTGTTCCCGGCCGCGCACGGCGAGTCCGCCTGCAGGCTGAAGTCCTCGTTCTCCAGCGAGCAGAACAGGGGATCCGCGCAGAGGTTGCCGTCCGCGCCTTCCCGCCCGGCAAGGCAGTCGGTCCAATCCCCGCCGTGGTTGCCGAAGATGTCGGTGCAGCGGACCGTGAGCGCCGCGGGCGTCCCGACGCAGCGGACCGGGGTGATGGAGCGGTCGGCCGTGCCACCGAACGCCAGGATGGAGTTCTGCAGGACCAGCGTGCCGGTCTCCTGGATCTCGATCGTGGCCATCGGCCGGCAGCCGACCCACACGCAGTGGTCCGCCGTCACGGAGCCGCTCTGCCCCCCGCACAGCCGGCCGGCCGTGATGCTGCTGCGCTGCGCGCTGCTCCCGAGGAACGTGCAGTGCTCCAGCCGCACGCGGCCGGCGCAGAAGAGATCCGTCCCGCCCGCCCAGGCGCCCCAGTTGCGACGGAAGATGGTGTTCCGGATCGTCACGTCCCCGTACAGGAAGCCCGCCCCGCCGAACACGTCCGCCGAGCAGTCCTCGAACACGCAGCTTCCCACCTCCACGTGGCTGGAGGACCCGGTGAAGAGCCCGCCGCTGTCCACGTTCCAACCGCCGTTGAACCGGCACCGGAGGATCCGGGCGTTTCCTCCCACGAGCACGAGGTTGCCGCTCGTGTACTCGCAGTGCACGGCGCCGCCCGGATCGAACGTGCAGTCGATCAGGCTGCCATCGTCCATGCAGACCGCAGCGCCGTACGCGCACGCCCCGTTGCCGCTGAAGCTGCACCGTTCGATCTCCACGCGGCCGCCGCGCGCGTAGACGGCGCCGCCGTAGATGCCCGCCTTGTTGCGGACGAACTCGCAGTCCAGCGCGCGCAGGAAGCCGCCCTCGATGAAGACGCCTCCGCCCCGCGCGGCGCCGTTCCGGTAGTTGAGTCCCTCGATCCGGCAGTCCACCAGCGTCAGCGACGCCCCCGCCGCGCGGATCGTCCCGCCGTCCCCCTCCCCCGTCGCCCGGCCGTGGAAGGCGTACGCCATCGTGATGCCCTCGATGCGCGTGGTGCTGCCCGGGTCCAACGCGAAGCAGAAGTGCGGCGTGCGGCCGTCCCCCTCCTCCGCGTCCTCCAGGATCGTCGCGTCGATCATCGTGGCGTCCCGTCCGGAGATGGACCGGAAGACGAGGTCCTTCGCCCCGACCGCGAGGTCCAGGTTCTCGAGCCCGCCGAACACGCCCGCGCCCAGCTCGATGACGTCCCCGCTCTGGGCGAGCGCCACGGCGGCACGCAGGTCCGGGACGTCGCCGGATCCGTCCGGGTGCACGAGGATCGTTGCGGCGGAAGCGGTGCCGGCAGCGAGCAGCAGCGCCGGCGCGAAGACGATGGGACGCATGGGACCTCCCGTCCGGGACCGGGGGCACGTCCCACACTAGGAGCACGCACGACCGGTTACAAGAGGGGAAGATCCTTCCGCTTCCCGCTGACATTTGTCATGGCGCTGGCGGCCTGCCGCCCTGCAACGCATCCCGCACCGCGGTCTGCCGGTACGTGAAGATCCGGTGGAGCTGCCGCTGCACCAGCGGCAGCGCGCCGTCCCCGAGCGGGGCGAAGGGCAGCCGGTACCGCACGCGGTCCCGGATGCGGGTACCGCTCGCCGTGTCCTCGAAGTCGTGCGTATGGACCCACCGCGCGTAAGGGCCCGCGATCTGCTCGTCGGTGAACGCGAGCGGCGGCTCCCAGCGCGTGATGCGCGACGTCCACCCGAACGGAACGCCGAACAGGCTCAGCCGGTAACGGATCTCCGTGCCCGGGCGCATGGCGATCGGCGGCGGCGTCATGATGCGGAAGCGGAGCTCCGGCGGCGTGATCCGCTCCAGGTTCCCGGCCTCGCCGAAGAACGCGAAGACAACATCCCGCGGGAGGGGAAGCTCCATCTCCGCCTCCAGGACGTGATCCGCGCCGTCACGCAGCCCGGTCCGGACCACCGGAATCCCCCCGCGGATCGTGCAGCATCTCCACGTCCACCACGCCCGTCTCCTCCACGACCAGTTCGCGCCCCGTGAGCCGGAAGCCGTGCCGCGCGTACAGCCGGCGCGCCGGCGCGTTGTCCTTCCCCACGTGCAGCCGGACCGTGCGGTACCCGGCCGCCGCGGCCCAGCCGAGCACCGCCTCCACGAGCGCATCGCCGGCGCCGGTCCCGCGCGCGTCGGGGTGCACCCACATGGACATCAGGAAGGCGCACGTCGCGTCGTCCCGGTGGGGCACGCCCGCCGCGAGCCCGCGCGCGCCGGCCGGCGTCTCCCACACGAACGTGGCCGCGTCCGTGATCCAGCGCGTCCACTCCGCGACCGGCCGCGCCTCCTCCCGCGCCAGCGTGCTGGCGAAGGCGTCCGGGCTGTCGGCGAGCGCCGCGAGCCGCAGCGCCCGCAGCACGGCTTCGTCCCCCGCCACCGCGCGCCGCACGCTCACGCCGCACTCCCCCGCGGCCGCCGCGACGGCCGCGCGTGCCCGTCGATCCAGAACCGCCACGGCCGCGCCGCCCAATACGGCCCCGCGTAGTCGATCCCGATCCGCGGCCCGCGCCGCACCGCCGACGCCAGCACGCGCGCGCCGCGATCCTCCACGCGGATCCGCGGCGACGTCACCGCGTCGTCCCCGTCCAGGGCCTTGTCCACCCGCAGGTGGCGCGTCACGCGCGCCGGCCCCTCCACGAGCACGCGCCGGTTGCCGTCCCGGGCCAGCACGCCGCGGATCAGCACCGCCTCCGGACGCTCGGCGCCCGCGGTGCTGAAGTTCAGCAGCCAGTGCATCCCGTAGACGAAGTACACGTACACCGTCCCGCCGTCGGCATACAGCGGTTCCACGCGCGGCGTCCGCCGCCCGCGCGCCGCGTGCGACGCCAGGTCCTTCGGCCCCTTGTACGCCTCCGTCTCCGTGATCATCCCGCAGGTCTCGCGGCCGCGGCGGCGGACCACGATGAACTTCCCGAGCAGATCGCGCGCCACCTGCAGCGTGGGACGGTTGAACGCGCCGCGATCCAGGCGCACCGCCTCGGCCATGCTCAGCCCTTCACGTACGCCAGCTTCTCGGCCACCTTGCCGTCCCGGACGCGCAGGATGTCCGCGCCGCGGACGTGTCCGGACACGCCGTCCCGCGTCCAGTCGTACCGCCACCGCACGATGCACCGGTCCCCGGCCACGAACAGCTCCTCCGCGGTGAACCGCGCGCTCGGCGAGCGCGCGAAGAAGGCCTCCAGGAACTCGCGCACGCGCGGCTTCCCCTCGAAGCGCTCGCCGTCCGGCGCCGGCCGCGTGCTCTCGAAGATGCAGTCGTCCGTCATCCGCGCGAGCACGCCGTCCACGTCGTGCCGGTTCCAGGCGTCGTTGTACTCCTCGATCACGCGGCGCACGTCCGCCGCCGGCGTCGAGGCGGCCGAGGGCGCGGACTGCCGCGCCCGGTTCCGCCGCGCCATCCCGGCGAGCCGCGCGAACCCGAGCTTCGCGTAGAACGGGGCGACGCTCTCGTCGCACACGGCGTCCACCATGTACACGTCGGCCAGGCGCGCGGTCATCCGTCGCACCAGCTCCGCGCCGATCCCGCGCCCGCGCCACTCCGGCCGCACTTCCAGCAGCGGCACGTAGGCCGCCAGCACGCCGTCGCTGATCGCCGTGATGAAACCCGCCGCCCGGTCCGCGTCCGTGTCCCACGCCAGGATCGCGTGCGTGCTGCGCGCGAGGATCGCTTGCAGCGCCTCGGCCGAAGGCGGGTCCGGCCAGCCCTCGAAGAACCCGTGCAGCCCCGCGGCCGTCACGCCGCCCGCGTCCTCCCGGTACTCGATCATGCGCCCGCGTCCTCGGACCGGATGCGCGGCTCGCACCGCACGGGGAAGTTCACGGAGTTCGCGACGAAGCACAGCGCGTGCGCCCTCTCGTGCAGCGACGCCGCGACGGCCGGGTCGCCCCCGCGGCGGATGGTGACCTGCGGGTGCAGGACCACCTCGGTGAAGCGCCCGCCGCCGTCCGCTCCCACCGTCATGGTCCCCTCCGCCCGGTCCGCGTATCCCACGCACGTCACCCCCGCCTGCGCGCACAGGTGCAGGTACCACAGCATGTGGCACGACGACAGCGCCGCCACCACGAGGTCCTCGGGGTTGTAGCGCGAGGCGTCGCCGCGGAACGCGGGATCGGACGACCCGGGGATGTCCGGCTTCCCCGCGGCGCGCAGCACGTGGTCCCGGCCGTACGCGCGGTAGTCGCTGGTGCCGGTGCCGCGATCGCCCGTCCACTCGAGCGAGACCTCGTACCGGTGCTCGCGCTTCATGGATGCCTCAGCTCCCGCCGGACTTCCGGCGGCACTGCAGCGCACCGGAGGGACACCGCTTCACCTGCGCCTCCACCGCGTCCGCGTCCGCCGCATCCGGCCGCACCCAGTCCCGCCGGGAAACGTCGAACACACCGGGCAGTCCGCGCAAGCACACCGCCGTGTGCCGACAGACGTTCGGATCGAACGTGACCACGATCTCGGGCGTCTCGTAGGTCTGCACGGGCTTCGCCATGGGGTCGCACCTCCGGAGGGCGGGACGATACCACAGCGGCCGCATCAGCCCGCGCGGCCGTCCTCGCCGATCGCGGCGCACGCGCACGCGCGCCGGCCGAGGGGGATCACGCGTCGCCGTGATCGCCGTTGCGTTCCCAGCCGCCGGCGGCGGACCGCACCCACAGGTCGCCGCGCATGTCGCACCACGCCCCGTAGGGCCGGTCCGCGCGGGACGGCGAGCCGAAGCGCAGGACGTTCCCGTCCGGATCCGCCACCTGCACCTCGTAGGCCCAGGGATGATTCGTGGGCTCCTGCCGGATGTGCGCGCCGCGCAAGCGCAGCTCCTCGCACAAGCGGGTCACGTCGTCGACGCCGATCCACACCCATCCGCCCTCGTGGCCCTGGTCCCCCTCGCACAGCATCAGCTGGCACGCGTCGCGCGACACGCACCCGATGCACCCCTCGTCCTTCCAGGCGAGCTTGAAGCCGAGCACGCGGACGTAGTAGTCGACGCTCGCGTCCAGTTTCCGCACCCGGAGGATCGGGACGGCGGTGCCCACGCGGTTCGCGGGCGGTGCGGCGGAGCGGCGACTCGGCATACAGGGGACTCCCGGCAACAGGGCGCATTCTCGCCCCGGCGCGGATGGCGATGCAAGCCTCGCGGGACGACTGCGCCGGCGTCAGGCGCCGAACCACGCCGGCGCGGCGCCCGGCTTCCACTTGATGTTGCACCCCACGCTGGGGACCTGCTCCGCGGGCGCGGCGCGTCCCTGCCCCACGGCGTCGATGGCCGCGCGGAGGTCCTTCCCGGTGACCGGCACGTCGTTGCCGGGGCGGCTGCCGTCCAGCTGCCCGCGGTAGGCGAGCTTGCCGTTCGCGTCGAACAGGAAGAAATCCGGCGTGCAGGCCGCGCGGAACGCCTTCGCCGCCTCCTGCGACGCGTCCATCGCGTACGGGAACGTCCACCCCTGCGCCACCGCCAGCTCCTTCATGAGCGGGGGCGCGTCATCCGGGTACGCCTCCACGTCGTTCGAGTTGATGGCCACGACGCCGAAGCCCGCATCGGCCGCGTGCTTCCCCACGCGGCCCAGCTCCGTCATCACGTGCTTCACGAAGGGACAGTGGTTGCACAGGAACATCACCAGCGTTCCCTTCGCGCCGGCGGCGTCGCGCTGCGTGACGCTGCGGCCGGTGACCGCGTCCACCACGGAGAACGCGGGGAGCGCGGTGCCGAGATCGAGCATGGTGGAGGGGGTCTTCGCCATCGTTCGCCTCCTCGTGGCTGGGCGTCCGACCAACGTAGGGCCGGGCGGGCGGGGGCCGCAAGAGGCCCCGTCAGTCCTCGACGCGCGCCGGCAGCGCGCGGAGCACGAGGAATCCCACGATGCCCGAGACGAGGGACCCGAGGAGGATCCCCAGGCGCTCGAGGCCCAGGTACCCGCCGTCGCCCGCCTCGAACGCGAGCGAGGCGATGAAGAGGCTCATCGTGAATCCGATCCCGCACAGGAGCGCGGCGCCGTGCAGCGCGCGCCACCCCACACCCTCGGGCAGCGACGCGGCCCGCAGCATGACCGCCAGCCCGCACGCCGCGAGGACCCCGACCTGCTTCCCGAGGAACAGCCCCGCCATGATGCCGAGCGGCACGGGATGCACGAGATCCGCCACCGCCAGCCCCAGCACCGGCACCCCCGCGTTCGCGAACGCGAAGACGGGCATGACGCCGTAGGACACCCACGGGTGCAGCGAGTGCTCCAGCGCGTGCAGCGGCGACTCCGCGTCCGGCCGCGCGTCCCGCGTGCGGAGCGGGATGCACATGGCCAGCGCCACGCCCGCCAGCGTGGCGTGCACGCCGGACTTCAGCACCGCCACCCACAGCAGCACGCCCACGAAGAGGTACGGCCCCGTCCTGGTCACGCCGAAGCGGTTCAACGCCACGAGCACGGCCAGGAGCCCGGCCGCGAGGCCGAGCGACAGCATGGACAGCTTCGCGGTGTAGAAGATGGCGATCACGAGGATGGCGCCGAGGTCGTCGAAGATGGCCACGCTCAGCAGGAACACGCGCAGCGCCACGGGCGCGCGCCCCCCGAGCAGCGAGAACACGCCGAGCGCGAAGGCGATGTCCGTGGCGGTGGGAATGGCCCAGCCGCGCATGGCCACGGGGTCGCCGCGGTTGAGCAGCGCGTAGATCAGTGCCGGCACCGCCATGCCGCCGGCCGCGGCGAACGCGGGGAGCGCGGCGCGACGCACGCTGGAGAGGTGCCCCTCCACGATCTCGCGTTTCAGCTCCAGACCCACGAGCAGGAAGAACACGGCCATGAGGCCGTCGTTGATCCAGAGCCACAACGGCTTGGCCAGCTTGAAGGTGCCGAGCTGGATGGCGAAGGGCACGTCCAGCAGCGCGGTGTAGGCGCCGGCCAGCGGCGAGTTCGCCACGATCATGGCCACGACCGTGGCGGCCATCAGCAGCATCCCGCCGGCGGCCTCGCCGCGCAGGAAGGCCATCAGGCGCGAGTCTCCCGAGAGTCCCAGCGGAGCGGCGGTCACGGGTCAGGCCGCCGGGTGGGCGGCGGCCGCGTCGCGCGGGACGCCGTCGAAGAAGTCCACCTCGCCGGTCTCCAGCGCGTACTCGGCGCCCACGACGAGGAGTCCGTCCCGCTGGATGAGCTGCTCCAGGCTGTCCGAGCCGTGGCGCAGCTGGTTCGCGGAGACGCGCACGTTCGCCCGCACCGCCTCGCGGGCGAGCGCCTCGCGGTCCCCGCGCAGCTCCGTGCGCAGCAGGCCCTCCACCGACGGCCGGACACGGTCCACGATGGAACGCAGGTTCCGCGACTGGTTCTCCGTGGGCCGCTGGAGCTGGTCCAGCGTGGCCTGGATGGCGCCGCAGCGCGTGTGGCCCAGCACCACCACGAGACGCGTGCCGAACTGCTCGGCCGCGAACTCCACGCTCCCCACCTGCGAGGGCGCCACGATGTTCCCCGCCACCCGGATCACGAAGAGGTCCCCCAGGCCCTGGTCGAAGATCATCTCCACGGGGACGCGCGAGTCCGAGCACCCCAGGATCACGGCGAACGGGCTCTGGCCGTCCAGGAAGTCGGCGCGGCGGGTCCCGCTCGCGAACGTGTCGAGGCTGCGTACCCCCGACGCGAAGCGCCGGTTCCCTTCGCGCAGGCGTTCGAGGGACTCGAGGGCAAGGGCAGGGCGCATGGCGTCCTCGGTAGTTGGTCCGGCCTCGGGCGGAGCCGCGACGGCGACAGACTACGAGAGGTTCCCCGGGGTGTCGACCGTTAGCGGTATCGGGCCTTGATCACTCCCCACGAGGTCTCGTCGACGGCGAGGGGCAGGCACTCCGGCGAGTGCACCCCCGGGCACCCCGGACCGCCGTCGGCCACGTAGCCGAAGGCTTCGAGCTCGTAGTACCCGCCCATGCACGCGTCGAAGCAGAGGACGCTGTCCAGCGCCGACTCGACGAAGCACAGCCGCCCGCCCAATTCGGTCGGGGCGCTCACGCGAACGCGCGCCAGGAGCGTGGATTTCCAGTCCCCGTCGCACCCCGTCCTCTCGAGTCGTGGCGAGAGGAGCGTCCCCGTGTTCGCCCAGCCCGGTGCGGGTTCGACTTCCACGACCTCGAGTGTCCCGTCGAGTCCCAGCGTCACGCGATCCGGGGCGTAGTTCCAGAACCAGAGGTAGAGATCCCGCTCGCCCGCGAAGGGCGCGCCGTCGTACGGGGCCTCGGCATCGGAGTCGCTTTCGTTGATCAGGAGAATGGCCGGAATGCACCCGAGGGGATCCGCGCGAACCGTTGCCGGGAGGAGCAACGCGAGGGCCGTCAACCGCACGAGGACGTTCATGGCCGCACTCGACCTTCGGAGCCGTGCTGGGGGCCGGGCGCCTGATCGGGAGCATAGCAGAGCGGGCAAGCCGGAATCCAGCCGCGCGACCCTGCCCACGTCAACCGCGGCCGGCCCACTCCTCCCGGGCACGGAGCGGGAAGTCCAGCCCCTGGGGGATGGGCCGACCCAGGATCCGGCACATCGCGGCGATCTGTCCCTGGTGGTGGTAGAGGTGCGTGATCGTCCGCAGGACGATGTGCGCGGGGACGAGGGCCGGCTGATCCCCGTGCCACGTGCGCATCGGCCGCGGCGTGCTCAGCTCCCCGGGCGAGGCGGACCGCAGGTACGCATCCGTGACGCCGTGCACGTGCGCGCGGTATGCCTCCAGCGACTCGATCGTGGGGTAGTCCGCGCTGTGGTCCTCCGCGTCGAAGGCGCCCCGGATCACGCCGATCCAGTACTCCGCCGCGCTCAGCTCGTGGTGGAACTGCAGGCGCATCGTGCCGTCGCCGAAGCCGGGGATCTCCCGGTCGATCTCCTCGGCGCGGAAGGCGCGGCAGTGCGCCAGCAGACCGCGGACGCTGTGGTGCGCGCGGTCGTGGATGTCGCGGAGAAGGTCGCCCGTGTACATCATCACCCCCGGTGGACGTCGCGGGACTCAGTCCAGCCGGATCAAGTCCAGTCCCGGCAACGGCCCACCCGGATACTGCTGCATGCGGCCGCCCTCCTGCAAGGAGCCGAGATCCACGCACGCGAACCCGAGACGCTCGATCAACGCGCCCACCTCGGCCTTCGCCTGTCCGTCATCCCCGGAGCAGAACATCACGCGCCGGCCGCCGGCCACCCGCGGGTCCTTCGCGAGCATCTCCGGCGTCAGCGTGTTGAACGCCTTCACCACGCGCGCTCCCGGCACCAGCTCCGCCACCACCTCGCTGGACGTGCGCCCGCCGAGGTCGGCCGGCACGAAGTCCGGCGGCACGAGGGGATTCGACGGGTCGATGAAGATGCGCCCGTTCCACGGCGGGGCGTCGCGCACCGCGGCCGGGATGTCCGGCCACTTGACCGCCACGAAGACCATGGGCGCGGCGAGCGCCTCGCGCGGCGTCACCGCGCGAGTGCGCCCGCCGAGCTCCGCCACGAGCGGGGCAAGCGAGTCCGGCCCGCGCCGTGCGGCCAGCAGCGCTTCCACGCCCGCCCGCGCGAGCTGCGTGGCGAACGCCTTCCCGATCCCGCCGGTTCCGATCACTCCGACCCGCATGTGCGCTCCTTTCGAGGTGCCGGACCCACGATCCGCACCGCTCGTCACGCCGTCCGCCGCGTCCCCGATGGACTCAGTGCGCGTGATGGTGATCGTGACCCGCGCCGGGCTTCGCGGCGTGGCCCCTCGACTCCGGATCGTGTCCGTGGTGGGCGTGCACGACCGCATGGCCCCGCCCCCGGGCGATCAACCAGCGGTTCACCGGGAACGCCGCCGCGCCCGCGAGGATCAGGGACACCGCGAGGCTTCCCCAGAAGCGCGGCGACGAGACGTGCGAATCCATCGCCCCCGGGATGACGAGCATCACGGCATTGTCCACGACCTCCATGATCGCGATGCTGGCCGTGTCGGCCGCGAGCGCCAGCTTGGCGGCGGCGCCCAGCGTGGCGCCGGATGCGAGAAGGGGGCGCATCGTCAGCGAGTAGCCGAAGACGAACGCGAGAAGCACGGAGACGCCGATGGTCCGCCCCGCCCCCCAGCCCAGCGTGTTGCCCAGGACCATGCCGAGCACCTCCCCGATGGCGCAGCCGGTGAGACAGTGGATCGTGGCGCTCAGGGCGAGGCGATCGAGGTCCTTCATGGCGAATCTCCTTTCGAGGCCCCCGGCCTATTGAACCGGCCGGATGCCGGGAACTAGAATTGGATGCGATTCGCCGACGGGAGGTTCCCGGCATGACCCCCTCGATCACCCGAGCTCGTGCCCTCGCTTCGATCCTCGCCTGCATCGCCCCGGCCATGCCGGCTTCCGCCCCGGCGCAGTGCGCCGACTACGCCGATCATCTGCGATGGATCGGCGGCGTGGATACGGGCTTCGACGGGGAGGCCCGCGACATCGCGGTCGCCGGATCCCGCGCGTACCTGGCGAACCTGAGTTCCGGCTTCTACGTCCTGGACGTGGGCGACCCGCGCGCGCCGCGCATCGTAGGTCACGTGGACACGCCGCACTCCGCCTCGGCGGTGGACGTGGCCGGCACGTACGCCTACGTGGCGGACGGCGCCACCGGGCTCCTGGTCATCGACGTGGCCGACCCCACGGACCCGCGCATCGTGGGGACCGTGGACACGCCGGGATACGCGTGGGACGTCGTCGTGTCGGGAACGCTCGCCTACCTCTCGGACCAGTACCGCCTGCTCGTGATCGACGTGTCGAACCCGGTCGCGCCGTGGATCCGCGGCGGCGTGGATCTCGCCGGGTGGGGCGTGCAGATCGCGCAGTCCGGTCACCACGTGTTCGCCGCCGTGCGCGCGGCCGGCTTCCAGGTCATCGATGTCGGCAACCCGGTCGCTCCCGTGGTCGTGGCGGGCGGCGCGCCCACGCCGGTGGAGGGCATTGCCGTGCATGGCGCGCACGCCTATCTGGCGTGCCTGGGCAACGGTCTGGCCGTGCTGGACATCTCGGATCCGGTCCATCCGCAGGTCATCGGCGTCGCGGACGAACCCGGTGCGTACGCCGGCCGCGTGGCGGTGGACGGGCCGCTCGCGTGGGTCGCGGACGGCTCCCGGAGCGTCCGGACCGTGGACGTGAGCGACCCCGCGGATCCGCGCCTGCTGGGCCGCATGAGCCTCTCGGCCTTCTCGGTTGAGGGGATCGCGGCGGTCGGCCCGCTCGCCTACGTGGCGAACGGCTACGCCGGCGTGCAGATCCTCGACGGGACGGCGCCGGACGCCGTGCCCACGCTCGGCTCCCTCGACGTGTTCCTCGGATTCCGGGGCGCGGCCGCTGCCGGAAGCCACGTGTTCGTCGGCCTCGACGACCAGTTCCAGTCCGTGGACGTCACGGACGTCCATGCGCCCGTCGTCGACGGCGGCGTGGCCCTGGGCCGCGACATCCTCCGGATCGCCCTGGACGGCAACCTCGCGTACGTCGCGAACTCGGGGCTCGCCATCGTGGACGTGAGCGATCCGCGCTTCCCCCAGGTCGTCTCGAACGTCGACGTGGGCGCCCATTGCATCGACTTCGCCTTGCGGGACAAGCGCGTCTACGCGGCGAGCGGCGAAGACGGTCTGGTCGTGTTCGACGTGAGCGACTCCTCGGCCCCCGCGGTCGAGGCGTGGCGCGCCGTGCCGGGGTACGCCGTGGGCGTGGCGCTGCGCGGGAGCCTGGCGTTCGTCGCGAACAACGACGTGGGCCTCCAGGTCATCGACATCTCGGATCCCGGATCGGCCGACGTCGTCGAGATCGTGCCCATCTCGCAACCGGTGGACGTCGACGTCATCGGCGACGCCGTCGTCGTCGCGACGCACCTGGACGGTATCCACGTCTTCCATGCACAGGATCCGTCGGACCATCGCATCGTGACGAATCTGCGGACCCCGTACTCCACGAGCAGCGTCACCGGCGCCTGGCCGTTCGTCTACGTGGCCGACCGGGGACTCGGCGTGGTGCTCGTCGACGTGTCCGATCCGCGGGCCCCGCGGGTCGTCGGGACGGTGGACGCCCCGTACGCCCGCGACATCTGCCTCTCCGGGGAGCACGTCTTCGTCACCACCACCCACGACCCCGGTGGCCTGCGCATCGTTCCGCGGCACTGCGGTCCCGTGTTCGCGTCCACCGGCGCGCCCGTCCCCGCGTCCACGGCCGCGGTCGCGCTCCGGGTCTTCCCGAATCCCAGCGTACGCCTCGCGTCGGTGCGCGTGGAGACCTCCGCGCGGGGCGCCGTCCGCGCGACGATCCACGATGCCGCCGGCCGCCTCGTGCGCCGCCTCGCGGACGGCACGATGGAGGCGGGCGCGCACGACTTCGCCTGGGACCACCGGGATGCGGGCGGCCGGCCCGTGGCGTCCGGCGTGTACCTGCTGCGCGTGGACACCGTGGACGGGACGCGCACGACCCGCATGGTGGTCCTGAAGTAGGCTAGGCGCGCGTGACGGCCAGCGCCAGCTGGTACACGCCCAGCGCCGCGAGGATCCCTCCGGACGCGAGCAGCAGGCTCCGCTGCGCGCGTGGCCCGAGGAGTCCGGCCGTGCCGAACACCGCGATCATGCCGATCACCGTGGCGATCATCGTGCCGTAGAACGCCGCGACCACGGCCACGCCGGCGGCCGGCGACTCCCGCCACGCGTCCAGCACGAGCGGCCCGAGCACGAGGGTCCAGCTCAGGTAGGGGCTCGGGTTCAGGATGTTCACCATCGTGGCCTGCAGCAGCGTTCGCGGCGCCGGCGCGGACGGTCGCGCACCGCCGGCGTCCCCGCGGCTCCACCGGCGGAACACGCCCCACGCGAGGAGCAGGAGGAGCACGCCGCCCGCGGCCCGCAGTGCGCCCCGCATGCCGGGCGAGAGCTGCCCCAGGACCAGGAGCGCCGCGAGCGCGATGGGGCCGTCGCTCACCAGGGGGGCGAACGCCGCCGGGAGCGTGCGCCGCCAGCCGTTCGCGAGCGTGCTCGAGAGGAGGTACGCGCACAGGGGTCCGGGCTGCACGGCCGCCGCGAACGCCAGGCCGACCGCGACGGCGACGTGGTTCATGCGCCCGTGCGGCCGCCCGCCGTGCGCACGGGCCTCAGCACGAGCGCGGCAGTCCGCCGGTCCACTTCAGGATCCAGCGCATGCACCGGTGCGCCGCATCCACCGGCTCGCAGTGCATCATGGGGCACCCGCCGGGGATCACGCGCACGCCCGCCGCGCGCCCGGTGAGGACCGCGGTGTCGGACAGGCTGCCCGGCCCGATCGAGCGGTGCACCCAGATGCGGCGGACCCCGCATCCCGCGCACCGGCGGATGACGTCGTCCGTCACGGACGGATGCGTGGCGACCACCACGCCCTCCACCGGCCCGGGGAGGGCCGCCACATCCGGGTAGCACACGTCCCCTTCCACGCTCCCCGCGTGCGGATTGATGGCATACACGGTGCGGCCCGACGCGCGGAGCTTCCGGTAGATCACGTTCGCCGCGGAGTCCCCCGCGCGCGACACGCCGGCCACGGCGATCCGCTCCTGCGCGAGGAAGTCCCGCACGGCTTCGTCGTAGTTCACTCCGCACCTCCCGCCCGATCATGCCCACGACGCGACAACGCGCCAAGAGGCCGGCTCCTGACATCCGTCAGGCCGCGGTCCATCCCTCGCGCCGGGCCAGGCGCGTGATGTGCGCCAGGTGGTGCCGTCCATGCCACGCGTAGATCCCGATGTTCACGTCGAGTCGCACCACGCCGGACTCGGGGTGGACGAACTCGCGGTGAAGCTCGGCGGGGCCGAGTGCGCGCAGCAGGTTCACCCACCGCTCGTGCAGCGCATCCAGCAGCGTGAGGCTCGTTTCCACCGGCGTCTCGCGGGTATCCGCCAGCTCGGCCCAGCGATCCTCGAAGTACGGCTTGATCGTGGGCCGGTCCTCGGTCAGCGCCCACTTGAACCGGATGAAGCTGTTCACGTGGCTGTCCACGAGATGATGCACGACCTGGCGCACGCGCCAGCCGCCCGGGCGATAGGGCGTGTCGAGCTGCGCCGGCGTCAGCGGCGCGACGACGCGGCGAAGATCGGCCGGGAGGCGCGCGATGTCGTCGATCCAGGAGGCAACGTGCGCGGGCGTCACGTCCGGCGGGGCGGTGAAGCGGCCGATGGGGTAGCGGAGGTCCTCGTCCGTCATGGCGTCGCCCTCCTCGGGCCGCCGACTGTACGCGATTCGCGCGCACTCCGGGAACACGAGGGCCCCGCCCGGCGAACCGGACGGGGCCTCGTCGTTCGCGCCGCGGGCGCGCGCTACCGCTCCGCGCCGTCGGGCAGCCGCGGCTCCGCGATCGCCACCGCGTCACTCGCCACGGAGTCCGCCGGCGCCTCCCCCGCCGGGGCGTCCGCGAGCACGCCGCTCGTGGGATCGTCCATGTCGCCGCCGAGCCCGCTCACCCGCGCCAGGCTCACCGCCGCTTTCGAGTCCCCCGGCGCGAGGTCCACGGCCGCCGCGTACGCCTGCTCGGCCGCGCGGTACTGGCCGGTCCGCTCCAGCGCCACGCCGAGGTTGTTGAAGAAGACGGCCTGCCCCGGCCCCGCCGCACACGCGCGCTCCAGCGGCTCCACGGCCTCCGTGAAGCGCTCCCCCTCGATCCGGAGCAGGCCCAGGTTGTTGTTCGCCCACGCGTCGTCGGGGTCGATGGCCAGCACCGCCAGGTACGCCGCCTCGGCCTCATCCACGCGCCCCAAGGTGTGCAGCACGCGACCCAGCACGCGCCGCGCGTCCACGTTCTCCGGGGCATTCGCCACCGCGGATTCCACCGGCGCGAGCGCGTCCTCCGCGCGGTCCAGCGACAGCCGCACCCGCGCCAGCGCCACGAGCGCCTTGCCGTGATCCGGGTCGATCGCCAGGCACTGCTCCAGCGCCGGCTCCGCCTCGGCGAAGCGGCCGTCCTGTCGCAGCGCGAGACCCGTCATGAACCAGCCCCACGCGTTCCCCTGGTGCGCGCCGGTGTAGCTGGCGAAGAGGTCCGCGGCGAGGCTCCAGTCGCCCGCGTCCCACGCCGCCTGCGCCTCGTTCCACGTGGCCGGCTCCCGCGGCTCCGCGGGCCCGGGCGTGGCCACCACCGGCGCCGGCTCGGACGCCACCGGCGTCGCCGCCACGGCCGGCTCGCTCACCGGCGGACGCGAAGGCGTCGCGCGCCGCGACTCGGCGGCCAGCTTCGAGTCCCGCGGGCTCGGCCCGCTCTGCCCGATCACCAGCACGCCGACGCCGATCACCGCCATCAGTCCGATCACCGACAGCACCACGCGCTTCACGAATCCCGCGTCGCTGCGATCCCCGCGCATCCGGTTCCCGTTCATCTCCGTCCCTCCTCGATCCTGCGGTCCACTCGCGACGCCCCGCGCGTCGCTCGCGGGAGGGACACCGCAAGGAGGGGGCCGAACCGGGCTGGACGCCGGGCTGCCGCGCAAGTAGTTGTCCGCCGGGAAGATGGGGCAGCCGCCGGGCCGGCCGGCGGGACCCTCGCGCGCCGTTTCGTGTCCGGGCGGACACGACGTTCGTGGCCGGGCGGCCACGACGGCTCGTCAGGATCCCGGCTTCTTCAGGCCGTGGCGGCGCATGATTCGCGAGAGGCTCGCGTGGTCGGAGAGCTGCAGCTCCTCGGCCGTGCGGGTGACGTGCCAGCCGTTCCGCTCCAGCGCGCGCAGCACGAGGCGTCGCTCCGCCTCCGCCTTCAGATCCGCGAGCGCGCCGGTGCGGCCGAAGAGATCATCCGCAGACCCCGCCGCCATCGCCGCGGCCGCGCCGCCGCCGCCCTCGCCCTGCACGACGTCCGCGTCGATCGTTTCGCCCGGCGCGGCCAGCACCAGGCGCTCCACGGCATTGCGCAGTTCGCGCACGTTGTTCCGCCGCCACTCGCGCCCGGCCAGCGCGTTCACCGCCGCATCCGTGATCCCCTTCGGGCGCTGCCCGAAGCGCTTCGCGGTGAGCCCGAGGAAGTGGCGCACGAGCAGCGGCACGTCGCCCTCGCGGTCGCGAAGCGGCGGCACGCGCAGCACGTGCACGTTCAGCCGGTACAGCAGATCCTCGCGGAACCGGCCCGCCGCCGCCTCGGCGTCCAGGTCGCGGTTCGTGGCCGCCACCACGCGCGCGGTCACCGCCACGGGCTTCTCGCCGCCCACGCGCGTGAGCTTCTCGTCCTCCAGCACGCGCAGCAGCTTCGCCTGTGCCGCCGCCGGCAGCTCGCCGATCTCGTCCAGGAAGATCGTCCCGCGGCCCGCCAGCTCGAACGCGCCCCGCCGCGCGCGATCCGCGCCCGTGAACGCCCCGCGCTCGTGCCCGAACAGCTCGCTCTCCACGAGCGCCTCGGGCAGCGCCGCGCAGTTCACCGGCACGAACGGCTCGCCGGCGCGCGGCGAGAGCCGGTGCAGGTCCCGCGCCACGAGCTCCTTGCCGGTGCCGCTCTCGCCGGTGACGAGCACGGGGCTCGGGATCGGCGCCAGCTTCGCGATGTCCTCGCGCAGAGTGCGCACCGCCGCGCTCTTCCCCACGAGCGACGACTCCTCCTCGAAGCGCGCGGTCAGCCGCCGCACCTCGCGGGCGAGCCGCCCGTGGTCCAGCGCGCGTCCGATCTCGTGTACCACGCGCTCGATCGGTTCCGCCTTGTCCAGGAAGCCGTACGCGCCCAGCTTCACCGCGCGCACGCAGCGGTCGAAGTCCCCCGTGCCCGTGTACACGAGCACGGCCACGTCGGCGCCCGCCGCGCGCAGGGTCTCCAGCAGCGCGAACCCGTCCTCGCCGGGGAGTTCCAGGTCCAGCAGCACGCAGTCGATCGGCTCGCGCGCGAGCGTCTCGCGCGCCGCCGCCACCGTGGACGCCTCGCGCGTCTCGTACCCGCCGAGGCGCCGCAGGTCGTACGCGTACTGCTCCCGCATGGCGGGCACGTCCTCCACGATCAGCACGACGCTCACGCGGCGCCTCCCGCGGGAAGGGTGACGGTGACGCGCGTCCCGCGTCCATCCCGATCCTCGATGCGCACCGAGCCCTCGGCATCCGCCACGAGCCGCCGCACGATCGCGAGCCCGAGCCCGCTGCCGCCCGGCTTCGTGGTCCAGTACGGCTCGAAGGCGCGCTCCTTCGCCTCGGCCGGGATGCCCGGCCCGTCGTCCTCCACGACCAGCCGGACGGCACGCGGCGGACCCGCATCGGCCCGCACGATCACGGTCACGTGCGCCGCGCCGCTCTCGCAGGCGTTCGTCACCAGGTTGTCCACGACGCGGCGCAGCGACGTGGCGTCCGCGTGCACGCGCGGCACATCCGCCGCCGCGTCCACGCGCGCCCGCCCGGCCGCCGCCTCGCGCGCGATGCCCGCCACGTCGCACGGCGCCTTCTCCGGGCGCGCGGCGAGGCGCCGCCAGTTCGAGGCCAGCTCGTCCAGGTACGCCAGCCCCGAGTCCAGCGTGCCGCGCCGCTCCGCGAACACGCGCGCCAGCTCCGCCGGCTCGGCGGCCACCTCGCCGAGGTGCTTCACCACGTTGCGGATCGGCGGGAACGCGTTCTTCAGGTCGTGGTTCACCTGCCGCGCGAGATCCCCGAGGGCCGCGCGCCGCTCCGCCTCGCGCAGCCGCGACACGCTCGCGCGCAGCCGCTCCGTCATCTCCTGCAGGAACCGCGACAACGCGCCGATCTCGTCCCTTCGATCCGTGGCAAACTCCACGTCCAGGTGGTCCAGATCCACCGCGCGGGTCTTCTCCGCCAGCCGCTCCACGGGCCGCGCGAGGCGCGCCGCCAGCACGGTGGCCAGCGCCACCGCCGCGGCCGCCGCCGCGCCGAACGCCAGCAGCAGCCGGCGGTCGAGGGCCTGCAGGACCTCGCGCCGCCCGGCCAGCGAGGGTGCGAAGGTGATTCGCGCGGTACCGGCTGCGTGCACTCCCGGCACCCGCGCCGGCAGCTCCAGCGAGCGCTCCATCCCGGCCGCGGCGGATGCGGCATGTGACGCCGGGACGCTCGCGCGCACTTCGCCCCCGACCCGCAGCGTGGCCGTCACCTCCGGATCGGGAACCAGCTCCGCGAGACGCGCACCGGACAGCTCCACGCCGGCCACGAGACGGTACGCCTCGCCGGAGAGCGTGAGCGGCGCCGCGCGGGCGAGCGCGATGAACTCGCGGTCCGGGCGCCGCAGCGCCACGACCCCCGCGGCATCGCCGCACGACTCCAGGAATGCCGGCGTCTCCGCGTCCACGCGCCCGAAATCGTTGCGGAACTGTCCGGAGCTCAGGATCCGGCCGCGCGCATCCACGAGCAGCAGGGCGTCCAGCCCCGTGAGGCCCTGCGCGCGCGGCGCCCAGTCGCGCACGTACGCGGGATCGCTGTCGTCCAGGAGCGCCAGGCGCAGGCGGCCGTCCGCCTTCGCCGCATCCACGAGGGACTCGAGGTGCGCGTCGAGCTGCCGCCGCCGCGCGTTCAGCATGCGCACCGCATTCTCCACGAGCGCGTCCGCGCGCGCGAGGATCTGGCGGTCGAGGCGTTGCGCCACGTCCTGGCGGAGAACGAGGCCGGTCGCGCCCAGCGGGACCAGCGCCAGCACGGCCGCGCCGAGGAAGAGGCGCGCCCGGATCGTCACGGCACGGCGTCCATGCGGCGCACGCGGTCGAGGCGGAGGACCCCGTCGTAGCCCCAGACGAGACCGGTCACGGGCGCGCGGGACACGACCGTGGCGCGGGTCCGGACGAGCGGCTCGGGAAGGGCCGCGGCTCCGGGGGCGAGCGCCTCGATGCGTCGCCGCTGGTGCGCGCCGGCCGCGGGGCCGCGTGCGAGCCCGAACACGACGGGCTCCTCGCCGAGGGCTGCCGCCTGTGTCACCCCCGCGGCGTGCCGCGGCGTCACGATCACGGGACCCAGGTCCCGCGCCCACCGCGAGGCGATGCGTTCGGCCAGCGTCACCGCGTCCGCATCCTCCACGGGCGCCACGAGGGCGTGTCCCGGCGCGACGCGAGCCGCGTCCGGGCGGAGCGCCATCCCGTCGACCCCATCCACGGGGTCCACGATTCCCGACTCCGCCGTCTGCGCGGTGGAACGGAGCACCTGCTCTGCCATTTCGAGACGGACATCGGCGGGAGGTCCGGCCGGCCACACGGTCGTCGCGGACACGAAGTACGCGCGGCTCCACGGCAGCGCGGTGAGGCGCACGTCGGCCAGGGCCGCGAAGTGCTCCAGCGCGGCGCGTCGGCGCGTCACCAGCAGATCCACGTCCGGCAGGAACGCGTCGCGCGGATCGGCATCCGGCAGGAGCGCGAAGCGGACCTCGCCCGCGCCGTCCTCCACGGACCACACGGTGCGCCCCGGCTCGTACCGATCCCGGATCATGCGGCCGCGCGTGCCGGCCGGCCACCCGCGCAGGACCGGGCGGAAGACCGCGAACTCCTCCGTGGCGAGCAGCCGCGGCAGGTCCGGGTCCGGCGCGGCGAGACGGATGGTGAGGATGCTGCCCGCCGCCGTGATGTCGCGCAGGAGCACGTCCTCCCAGAGCGCGAAGCGGGCGGGATCGCCCCGGGCGGTGCGGCGACTGTGGCGCCACGCCTCGAGCACGCCGCCCGCATCCGCGGGGCCGCCGTCCGTGAAGAGCGCGCCCTCGCGGAGCCGGAAGGTCCAGCTGGCCCCGCCGTCGTCGCTGCTCCACGACTCCGCGAGCGCGGGCACGGGATCGCCCGCGCAATCCAGGTCCGTCAGCCCCTCGTACAGGTGGCGGAAGACGAGCGCTTCGGAGTCGTTCGCGGGGTGGGGAGCGTTGTCCGGTCGGACGCTCTCGAGTAGCGCCACCGTGACGACTCCGGGCGGACCACCGCCCTCGGCAGGCGCGTCCGGGCACCATGCGGGCGGCGGCGCGGGCGCCGTGCCGCCGCACCCGGCGAGCAGCAGCGCCGCCAGCAGAGGGAGAGGAGGTCGATTCACGCCGCCATCCTCGCACCGGGACGGCGCTTTGACCATGCCCCTCCGCACTGCCGGCGGCGCGGCGCCGCCCCCGATCAGCGCCGGGTGGCCACGACCTCCAGGTACTCCCCGGGCGCCACGAACGTCCCGTCGAGCGCCACGTTGCGCGCGGCGAGGAACGCCAGCAGGTCCCGCTCGAGCTGCCCCTGCCCTTCGCGCGGCAGGGCGGCGAACGCGCGGAGCACCGGCCCGTAGTAGGCACGGAAGATCTCCAGGAAGTGCGCGGGCGAGCGGTACCGGAACACGAAGTGCCGCCGCGTCACGCGAAGGTCGGCCACCTCCTCCGGGAACAGTTCCGCCAGCCGCGCCTCCGTCCCCCACATCGCCGGCGACTTCAGCCCCGCGGGCGGCGGCACGTGCCGGCCCACCACGCGGAACATCTCGCCGATGAAGCCCTCCGGCGTCCAGTTCGCCAGCGCCACGCGCCCGCCGCGCCGGCACACGCGCAGCATCTCCGCGGCCGTACGCTCCTGGTCGGGCGCGAACATGGCGCCGAACACGGAGAGGACCACGTCGAACGACTCGTCGCCGAACGGCAGGTTCTCCGCGTCGGCCTCGCGGATCTGCAGGTCGAGGCCGTCGGCGGCCGCGCGGCGCCGCGTGCCCGCCAGGAGCGACGGCACGTAGTCCGACGCCGTCACGTTCGCCCAGCGCCGCGCCGCCGCGAGGGACGCGTTGCCGTTGCCGGCCGCCACGTCCAGCACGTCCTCGCCGCCGCGCACGTCGACGGCCTCGCACAGGGTCTCCCCCACGATCTGCAGCGAGCGACCGATCACGGCGTAGTCGCCGGACGCCCACGTCTCGCGTTGCACGTTCTTGATGCGCTTCAGGTCCGGACCGATCGTGTGCGCCAGGACGCCCGGCGCGGGCAGGCAGGATTCAGTGCTCATGGGCTCTCTCCCGTCGTGTGCGGCTCGATGGGGACCGGCCTTCGCGGTCCCTCGTGACTCGGGGAATACGCTAGAGCGAGCCCGGACGAACCGGAATGACCGCGCGTCCGGCGTTGTTGCCCCGCCGTCCGGGGCTTCCTAGACTGCCGCCGCGAGCCACTGCCCCCGGGAGGACCCGTGGATCCGCTTTCCGACGTCCTGCGCGTGGTCCGGCTGAACGGCGCCTTCTTCTACGCCGTGGAGGCCACCACGCCGTGGCGCGTGGAAGCCCTGCCCGCCGCGGACCTGGCGCCGCGCATCCTCCCGGAAGCGGAGCATCTGATCTCCTATCACATCGTCACGTCCGGCCGATGCTGGGGCGGCCTGCAGGACGAACCGGCGGTGGAGCTGAACGCGGGCGACGTGCTGGTCTTCCCCCACGGCGACGCGCACGCGATGTGCAGCGCGCCCGAGGGCACCGAGGGGCGGATGACCCTGGACTCCACCCCGGACCGTTATCCGCACACCGTGCAGCTCGGTCCGGCCGGCGCCGCCACGACCACGCTCGTGTGCGGCTTCCTCGGCTGCGACCGCCGCCCCTTCAACCCGCTCCTCGCCACGCTGCCGCCGCGCCTGCGTGTGCGCGGCTTGCCCGCCGGCTGGGTGGAGACGTTCGCGCGGCAGGTGGTGGAGGAGTCGCGCGCGCACCGCGCCGGCGCGGAGTCCGTGCTCACGCGGCTCGCCGAGCTGATGTTCGTGGAGGTGCTGCGCCGCCACCTCGAGGAGCTGCCGCCCGGCCAGACCGGTTGGCTCGCGGGCCTGCGCGACGAGCACGTGGGCCGCGCGCTCGCGCTGCTCCACGCGGACCCGCAGCGCGATTGGACGCTGGAGGACCTCGCGCGCGAGTCCGGCCTCTCGCGTTCCGCGCTCGCCGAGCGCTTCTCCCAGCGCATGGGGCAGGCGCCCATGCAGTACCTCGCGCAGTGGCGGATGCAGGTCGCCGCGGGGCTCCTGGCCTCCGGGCACGCGAAGGTGGCGGACGTGGCGGAGCAGGTGGGCTACGAATCCGAGGCGGCGTTCAACCGCGCGTTCAAGAAGCTCGTGGGCGTGCCGCCGGCCACGTGGCGGAAGGCGCAGCGGACAGGAGGCGGACGAACTCCTCCGCACGCTCCGGCGTGATCAGCCAGGGCCTTCGCGCCCCGCACTCGATCCACACGAATCGATCCGTGCGCGACACGTACATGTGGATGAGACCCCTCCGGCCCGTCCACAGCCAGCCGAAGCCGCCCCAGAGCCCGCCGGCGCCCACGCGCATCCCCCAGCCGATCTCCCGCTTCAACTCCTCCCGCCCGAGCGTGCGGACCGACGAGATCTCGCGGCGCGGGATCGCGCGGCGCCTCGTCGGCCACACCACGTGCAGATCCGTCCCGTCCACGACGAACTTGCGCGGGCGCAGGTGAAACCAGACCCATGCGTAGATCACCACCAGCAGGACGACCGGCAGCAGCAGTGTCACCCCGCGGAGCACGGCCATGACCGCCATCGCGACCGGAAGGCACAGCAGCACGATGGTCAGCCCTCGGATGAGCGCGGACATCGGCGCGAGGCGGAAGATCACCCGACCACCCCGGACGCCGGCCGCAGCACGTAGATCGTCCACGGCGCCGCCGTGCGCTCGCTGACCCACTCGCGGCCGTCGTCCGCCGCCGCCAGCGGCCGCTCCATCCGCTCCACCTCGATCCCGGCGGCCCGGTACACGTCGCGGTACGACTCGTCCGTCCAGACGATGTCCTCCACGGGCCGCCGGTCCGGCACGTCCAGCATCACGATCCTCACGCGGTCCCCGCTGCGCGCCGCGCGGTTTCCCGGGAAGTCCCGCGTGGAGAACGACGCCCACTCGTGCACGTAGATCTCCGGCGCCGACACGATGGTCACGACGCGGCCCCCCGGCGCGAGCACGCGCCCCAGCTCCGCGAAGAGCGCCGCCTTCCGTTCGAAGCCGGGGATGTTGTCGAAGGTGAACGCGGCGAACACGAGATCGTACGCGCCCGCGGGCAGCCCGCCCAGGTCGCCGTCCGGGACGAGCCGGTAGTCCCCGCCCGGATCCCGCGCGCGCGCCTGCGCCAGCATCGCCTCCGCGATGTCGATGCCGGTAACCTCGAACCCCAGCGCCCGCAGGAACCGCGCGGAGCGACCCGTGCCGCAGCCGAAGTCCAGCGCGCGGGTTCCCCGCACGTGCGCCTGCAGGATCGCCGGGATGTCCCGGAACGCCAGGAAGTACGTGCCCGGGAAGTCCAGCCCCGCGTACGCCTCGGCCCGCGTACTGTCGTCGTAGACGTTCCCGAATGCGTCGCTCATCAGGTCACCGCACGTCGGCGCCGCGCTCCGCGAGGAGCTGGCGCAGCACGGACCGGTGGCAGTGCGCCTCGTCCTCGCAGTAACAGCCCACGGAGAAGCTGGCGCCGTGCGACAGCGCGGCCAGCAGGTCCAGCACGCGGCTGTTCTCCGGGCGCGCCATCTCCGCGCGGTACGTCTTCACGAACGCCGTCCATGCGCGCGGCGAGTCCGCGGCCAGCGCGCGCTTCACGGTGTCCGCATCCGGCGCGAGGTTCGGCAGCCACACGTCGTACCAGTTGCCCGATGCGAACTCCGACTTCGGCACGCCGCGCGGCGGCCGTCGCACCGTGCCGATACGCAGCCCTTCGCCGGGAAGCCGCTTCGATCCGAGACGCACGACTCGCACGGGCATGGGCGCTAGCGCGGATCCCCGTAAAGCGCCTTCACCCGGCCCCACGATGACACGTCGGTCTCGCCCACCGCCGTGGGCCCGGAGACCTGCACTTCGAGCCGGCCGACCACCACCGGTCCCACGGGACATCCGGTGACCGCGATGTGGAAGTCGGGGAGCGTCCCGCTGTTCGTGAAGCCGTTCATGGGCGTGAAGGACACGACGTCGACGTCGCCCGAGAGCGAGAACGTGGCCTCGGAGAGCCCGAAATGGCAGCACTGGAGCCAGATGTACAGATTGGACATCCCCTCCGGCAGCGGCCCGTCGTTGACGGTCGGATCCGTGATGCTCCGGCTGACCGAGAACACGGTGGGACCGTCGATCAAACACACGTTCTCTCCCCCGACCAGGCACGCCTCGCCTGCGGTCGTGCCGTAGCCCTGCCAGCCTTCGGAGTAGGTCGGACCCGGAGGGTTGCAGTGGACGTTCGCCATGCTTCCGCCGGACGTCGGGCCGAAACAGAGCTGGGCGGCCGGGGCGCTGCTCGCGAGAAGGAGGAGGCCGGCGAGCGCTATCGGACCGTACGCGGCCATGAGTCACCTCCATGGAGGAAGCCGTTCGATCATGCGCCTTGCGGGCCGCCCGAAGCAAGCGCGCCGTCACAGGCGCGGGGCCACCGCCGCGGAAGCCTCCGGCGAGGTCAGGACCGGGATCACCTCGAACTCCACGAGGTCCGCCCATTGCGCCATCCACTGGTCGAGGAGCGCGCGGTCGGCGGTCTCCATCACCTGGTAGCAGGTGGCGAGGTCCTCGGTGACCCAGCTCGACACGTACGTCAGCCCCTCCGGCGCCAGGCGGCCCTTCTCGCGGAAGCGCCGGTACACGGGCACGGGGTCGCCGCCCCGGAAGCGCTCGATGATCAGGAACAGCATCCTTGCGGTGCCTTTCGTGGTGCGGGTGGAATCGTCAGCGGATGATCAACGTGGAGAGCATCACGGCGATCCGCGTCTCGCCGCCGCCCGCGCGCGCCAGGACGTCGGCCTGGCACACCGTGAGCGTGCGCCCCGCGCGCAGCACGCGCCCCTTCGCCACGAACTCCTCGCCCTTCGCCGGCGCGAGGAGGTTCACCTTGAACTCGACCGCCAGGACATCCGATCCGGGCGGCGCCAGCGTGAACGCGGCGTATCCGTTCGCCGAGTCCGCGAGGCTCGCCACCGCGCCGGCGTGCCAGAAGCCGTTCTGCTGCGTGAACTGCGGCGCGAAGGGAGCGGCGAGGTCCACCTCGCCCGGTGCGAGGTGCGTGATGCGCGCGCCCAGCGTGGCCATGTGAACCTGCCGGCCGAAGCTCTCGCGCACGACCGCCGCGTAGTCCGGATTCCGCGCCTGCAGCGACGTCACGAGCCGCTCACGCTGCACTCCGCCCCGTCGGCGTCCAGGAACCGGGCGAGCTTCGTCCCGTGCAGGTCCGTCGGCGGCAGCGTGAACTTCACGCCTCGTCCGATGAGCGTCCTGTGGAACGCCGCGATGTCGTCCACGCGGAAACCCACCTGGCACGTCCCCGGCGGGTTCGCATCCGACGCCGCGTGCAACGCCAGCGTGGTGCCGCCGGTGTCGAACTCCGTCCACTCGGGCGAGCGGAACCGCAGCTTCAGTCCCAGCTCGGCTTCGTGGAAGCGGACGGCCTCGTCCATGTTCGCGACGAACTTGATCACGTACGAAAGCGAAGTGCCCACGTCTCCCTCCTCACGTGCGGGTCGCGTTCACCTCCCGGGCTCGCGTGCGGCCCAGGCAGGTCTGTCCCCGTGCGTCTTGGGCGTCACGGCGCGGTGGCGCGCCGCTGCGCGAAGAGCCAGTCGATCGCCTCGACGGAGTCGAACGCCGGATCCCACGCGTTGTGCCCCGTTCCCGGCAGCTCGGAGTAGTGCGCCGGCGCGTCCACCGCACGCAGCGTGGCCGCCAGCCTGCGGGACTCCTCCACGGGGATCACCGGATCCGCATCCCCGTGGAAGAACCACACGGGAAGCGAGCGGATGCGACCCGCGAGCGCCTCGAACGGATCCCCGGCCTCCGCCGGGACGACGGGATCCATGTCCGGGATCGGACGTCCGTTCACGGACTCCGACGGCCGGACGCGCCCGCAGGCCACGAGCGCCGCGGCGAACCGGCCGGGATCCCGGTACGCGAGGTACCAGACGCCCGCGCCGCCGAGGGAGAGCCCGGCCAGGTACAAGCGGTCGGGATCCACGGAGAACTCCCGCGCCGCGGCATCCAGCGCCGCCAGCGCGTTCGCCGCCTCGCGCTCCGACCACCGGTGATCCCGGCGCGCCTGGGGGAACACCACGATCGCCGGCCAGCGCTCCGCGTGCCGGCGGATCGCCGTGCCCAGCCCGATCTCCGTCTGCACGAGCCCGTCGTCCCCCTGCTCGCCCGATCCGTGCAGGAAGAGAATGACCGGCCACAACTCGTCCGCCTCGTAGCCCGCGGGGACGTACACCTGGTACCGGCGTGTCTCGTCGCCGTCGCGCAGCGTGCGGTTCAGGAAGCCGGTCTCGTGCGTGCCCATGCTCGACTCCGTCGTTCCCGTGTCGGCGACCGCCCGCGGAGCCGCGAGCGTGAGGCTCACGCCGAGCGCGCAGAGAAGCCTCGCCAGGAACATGCTCAAACCCCGCCCTCCCGGATCCAATCGCGCGCGAACTCCGGCAGATGATCCCCCAGGCTTCGCTCCCGCGTCCACGCGTGCATGGCCGGATCCCGCGCAGCCTTCGTGCACAGCCACCGCCCGCCCGGCGTGATGCCCACGCGCCACAGGTCCAGGCGATCCGCATCCCAGCACGTCTGCACCGTCACGTCGCCGTCCGTGGTGCCGTCCGTGTGGTGGGTGCACGCGTGCCGGAGCAGCTCCCACTGCGGGGCCGACAGCCCCAGCTCGGCGCGCAGCCGAGCCGCCAGGTCCGCGCCGCCGCGCCCGTGCTCCGGGTCCGTGCCCTCGTTGACGCGGCGTGCGTCGTGGAAGACCGGGAAAAGCGTCACCACGTCCGGGTCGGCGCCGGTTGCGCTCCGCCAGCTGCAGCCCCGTCTCCAGGACCCGCGCCCAGTGCGGCACGCCGTGGACGCCCATCACGGGGAGCGTGTAGCCGGCGAGGATCGCGTCGAGGATCGCCGGCGCAATCACGGGAGATCCGGCCACAGCGCCTCCGCCTCCTCCCGCGTCAGCTCGAACACCTTCGCCGGCGTCCCCGCGCGGATCACGCCGAAGTCCACGAGCTCGTCCCCCACGAACCGGATTCCCAGCTTCTCCTTCACGCGGATGGCGCCCGTGTTCTGCGCCGGCGTCTTGAACAGGATCCGCTTCAGGTCGAAGCGACGCAGGAAGACGCGGCACGCGAGCGGGTACGACCGCAGGGCGATGCCGCGGCCGCGGAACTCGGGGCGCCACAGGTGCGCGTGGAAGATGCCGTGGTCACCCTCGACCAGCGGGTTGATCGTGTGCATGCCGACGGGCCGCCCGTCCAGCAGGATCGCCAGCGTGTTGAGCTTCGCCGTGCCCGCCTCGGCATCCTGCACGCGCTTCCGGACGGCCGCCTCGAACGCCTCCTCCTGCGGCATCCTCGCGAGGTCCACGCCCATCGACTCCAGGAACGCTCGCGGCGACCGGAACCAGTAGTCCATCACGGCGGGGATCTCCGCCTCGGCCAGGTCCCGCACGGTGATCACGCCCGGCGGCGCCGCGTGGCGGACGACCTTCTCGTAGCGCCACACTTCCAGCGCGATCGGCCCCTCGTCGGTCTCGGCGTGCGTCACCGTCGTCCCGGCGCGGCGCCACCCGTGCTTCTCGTAGAACCGGGCCGCGCGCTCGTTGCCGATGGCGCACGCCAGCCACGCGGTCTCCACCCCGCGGGCCGCGAGGGCGGCCTCCGCATCGTCGATCAACGCCGCCGCCACGCCGGTCCCGCGCGCCTCGGCGGCGACGTAGAGCTGGTCCAGCTTCTCCCCGGTCAGGTAGTAGAAGCCCACCGGCGCCCCGGCCGGCCCGACGACGCGCACGTTCGGCAGTGCCTCCCGCATCCGGATCGCGAAGTTCCCGGGCGTCCGGAGTCGCACGAACGAGGCCGGCACGATGGCCGCATGCGCATCCCGCCACCCGTCGTGCCAGAGGCGCGCGAGGTGCGCCGCCTCGCCCGGGTCCGCGCTCCTCACATCCACGCGCGATCCCCCCGGAGACGTCATGCCACCGCACACTTCCGGACCGTGTCCCATGTGCGCGTGGTGACGGTGTCGCCGAACGTCTTCTTGATCAGCTGCATGAACACGGGACCCCGCGGGCTCGGCACGTAGGCCAGGAACGCCTCGCGCCCCTTCACCGCGAGGATGCGCGCGCCATCCATCTCGATCGGCAGCGCCAGCTTCGTGCGGTGCGGCTGGTCCAGGAAGGTGACGACGCGCTTGGCGTTCGCGGGGAGGCGGAAAGCGCGGAACGGGTCCGCCTCGAGCAGCGCGTCCAGCGCGGCGGTGGAGCGAAGGAGCGTGTGGAACGTGCGACCCAGCTCCTTCGTCATGGCCGCCTCGATGCGCCGCGCCAGCGCCGTCTCGGCAGCGGCCCGCGTGCTGAACGCCACGTTCCCGGTGGCGAGGACGGTCTTCACGTCGTCGAAGCCGGCGGACTCGAAGCACCGGCGGAGATCCGCCATCTTCAGGTTCATCGGGGTCACGCCGCGAAGGAGCGCTACGTAACGGGGCATCCGCCCTCCACCGCGCCGTCATGCCGAGCGGTCCCGGTAGAACTGGAGGCCGTTGCGGTCGGGATCCTGCACGTGGAACTCCCGCGTGCCCCACGGCGTGTCCCGCACGTCGTTGCGGTGCAGGTCCGGGATGCGGAGCTGCTCGGAAAGCGCGTCCACGTCGTTCACCGCGATCCGGTACGTCGGGCGGTCCTCCCCGTCGCGCCACGCCGATGCGTCATGCCACTGCAGGTGCAGCTCCACGGCGTCGCGCCGGATCGCGGCGTAGCGCGGCTCGTCGGGCGCATCCGTGAACGTGCACCGGAAGCCGAGCCGCTCGTAGAAGCGGACGGCCGCGCGCACGTCGCGCACGGCGAGCACGGGATGGATCCCCTCCAGACGGGGACCTTCAGACATGCTGGTCCACGAGCACGGGGTTCCCGTCCGGATCCACCACGACGAAGTGCGCGGGACCGGATCCCTTCTCGTCCGCCTCCTGCTGGAACGTCACGCCCTTCGCGCGGAGCTGCCGCTGCAGCTCGCGGACATCGGTGAACGACGGCAGCTTCTGCGCGCCCTGGTCCCAGCCCGGGTTGAACGTGAGGATGTTGCGTTCGAACATCCCCTGGAAGAGCCCGATCACGGTGCTCCCGTTCTTCAGGATCAGCCAGCCCTGCGCGGCGTCGCCGCCGAGCGCGGAGAATCCCAGCTTCTCGTAGAAGGACTTCGACGCCTGGAGATCCTTCACGGCCAGGCTGACGGAGAAGGCACCGAGTTCCATGCGCGACCTCGTGTCTGGGGAGAGAGGGACTCGAGCGGAGGATGACCGTTTCGATGCCCGTGCATCAAGTGCGAATCACGCCGCTCAGGGCCGTTTGCGAACCAGCGTCCGCAGCAGGTCGTGCCGGAACTGTGTGTACACCAGGAGATCGGGATAGCCCGTCGACTCGCAGTCGTGAGGGCTTGCCCGGAGTCCGGCAATCGCCCTGCGCGTGTCCTCGCCCCGCCCCGTCACGCGGTAGCCGGCCCCGAACGCGACGATCTGTCCGGCTGCGAGGGCGCGCGCGATCTCCCGCTTCGTCGCTGCGTGTCGACTCGGCCAGAACAGCGCCCCCAGCGAAGCGGAGTCCACCGGTGCCGAGTCCCCGATGAAGGGCACGTCGGCCGCAGAACCGGTGAGGGCCCGCGGGTCGTCTCGCAGACGAACCGAGTACCACCACGCGTCCGTCACGTGGGCGGATCGAACGAAGGGGTACCGCTGCAGCTTGATCGCGGCAAGCTGCGGTGCATCCGGCCGATGCCCGTGCTCCCGGCGGATCCGGCAAACAGTGGCACTGACCTGCTCGGATCGCTCTTCCCACTCGGCCACCGGGAGCAGGTCCGGCGCACCCTCGATCACACGCGTCGAGTCCTCCGCAAGGACCGGGCAGTTGAGCCGCACATCCGGTCGTCGCATCGGTTCGAGCACGTGCCCGTTGACCAGGAGCGTGTCCCCGTTCGTCGTGTACGCCAGCGGCTCCGTCAGGCGGACGCCATCCGCGTAGATCTCGCCGCGCCCCTGGCCTCCGGCATCGGCCGGGACGCCGGACGCCCTCGCGCCGGCCGCGATCACGACGAGCGCGACAGCGGCGGAGGTTGTCCAGCATCCCATGGCATCGTCTCCCGCGATCGCGCGCGACTACCCCTGCTCGTCCAGGGGCCGCGCCTCGCACTCGCCCTCGAAGTCCGGCCAGTGCTCGAGGTGCAGCTCCATGAACCTGCGGGCCACCTCCCGGGCGTGCTCCGGCGACTTGACCTCGAGGATCGCGTAGCCGCCGACCAGCTCCTTCGCCTCGGTGAAGGGGCCGTCCGTCAGCCGCAGTTTGCGCCCGCTCTGGCGGACCCGGAAGCCCTCGGAGCTGGGCTTGAGGCCGGCCGTGTCCTTCAGGATGCCGCTCTTGAAGCTCTCCTCCACGTACTTGCCCATGGCATCCATGAGGCCCGGCGGGATGGGCTGGGAGCGGATGTCCTCGGAGTGCTTGATCATCATCAGGTACTTCATGCGTTTCTCCTTCGGCCCATCGGACCGCAAGTCGTTGCCTTCGAGGACCTTGGACGCTGCTCCCACCCGGACGGCAGGCCCGCTCCCCCGGCCCTCAAACTGCTCGTCGACCGGCGATCGTCGCAATCGACACGGGGCGGCACGCGGGGGCTTCCCCGGGGCGGATCACTCGGCGGGTTCGCGCGCGGCCACGCGGCGATAGTGGGCGGTGAACTCGGTGACCCACGGTCCGTCCGTCTGGGCGGACTCGGCGACCAGGCGGAATCCGTCCTCGGCGAGCTTCGTGATCGTGACGCGGGTCCGGACCCGCGACGTGCCGTCTCCGGTCTCGTTCCCGAACACCCATCCGTCGTCCGTCGATCGGCCCTCGAGGTACTCGACGCTCCCGCCGCCGCGGAACCCGTAGTAGACGTACAGGCCGTCCTCCTCGCGGTAGCCGAACACGCTCATGCCGTCGCGCGGGCCGTCGGCGTTCGTGGACGTGCAGGCCACGAAGCTCCGGCCGCCGTCGAGCCACCGGCAGATCTCGACGAACTCGGCCTCGGGCGGGCTCTCCTCGGTGGTCCATGCGCCTTCGAAGAAGGCCAGTGCCTCGCGCGGCCCCGGGTCGCCCGCGACCTGCGACCTCGCGGGCGGGGACGCGGCCAGGGAGCCCGCGAGGAGGAGACCGAGGTACGGGACTGCCTGCGGGTGTCGGACTCGCATCGGAGTCAGGCTCCTGGTCGGGGATGTTGCGCGAGTCTAGCAGAGGCGCATCCGAACCGTCGGTCCATGACCAAAGCCGGCTTCAGGACGACGAGCGCGGCACCTCGTAGCGAAGCTCCGCGAATCCCGTCCCCACCTGCCGGACCTCGACCAGACGCAGGGGCGGGCTGGTCAGCGCCCGCGGGAACAGCGGCTTCCCCTTGCCGAGCGTGACGGAGCCCACCTGGACGATGATCTCGTCCAGAAGTCCCGCGTCGTGGAACTGTCCCGCCAGGTCCCCGCCGCCCACGATCCACAGGTTCTTCGCACCGGCCGCCGCGCGCATCGCGGCGTGCACGGGCCGCACGTCGCCGCGCACGAAACGGATGTCCGCGTTCGCCACCGCGGGGAGCTCGCGGCGCGAGAAGACCCAGGTGGGCTGCGTGTAGGGCCACGGAGAACCCATCTGCGCCACCACCTCGTCCGCGTTGCGGAGCATCCACCGGTACGTGGAGGAACCCATGGCCAGGGCGCCGATCTCCGCGATGAACGCGGGATAGCTGGTCTCACTCGGCTCCCCGAGCGGGAACAGCCAGTCCACGGAGTCGTCCTCGGTGGCGATGAACCCGTCCAGGCTCGTCGCCGTGTAGTACTGCGTCTTCATGCTTCCCCGCGCGCCTCCCGCCACCGTCCGCGCCCGGTGGCATCCGCGTAGGCCCACGGCTGCAGATCGGGGGGCTCCACGCCGAAGTCCCGGAGCCGTGCCCGGATCTGCTCCCGGTGGGCGCTGCCATGTTGCAACGCCTGCGCCACGATGACGCCGGCGTGCACCTCGTACGTCCCGTTCTCGAGGACCAGCACTCGCTCCGCATCCAGGGGCCGGGAGAGGAGATCCTGCCACGCGCGATCGCCTTCGTCCGCGCGCGCGGCCAGTGCGTCCGGATCCGCAGCGTCGCTCCGGTCATCCACCCACGGCGGTCGCGCGGCGCCGAGGGTGGCCGCGTACGCGGCGTGCGACCGGATGAAATGGTTGAACGTGGCGAGGATGCTCCCGTAGCCGTGCGCGGGGCGCTCGGCAAGCTGCTCCGCGGACAGGCGGCGGCATGCGTCCAGGAGCGTCCGCGTGGCCCACGCGCTGTGGCGGAACGCATCGCCGAGGATGTCGTTCATGGGCTGCGCCCTTTCGCTCGCACGGGTTCGCTCCGAACGTGCTCCCGGGGGACTGCCGCCGGCAAGACCGGTTTGGCGCTCGGCACCGCGCCGGTACCCGCCCACTCGCGGCTCACGGGGCGAGGACGAGCCGCAGCCCCGCGTCCACCTCGGCGAGCACCGCGGCGGGAGCCGCGCCGGCGCGCTCCGCGAGGAAGCGCCGATCCAGGGTCAACACCCGGGACGCGTTCACCGTGATCGCGACGACGACGACCGTGCCGATCCGGCTGCGGATCACGCCTGCTTCGCACCGAGGAACCGGTACACCGCCGCCCCGAGCAGCGCACCCACGATCGGTGCCACCCAGAAGAGCCAAAGCTGCGCGACGGCCCAGCCGCCCACGTACACCGCCACGCCCGTGCTGCGGGCCGGGTTCACCGACGTGTTCGTCACGGGAATGCTGATGAGGTGGATCAGCGTGAGCCCCAGACCGATGGCGATCGGCGCGAACCCCTGCGGCGCGCGCGCATCCGTGGCCCCGAGGATGATCAGCAGGAACATCATGGTCATGACGATCTCGGTGACGAGCGCCGCCGGCATCGAGTAGCCGCCGGGGGAGTGCTCCGCGAATCCGTTGGACGCGAACCCCGCGGTCACGTCGAAGCCGGGTTGCCCGCTCGCGATCACCAGCAGCACGCCGCCGGCGATCACGGCACCCAGCACCTGGGCCGCGATGTACGGCAGCAGTTGCCCCGCCGGGAACCGGCCGCCGGCCCACAGACCCACCGAAACGGCGGGGTTGAGATGGCATCCCGAGATGTGGCCGATGGCGAACGCCATCGTGAGCACCGTGAGACCGAACGCGAGCGACACGCCGAGCAGGCCGATCCCCACGTCCGGGAAGGCGGCGGCCAGGACCGCGCTGCCGCAACCGCCCAGCACGAGCCAGAACGTCCCGAAGAGCTCCGCACCGAACTTCTGCATGCTCCCACCCCTCTCGGCAGTCGACTGCGACGGGCCGCCGGGACCGGCGGCGCGGGCGGATCATCGATCCGCCCTGCGGCGGGGGCAAGCGGCATCTCCCGGCGGGCAGCTACCGGAGGTGCACCGCGCGCACGACGCGCGACGCAATGTCCTCCCCCGCGCGCGCCTTCAGCCGCGCGAAGTAGACGCCGCTCGCGGCCGGCCCGCCACGGACCAGCTCCTCGAGCGCCAGCACGCGGCGCCCCGCGGCCGCGCCCGCCTCGTGCCACCGCGCGACCTCGCGGCCCGAGACGTCATGGACCGTCAACGTCGCGTCGCCGCGTCCGGGGAGCAGCAGCTCGAATGCCGCGCGACCGTCGCCGAGACGCAGCGCAGCGAGGCGGAGGTCCGCCCACGCGCCCGCGGCGACCGGCTCTCCGGCGGAGGTCCCGCTGCACGGCACGATCCGCGCGAAGCCGTAGGAGACCTCGCCGTCCGCCAGCGGCAGGTCGTTCGTGCCCACGGCGATCGAGCCGTCCGCGAGCACCGCGAGCGCGTACGCCCCCGGGAGGCCGAAGCCGAAGCCGGTGCTGCTGGCCCCGCCACCGAGGCCGGTGCCGACGGCGTGCGTGTCGGCGCCGTCCCACCGCGCGACGCGGTCGGCACCCGGAACGCCGGCCGCGGACGTGAACCGGCCGGCGAGGTACAGGTCCGATCCGGTCGACGTCAGCGACTCCACGCCCGCCACGCCCACGATCTGCGTCCACGCCGCACCGTCCCAGCGGTACACCCCGCCGCTCGTTCCGGCGCAGAGCGCGCCGTCGTGGAACGCGAAGCAATCCACGCTGAAGGTGAGGCCGGGCAGCCCGGTTCCCATCGCGGTCCAGGACACGCCGTCCCATCGCGCGACGCGGAACGCGGGTGCCCCCCCGGCGGTGCTGAACGCGCCGCCGACCAGCAGGTCGCCCTCGAAGGGGATCATGGCGCGCGCCTCGCCGTTCAGTCCCGTGCCGAGCGGGAACCACGTGGTGCCGTCCCAGCGGATGATGCGGCTCGCGCTGAAGCCGCCGACGTTCGTGAACGCGCCGCCGGCGTAGAGATCCCCGCCGTGGGATTGCAGCACCAGGATGTTCTGGTTCGCTCCCGTCGTCGCCACGATCTGCTGCCATGCCGCCCCGTCCCAGCGCGAGATGCGCGCGCCGGGCAGGCCGGTGCCGTTGTAGTCGTACCAGGCGGCATGGATCTCGCCTCCGTGCACCGCGAGGTCCTCCACCCACTCGCCGCCCCGGCTGCTGTGGTACACGCCGTTGCCGAGGTGGCCCATCGACGCCCAGCCCGTCGGCGTCCAACGCGCCACGTTGTTCGCGTCGATGCCGTCCCCCACCGACGTGAACGCTCCCGCGACGATGGCGTCGTCCCCCCAGGGGAGGATGTCCAGGATCGCCGCGCCGTACGCGCCGCCCATTCCCGGCGACAGCGCGTTCCATCGCGTCCCGTCCCACCGCGCGACGCGATGCATCGCGTGCTGATCGGAGAAGCCGAAGTTGCCGCCGGCGTAGACGTCGCCGCCGAACTCGGCGAGCGCGAAGACCTCCACGCCGCCGACGTCGCTCGACACTCCCGCCCCGAGCGCGGACCAGCCCGCTCCCGGGGTCCAGCGCGCCACGTGCTCCGCGTTCCCCGCTCCGCCGCCGACGCCGGTGAAGAACCCGCCCACGAGGAGGTCATCCCCGCTCGGCAGGAGCGCGAACACCGTGTTCTGCGTTCCGTTGCCGAGCTCCTGCCAGGAGGAGCCGTCCCACCATGCCAGGTCGTCGATGCCCGACGAACCGAAGCCACCCCCCGCAATGAGCCGCTCGGGGTCGGGTCCGCCGCCGTCCAGGTCGAACGCGGCGAGCGCGTACACGGATCCCGGGAGTCCCCCGCCGATCGCGGACCACGCGGTGCCGTCCCAGCGGGCGATGTGCTCCACCGTGTCGCCGTCCGCGAGGAGGAACGTTCCCCCGCAGATGAGGTCGCCCTCGAAGGACGCGAGCGCACGGCCCGTGGCGCTCGAGCCGCTCACGCCGCCGCCGAGCGCCGACCAGGACGTGCCGTCCCACACCGCAACGTTGGCGGACGCCACGCCGCCTGCCGTGTTGAAGCTCCCCGTCGCCACGAGCTTCCCGTCGTGGACGAGCAGATCCCACACGCCCCCCACACCGCCTGAGACGCCGGAGCCCAGCGCCGACCAGCTCGTGCCGTCCCAGGCCGCGATGTTGTTCGCGGGCACGCCGCCGACCGAGGCGAAGCTCCCGGCGATGACCAGGCGGCCGCCGTACACGGCGAGCGCGTTCACCCCGGGGCTGCCGGCGCCGCCGCTGAGCACGTCGCCGATGCCACTGAAGTCCGTCCCGTCCCACCGGACCACCCCGGATGCGCGGAGCGTGCCGGCGATCTCGACCGACTGCCCACCCATGAACAGGGCGGGCCCACTGCCGTCATCGTGAACCGCGAAGTCCCGGACCTCGATGCGGGCGAGCCCCGGGACCGGCTCCCCGGTGACCCAGTAGGGCTCGCATCCCCCGGCGCGGACGGCGGGGGCGGAATGGACGGCGGCAAGGGCGGCAAGGGTGAGGAGGCCTGGAACGGGTCGACGCGGATTCACGGTTCTCCCTCGGGTTCGGGCGACGGGCGGGATGTCGCCTAGCCCGGAAACGACAACCGCGACCTGAACCCGACACCCTCCCGCACCGCGAGGGCGCTCCGGTTGGCCCGGCCCCGCGTCACCGCTCGACCGCCAGCGTCGCTAGCTCAGCACGCGGAAGACATGCACGAGGCAGTACCGGATCCCGACGATGACGAAGATCGCCCCGGTGGCGAGGCGCGCCCACCGCTCCACGGCGGCGATGCGACGGAACGCCGCGCCCAGGGACTTCGCCCCGAGCGCCGTGGCCAGCGCGAACCCCAGCACCGGCACCGCGGTCCCCGCGCCGTACAGCGCGGGGAGCAGCAGCGGCGACTCGTGCTTCACCGCGAGGGGGACCAGGCTCCCGAAGAAGAGCGCCGCGGAGACGGGACAGAACGACAGGGCGAAGAGCAGGCCGAGAACTCCCGCCCCCCACACGCTGCCGCTCTCCGCCCACTTCCGCCCCCACGCGGTGGACCCGCCGGGCATGCGCAGCGGAATGAGGTCCAGGAGCACCATCCCCACGAGGATCAGGAGCGGGCCAAGGATCCGGTTCATGTGCTTCTGCAGGGCGAGCGAGACGACCGGCGCCGACACGAGGCTCGCCACGAGCAGCGTCCCCAGGGCCGTGTACGCCACCGCGCGGCCCGCCGTGTAGAGCAACCCGCCGGCGAGGACATGCCTCGGGCTGGCCACGCGGCGCCCCACGAACGAGATGGCTGCCACGTTCGTGGCGAGCGGGCACGGGCTCACCGACGTCATCACGCCGATCCAGAGCGCCGTGGCGGCGACCGTGAGCGACTCCGCCGTCACGACGCGCCCAGGAACTCGCGCGTGGTCTCCACCACGTACGCCGCGAAGAGCGCGTCGTCCCCCACGAGATCCCACACGCGCTCGAGATTCGCCCACCGCGCCACCTCCCCGCCTTCGCTCCGGACCAGCACGAGGGAGGACGCCGTGATCCCGAACTCGGCGGCGAAATGCTCGTTCCCCGGCTCCTCGATGTTGACGGACCGGAAGGCGAGGGCGCCGCCCGCGATCTCCGCCGGGAACGCCGCCTCGATGGCCTCGCGCGCGCCGCCCTCGATCGACAGGCACGTGGGGCAGCGCGCCGTGACGTGGAAGTAGTAGGCGACGACGCCGGGCGCGGCTGCGTCCGGTGCGGTTGCCGCGGCATCGGTCGAGCCGCGGCGCCCGCCGCCGGCCGCGAGGTACGCCACGCTCGCGGCGACGAACGCCAGCAGCACGACGGTGATCGCGCGCCGGGCGCTCACTTCGCCCCCTCCGCGTGCCCGCGCAGCCACTCCGCGATCCGATCGGCCGAGGGAACGGATCCCGCCACCTTCACCTTGCCGTCGATCACGAGCGCCGGCGTCATCATCACGTCGAACTCGACGATGCGATCGATGTCCGTGACGGACTCGACCTCGCAGTCGAGCCCCGCACTGGCCACGGCCTCCGCCGCGTTCTCCTTGAGCTTCCTGCACTTCATGCAGCCGGTTCCGAGCACCTGGATCCTCATCTCCACTCCCTCCCTGGGGTCACACCCCGCCGAGCGATCCGTAGAGCAGCCCCGCGATCGTGGAGAGCGCGATCACGAGGCTGACGTAGACGACGGTCTTGCGCGTGCCGAGCACGCCGCGGATCACCAGGATGCTCGGCAGCGAGAGCGCGGGCCCGGCGAGCAGGAGCGCGAGGGCGGGCCCCTTCCCCATCCCCGAGCCCAGGAGACCCTGGAGGACGGGCACCTCGGTCAGCGTGGCGAAGTACATGAAGGCGCCGGCGACCGCCGCGAACAGGTTCGCGAAGAGGCCGTTCCCGCCCACGACGCGCGCGACGGCGCCCGAGGGGATCACGCCCTCGTGCCCGGGCCGGCCGAGCAGGAAGCCCGCGAGCAGGACGCCCGCGAGAAGCAGGGGCAGGATCTGCTTCGCGAAGCCCCACGACGCGTCCACCCACTGCGCCAGCTCGTCGCGCCGGAACCACCGGGCCAGCGCCGCCGCGGTGCCGGCGAGGAAGATCCCGGTGAGGATCCACTTCGAGGCGAAGATCGCCGCCCACGGCCCGTCGCCGGACCCGGGCGGCCGGCTCCAGTTCGCGAAGACGAGCACGCCGATCATGCCTGCGAAGTACACGCCGTCCTGCCACAGACGCCGCGACGGCTCGGCGGGAGCGGCCGCGACCGGCGCCGCCGCCCGCGCCCGCTCCTCCTCGCGGAAGATGCCGTGCATGAGGAGGCCGATCACGACGGCGAACGTCACGGCGCCGGCGGCGCGCGCGATGCCGAGTTCGGGACCGAGCACGCGCGCCGTGAGGATGATGGCAAGCACGTTGATGGCCGGACCGGCGTACAGGAACGCGGCCGCCGGGCCGAGGCCCGCGCCCCGACGGTGGATCCCGGCAAAGAGGGGAAGCACCGTGCACGAGCAGACCGCGAGGATCGACCCGGAGACCGCGGCCACCGGATACGCCACCCACTTCGATGCGCCTCCGCCCAGGTACTTCAGGACGGATGCCTGGCTCACGAAGACGCCGATCGCGCCGGCGATGAAGAACGCCGGCACGAGACACAGCAGCACGTGGTCGCGCGCGTACTCGTGGAGCATCGCGAAGGCCTCGACGAGCGCGCCGCGGGTACGCCCGTCATCCACCGGCAGGAAGCGGGCCGCGAGGAAGACCGCGACGAAGAGGAGCAGCCGGTTCCGGTCTCTCATGGCCGGCCCCCGGTGGCGAAGGCCGGCGACCCAGCTTGGCGACATGGCCAAACCGACAACCCTTTGCCAAAAAGAGAGTTGCCGGTCATCTGGCCTCCTTCAGCACCTGCGTGGCGCACGAGAAGAAGTTCACCACGCACGGCGTCAACAGCCGGTAGATCACCGCGCTGCCTTCCCGGCGATCGTCGACGATCCCGTGCGCCCGCAGCACCGCGAGGTGCTTCGAGACCGTGGTCTGATCCGAGCCGACCAGCCGGGTCAACTCGCCCGCGCTGCAGTCCCCGCGGTACAGCCGGTCCACGATCAACAGCCGGGACTCGTTCGCCAGGGCCTTGAGCACTCGGGCCTGGTTCCGGAAGGTCGCGCGATCGGCCGGGGAGTCGGGGGTCATGCCCATTACCTTATGGCCAACCCGTCAAGTCATCAAGGGGTGGACCGCCTCGCGTCCGGGAACCGCCGTCCGAACGCCGGGTTTCGAGGTCCATGACGCGGCCCGCTTGGCTCCGGATCCCTGCCGTCCTCCTGGTCCCCGCCTTCGCAACGCTGACGCCCGTGCCCCGGGGGGTGCTGCTGAGCGTCTCGCCTCAGACGGAGACGCTTTGCCGGGCGATCGGGGGCTGCGATACGTCCGTCGCATGCGGGCCGGCGGCCTGCACGCCATGCGTGGCGTCCTCGGGGGATGCACAGCTCGCGTGCCTCCCGGCTTGCGAGGCGATCCGGGTCGCGTGCGGGGATGCCGCGACCGATCCGGACGATGCCGCCGCCGCCGCGCCCGACGGATCCCCCGCGCCCCGCGGGATCGTTTGCATCTGCCTCCAGTGCGGGCAAGGCGTTCCCGGCACTGCGCCCGCCCTCGTGCCGCCGTCCTTGACCACCGTCCTACCCGAGGCGCCGCCCGACGCCCTCGCGTCCGTCCCGTACGAGCCGGCCTCGCCGCCGCCGAAGGCGCCTCCGATCGTCACCTGAAGTTCCATGGTGTCACGAAACCCATTCATCGGAGGTACGACATGAAGAGGACGATCTCCGTCCTGACGGCGATGTGTCTCTTGGGCGGGAGCGCCGCGCTGGCGCTCGTGAACGGGACCTCGATCGACGCCGCGAACGCGGCGGCGGGCGCGTGCGGCCCGGGGCAGGAGTGCTGCATGCCCTGCCCGGGTCCCTGTCCCTTCCCGTGCGTGACGACCTGCGGGGAGTAGCCCCGCGGTGACCGGCGCCCGCACGCTCCGGCGTGCGGGCGCCTCGTCGCCGGGCCGACCGACACTACCTCCCGCTACCGCCCGCCAGCAGCCAGTCGCGGAACGCCTTGAGCCGCGGGAGCGACTCGCGGTCCTTGAGACGTCCCGTGGCTTCCTTGCTGCGGATGATGTCGTCGATGTGGCAGACCGGCAGGCCGTCGACGACGACCGACCGCGCATGCGCTTCCGCGAAGGTCTCGATCCCGTCCGGCGCGAACACCAGGTCCAGGTCGAACGGCCCCTGCCGCAGCTGGACGAGGGCCTTCCCGCGCTCGATCTCCGAACGCTCCGCCTCGGTCAACTCGAAGCCCAGGGCGGCCAGCGCACGTACGGCCGCCCGTCCGTTCTCCGGCGACTTCTCGAGGAAGAGATCCGCGTCCTGCGTCGTGTCGGGGAAGCCGAGGATCACGGCGCCGGACTTGCCGATGAAGAGGTAGCGGACATCGCACCGGCCGAACGCCGCGGCGATCTCCCGCGCTTGGCTGTACTCAAACCGGCCGGCCATAGCCGAGCCAGGACGGAAGGTTGGCCTCGCACCACCGGCGGTACTCCTCCATCGTGTCGAAGGAGCGGTAGCGCGCGTCGTCCATCACGGGCTTGTACGTGCGGATGAACGCGTACTTCAGTCGCGTGTCCAGGGGCCGGCGCGCGGCGGCCTCGAAGTCCCGCACCCACTCTTCCCGGATCGTCGCCGGAGTCTCTTCGGACATGGCAGGAAGATAGCACCGGGCCGGCGACGCCGGTAGGCTTGGCCCGGCGGACGGGCGCCGACTACGCGGACGTCGGCGCGGGGAACCAGTGGCGCGTGCGGTTGCACGCCGCGCACACGGACAGCATCACGGGAACCTCCACGAGCACGCCCACCACGGTGGCCAGGGCCGCGCCGGACTCCGGTCCGAACAGCGTGATGGCCACCGCCACCGCCAGCTCGAAGAAGTTGCTCGCGCCGATCAGCGCGCCGGGCGCCGCCACCGCGTGCGGGACGCGCAGCCACTTCATCAGCCCGTAGGCCAGCGCGGAGTTGAAGTACACCTGCAGGAGGATCGGCACGGCGATCAGCAGCACGTGGAACCAGCGCCGCGTGAGGTTGTCGGCCTGGAACGCGAAGATGAGGACCAGCGTGGCCAGGAGCGCCACCGTGGTCACCGGATGGAAGAACGGCAGGAACACTCCCTCGAACCACGCGCGCCCCTTCGCCCGCAGCAGCAGCACGCGGCTGAGGCTCCCGAGGGCGAGCGGGATCACGATGAACGCCACCACGCTGTACAGCAGCACCTCGAACGGCAGGTGCAGCCCGCTCGCGCCGGCGACCAGCAGCCCCACGATCGGCGCGAACAGGAACAGCATGATGAGATCGTTCAGCGACACCTGCACCAGCGTGTACGCCGGATCGCCGTCGGTGAGGTACGACCACACGAAGACCATCGCCGTGCACGGCGCCGCGGCCAGGATGATCACGCCGGCGATGTACTGCTCCGCGAGCTCCGGCCCGATCAGCGGCAGGAACAGGTGCTTGAAGAAGATCCAGCCCAGGAGCGCCATCGAGAACGGCTTCACCAGCCAGTTCACGAACAGCGTCACGAGGATGCCGCCGGGCCGCTTGCGGACGTCGAGGATGCTGGCGAAGTCGATCTTCAGCATCATCGGGTAGATCATGAGCCAGATCAGCACGGCGATCGGGAGGTTGATCCGGCTGTTCTCGCCGAACTCGAGGTCGCGCACGGCGCCGGTCACGCCGGGCAGCAGCTTCCCCAGCAGCACGCCGGCCACCATGCACAGCGCCACCCACAGCGTGAGGTAGCGCTCGAACACGTTCAGCCGCTTCGGCGGCGCTCCGCTCGCGTGCGTCATCGCCCGCCGCCGCCTCCCGCTGCGCCTTCCCGCAGGAGCTCGCGCACGAGCGCTTCGATCCGGTCCCGCACGGCGCGGAAGCCGTCGTCGTCCAGGTCCTTCGGATCCGGGAGCGCCCAGTCCAGCCGCTGCCGCGCGGTCAGGTGCGGGCAGGCGTCACCGCAGCCCATGGTGACCACGCGGTCCCAGGTCACGGCAGGGAGATCGTCCAGCCCCTTCGAGCGATGCGGCGCGAGGTCCACGCCCGCCTCCGCCATGAAGTGGATCGCGCGCGGGTTCACGCGCCCCGACGGCCGCGACCCCGCGCTGTACGCCGCCACACGGTCCCCGCCGAGCGACCGTGCGAACCCCTCGGCCATCTGCGAGCGGCAGGAGTTCTCCACGCACACGAAGAGGACGTTCACAGCGCGTCCACGTGCTGCCGGAAGCGCGCCAGCACCGTCCGGTCCACGCAGTAGCACCGCCGCGGCCCGTCCACCTCGCCCTTGATCAACCCGGCCGCCTTCAGCACGCGCAGGTGCTCCGAGACGGTGGACGCGGCCAGCGGCACCTCCAGGACGAGTTCTCCCGCCACGCAGGTGTCCCGCGCGAGGAGCACCCGGAGAATCCGCACGCGAGCGGGGTGGCCCAGGGCCCGGGCGAGGCGGGCCAGATCCTGCTCCGCGTCCTCCCCCGCGAGGGGGGTGGCCGAAGGGGCGGCATCCGCGGGACAGGCAGAAAGGGGGTCGCTTTGCTGGCTCATCGTATTTCGACGAAATACCACGGACCTGGGTACCTGTCCAGCCCCGTCCGCTGCCTCCCGCGGCCTTCGATCTCGGGGATGTCGTCCGCGCTACTCCTGCGGCTCCGGGAGCCGCGCCGCTGCACCGCGCACGGCCGCTCCCGGGACGACGACGAGGATGTCCGACCAATCGTCATCCCACGAGGCCGAGTTCGATCGGATCGCGTAGAACCAGTACTCGCTCCGTGACCGGCCTCTCTCACTGGAGACGTACCAGCAGCCCGCGAGCCGCGGATCCCTCCCCAAGTCGGGGACCTGTCGCGCCAAGTCGTCGGCGGACAGAACCGTGGAGGTCGAGTCTCCTTCCGTCAGCAGCAGCGCACCGTCCCGAACCACGACGTCGCAGAGCCAGTCTCCGCCGAAAGCCAGCGACGCCTTCCGGTCGTGCAGGTACCGGGAGAGATCGAACGGCTCATGCTCGAACTCGCGGATCTGCCAGGTGTAGGGGGCGTCGATGTTGGTCGCCGAGGCGCTGTAGAACGTGTCCACCTCGGCAACGATGTTTCCCGCGAACAGACGACGTTCGATGCAAGCGGACTCCTCGTACGAGTGATTGAACCCTCTCTGTCCCCAGTTCGACACCCAGACGAAGTAGGAATCCTCGTTCACGGCGAGAAGCGTCTCGCGGCGCCACTTGGCCGGATCGGGCGTCGCCAAGGCCGCCGTTGCGGTGAGCAGGAGCCCCACGGCGAGGGCCGCGTGCCTCATCCTGGCTCCCCGCTCTCCGCGTAGCGCATCCTCGCCGACAGCTTGAGCCGGGGCAGGATCACGCGCTTCGCCTTCGACCAGTCCGCGTAGTCCACCGAGTCGTGTGCGGCCCAGAACGACCGCTGCTCGTCCTCGCCGTTGAACCGCGGCAGCGCCTTCTTCCGCGCCCGCGGGCTCTCGGCCTTCTTCCCGCGCTTGCTCATTCGCCCTCCGTTCGCGCCAGTCCACCCATCAGGGAGCGATGATACCGCGTCCGTGCGCGCTCGGTGCGCTCGCTCATCGCTCAGAACAGCGACATCTGCGTGTCGTCCCCCACGACCGCGTCGAACTCCAATCCGAGCACCGCCAGCACCGGCTCCGCCACGGAACGCACCTGCTTCTGCACGTAGTGCTCGCGGTCGATCGGCGCCCGCGCGCGTCCCACCGGCTCCGGCCCGTCGCGCGTGACCACGTACGCCACCACGCGCCCCACGTCGTCCGGGCCCAGTTTGCGCGCCGCGGCCACGTGCGGCGGCGTGTTCGCGGTGTAGGATTCCAGCGCCTTCCGTAATCCCTTGCGGTACACGAGCAGGGCGTCGTGCCGGCCGGCGCGCACTTCCGCCACCATCTCCTTCAGGTACGCTTCCACCGGCTCGCCCGCGAACAGCTTCGCGTACAGCGCGCGCTGCACGACCTTCGCCACCTCGGTCACGTCGCGGCGCACGACCTCCATGCCGGTGAACTCCACGAACGGCTCCGGCGCGTCCACCAGCCCCGCGTAGCGCTTGCGCGCGCTGCCGCCGCCGCCGCGCATCTCCGGAAACAGCAGCTTGCGGTACACGCGTTCGAACTCCAGCTCCAGCCGGCTCTCCACGCGCCACGTGCGCGCGATGTGCTCGCGCAGCTCCGCGTTCAGCTCCGCCACGAGCGCCTCGCCCGCCCGCCGCGCCGCCGGCGCATCCGCCGCGCCGGACTCCACGAACAGGCTGTCCGTGTCCCCGTACAGCACGCGAAGCCCGCGCGCCTCCACGCGGGACTTCGCCTCCAGCAGGATCGTCCGCCCGAAGGACGTGATGGCGTTCGCGATGTCCGGCGCGAAGAAGCGGCACGCCGGCGTCCCGAGCACGCCGTAGAACGAGTTCATGAGGATCTTGATGGCCTGGCTCTTCACGGCGTCGCCCGTCCGCTTCGCCTCCTCGCGGCGCGGGAAGAGGTCGTCCAGGATCGCGGGCAGGATGCCGGGCTCGCGCGAGAACTCCGCGCCGTTCGGAGCACGGATGGGGCCGGCCGCGGCGCTCGATTCCGCGTTCGGATCCCCCGTGGAAGCCGCGTCCGCTTCCGCGCCCCGCCGGCTCGTCCGCCCCGTCCACCCGAGCGGATCGATCTGGAACGTGCGGATCACGCTGGGGTACAGGCTCTTGAAGTCCATCACGACCACGTTCTCGTGCAGGCCCGGCACGGGCTCCAGCACGTGGCCGCCGCCCATCCCCTCCGAGAGCCGCGCGCTCTCCACGGTCGGCGCGGCGATCCGCCGGCGCCGCAGCTCCGTCAGGTACAGGAAGTCGAAGGACGCGATGCTCGCCGCCACGCGATCCGGCGTCATCCCGGTGAGCCGGCTCCGCTCCACGGCCAGCTCCACGAGCCGCAGCTTCGCCAGGATCTCCAGCACCAGATGAGCGTCGCGGCGGTTGTACTCCACGAAGCGCGGCCGGTCGTACCGGAACATCTCCAGGATCTCGGCGGCGCGGTCGTCGCCGGTCACCGTCTTCCCTTCGCCCAGCACCTCGCGCGCCACGGAGTCCAGGGAGTAGCTGTCGTAGCGCAGGAACGCGCCGCGCACGAGGTCGATGCCGTCCAGCACCACGCGCCCGGTCACGCGCGCCTCGCTCCCGCCGCGCGGCGACAGGGACGACCGCAGCACGAGCGGATCCCGCCCGCGCCCGAGCACCATCGGCACCCGGTGCATCTCCCCGATCCGCTGCAGCACGGCGAGGTCGAAGTCCACGACGTTCCACCCGGTGATCACGTCCGGGTCGATCTCCCGCACGCGCGTCACCACTGCCTCGAGCAGCTCCCGCTCCGTGAGGTACGGCCGTGCGCCGTCCGGGCACGTGAAGTCCTGCGGCGTGAACAGGTGCACCTCGTCCACGCCGCCGCCCGCAAGCGCCACGGAGAGCAGCCGCCGCGCCCGCGGATCCGTCTCGATGTCCACGGACAGCACGCGCAGCTCCGGTGACCAGTCCGCCGGCGCCATCTCCGGATCGTCGAAGACCACGTCCACGCCCTCGCGCGCCGCGGCCCCCTCGCGCGACGCGCCCTCGATCGAGAGCGCCCCGCGGATCCCGCGGTCGATCAGCGGGCGGTACGCGAAGCGCACGTCCGCCTCGAACGTGCGCACGCCGGCCTCGTGCAGCGCGTTGCGGAGCGCCGGCACGTCCGACGGCACGCGCACCGCCACTTCGGCCGCCGGCTCGCCGGTCCACACGGTCGCGTCGGTCTCGCGCGGCGCCGCGCCCACCGAACGAGCGGTCGCCGCGTCCCGCGCCCGGATCCAGAAGGTTGGACGAAGACTTGAAACACGGACCAGAAATGATTGGCCCGTTTCGAGTTTGCCGAGCAGACGAACGACCGGTTGCCCGCTCTCCGCCCGCCAGCTCGCCTGGAGGATGAACCCGCGCGGCATGGCGCCTCCGCGCGGATTCTAGGGGCGATGCATGCGAAGGTGAATCGCGGACGGCGCTAGGAAGGGACCGAGCACCTCACCCGCCGTACACCGCGCGGCCCGGCGGCGGCGTGGCGCCACGGATCTTCGCGGGGTAGTCCCGGTCGGGATCCACCGGCGCGGCCCCCTCGTCCGACCAGGAGCGCTCGAACGTCCGCATCACCTCCGCGGCGAGCGTCCGGTTCCACAGCGTCACGGACACGTTCCGGGACGAGAGCCAGTACCCCGGGCTCCAGTTCGACGTCCCGATCCACACCGCCTCGCCGTCCACCGCGAGGAACTTGCAGTGCTGCACGCGGGCGAAGGGGATGTAGCCGCCGCTCCACTCCGGCACGGTGATCATGCGCGCCTCGATCCCCTCCACCCGCGCGAGATCCTGGACCGCGCGCATCCCGGCCGAGCCCGCCTGCCAATCCGACACCAGGAGCCGCACGCGCACGCCGCGCGCCGCGGCGCGCCGGAGCGCGTCGTCCAGGCTCGTCTCGCGGCGGCCGCCGGCCTCCACGCCGTAGCTGAGGAGCTGGATGGCCGCCTCCGCGCGCGCCCCGTCCAGCAGCGCCACGATGCGGTCGCGGTCCCAGTGCGTGGAGTCCGGGATGAAGGGCAGCGGGCTCCACGCCGGCGCCACGCGCACCGTGTCCCCGGGCGCGAGCGGGATCGCGAACGGGCTCTCCCGGGCCGCCGCGCCCGCCGCCGCGCGCGCCCGCGCCACCGCCGCGTCCCGCGCCGCGGGAGCGGCGGCCGTGTCCGCCGCGGCCCAGTCCATCTCGAAGATCCCGCCGAGCGCCTTCGCCAGCCGCTCGTCCCGCACGCGCACGCCCAGCTCGTGGATGTGCGACAGCGCCCGCCAGTCCAGGTTCTGGCTGCCGACGAACGACTCGCGGCCGTCCACGAGGATCATCTTCGCGTGCTGCACGCCGCCGGCCAGCGCTTCGAAGTCCACGCGGCGCACCTCGATGCCGGGCACGCCCCCGAGCGAGTCCGCGGGCTGCGGGTACGTGGCGTGCATCTTCCGATCCAGCAGGAGCCGCACGCGCACGCCGCGCGCGGCGGCCGCCCCGAGGGCGTCCAGTACCGGATCGAGCGCCTCCCCCGGCCAGTCCGACAGGTAGAACTGCTCCAGGTCGATGGAATACGCCGCGGCCCCGATCATCCCGAGCCACACGTCCTGCGCCGTCCGGAGCGTCGGGTTGCCGAGGGTCGTCTCCACGGGACGCGTCTCGGCCAGCTCCACCGCGGGCGCCACCCGGACCGGGGGCGCACCGGAGGCTCCGCAACCCGCGAGGATCGCGAGGCACGCGAGTCCGGCCACCCACCCCACCGCTCGTCCCGCCATCCTTCCGCCCACCCGACCTACGCCGGGAACGTGAGCCCCGCGCGGTTCGGGAAGTGCCGCCGCACGCGCCGCAGCTCCTCCGCCTTCCGCTCGGCGCTCCAGCCCAGCTCCGACGCCGCCAGCGCGGCGGCGGCGTCCAGCGCCGCGTCGCCCGGGTCCCCGCCCGTGCCGAGGTCCGTGCGCCGCAGCACCACGTCCTCCAGCGTGCGCGCCATCTCGGCGCGCACCGCGTACACCACCTCGGCGCCGCACACGTGCGACCCGTCCAGCCGCGCGCCGAGCGCCGGCGTCTCGCGCGCAAGCTGCAGCACCTCGCCGTAGCGCGAGCCGTGGTTGTGCGCGAGGCTCTCCGCGAGCACGCGGTCGCCCTTCACCTCCGGCGCCTTCGCCACCTCGTCCACGAGCGCGTCGAACCGCTCGAACCGCGCGCCCGACAGCGGCGTGTCCTCCGTGTCGCACGGCGGCGGCGTCACACCGCGCTTCGCGAACACCAGGTCCATGGTCTCCTCGGCCACGCCGCGCGCGGTGGTCAGCCGCACGCTGATGGCGCTCACCAGGCCGTCCACGCCGTCCTTCGCCTTGTGATCGATGATGTGTGAGCGCTTCCCGAAGCTCAGGTCCGTGGCGCCCTGGTCGTTCTGTCCGAACGGCAGGAGCCCCGCGTACACCATGGCCACGTCGTCCCGGGTGATGCCCCACCAGGGCGCCGCCTCGCGGATCTCGTCCACGAACCCCGAGACCTCCTGCTCGGGAACGCCGAGCCGGTTCGGGTCGTCCCGCCACACCTTGCTGTTCACGCCCACCATCGTGGTGTCCCGCCACGGCACCATGAACAGGTGCCGGTGCCCGCGGCTCAGCACGGCGTCCGGGTCCTTGTACTTCGTCTGCACCGCCAGCGCCTTGGGCGCGATCGGTTTCCGCTTGAAGATCAGCGCCATGTCCCGCGAGAACGGGATGCTGCGCTCCGGCCGCACGCCGTCCGCCACGAGGATCTGCTCCGCGTAGGGTCCGGCCGCGTTCACCACGGTCTTCGCCCGCACCTCGAACGCGTCCCCGGTCTCGCCGTCCTTGACCTTCACGCCGATCGCGCGGTCCCCCTGGCGGAGCAGCCCGGTGACCTCGCACCGGTTCGCCGCCACGGCGCCCTTCTCCACGGCCGACCGCACGAGCTCCCACACCAGGCGCGGCGGGTTGTAGATCTGCCCGTCGCAGAACACCCCCGCGCCGACCGGGTGCAGGTCCGCCAGCATGGGGAACCATTCCAGGAGCTGCCGCTTGCCGATCAGCTTCCCGTCCGGGATCTGCCGCGCGGGGTCCGGGATGCCGCGGTTCCGCCCCATCGTGGTGAGGCTCAGGAGCACGAACGCGGCCCCCAGGGCCTCGCTGCCCTGGAGGGCGTGGCCGTGGGTGGGCACCACCACCGGGATGGGGTGCACCAGGTGCGGGGCGATCCGCAGGAGCGCGGACCGCTCCCGGCAGGACTCCTTCACCCGCTTGAAATCCAGGTGCTGCAGGTACCGGATCCCGCCGTGGACGAATTTCAGGGAGTAGGCCGAGGTCCGGGCGCAGAAGTCGTCCCGTTCCAGGAGGCAGGCCGACTGGCCGCGGCGGACGGCGTCCCACGCGATGGCCGCCCCGGCCGCCCCCCCGCCGACCACGACCACGTCGAACTCCCGGCCGGTCAGGTTTTCGTGGTTTCTTCGCATCTCTTGACGTCCTTAGGATTCTCGGCGAAAACGCCGATGCTGCGTGGGAAGCCTGCCCGCGGCCGTCCGCCCCCAACGGGTGACCTGTGCCGGGCTTTCGACGCGAGGGACGACACGCTTGAGCGCACCGCTCCGGATCCTCTGCCCCACCTACTGGTATCCCACGCACGCGGCCGACACGCGGGCCACGTACGTGCACGATATCAATCGCCATCTCGTCCGGCTCGGACATTCGGTGCGCGTGGTCACGCCCGGCTCCCGCGATCTGGCTCCGCGCGAGACCTTCGACGGCGTGGAGGTGGTCCGGTTCCCGCTGGACGTCCCCGAGGATCTCACCTACGGAAAGGTGGCGCAGGGCGCCGTGGACCAGATGGGGAAGATCCGCCGTCTCTCCGTGATGGCGCGTTACCTGGCGCTGCAGGAGGAGGCCACGGTGCACGAGGGCCACGCGCAGAAGACCGACGTGGTGCACGCGCACTGGGCCATCCCGTCGGGGTTCGCGGCGGCGTTGGCCGCGAAGCGCCTGCGCCGGCCCATCGTGATCACGATGCACGGCGGCGACGTCTACGTGAACCGCGAGCAGGGCTACGACTTCCCCACGCGCTGGTACGTGAAGCCGCCGCTGCGCTGGACGCTGCGCACCGCGAACGCGCTTACGGCGATCACGGACGATTGCCGGCAGCACGCGCTGCGCGCCGGCGCCCCGGACGACCACATCCACCTCGTCACGAACGGCGCGGACCTTCGCCGCTTCTGCCCGGCCGAGGGGCCGCCGGAGCGGCCGTGGGGCGAGCACATGGTGTTCGCGTGCCGGCAGCTCTTCCCGCGCAAGGGGATCCGCTTCCTGGTGGAGGCCGTCGCGCGGCTCAAGCCGCGCTTCCCGGACCTGAAGCTCGTGCTGGCCGGGGACGGGTTCGAGCGCCCCGCGCTGGAGAAGCTGGCGTGGGACCTCGGCATCGCCGGCGACGTGACCTTCCTGGGCTGGGTGGCGAACGCGGACCTGCCGCGGTACTACCGCGCGGCGGCCGTGTCCGTGGTGCCCTCCCTCGAGGAGGGCTTCGGCATCCCGGCCGCGGAGGCGATGGGCTGCGCCATCCCGGTGGTCGTGTCCGACGCGGGCGGGCTCCCCGAGGTGGTGGAGCACGGCGTGTCCGGGTACGTCGTGCCGAAGGGCGAGGTGACGCCCCTGGCGGACACCATCGGCCAGCTGCTGGAGGACCCCGCCCTGCGGGCCACCATGGGCGCCGCCGCCCGCAAGCGCGCGCTCGAGCGCTTCGACTGGGACATCTCCGCCCGCGCCTTCGACGCCGTGTACCGCCTCGTCCTCGCCGCGCCCGGAGTGAACGGCGACCGGAGCCGGAACGGGACGCGCTGATGTCCGGAAGGATCTTCGCGTTCCGCTGGGACGTGGACCACCGCGTCTGCATGACCGACGGCGTGCCGCGCCTGCGCCGGGTGTGCGCGGACCTCGGCGTGCCGAACACGTTCTTCGTGAACATGGGGCGTTCCACCAACCTGGTGGAGTGGGTGCGCGGCGTGGGTCGCACGCGCGAGAAGCTCTCCGACCGCAACGCCATCCACCTCGTGAAGAAGACCGGGCGCGCGCGCTTCGTCCTGGAAACGCTGCTGTCGCGGCCGGTGGGGCTGTCGTTCCCGGAGGAGCTGCGCGCGCTCGCGGCCGAGGGGCACGAGCTTGGGCTGCACGGCGGCATGGATCACGTGGTGTGGAGCCGCCGCTTCGCGCGTGTGCCCGAGGAGGAGCTGGCCGCCGACGTGGAACGCTCCTACGCCGCGTTCCGGGAGCGCTTCGGCGTCCCGCAGGGCTTCGCGGCGCCGGGCTTCTACGCGGACGATCGCCTCGCCCTGCTGCTGGACCGCCTGGGCTTCGCCTACGACGGGGACGCGATCGGCGGGGAGCCCCGCCGCAACCACGGGCACTGGACCATCCCGGTCACCCTGTGCGGGCCGGGGACCATCCCGTACCTGGAGCACCACGCCGCGCGCGGGACGCCCGAGCGCGACGTGCTGGCCGGCGTGGAGAAGCATCTCGAAGGCCGGGACCTCGTGGTGATGTACGGCCACCCGTGCTGGGAGGGCGTGCAGCACGAGATGCTGCGCAAGGTCTTCGAGCTCGTGCTGGCGAGGGGGTTCCGCTTCGTCACGCTGGCGGAGATCGCCACGCGCCTCTCGGCCGGCAGCCTGCGCGTGGCGGCCGGAGCCGCCGGGTGATCCGCGCCCTCGCCGTCTTCGGCACGCGACCGGAGGCGATCAAGCTCGCGCCCGTCGTGAAGGCCTTGCGCGCGCGTGCCGGCGTCTTCGACTGCCGCATCTGCGTGTCCGCGCAGCACCGCGCCATGCTGGACCAGGTGCTCGCCGCGTTCGACCTCGCCGCCGACCACGACCTGGACATCATGACGCCCGGGCAGACGCCCGCGCAGGTGGCCGGCCGCGTGCTGGAGAAGCTGCCGCCGCTGCTGCTGGAGACGAGGCCGGACGTCATCCTCGTGCAGGGCGACACGATGACCACGTTCGCCGCGTCGTTCGCGGCCTTCCTCGTGAAGGTGCCGTCCGTCCACGTCGAGGCCGGGCTGCGCACGGGGGACCGCTTCCAGCCGTTCCCCGAGGAGATGAACCGCGTCCTCACCACGCGGATCGCCACGCTGCACTTCCCGCCCACGGAGCGTTCGCGCGAGCACCTGCTGGCGGAGGGCGTGCCGGCGGCGGACATCTTCGTCACGGGGAACACCGTGATCGACGCGCTGCTGCAGACCGTGCGGGAGGACTACCGCTTCCGGCACCCGGCGCTCGCGGCGCTGGATCCGACGCGCCGCCTCGTGCTCGTGACCACGCATCGCCGGGAGAGCTTCGGGGAGCCGCTGCGGAACACGTGCGCGGCGATCGTGGAGCTGGCGCGGCGCTTCCCGGACCTGGACTTCGTGCTGCCCGTGCACCCGAACCCGCAGGTGAAGGGCCCGGTGGAGGCGATGCTCGGCCGCGTGCCGTCCGTGCGCCTCGTGGAGCCGCTGGACTACGTGGAGCTGGTGCACGTGATGGCGCGCTGCACGCTCGTCCTCACGGACTCCGGCGGCATCCAGGAGGAGGCGCCGTCCCTGGGCAAGCCGGTGCTCGTGCTGCGCGAGGTGACCGAGCGCCCGGAAGGCGTGACCGCGGGCACCGCGCTCCTCGTGGGCACGGATACGGAGCGGATCGTGGGCGAAGCATCGTCGCTGCTCACGGACGCCGCGCGCTACGAGAGGATCGCGCGCGCGGTGAACCCCTACGGCGACGGCCGCGCATCCGAGCGCATCGCCGACGCGATGGCCGCGCGGTTCGGGCCGAGGCCGTGAGCGCGGGGCCCGCGGCCGCCGAGCCCTGGCAGCTCGCGCTCTACCGCCGCGGCCTGAAGAAGCGGCTCACGGTGAAGGCGGTCCTGGCGAACCTGCCCGATCCCGCCGGCAAGCGCTGCCTGGAGATCGGCTGCGCCACGGGGATCACGTCGCACTTCCTGCGGCAGCGCGGCGGCACGTGGGTCAGCGGGGACTTCGACGCCGAGCAGACGCGCTCCGCCGCGGAGATCGTGGACCGCGTGGTGCACCTCGGGCACGCGGGGTTGCCGTTCGCGGACGCGTCGTTCGACGTCGTCGCCGGCATCAACTTCCTGGAGCACCTGCAGGACGACGCCCACTGGGTGCGCGAGATGCGCCGCGTGCTGCGCCCGGGCGGGGAGCTGCTGTTCATCGCGCCGTCCGGCGAGACGGAGCGCCCGGGCTTCGTCGTGAAGAAGTGGTTCGGGCTGACGGCCGCGCGTTCCGGCCTCGGCCACGTGCGCGACGGCTACCCGCCGGAAACGGCGCGGCGCCTCTTCGAGGCGAACGGCTGGACGGTCACGCGCATGGGGGACTACTGCCGGTTCTTCAGCGAGACGCTGGAGGACCTCCTGAACGGTCTCTTCCAGCGGAAGACGGCGGCGCGCGGCGGCGCCGCGAAGGACTTCCACGGCAACACCGCGCCCACGTCGAGCGCGTCCCTGCGGAAGGTGGGCGCCGCGTATCGCGCGTACGGGATGCTGCTGCCGCTGCTGCGCGCATGGGCCGCGCTGGACGGCCTGCTGGTGGGCTCGCGCGGGTACATGATCATCCTGCGGGCGACGAAGCCGGCGGTCTGACCGGGTCGCGACCGCTGCGGCGGCGCGGCGTGGCACGGCTCGCGCCTGGCTGCTAGGATCGGGAGTCGCTCCGGAGAGTCCCATGTCGAACGCACCACGCGATGAGGTCGAGGCGGCCGTCCGGGAGGTCCTCGCGGGCCAGCCCTGGGTGGCCGTCGCCTACCTCTTCGGCTCCTTGGCACAGGATGTGGCCGGACCGCTGAGCGACGTGGACGTCGGCTACGTGTCGGCCGGCGCCCGGAGCGCCGATGCGGAGGGCCGGCTCCTGGACGACCTCGTGCTCCGCCTGCGGAGAGAGGACGTCGACCTCGTCGATCTGCGCCGTGCGCCGCTCGCCCTCCGGTTCCGCGCGGTGCGCCACGGCCGCGTGCTCGTCTGTCGTGACGAGGTGACGCGCGTGCGGTTCGAAGTGGAGACCGTCCTTCGCTATCTCGATTTCAAGCCGCTGCGGGACGCCGGCTTGCGCATCGGTGCGCGCCGCGCTGCCGGGAGATCCTGATGGTCGCCGACATCGAGACGGTGCGCGATCGCGAGGGCCGCATCCGGCGTTTCGTGGAGGACCTGCGGGGCTTCGGCCGCATCACGCCGGAGGAGTTCGCAGCCAGCCGGGAGCGCCAGTATGCGGTACTGCACGCCATGCAGCTGGCGATCGAGGCTTCGGTGGAGATCGCCACACACATCTGCTCCTCGGACGGGTTCGGCACTCCCGGCACCTACGCCGAGGCGTTCGGGCTCCTGCAGAGGGAGGGCGTTCTGGACGGGGAACTCGCGGAGGATCTCCGGCGGATGGCCCGCTTCCGGAACCGGATCGTCCACTTCTACTCCGATGTCGATCTCGGCGAGATCTACCGCATCCTCCAGGAGCGACTGGGGGATTTCGATCGGTACCTCGGCGCGATCGAGCGCTACCTCGAAGGGCCGTCGTCGGGTCGGTAGGCGAAGTGCGGCGCCGCCAGCGTGCCCGCGGCCGCGGCCAGCCCGAGCCAGCCTAGCCCCGCGCCGTACACCACGCCCACGAGGCCCCACGTCGCGCCGGCCCAGCATGCGGCGAAGGACGCGGCCAGCGCCGCCCAGGCCCAGCCGCGCAGGCGGGCCAGCTCCGCCTCCGTGCACAGCGCCGTGGCCGCGGACGTGGCGAACGCGCACGCCACCTTCGCCGCGCCGGACACCACCGCGGCGGCGAGCAGCGGACCCGTGAGCACGTACTTGCCGGCCAGCCACCAGTCCACGATGCGCGGTCCCACCAGCACGATGCCCACGGACGCGGCCGCGGTGGCGGCCACCGCCAGCCGCGCCTCCTTGCCGAGGAGCTTGCGCCGCTCCGCCACGCTGCCGGCCGCGCGCAACCGCGGCAGCATCGTGTAGCCCACGCCCTGCTGCAGCACGCGGAAGGGCGACGCCGCGATCGCGGCGAGCACGCCGAACAGCGCGAGGTCCTCCAGCGAGAGCCGCCGCGGCACCACGAGCCGCTCGATCTGGATGAGCACCAGGGTCACCGCGGTCAGCCCGGCCAGCGAGAACAGCTCCCCGAACGCGATCGGCCCGGGCGCGGGCCCGGTCTTGCGCAGGATGCGCCACCACCCCACGGACGCCGCGATGGCGTACCCCACGGCGTACACCGCGCACGGCACCCATGCGTGCGGGATGGCCGCCACGAGCGTGAGCACCGCGCCGCCCGCCAGGAACGCGTTCTGGCTCTGCGAGAGCGCGAGCGCGGGGGCGAAGCGACGCTGCGCCTGGTAGACGGCGCTGGCCACGAGGTTCGCGCCCCCGGCCACGCTGCTGACGAGGATCAACGCGAGCAGCCGCGGGTCCAGCCGGTACAGCGCCGCGCCCACGAGCACCGCGGCAAGCCCGGTCCCCGCGGACGTCCCGGCCGCGCGCGCGAGCAGCGCCGGATGCCCGGCGAGCCGCCGCCGCGTGACCAGCGCGTCCAGCCCCAGCGGCCCGAGCGGCATGGCGATCTGCACGAGCGCGATCACGAGCGACGCGATGGCGTACTCCGCGGGCTCCAGCGCGCGCGCGAGGATGAGGTTCGCGGCCACGAACCCCACCCCGGACATGCCGAAGACGACGGCCGCGGTCAACGCGGGCGAGAGGATCATGCGCTTTCGTCGGCGTCCGGGCGGCGCGGCGTGAGGCGCAGCCCGAGCGCGATCATCGCCGCCCCCGCGGCCAACCCCAGCGGCACGATCCACGCCGGGAACGTGCCGCCCTTGCGCGGCGCGCTCATGCGGCCCGAGACCGAGTAGCCGGCCCACGCCAGCGGCGGCAGGCCGGCGCGCCGCGCCGCGGCCTGCGCGTGCTGCAGCGCCACGTCGGGCGGGGCGCCGGAGGCGAGCCCGCGCGCCATCTCCGCCGCGATCAGCGAGTCCGCCGGCGCCGCCAGCCCGAACGCCCGGCGCAGCGTGACCCCGTTCGCGGTGAGGAAGCTGTCCACGGCGGCCGGCTGCAGGTCCGGCGCGGCCTTCGGACGCCGCGGCCGACGCCCCTCCGGCCCCGCGAGCGCGGCCGCGGTCGTGGCGAACGAGACGGCGTGCCGCTCCCCGAGGAAGGCTCCGCCGGCCGCGCGCAGCGCCGCGAAGGGCAGCCCGTCCACCGAGCCGTCCGGCACCACCACGAGCCGCGCCGCGGGCGGGATGTCCGCCGCCACGGGCGCCACGAGCAGCGCGTACAGCTCCACCGCCGCCGGCATCGCGGTGTCCCCGGCGGCGATCTGCGCCCGCATCGCGGTGACCCGCGCCCCGATCGCCGTGCGGCCCGCGCCCACGTCCTCGGTCCGCTCCCGGTCCTGCGACACCAGCCGCACCGTGCCGTTCTCGGCGCGGATGCGGTACTCCAGCAGCACCTGGTCCGTGTTCAGGATCTTCGTGCGCAGGTCGTGGAGCGCCGGCTCCCCGGCGGGGGCGGCCGCTCCCGGGGCCGCCCCCGCCGCCGCCACGGCCACCACCGCCGCCGCCGCCGTCATCCTCCGGACGTCCATTCCGCCTCCCGCCTCCCTCCCGTCGCGCCCGATCCGGCCGGGATGCTAGCGCCGCCCTCGCGCTCCGTCTTGCCTGTTCCGCCCGGCTGTGCGAAACAAGGCGTCATGCCCCCCGAACCCGCGTCCCCCGCCACGCTCTCCCTCGGCGCCTGGATCCGCGAGCGCGTCCCCGCGGCGTGGACCGAAGTCGGCTTCCTGCTGGAGCACTGGCAGTGGCTGGGCCTCGCCGCGATCCTCGTGCTGGCGTGGATCCTCTCGTCGATCGTCCGCGCCATCCTCGGCGCGATGGGCCGGCGCGTGTTCACGCGCGTCGTGCCGGGCGGGGACCCGCGCCGCGTCGCCCGCGCCGCGCACCCGCTCGGGCACCTGGCCGCCGCGTTCTTCGTGCGCATGGCGGTCCACGGGCTGGGCCTGCCGCAGTCCGTCCTCGAGCCGCTCGTGGTGGCCGCCAGCTTCGTGGCCGCCGCGGCCGGCGTGGTCACGGCCTACCGCCTGGTGGACCTCTTCTCCGCGCACTTCGAGGCGAAGGCCGCGGCCTCCGCCTCGAAGTTCGACGACCTGCTCGTCCCCATGCTGCGCAAGGCCGCCAAGATCGTCATCCTCGCGTTCGGCGTCCTGTTCGTCGCGGACAACCTGGAGGTGGACATCTCCAGCCTGCTCGCCGGCCTCGGGCTCGGCGGGCTCGCGTTTGCGCTGGCCGCGCAGGACACGGTGAAGAACCTCTTCGGCTCCGTCACCGTGCTCCTGGACAAGCCGTTCCAGGTGGGAGACTTCGTCACGATCGCGGACGTGCAGGGCACGGTCACCGAGGTGGGCTTCCGGAGCACGCGCCTGCGCACGCCGGACGACTCCCTCGTGACGATCCCGAACGCGAACCTCATCTCCACGAACGTGGAGAACCTGGGCGCCCGCGCGTGGCGCCGCTGGCTCACGCGCATCGGCGTGACCTACGACACGCCGCCCGCGAAGATCGCGGCGTTCAGCGAGGGGATCGCGGACCTCGCCCGCGCGCGCGAGGACACGCGCAAGGACGCCATCGAGGTCTGGGCGAACGAGTTCGGCGCGTCCGCCATCGAGATCCGGATGTCGGTGTACTTCGCGTCCACCACGTGGGGCGCCGAGATGAAGGCGCGCCACGAGCTGCTGCTGGAGATCATGAAGCTGGCCGAGCGGCTGGGCGTGGAGTTCGCGTTCCCCACGCAGACGCTGCACGTGCGCCTGCCCGATCAGTCCTCTTCGGGGCGCTCCGCTTCCTGACTGCCGATCTCGCGCCACCAGCGGTCCCGCTCCCGCGGGTCGCCGTGGAAGGTGATCTCGGCCAGCACCGCCTCGAACACGTCGAACAGCAGGAAGTCCCGCCGCATGTCCAGGTCCGCCGGGAACACGTCCGCGGGGTTCGGGCCGAACTTCAGCCGGAAGTCCCCGCGCAGCAGCACCGGCAGGTGGCCCATGGCGTTCGTGGGGACGGCCTCCACGGAGTAGACCTGGGGGTCGTCGTGGTTTCGGCCCACGAGCACGGGCTGCAGGTCGAAGCGGCGCCCGTCCACGTAGGACTCCCACTGGATCTCCAGGTAGTCCAGGTCGCACAGCTCGTCCCCGGCCACCGGCCGCTTCACCTCCTCCACGAACTCGTCCAGGAGGTCCGTGAAGAGCGGGAGGAGGAAGTCCCGGTGGGTCTCGGCCAGGAGGAGGAGGTCCCGTAGCGTGACCCGGTCGTGCAGACGAACGACCGTCCGCAGGTAGAACGGAAGGTCCTCGCTCACGTCCCGCATCGCGGTCTCGCGCAGATCCGGGTCCCAGACCGAGGCGCGGAGCACCCCGCCGGGCAGCAGAATCATGTCCAAGTGTCCCCTCCTGCGTGGAGCCGCGCCATTGTGGCCCGGCACCCCCGGCAAGGCAAGGCCGCCTCCCCGCCGCAGGGTATCCCCCTATCGGCGCGCCCCGCCGGGACCCGAAGGGGCGGCGGACCGGCCCCGCGAACCCGCAGCCCGGTGATGCCCGGGGACCCGGAGCCCGTCTCAACCCCCGGCGAACGTGAGGGTTGCATTCGGACCGCCGGATCTGGGATTCTCTGGCCACGACCGCAACGATCCGCGGTCCACCGGTCGCCCCCGGTGTGGTTCCCTTCCACCATAGTTCCCGGGAGAACCCGCATGCGGAATTCACGTCTTTTCCTTTCCCTCGCCGGAGCGCTGGCGATCCTCTCGGCCGCGCCGGCCGAGGCCGCCCGCACCTGGCATGTCGACCGGGGCGACGTCACGGTCGCCTTCGACGACGGCCTGCTGGCCAGCCTGGGCCTCTCCGTGGTCGGGGAGCGCAACACGGCGAGCCTGGACGAGACGTCCCGGCGGCTGTCGGGCGTCCCGCACGCGTTCCGCGTGGAGACGCCGGACCTGGCGTTCCGCAGCGAGCAGGGCGTGTTCCGCGGCGTGCTCGGGGACACCCGGGTCACGCTGCCCTTCCGCGGCGGCCTCGGCTTCTCCGCCCGGGACCCGCAGACCGGCATGAACCACGCGCCGGTCTTCCTGTACGACGCCAGCGTCGTGGTGGACTTCGCGAACCCGGAGCGCCCCCTGGAGCTCCGCACGGCGGACGGCACGCCCGCGCCGCTGGACGTCCTCCACACCGGTCTCGTCTTCCGCGAGGACGTCGGCGAACTGGGCTACTACTTCGCCGACCTGAAGATCTCCGAGGCCGGCGCGCAGCAGCTCGGCCGTCCGGATCTCGCCGACACGTGGGTCGGCGGCATGGAAGTCCGCTTGCACGCGTCCTCCACGGACCTGGAGCCGGTCACGGCGCCGGCCCCCGAGGTCTCCTCCGAGGAGGCCGCGGCCCCGCTGGACCTGCTGCTGAACTGGCTGTGGGACATCGGCGTGGCGGCGCGCTCCGGCACGTATCCGAACGGCCTGAACGGCCTCAGCGCGGCCACGAACTCCTGCAACGCCGGCGGCGTGAACATCCCGTGGAACGGGCCCATGGGCGAGACGCACCCGTTCATCGGGATCGCCCTGTTCCGCCTCAAGAACGGCGTGCTGGAGATGGTGGGCAAGAACTGGGTCAAGCACGGGTTCTTCGCCCTGTCCAACAACGAGTGCGGCTTCGGTTGCAGCGGCTCGAACGGCACGTTCATGGGCATCGGCTGCTCGGACACGTACTCCTTCTCGAACAACTCCTCGCAGTTCTACCTCGGCCCGCGGGACGAGGTGGATCCGTACCTCGGCACCTGGGAGGCCTGCGGCTCGCTGTTCGACGACGGCTTCGGCGCGCCGGACGCGGACTGCGCGCGGGACTACAACGGCATCAGCGGCAGCGACCCTCACCACCGCGTCGAGGTGGTCGACGCGGACCTGGGCAATCCGGGCGCCACGTACTTCTACGAGGGCATCTACTACGTCGCGGATGATAGCGCCCCGGAGAACAACGTGGGCTGGCGCCAGTGCTCCATGAGCTGGACCGGCTCGAACTGGAACTTCAGCACCGTCGGCGGCGGGCTGGCCGACACGCAGGGTACCGTCATCCAGACCTGGGGCGACGAGAGCCACGTGAAGGACGTCGCGGCGGACGACGGCCCGGTCATCCTGGCCGTGGACGTGACCGATCTCGGCGGCGGGAACTGGCACTACGAGTACGCCATGTACAACTGGCGCAGCCAGCGCAAGGTGTACTCCTTCACCGTGCCCGTCGGCGGCGCCACGATCACGAACGTCGGCTTCCACGACATCGACCAGGACGCCGGCAACGACTGGACCGCCACCGTGGCGGGCGGTTTCGTGACGTGGGCCACGGACGACTTCGCGACCGACCCGGACGCGAACGCCATCGAGTACCAGAGCATGTACAACTTCCGCTTCGATGCGAACGTCGGCCCCAAGGCGGACCTCGTGCAGGGCGGGATCTTCCGTCCGGGCGCGGGCACCACGTTCTTCGTGAACTCCCAGGTGCCCGACGGCGGCGCCGTGGACGCGCCGGTCGTGGCGTCCGGCCGCTCCACGTTCGGCCTGCACGCCATCGAGCCCAGCCCCTTCAAGACCTCCACGCGCGTGGGCTTCTCGCTGCCGCGCCAGGGTCGGGCGAAGCTCTCCGTGGTGGACGTGACCGGCCGCACGGTCCGCGTGCTCCTGGACGGCGAGGCGCCGGCCGGATCGCGCGAGGCGGTGTGGGACGGCCGCGACAACTCCGGCCGCCCGGTCTCCAGCGGCGTGTACATGGTCCGCCTCGAGTCCGAGGAGGGCGTGCGCACGGCGAAGGTGGCGCGGATCCGCTAAGGCGGGCCGGCACCATCACGAACCTCGAGCGGGAGGGCGCTTCGGTGTCCTCCCGCTCTCTTTCGCCCCCCCCTTTTACGGCGCCTTCGCCGGATCCCGGTGCGCTCGGCGCCTCCGGGGCGTATACTCTCCGCATCGATCCGGTTCCGACGGGGTCGTGAACGGTTGACGGGCGTCCCGCTGCGCTGGGACGTCTCCCGGCGACTCCGCGGGCGGGGGCGGGCCTTCGAGGCCTCGCCCCCGCGTTTTTTTCCCCCGCCTATTTCGGTTGCCCCGCTCCGCGGATGCGTCCTTTGATGGGAGCGTCCCCCATCCCGGGAGCCCGGACGCTTGGACCAGATCGTCTTCCTGATCATCCTGGTGGCGACCGTGACGCTGTTCGCCACGGCGTGGATCCCGTACGAGGCCACGGCCGCGCTGGTGATCGGCGTCCTGGCGCTCACCGGGCTCCTGCCGATCGAGGAGGCGTTCGCCGGGTTGTCGAACACGGCCACGATCACGGTGGCCGCCATGTTCGTGGTGTCCGCCGCGCTCATCCGCACGGGCGCGCTCGAGTTCCTGGTGCGGCTCCTGCGCGACGGCTCCGCACGCAGTCTCTCCCGGCTGGTGCTGCTGCTGGCGATCGTGATCGGGGTGGCCAGCGCCTTCCTCAACAACACGCCCGTGGTGGTCATGTCCGTGCCGGTCGTGCTCGCGCTCTCCAAGGAGCACGGCGTGCAGCCGTCCAAGCTGCTGCTGCCGGTGAGCTACCTGGCCATCCTGGGCGGCACCTGCACGCTGATCGGCACCAGCACGAACCTCCTGGTGGACGGCGTGTGGCGCGCCCGCGGCGGCGACGGCTTCGGCATCTTCGACTTCACGCCGCTCGGGCTCGTCTACTTCGGGATCGGGACGGCGTACATCCTGCTGTTCTACCGGCGCATCCTGCCGGACCGGGCGCCGCTCACGTCGCTCCTGCCGGCGGATCGCGCGGCCACCTACGTCACGGAGCTGCAGGTCGGCGCGCAGACGTCCCTGTCCGCGAAGCCGGTGGCCGAGGTGCTTCCGCCGGATCGCCCGGGCGTGCGGCTGATCGAGATCGTGCGGCGCGAGCACGTGATCTTCGCCGCGAACGCGCTGGCGGAGAAGATCGAGGCGGCGGACTCGCTCATCGTGGAGGGGACGCCGGCGGAGATCGCGTCCTTCATCGAGCGGCACGAGCTGAAGATCGCCACCGTGGTGGAGGACGACCGCCGCGTGGAGGTCCACTCCATGGACCTGTCCATCGTGGAGGCGGTGGTGCTGCCGGACTCGCCGTTCGTGGGGCGCACGGTGGCCACGCTGGGCCTGAACCGGCTGTACGGCGTGAAGGTGATGGGCGTGCAGCGGCACGGCCTGCAGCACCGCTACCACCTGCGCGGCATGCGGCTGAAGGGCGGCGACGTGCTGCTCCTCCAGGCGGACCGGCGCGGGCTGGACGCGCTGCGCGAGACCGGCGCCGTGATGGTCGTGGAACAGATCCGGCACCTCGCCGTGCAGCGCGACCGCGCGCCCTTCGCGCTCGCGATCCTGGCCGCGGTGGTGGTGCTGTCGGGGTTCAACGTGGTGCCGCTGGCGCTCCTGTCCGTGCTGGCGGTGGGAGCGTTGATCGTGACGCGCTGCCTGTTGCCGAAGGAGGCGATGGCGGCGCTGGACGCGCCGGTGCTGCTGCTCATCGCGTCGTCCATCCCGCTCGGCCTGGCCATGGAGCGCTGCGGGCTGGCGGACCTGATCGCGGGCGGCATCGTGGACACGCTGGGCCGGTTCGGACCGCAGGTCGTTCTGTCGGGGTTCTACCTGACCACGAGCGTGCTCACGGCCCTGCTCTCGAACAACGCCACGGCGGTCCTGATGACGCCGCTGGCGCTCGGCGCCGCGAGCGCGCTCGGCGTGGACCCGCGGCCGTTCCTGCTCGCCGTGACGTTCGGGGCGTCGGCGTGCTTCGCCACGCCGATCGGGTACCAGACGAACCTCATCGTGATGGGCCCCGGCGGCTACACGTTCGGGGACTACTTCCGCTTCGGCCTGCCGCTCAACGTCGTTCTGTGGCTGGTGGCTACGTTCCTGATCCCGTGGTTCTGGCCGCTCTGACGCGGTCATCCGCCACCCGGCCGCGCGCCACGGGGCTCTGCCTCCGGGCCATGGCGAGCGCAGCATGGCGAACCCTGACCGGGGTTTGACCCGCGCCCACCCGTTCGGGCAGAATCCGCGACGCTTTTCGGATCGAACGGGCGAACCCCCAGGAGGAACCATGAAGAAGCTCATGATCGTCGCGCTGCTGCCCCTGGTCGTCGCGTCGGCCGCCGTCGCGCAGACCGAGGCCGAGATGCAGGCCGCCATGGAGAAGTGGGTGGCCATGGGCACCCCGGGCGCGCCGCACCAGATGCTGGCCAAGCTGGAGGGCACCTGGGAGGCGAAGGTGAAGATGTGGATGGACCCGGCCGCGCCGCCGGAGGAGTCCGCGGGATCCAGCGTGAACAAGATGATCCTGGGCGGCCGCTGGCTGCAGCAGGAGTACACCGGCTCGATGATGGGCCAGCCGTTCCAAGGCGTGGGCTACACCGGGTACGACAACTACAAGAAGCAGTACGTGGGCACGTGGATGGACACGGCCAGCACGTCGGTGATGAACATGGCCGGCACCATGGACGCGGCCGGCAAGGTCATGACCTGTACGGGCTCCATGGACGACTGCATCACGGGCGCCGTGGTCCAGATGCGCGAGACCCTCACCATCGTGGACGACAACCACCACACGATGGAGATGTGGGCCACGGGTCCGGATGGCAAGGAGTTCAAGAACATGGAGATCTCGTACTCGCGCAAGATGTAGTCGCGCGCGGACGAGAACGGACGGCGACGGCCGCTCGCGCTGCTGCGCGGGCGGCCGTTCGCATTCCGGAGCGTCGTTCGCAGGCTGCAAGTGGCGCGGAGGGCTGCGCGGGGACTGCACAGGCTGCACGCCGTCTCCCGGGCGAGCCGAGGGCCGCACCGCGTGGCACGTGGCTTGCAGTCGATGGCGGGCATGCGACTCGCCATCCACGGTCTCCCGCGCCCGAAGTTCCTGATCCTGCTCCTGGTCGTGGCGACCGGGGCGTGGGCGCACCTCGCCGGCGAGGCGAGGGGGACGGGCGGAGCCACCGCGTCGGTGCCGGCGATCCCGTGGGGCATCCTGAACCCGCTGTCGCGGGACAAGTCCATCGGGTTCCGGCTCACCGAGGCGCAACTCGTGGGCGTGGAGGTGCGGGACTTCGGCGGCAACGCGCTGTACGCTCAGCCGCCGTCCACCTATCCCGCGGGATCGTTCGTCGTGCCGTGGAACGGGCGGGATGCTTCGGGGCGTCATGCGCCGGCGGGGTTGTACGAGCTGCGCTACGAGTTCCCCGACCGGGACGTCCATCGCCTCCTCGTGCTGGGGGGAATCCCCTAGAATCCGGACGTGGTCCCCTTCGCCATGTCCCCTTCGCGCGCCTCGCGCGTGGCCGCGGTGCTGCTCGTCACCGGCACGGTGGCGGGCGTGCTGCTGCTCGCCCTGCGCGGCGTGATCGTGCCCGTCACGGGCTTCCAGGAACGGCAGTGGTCCCTCGAGACCGGCGAGCTGCTGCGCGAGGAGCGCACGCGGTGGGCGCGGGTCGTGGGGCCGCGGGATGCCACGCTGGCCGGGCGGGGCGTGCACGTGGAGTGGAGCGGGACGTTCGTCGCGCGCGAGAGCGCGGAGTTCGGCATCGTCCTCGAGAGCGGCGGCGACGCGGAGGTCGCGCTGGACGGCGAGGCGCTCGCGCGCGTGCCGGGCGAGCGGCCGGATCGCGGGCGCGGGATGCGGCGCGTGGAGGCGGGCGCGCACGAGCTCGTGGTGCGCGCGGCGGTTCCCGAGGACGGCGGGCGGTTCCGCGCGATGGTGCGGATGCCGGACGGGCGCACCGTGCCGCTGGAGGACGCGCCGGTGTTCGCGGATGCGGTCACGCCGGCGCAGGCGGAACTCGCCGAGGCGTTCCGCGCGTGGGCCGACCCGGCGCTGGCGGCGTGCGCGCTGATCGCGCTCGCGGGGCTCGCTGGCGTGCTGCGCGCGGGGGCGCCGGCGCTCGGGGGAGGGGAAACGGCGCTGGCCGTCGGCCCGGCGGCGCTCGCGGGCACGGCGTGCGGTCTGGTGGTGATGGCGGTCGCCCTCGCGATGCCGCACGGGGCCGGGCTGCGGACATGGGGCACGTTCCTCTGGAACGGTGTGCCGGCGGCCGCGCGGTTCGCGCTGATCGCGGCCGGGCTCGTGCCGTGGCTGCTCGCGCTGCGCGGGCGCGCGCCGCGCGTGCCGCACGTCCATCCGGCGGTCGCGGGCGTCGGCGCGTTCGCGCTGCTGTGGCTCCTGCGCGAGGGCCGCTTCTGGGGCGACGCGTGGACCACTCTCGCGCTGCTCGAGGGCCGCGCCGAGGTCGGGCCGTTCGGGCCGTTCTTCTGGAAGGAGCCGCTCGATCGGCTCATCGCGGTGCTCGCTGTGCGGATCGCGTCGGCGCTCGGCGCCGGCGCGGCGGACGCCGTGGCGTTCACGAGCTGCCTGGCCGGCGCGGGACTCGCGGCGCTCACGGCGGCGCACGTGCGCCGCTTCCCGGAGGACTCGCTGCCCGCAGCGCTCGCGCTCACCGCGGGCGCGTCGCTCGTGTTCTTCGGGCACGTGGAGAACTACGCGTGGGCGTCGGCCGCGGTGGTGGCGTTCCTGCTGCTTGCGCCGCGCACGGCAGCGGGCACGACCGGCGCCGGGCGGGCGGGGCTCGTGGGCGGACTGGCGGTGGCGTTCCATCCGATCGCGATCGGCGCGGTGGCGCCGGCGGCGGTCGTGGCGGCGCTAAGCCTGCGCGCGCGCCCGCCGGCGGCGGCACGACTCCTCGCGGGCGTGGCCGCTGTGCCGCTTGCGCTCGTCGCGGCGTGCCTCGCCGCCGGCATCGATCCGCCCCGGCTCGGCGCGAACGCGTTCGCGGACGATCCGTCCGTGTGGCTCTCCCCCGCGCATGCGTTCTCCCCCGCGCACCTGGCCACCCTGGCGAACCGGCTCGCCGTGCTGCTGTCCCCGGGGATCGCCGTCGGGCTCGCGGCGGCCCTGGCTCGCAGCGGGGCCGGCGTGCCGGCCGCGCCGCGCCCCTGGCTGGCGGCCGCGGCGGGGTCGGCGCTGTTCCTGGTCTTCCTGCACGGGAAGATCCGCCCGCCCGCGTACGACTGGGACCTCTGGGCGCCCGTGGCCTTCCCGTGGGCGCTCCTGGCGGGACACGCCCTGCGCCACCCGCGGGACGCGGCGCTGCGGGCGTGGGCCTGGGGAGTCTCCGCCGCCGTGCTTCTCGCCGGAGCCTGGGGCAACCGCGCCGGCTGAGGCCCCGGCCTCCGTCGCCCCCGCCCATCCGGTCAGAATGGCCTATTGACTGCTCTCGATGCGATCGATATCATCTATCACATCGAATGGAGATATCTGGATAATGATCTTCGCGACGCCACGTCTGGTCCCGGAGGAGGAGGCCGTCGTCCGGAAGATCGACGAACTCCGGGCCTCCCTCCGGTACTCGCTCCAGACCCCGAAGCTCTGGACCGGTTTCCTCCGGCGCGACCTCGCAGCCCGGGCGATCCAGGGCTCCAACAGCATCGAGGGCTATCGCGTCTCCCTCGACGAGGCGGTTGCCGTCGTCGAGGGGGAGGAGATCGAGAAGCCGGAGGAGACGCGCCGCGCGGTCGAAGGCTACCGCCTCGCCCTGACGTACGTGCTGCGCCTGGCTGACGACGCGTTCGTGACCGTGAACGAGGAACTGATCCGCAGCCTCCACTACATGATGATCTCGCACGATGCGGACAAGAACCCCGGTCGGTGGCGCCCCGGCCCGATCTACGTGCGGCGCGAGCCGACCGGCGAGATCGTGTACGACGGTCCGGAGGCGAAGACCGTTCCGGGTCTCATGGGCGAGCTCGTGCAGCAGCTGGCCGGCGAGGACGAATCCGTGCCCACCCTCGTGCAGGCGGCCATGGCGCACCTGAACCTCGTGATGATCCATCCCTTCTCCGACGGCAACGGGCGCACGGCGCGCGCGCTGCAGACGCTCGTGCTTGCGCGCGAAGGCGTGCTGTCCCCGCAGTTCAACAGCATCGAGGAGTACCTCGGCGCGGCCGGGAACACGGAGCGGTACTACGCGGTGCTCGCGGAGGTCGGTGCGGGGAGCTGGCATCCCGAGCGGGACGCACGGCCGTGGATCCGCTTCTGCCTGGCCGCGCACCTCCAGCAGGCCGTGACCGTGGAGCGACGGATGCGCGAGACCGCCCGGCTGTGGGACGAGTTGGAAGCGGAGCTGGCGCGCCGCAAGTTGAACGAGCGGATGATCAACGCGCTCTACGAGGCGGCCGTGGGTCTGACCGTGAAGGCGTCGCGCTACCGCGAGCTCGCCGACGTGTCGGCCCTGGTGGCGTCGCGGGACCTGGCGGCCCTGGTCCAGGAGGGGCTCCTGACCCCGATCGGAGAGAGACGGGGACGCACCTACGTGGCGTCCGAATCGCTTCGCGCGATCCGGCAGAGAACGCGGGAGGAGCGCATCCCCGCCGCGACGCTGTTCAAGGGGCAGCTCTCCCTGCCGCTGTGACGCCTTCCGTCCGTGGAGTCCGGTTCCCCTGCGTTCAGGCCGCCAGCATCCACTCGTACGCCGGGCAGACCACGACCCGCTCCGGGTACTCCGACGGAGCGCGATCACGCGTCAGTGTGAGAAGCCACCGGCCGGCCTTGCCGTGGCGATCACCGGCAGCCTGCAGAGCTCGCAGCTCCCGCGCAGCCACCGCCGGGTCGCTCGCGTCGGCGCAGACCTGGACGAGGTGCAGCGTGCCCTCCGGATCGCGCGCCAGGAAGTCCACTTCGTATCCCTCGGGCGTGCGCACGTACGTCACGTCGCAGCGGCGACGCTCGAGTTCAACGAGCACGGCCGTCTCCAGGGCGTGGCCGGTGTTGGCGCGTCCCGTCCGGTCGTAGAGCGGGATGAGCCCGGTGTCCACGGGGTAGGCTTTCCTCGGGTTCACCATCCGCTGCCGCTCGGAGTCCGATTCCATCCACACCGTGCGGATCAGGAAACAGTCCTCCAGGTGCGCCAGGATCTGGTGCAGCGTGTCGCGCGAAATGGCGATCCCCTGGCTGCGGAGCGCCCGATGGAACTTCTCGACGCTGAACGGGCTTCCGGCACTGCCGAGCAGATGCCGTACCAACCAGCGCAGGCCGGTGACGTTCGTGACGTGGTGGCGCTCCATGACGTCCCGGAGCATCGCCACGTCCACGTAGTCGCGGAGCAACTGCCGGCGCTCGGCAACGTCCATGGATTGCGCCTCCGGGAACCCTCCGATCTCGAGCCAGCGCAGGAACTCGTGCTCCACACGGCTCCGGCTCCGCGACGTCAGGAGCCCGGGATCCCGCGGCACGTCAACGCCACGATGGGCCAGCGCCTCCGCGAACGAGAAGGGGAAGAGTGGCACGGTCCACGCGCGACCGCGCAGAGCGGTGCCGATCTCCCGGGACAGCAGCGCGGCCGACGATCCCGTAACAACGATTTCGGTGTCACCGCTGTCCAGCAGACGGCGGACGAATCGCTCCCATCCCGGCACCCGCTGGATCTCGTCGAAACTCCAAAGGACCTGGCCTTGCGCCCGCGAGTCCGGGACGCGCCGGCCGAACTCCTCGAGCAGGAAGCCGAGGTGGGCGGCCGGCAACTCCGCCAGCCGCTCGTCCTCGAAGTTGACGTAGGGAAGGAACTCGCGCGGCAGACCCGCGGCCCGGCGCTCGTTCCGGAGCTGATGGACGAACGTGGTCTTCCCCGCGCGGCGGACGCCGGTTACGGCCGTCACCTTGCCCGGCTGGCGTACGCTGCCGACCACGCGGCGCTCGGTGCCCTTCGGGATGGATCGCTCCAGGGACTCCGCCAGCGCGTTCGCGAGGGCGTCCCGCAGCGGGGCCGGAAGCGTGTCGCTCATCGGGGCGCTCCTCCGTCGTCGATGTTGGCCGGCCTATTTCTCCTTCCTGCGGGGAGAATATCGTCCAACATTCGCCTCCAGAAAAGGAGAAATCTGGGGGGCGGGGGGCGGAGACCGCGCTGGGCACGTCGCGCCCCGGCACCCCGGATCGCCGACTCCGCCGCCGTCGCGGGAGGCGAAACCCCTGGAACGAAAGCTCCTTACGTCAGTATCCTTGGACTCGTGGCGCTCCGATCGGCCGAGCGGACATCCGCTCGGGAGTCCCGCGTCCCGGGTGCCCCCGCCGCCCAAGCGGCGCGTCGCGTCCGGCCGGTCCCCCCCCGATCCCCCTCGAGGCGAGGTCCTTCGTGAAACTGGACATCCGTTGGATCCGCGACGAGTTCCCGATCTGTCGCCAGAAGTTCCCCATCCCCGGGCACGACTCGCCGCAGCCCATCCGGTACTTCGACCACGGCGCCAGCACGCACCCGCCCCGCCTCGTCCTCGACGCGCACCGCGAGTTCCTCGAGAAGTACTACGCGAACATCCATCGCGGGCACCACAACCTCAGCATGATCGCGTCGGACCTGTTCGACCGCGTGTACGCGGAGATCGCGCGCTACCTCGGCGCGGACCTGGACAAGCAGACCATCTTCCTCGCCACGAACACCACCGGTGCTTTGGACGTGGCCGCGTGGGCCATGTCGCACACGCCGGGCGTGGTGCTGACCACGGCCATGGAGCACCACTCGAACGATCTCCCGCACCGCCAGTACGGGCAGACCGTGATGGCGGAGACGGCGAAGGACGGTTCGCTGGACATGGCGGACCTCGAGGCGAAGCTGAACGCGCATCCCGTGAAGCTCGTGGCGGTGACGGCGGCGTCCAACGTCACGGGGTGGATGCCGCCGGTGCACCGGATCGCGCGCCTCGCGCACGCGCGCGGCGCGAAGATCCTGGTGGACGGCGCGCAGATCCTCGCGCACAGGCACTTCGAGCTGAAGCCGTTCGGCGATCCCGAGCACATCGACTTCTTCGCCGCCGCCGGCCACAAGGCGTACGCGCCGTTCGGCTCCGCGTTCCTCGTGGCGCCGCGCGAGCTGATGAACTCCCTGCCGCCGTACCTGCCGGGCGGCGGCACCGTGCTGGCGGTCACGGACGCCGACGTGCTGTGGGCCCAGGACAATGACCGCCAGATCGGCGGCACCCCGAACATCGCGGGCGCCATCGCAATGGCGAAGGCGCTGGAGTTCCTGCGCTCGGTGGGCCTGGACGAGATCCGCGCGCACGAGGTGGAGTTGACGACGCAGCTCCTGGACGGCCTGGCGCGCCTGGACGGCGTGACCGTGTACGGCCCGAAGGATCCGGAAGCGCGGCTGGGCGTGGTGAGCCTGAACATCGAGGGCGTGCACCATGATCTCGCCGCGGCCATCCTGAACAACGAGGGCGCCATCGCCACCCGGAACGGCTGCTTCTGCGCGCACCCGTACCTGCATCGCCTGCTGGACGTGGGCGACGTGACGGACCTCGTGGAGCGGCTCCGCCGCGGCGAGGACGCGGACCTGCCGGGCGCCGTGCGCGTGAGCCTCGGCATCTTCAACACCGCCGAGGAAGTGGACTGGGCGCTGGCGTGGATCGAGAAGGTCCGCGACCGCAAGTGGACGGGCAAGTACGACCTCGTGTGCAAGAACTACTGCCAGCCGGTGTACTTCGAGTTCCAGGGGATGCCGGGGGTGAGCCGCGCGTCGGGACATGCCACGTCGAAGGTCTGAGGCGTCGGTGAGGCGTGCCGCCGGCCCAACGAGTTGAAGCGACCCGCGCCGTGCGCTAGGATCCGCAGGCGGCAAACGAATCGTGCCGCTGCCTGCCTGCCCACCCAGTCCATCCGGGGAGTCTCATGCACCGCTTCGCAGCTTGCGTAGCCACGTTTGTCGGTCTGCAGTGCGCTCCGGTACTCGCCGGCCCGCCGGTGACCGCCAATTCCACCTGCATCGTCAGCGGGCAATCCCTCGCATGCCAGTATCGGTTCCGCACGGACGGCGGCCTGGATCAACTGATCGTGACGATCCAGTTGTTCGACAGCGCCGTCGTGCCCGTCCCGTCGTGGCCCGTGTCGTGCGAGCTCGTGCCGAACGCCGGCACCCTGGCTTTCTGCTCCTGCTGTCCCAGCATCCAGTCGACCACCACGAATCCGGCGGGAGTAGCGGTGTTCACGTTCCGGAAGATCGGGGGGCGAGGGACGCTGGACGTCGTCGTCGACGCTGCGCCGGCCGGCTGGACGAACTCGATCCAGTTCACGAGCCCGGACTTGACCGCGCAGTGCACGCCAGCGCCCGGATCCGCGACCACCGTCGTGAGCCTGGGGATGTGGGCGTTCGGACTCCCGCCGAACTACGCGATCTGGTCGGACTACAGCTGCGACGGGATAGTCGGCATCTCCGACCTCGGCATCTTCGCCGGCGGCTTGGGTAAGGGCTGCGAGCCTCCCTGCCCCTGAGTTCGACGCTCGGCCACGGGCATCGCGCACGGTCTCGCCCTTTGCGGCGGGGCGCGGGGACCCGGGAGTGAGCGGTCCGCCGGGACTTGCCGTGTCGGAGGTGTGACGTGGCGGTGGTTGGAGCCGGTCGATCCCGACGCCAGGGCAGCTCTGCGCGGCCGCTCCCCGTGGACCACCCCGAGTTCGACGCGATGGCCCACTGGTACGACTTCGACTACGAGCGGCGATTCCGCGCGGATCTCCCCTACTACCTGGCGCGCGTGCGGGAAGGCGGCGGCCCGGTGCTGGAGCTCGGCGCCGGGACGGGGCGCATCAGCGCGCACCTCGCGAAGGCGGGGTACGACGTGGTCGGCGTGGACCTCTCCCGCGAGATGCTGAAGCGCGCCGAAGCGCGGAAGGCGCGGCTGGGCGAGGCCGGGAAGCGGCTGCGCTTCGTGCACGGGGACATGAGCCGGCTCACGGTGCGCGGGAAGTTCGGCACGGTGCTGGTCCCCTTCCGCTCGTTCAACCACCTGTACACGGTGGAGCGGCAGCTCGCGGCCTTGCGCGGCATCCGGAAGCGGCTCAAGCCGGGCGGGATCGTGGTGATCAATCTGTGGAACCCGGACCTGGCCGACCTCGCGGAGAGCGAAGGCAAGGTGCAGCTCTCGTACGAGCGAACGGAGCCGCGCACCGGCCACAAGGTCGTGCAGCGCTTCCGCGTGCGCGCGGATGTCCCGAACCAGATGGGCGTGCTGGACTACTGGTGGGACGTGTACCGGAACGGCCGGCGCACCCGGCGGGATCATGCGCCGATGCGGTGGCGGTGGTTCCACCGGTTCGAGTTCGAGCACCTGCTGGCGCGGAGCGGCCTGGCGGTGCGCGCGTTGCACGGCGATTACCGCGCGGGCAAGCTGGAGGCGTCCTCGGAGGACCTCATCTTCGTTGCCGAGGCGGTCCCGCCGCAGGCGGGGCGGTCGCCGGCCGCGCCGCCGGGGCTCCCGCGCGTCGCAGCGCTCCCACGGCGAGCCCGGACACGCCCGCGGCCACGAAGCACCCGCCGGTGAGCAGGATCGCGGGAACGAGCCCGCCGCCACCCACGAGCCAGCCGCCGACCGCACCGCCGACCGGCGTCGTGCCCTGCATCAGCGTGCGCAGCAAGGCGAACACGCGCCCGCGCGCTTCCGGGGGCACGATCCTCATGCGCAGGGTCTGCGCCCAGATGGTCAGCGGCGCCGCGAAGAACCCGGCGGTCGCAAGGGCGAGCGCCGCGATCCCGGTCGAGGAGATCCCCGCGAGCAGGGCCACGGACACGCCCGCCGCCACGAGCGCTCCGCAGATGGACATCCCCAGCGTCCATCGCGGGGTCACCGCGCCGGCCAGCACGGAACTGGTGACCTCCCCCACCGCGCCCGCACCGAGGAGCAGGCCGAGCACCGGCGGGCCGCCGCCGAGCGCTTGCACCGCGAAGAGGGGAAGCCAGACCTGCCGCACGCCGTTCCCGATGTTCGCCGCCATGTACATCCACGTCGTCGATCGAAGCACGGGCTCGCGCGCGACGAGCAGGAGTCCGTCCCGCAGGCCCGCACGCGCGGGGCGCGGCGATCCCGGCGACCGGGGGCCGGCCACGCGCACGCCCGACAAGGCGATCACGAACGCGAGGTAGGAGAGCGCATCGACCGCGAGGACGCTGGGCGCGCCGAACCGCGCCGCGAGGATCCCCGCGACCGGCGGCCCCACGATGCCGCCGACCGTGAAGCTCAGCATCTCCAGGGCGTTCGCGGTCGCGAGCCGCTCGGAAGGCACGAGGGACGGCACGAGCGACGGGCTGCCGGCCAGGCTGATCATCATGAGCAGCCCGTACACCGCCGCCGCCACGTACGCATGCCACACCTGCAGATGCCCGAGGACGTGGAGGAGCGGGAGGGCCCCGATGACCGCGCCCCGGACCAGGTTGTCCACGCGCATGACGTGCACGCGGTCGAACCGGTCCAGGAGCCACCCGGCGGCCAGGCCGCCGACCAGGATCGGCGCGGAGTAGCAGATGGTCAGCAGCGCGAGCGCCTCGGCCGAACGCGTGGTGTCGTACACCCACCACGTCAGGGCGAGCCGAGTCATGCCGTCGCCGAGCGTGGACAGCGTGAACCCGATCCAGAACCGCCGGAACGCGGGGATGCCGAGGGTCGATCGGTACGCGTGGAGCGCTTCACGCATGAGCGGGGCCTTCCTTCCTTCGGGAGATCAGAGGTCGATGCGCGCGGTCACCTTCAGCAGGAGCCAGCTCTCCGCCCCGGCGCCGGGGGAGGCGGCCGTGTCGCGCCCCAGGATCAGGTAGGCTTCCTGGGCTTCCCCGCGAAGGACATGAAGCTGCGCGCGCCAGCCGGTTCGGCGGGACTCGCTGTCGTACTGCAGGAAGCCCGTGACGGACCGGTCGACGTCCACGTCCAGCTCCGTCCGGAGCCGGAGCACGAAAGGCCCCGCGCTCGCCCCGTCGATCCGGATCCAGGACCGCTCGAGCTCAGGGCCGGCGCGAAGGCGGCCGCGCGCCTTGGCGGTCACGCCGGCCGACACCGTGGTGCGGGTCCCGCCGTAGAAGCCCCCGGTGTCCAGGGCGCAGCGCGCCGACACCGGACGTCCCGCCTTCGTCCGCACCTCGCCGCCGCCGCGGAGTTCGTGATGGTCCCCGGCCCGAACGGGGATGTCCCCGGGAAGCGCGAAGGACTCGTCGAGTCGGGCGCGGATCCGCTCCAGGAAGAGGCTGCCGGCGTCGCCGCTCGTCGCCTCGACGCCGAGCGTGACGCGGTGGAAGTCGTCCAGGAACGCTCCGCCGCGGTCCTCGATGCGCTCGAAGGCGACCGAAGGCACCACGCGCCGCAGCGGTCCCGAGTGCCGCTGGATCGGGCGGGCGCCACCCGCGCGATAGGTCCGGGAGGACGGGCGCGCCACGAACCCGGTCGGCGGCGCGAAACGGGCGCCGAGGTCCAGGAGCTCCAGGTGGAACGCGGTCCCGTCCCCGCCCCGCTCGATGCGGACCCGGGAAGCGGCTCCGGTCCCGGTGCGCGCGGAGGTCCCCCGGCTTCCCGCGACGAACGCGGACACGGTGACCTCGCCGGCTGCGCGAAACACCCCGTCCAGTCCGGCCACGCTCCCGGCGAGATCCGGTTCCCCTTCGCGCGACGTGAGGATCGCGCCCAGCCACGAGCGGCGCGTCAGCTGCGTGCGAGCGCGCAGGACCGCGAAGCCCTCCGCGGCGGCGCCGAGCGCCTCGCCGGTGCGCACGTACAGCGCGCCGTACTCGTGGCGCGCGGTGCGACCGCCGACCTTCCCCCCGACCCGGATGGGCACCTCCCCGGATCCCTCCCGCGCCCCGTCCACGTACCCGATGCGCCGGCTGAAGAAGACCTCGGCCTCCGAGGGAGCGCCGAACGCGAACAGGCCCGCGTTTTCCAGGAAGAAGTCCCGCTTCTCCGGGACGAAGAGCGCGAAGCGCGTGAGGTTGATCCGGCGATCGTCCGCCTCCGCCTGCGCGAAGTCCGTGTTCACGGACAGGTTCGCGGAGAGCGCGCCGGACGCGGTCCAGCGCAGGTCCGCGCCGAGCCGCGCCGACGCCTCGGCGTCCGCGCCCCGGGACTCGCGCCGGACCGTGACGAACGGATCGACCCGCACGCCGCTTCCCGGGACGATCCCCTCGAACCGGACCTCGCGCGCGAGCGAGACGCTCGCGGTCCCGCCGGCGCGCTCCCGCGGGATGAGCGGGGAGAACAACGTCTCGTTGGAGCGGATGATCCGGCGGAACAGGTTCACGCCCATGGAGTTCCCGGGAGCGCGCCGGAAGCGCAGCGTGCGGAACGGGATCCGCAGCTCCGCCGACCAGCCGCGGGCGTCCCGCGAGGTCCGGACGTCCCACGCGTCGTTCCACCCGTCGACGAACACGTCCCCCTCGTCGAAGAAGCGCGCGTCCACCCGCACGCCGAGCGGGTTCGTCGAGAAGAAGAAGCCGTCGCGGCCCTCGCCGAAGGAGTCGATGGCCACCACGAACTGGTCGTCCCCGGTCAGCGAGAAGTCGTCGCGGCGGCGGGTGCTCGACACGATCGCATCGGGGCGGGAGTCCAGGCAGGCCACGCCCACGTAGAGATCGGTGGGCGTGTAGACCATCCGGACGTGCGTGGACTCGGTGGGGCTTGCCCCCTCGTCGGGATCCCGCTGCCGGAAGTCGGTTATGGCGTCCGCGCGGGACCAGATCCCGTCGTCCAGGCTCCCGTCCACCACGGGCGGCGCCTCGCCCGGCCCGACCGGGTGCGGCAGGTAGGGGGCGCCGCGCGCGGGCCCCGCGAGGGTTCCGCCGGCGAGCAGCAGGCACGCGGCCCAGGAGAGCCCGCGCTTGCCGCGGCCATCGCGGCGCCTTCGTTCGACCATCGTATTCATTAGTTAGATTATTATCTAATCATCCGGCGCGTGTCAACTCCCCCCGCGCGGGTCCCTTAACGGGTTATCCTGGGCGTGGTTGGGGGCGCGGGGCCGCGGGCGGCGGTCCGGGAGGGTTCGACGGATGCGAAACTCGACGGGGCGCGCGAAGCCCCGGGGACGGGGCGACGACCCGCGGGGGCGATTCCGGTTCGCCAGCGGGCTCCGATTCGACCTCCTGTACTCGCTGGAGGTGCTCCTGGCGGCATCGCCCGGCATCCACGCCGCGTGGCGCAACGCCGCCCTCGCGGCGCTCCCGCGCTCCTGCCGGGACGATCTCGCCTACTTCCACGGCTCCGCGCACCTCTGGGTCCTGCTGGGCGACGCGCTCGGCCCCTCGCCCCCGCCCGACGACATGCCCGGTCTCATGGCCCAGCTCGAGGCGCTCTCCGCGGACGAGCTGCAGCGGTCGGTGCTCGAGGGCGCGCTGCACGATGCGGGCGTCGCCGAGCGGGTGGCCCGCGGCGGGATGTCGCTCGAGCGCGCGCTGCTCGAGGCTCCCGCCGTGAAGCGGGAGTGGCTCGAGCACATCGATCTCTACCCTCCCTCGCTCGAGAGCCCCACGCTGCGCGCGCTCAGCCGGATCGCCGCGTCCCCGGAGGAGTCGAAGGCTCGCGTCCTGCACCTGCTCGACGGCTACTGGAGGTCGACGTTCTCGCGCACGTGGGCGGAGATCGAGCCGCAGCTGCGCCGATCCCGCGAGGAGAAGGAGCGGCTGCTGCAGTCCTGCACCCTGGAGGAGTTCTTCCGCCTCGCCCTTCTCCGCGTGGAGGCGGACGACCGGGCGCGCTGCCTCCGCGCCATCAAGGGAGGCTACCGTCTCCCCTACGCGCGGATCCGCGAGGCGTACGTGGCGCCCTCCGCGTTCAACCACCAGCGGTTCTGGACCGCCTTCGACACGCCGGAAGGCACGGTGGTCTTCCTGCCGTACTTCGATCCGGCGGTCGCGCCCGCGGCCGGCGAATCGTTGGCCGCCGGAGCCCCGACCCCCGTGGACGCGCCGCTCGTGTGCAAGGCGCTCGGGGATCCCACGCGCTTCGCGATCGCCACGCTGATCGCCCGCGAGCCGGCCACCTCCGCCGACCTCGCGGCACGCCTCGGCCTCTCGCGCCCGACGATCTCGCACCACATCGTACTGCTGCGCGAGGCCGGCCTGCTCCGCGAGGAGGCCGCGGGCGGCTCCGTCCTCCTGCACCTGAGGCGGGAGGCGGTCGCCGCGCTGTCGGACGCGCTGCTCGAGCGCCTCCAGGGTGGTTCGTCCGGGGCGGCGGCGCCGGGGGAGCTTCCCGGGCGGCGCGAGGGCCGGCGCGGACCGAGGGCGTCCGTGGCGCGAACGAGGCGGGCGAAGCGCCGCTGATCCTGCAGCGCGCTACCTCCCATCCGCAGGGGATGCCGCAGCAACCTCAGGACCGCGCCCGACCCAGCCCCGTCCAGGCGACAGCGTCGAACTCCTCCGGCGCGTCCGGCGCGACGCCGAGGGCCCGCACGCGTCGCCGGATCCCGTAGGGCCCCTCGGCACTCATCGGCTCCGACAGCGTCAGCCAGCGTGTCGGCGTCCCGAGGAGCGTGAGGTCGACGCTCTCCTTGCCGAACTCCGGCCTCGCTCGGCCCACCGCCACGATCCGCTCCCGCGGCACTTCCAGCGTGCACCGCAACCCCGCCCGGAGAAGGACGTGCCGCGGACCGATCAGGATCGGACGCAGGACCGTCGCGCGGTAGTCGGCCACGAGCCACAGCGCGGTGTACGCGCTGCCGATCGTGAGCAGCCAGGCGGCAAGCGCGCTCCACGGGGCGAGAAGCAGGTGCACCGCAAGCGCCTCGCACGAGATGACGAGCAGGAAGCCGACGACCATGCTCCCGTGGCCGCCGCGGCGATGATGGGTGAAGGCGCGCGTGCCCGCCGGCACGTGGGGCCGGGCCCGCCACGATCCGATCGCATAGCGGAAGACGGCGATCTCCGACGCGAGGATGGCCGCGACGCGGTGGCTCCCGGTCACCTCGAACGCCGCCTGTTGCAGCCGCTCGATCGGGTCCGCGCAGGACGGGCGACGGGACTTGCGGAGAATGCGCGCGCCGCGCCACCCGATCCAGGCCAGCAGGCCGAGCTCGAGGGGCACGGCGGCCAGCTCGAGAACGCGCAACGCCTGCTGCTGATCACCGGGAAGAATGCGGGAGGCCGCCAACCCGCTGAGCGCGATAACGGGCACGAGCGTCACGATCGGCAACCGCCAGGGACGAAGGACGAGCAGCAGGTACGCCAAGGGGACGACGACGACCAAGTCGATGGTCAGTGCGACTCCGACCGCGCCCGCGCGCGCCCCCGCCTGCGGGAGCTGGCCGATCAGTGCCAGGGCGGCGAGGTAGACTCCGGACGCGACGCCCGCGAACCAGGCGAGACCCGCGCGAGCGACGGTGACCATCGGTGCCTCCCTCTCCCAGGGCTACGCGGCGCACTTCCGATTATCATGATAACCGGAAGTGCCCACTCCGATCTGCGCGAGGGCGCGGGGGCCAAGTCCCCGGTGACGTCCGGCCCTGCGCCGGCGGGTTCACCCTGCCGCGACGACCTCAGGACCGCTCCTTCGCCACCGCGGCGTTCCGCGCCACCGCGGCCCTCACGAGCGCCTTGAACGCGCGCGCCGGGACCGTCTCCCCCTCGCGGATGTCGATGGCCCTTCGCGTGCCGCCCTCCAGGCTGGCGTTGAACAGCCGCGACGGATCCGGGAGCGAGGCGCCGTGGGCGAAGGTGAGCTTCACGACCTTCGCGTAGGTCTCCCCGGTGCAGACGATCCCCTCGTGCGACCACACCGGGACCCCGAGCATCCCGTTGGACGGCTTCTTCCACTTCCGCTCCTCGATCATCTCGGGGTCGGCCTCCAGGATGAGCGCGCGCATGCGGGCCAGCGTGTCCACGCGCCAGTCCCCGTCCGGCTCGCGGGCGGGCGCACGCCGCGCGCCCCGGCTGCTCTTCGGCGGGCTCATCGGGGCCCGCTCCGCCGGGCGAGGTAGGGCAGGACGAACAGGTACAGCCCGGTCAGGAGAAGCAGGAAGAGCGGGGGCAGCGCCATGTAGCTCACCCACTCCGGATGGGACTCCTGCTGCAGGAGAACGAACGTGACGATCACGGTCAGCGTGAACACGATGGACAGCCACCGGTGGAATTGGCGGATCCCGCGGCTCCAGTTCATGGCATCCTCTCGAGCAGGTGGACGAGCTTCTCCCCCATCATCTTCCAGCCGTAGCGCGCGCCGCCGAACTCCCGCTTCTGGTCCGGCTGGAATCCGGACTGCACCAGGGACAGGCGCGTGCCGGCGGCCGTGGGCGTGAGCGTGAACGTCACCTCGGTGGTCAGGAACGGAACCTCCCACGTGTAGCGGAGCCTGCGACGCGGCTCGATCTCGAGCATCCGGCAGCTCACCGTGCCGTCCCACTGCGGGTACGGCTGCGTCTTGAACGTGAACCGCGCCCCCGGCGCCAGCTCGAACCCGATCACGGGCAGGAGCCACTCGGCGAGGAGCGCGGGCTCCGTGAGCGCGCGCCACACCTTCTCCGGCGGATGGGGAAGGTCGAACTCCATCGAGAGCGTGTTTCCCTGCGATGGGTCGTTCGGGCCGGCGGGGTTCACTCCATCTCCTCGAGAAGCTTCTCCAGACGCGCGACGCGGCGGGTCCAGAAGGCCCGGTAGTGCGTGATCCAGTCCACGAGCGGCTTCATGCCGGACGGGTCCACGCGGTAGTGGACGCAGCGTCCTTCCCGGCGGCCACGCACCAGTCCGGCGTCCCGGAGCACGGCCAGATGCTGCGACACGGCCGGCTGGGAGATGTGGAAGCGCGCCGTGAGGTCCTTCACCAGCGCTTCCCCGCCCGCGAGCGACTCGAAGATCGCCCGCCGGCTGGGGTCGGCGAGGGCGTGGAAGACCTTGTCCCGGGCTTCTGCCGTAGGGCTCATGGTCAATATATAAGTGATCGTTTATGTGTGTGTCAAGCGCGGCAGGGAGCCCGCCGCCGGCGCCGGATGCTCGGGCGGCCGGTCGCCCTCCGCGCGCTCGGAATGGACTTGCCCGGACCGGCGACCTCGTGCGCGGGCGCAGCCCGTACACCTGGGTCGACCGCAGCGTGGAGCCGGACCGGGTCTGGTACTACCGGCTGGGCGCCGTGGACCGGGACGGGCGCGAGGCCCTGCACCCGCCGATCTCCGTGATCACACCGGCCTGGGAGTTGCGGACGATGCCGGCGCTCGCCTCCCCCGATCCGTTCCGGGAGAAGACGACCGTGCGCCTCGTGCTCGCCGAGCCGGCGCGGGCGCGCCTCGCCGTGTACGACGTCACCGGACGGCGCGTGCGCGTGCTGGTGGATGCGCCGCTGCCCGAGGGGGACCACGCCATGGTGTGGGACGGACGGGACGAGGCCGGGCGGCGCGTGGGCCGCGGCACGTACTTCGTGAAGCTCGAGGGAGGGGGCGTGGAGTCGGCCGTGAAGGTCGTCCTTCTCGGGGACTCCTGATGCGTCCACGTCTCAATCAGGCCGCGCTCACCTCGAGGGGCTCGACCGCGTCGACCAGAAGGCGCTGACCATCCGCCCGAAGGGCATCGAGTTCCGGGGGAGCGGACGACAGCAGTCCATTCACGCACGTGTGCCATGCCTGCTCCAGGTCCGGTCCGCTGGCCAACAGCGCGCGCAGGCCGTCGCCCGCGCTTCGCGAGAGGACTCTCCAATCCTCGGGGAATCGGGCGGACAGCGCGGCCTTCCACGCGGCCGGCCAGTCGAGGAGCGCGTCCTCGTCCTTGCGGGTGGCCAGGTGGGCGATCGCCAGGACACGGCCGAGGTCCTTGTTGGAGCGCTTGATGTCGGTTCTACCGGCGAAGCCGCCGGACATCAGATCCTCGGACAGTCCCCTGTGCTCGAGGAGATTCGCCAGGGCCATCATCTCCGGTCGGGCGACGGAGACACCGAGGCCCGTGGGCATCGGCTCGTAGCCGACGAGCGCGAGGAAGCCGAAGCTGCAGAGACCGAAGTGGCCGTGATTCGTCTCGAGTCGGACCCACTGCTTCGAACGTGGGGCCGTCGCGTCCGGAACGATCAAGAGCTCGACGAACCACTCGAGCCCACCCGGCGGCTGAAGTCGGACCGCCGGGAGCTCCTCGACCGGCGTCTCCGCGGTGCCGGCCTTGCCCCACGTGTCGTCCGTGCGGAGCCTCCAGCCATCGGACAGCAGCCTCTCGACGATCCGGACGCCGGCGGGAATCGCCGCCACTCGCGGGGAAAGGAGGCAGTCGGCGTCCTTCGTCCGCACGGTGATCGTGTCCCGATCGGCGAAGTAGTGATACGCCGCGGCCAGACTGCCGATGATCGTCACGTTCTCGCGGTAGGCTTCGGGAATGGCCGCCGCGACCTCTCTCAGGACCGCGGCGGGAAATACGGATCGAAGCGCGTCGTCGTGGCGCGCCATCACTTCATGCCCCGGTTCGTCATCTCCCGCTCGAGATCAGCCGCGGGGCCGGCCAGACGGGCATCGTACAGGTCGAGCAGGCACTCGACGGGATCGGCCCAGACGGCGCCGTCCGGGTCCTGTTCGAAGAGCGCGGTGCGGCGTCGCAGGAAGTGCAGGACAAGCCGGGTCGGTGCGTGCGGGTCGCGCGTGCGCTCGAGCGCCGGATCGAGTTGGCGGATGAAGCTCAGGTCGGCGTGCTTCCCAGGGGCGTGAAGGCAGAGATCCAGACGTGGCGTTCCCACGAGATCCAGGCTCGGCACGTACCGCCTCGCACCCATGACTCCGCCGATTGCCACGTGCGGCTGGTCCAGGCGGCGCAGTCGTCCCGCGAGGGACTCCGGAGATCGTGGTGCGGTGCTGCGGTCCCGGTATCGGATGGTGGCACGGGCGTCTTCCGCAACGGGGAGGAATCGTCCCAGCGACTCCCGCGGGAAGTGCGCGAGTTGCACGCGTCGATCGGAGAGACGATCGATGGCCGGTCCGAGGCGCTTGATCAGCGCGGCCACCGTCCGGTAGTTGCACCCGACGGTGTCGGCCAGCCAGTTCGAGGTCATGGGGCCGCGATTCCTGGCCCATTGGTGCAGCAGGACCTTGAACACCTCGAACTGCATGTCCGGGCGCGGGAGCCTGGAGCCGGGTGTCGTCTCTTCCGCGAGGATACGCTGCTTGATCTGATCCCAGTGCGCATTCGGGACCGCGGACGGCCGTTCGGGAAGCCCGGCGGACGGAACCTCGACCACGTGGATTCGCTGGGCGATCTCCGGTCGCATCGTCGCCCGGACGCGTTCGAGTTCCCGGCGAAGCAGCGCGGGCGTGACCCGCAAGTCGAGGAGGATCAGGTAGCCCAGGGTCGTCGGGGACTCGGCGAGGCCGACTGCGAGGCTCAAGAGGGCGTCGCGAAGCTGCCGGACGGCGGACAGGCCTCGCCGGACTTCCAGGGCGACGTTTCCGCCTTCGATGTGGTCTCTGGGCAAGTTCCGGCTTCCCTCGGAGAACTGGAGCGGCACTCCAAAAGTGTAGTGACACCACAATGATGTAGTGACACCACAACATCGGTTCTACGAAGCGTCCCGTCAAGCGTGGGTTCACCCGTGGGCGCCCAATGAACTCACCCCTTATGGGGAGATTTAGCCCCCTCACGAGCGCGGCGGGCGGCGGGGCGCCGGAGGTCCGTAACCCGGTTAGCGGCGGGCGGACGACTTCCCACGGACCCGCGGTCGTGCTTCCGAACTCCGCAGCACCCAACCCCGCGCGTGGCTGGGTTCGCGTCGTCCACGCGGAAGGCCTCGGGGTCGAAGGAGCCGCCCGCCCACACCAGCGTCTCCGCATGCTCGGCGTGCTTCGGGTTCCGGATGACCTCGAGAAAGCGCTCGTACCCGAAGATGCCGCCGACATCCTCCGGGGGGCACGCCCGCGCCCCGGCCTCCAGGATCGGGTAGCGGCCGTCCTCCCGCGGCGGGACATGCGCCTCGAGGACGACCGAGTGCTCCCAACCGTCGCCGAAGTCGTACTCGTACCGGAGCTCGTCCTTCGGGCGTCGGAGCACGTCGCCAACGGTCGTCTTGCTCTCGCTGACCCGCTCGATTCCGAGTTCGCGATCGGGCGGGCCGTACAGGACGCCGTTCGCCTCGAACTGGTGGAGATGGCTGTCGGTCCAGCCCATGACGGCCTGGAGGCAATCGTGCAGGCGCTTCAGGCTGATGCTGCCCGGCACCAGGAACCGCCGCCAGATGGGCGGCTTCGAGCCGCGCAACGTCACCTTCAGCCGAAGGTACGACCCGGTTGCGTGCTCCCGCGCCTGCGGGCGGCGGCGATCCCAGCGCGTCCCCGGCCAGCCGTGGATTACGCCCTGGTCCCCGCACGCCGGGCACTCCCACGCGATCGCCGCGTCCTCGGGCCGCAACCACGCCTGGACCTCTGCCGTGCACAGCGGCTTGCCCGCGCGGCGATGACAGGGAACGTTGGTCGACTCGCCCGCCGACGCACTGCGGCTCGTCACCCAAGCCACGATGGCGCCCTGGAACAGCGCAAGGTGCGCCGCCGCCGCCGGCATGCCGGGCGGCAAGTCGTCGTTCTCGTCGAGGTAGTGCCGCATATCGGTGATCCACGTGCGCGCCATTGCCGACTCTCCTTGGTGTGCCGGACCCTCACGGGTGGGACTGCAAGCGCATCCGGCCACACCGTCCGGCGGAGTTGATGAGGGACTTCCCGATCATGCCGTCTCCCACAGCTTGCGCACGGGGACCGCGAAGAGACCGTCGCGGAATCGGATCGTCGCGCTGCCGTCGTAGAGCACGACGCCGGCCACGAACCGCTTCCCCGCCGCATCCCGGAGCTTCCGGAGTCCCCGCAGATCGGCCTCGCTTGCGGTCGCGGCGGCCTTGACCTCCACCCCCGCGATCTCCGCGTGTCCGCGCTCGATCACGATATCGACCTCGAAGTCGTCGCGGTCGCGGAAGTGGAAGAACCCGAGCGGATCCGGCGCGAAGCTCGCCTGGCGCCGCAGCTCCTGCAGCACGAAGCTCTCGAGCATCGAGCCGAGCGCCGGCCGGTCGGCGTCCAGCCTCGCGGCATCGACGCCGAGCAACGCGCAGGCGAGCCCCGTGTCCCCCACGTGGAGCTTTGACCGCTTGACCAGCCGGCTCATCCGGTTCGAATGCCACGACGGCAACCGCTCCAGCAGGAACACGCGCTCGAGCAACGTCACGTGCTCGTGGATGGTCTGGCGCGTGAGCTCGAACGGAGCCGAGAGGTCCGCCACGTTCACGAGCCGCGCGGTCTGCGCGGCCGCCAGGGCGAGCAGCTTTGGCAGCGTGTCGAGTGAGCGAAGCCGGCTCAGGTCGCGGACGTCCCGCTGGATCTGGGTCTCGACGTAGTCGCGATACCAGGCCCGGCGCCGGCCAGGCATGCGGCGCGCCAGGGCCGCAGGATATCCACCGGCTGCGATCCGCGCGGCAAGCTCCGCGCCGAGACGCTCGGCGATCCCGACCTTGAAGGCACCGCGGAAGAGGGACCCGAGGAAGCGCGGGCGTACGCCCTCGATCTCGCACTGCGCGAGCGGGTGGAGCCGCAGGATCGCCATTCGGCCCGCGAGCGAGTCGGCGAGCGCCGGCACGAAGAGGATGTTCGCCGAGCCCGTGAGGATGAAGCGACCCGCGGTTCGGCGCCGGTCGATGGCGACCTTCAGCGAGGTGAAGATCTCCGGGACGCGCTGCACCTCGTCGAGGATGGTCCGCGCCGGCAGCCCACTCACGAAGCCGATCGGGTCCTCGCGGGCTGCGGCGCAGACCGCCTCGTCGTCGAAGGACACGTAGCGGTAGCCGCGGGGCTCGCCGACGGCACGCGCGAGGGTGGTTTTGCCGCTCTGGCGCGGACCGTGGATCAGGATGGCCGGCGTGTCACGGAGCGCTTCGCGCAGACGCGGCGCGAGGTATCTCGGGAAGGTCCGGGCGGGGCGCGGCATGGGAGGATGGTAGGTTCCCGTGGCGGCTGGATGCAAGTCCGGAGAGCGGCTGAACGCTAGTTTGAGCTCCGGCTGTTCGCTGGTTGCGGGGCCTTGGCGGTGGCCGGCAGCCGCGGGGGCCCGGCGTCCAGCCGACCCCCTGAATGGCCAGGCTCGCCCCGGAAACGTTGAAGCCCTTGGCGTCGAAGGAGCGCCCTGCCCACTCCAGCATCTCCCGGCTCGGGGTGGAACAGGGTGCGTTCAGAGGACGGAGCCGCGCCGTATGGGCAAGTAGGTGCCTGGCCGGGGGGTGCGCGGTGGCGAGCTACGGCAAGCGGATCCGGATCACCGGGAAGCGCTGGACGACCACGCGGGAGGGCCAGAAGTCCCAGGAAGTGCACTACCGGTACGAGGAGAAGATCACCGCCCTGCTCGAGCAGATCGAGAGCACTCGGACCGGATACATCCTCCTCGACGCCATCGAGTCCCACCCCGGCGGCGGCACCGTGACCATCCAGCCGCCCCTCGCCGCCGTGAAGCGGGCGTGCTACGCGGGGCTCCAGCTCCACAGCAAGGGCGGCAAGCTGCTCAAGGACGCCGCGGTGGACTTCGTGCCCAGCTCCTTCGGGAGCGCGTGCCCGGGCGTGGGGACCTCGCCCGAGGAGGTCCTGTTCCACGAGCTGGTCCATGCGATGCAGACCGCGCAGGGAGTGCTGGACCGCTCGCCCATCCCCAAGGCGCCGAAGATGACGGACTTCTCGGAGTTCTGCGCGGTGACGGCCAGCAACATCTTCCGCTCCGACCTCGGCCGCGCCGGGCTGCGCGCGGGGCATGAGGGCCGGGACGCGGCGGTGACGCTCACGGATTCGGCGGCGTACTACGCGTTCTTCCGCGCGGAGATCGATCGCTGGTTCCGGATCCAGCCGCTGTTCTGCCGGCACGTGGCGCATGTGCCGGGGCTTGGGTTCAACCCGTTGCGGGCGGCGGTGGGCGGGAAGGTGGGGCGGGCCTGAGGGTGGATCGCCGGGCGCGAGCAGGATCGCGCCGGTGAACGGTGGGCGGTGGCCGCCATGGCGGCCGAGTCGTGAGGCCGGGTTCGGCCAATCGCAAGGTTCCAGTGCGGCTGATTGAAAGCCACGTCGGGCGGTGAGTCGACTGCCGGGGTGGCCGGCCGCCGATGATGACGGACTTCTCCGAGGTCCGTGCCGTGACTCGCGCTCGAGGATAGATTGGTAAGACCTCGATAGTTGGCTACAGGATCCGCGGCCACCCTGCCCCTCACGTACGCCGTCGCCCCCTCTTGACGGCAGCCTTCACGTCCGCGCGCTTCAAGCCCGCCCTGCGCCCCTGCTTCCGCGCCTTGGCGATCAGGTCGTCGAAGTCCCCCTTGGCTGGGCGCCGCCGCGAGGCGCGGTTCGTTGCGCTCCCTCGCAGCGTGCCGGGGAGCCCGATCGGCGCCGCCAGGTCGGGGTACCGCCGCGCCCACGCGCGGACGCCGCGGCCGATCCCCAGCATGTCCGCGTACCGAGCCAGGACGCCCGGGTCCAACCGCCGCGCGCCGGCCTCGACGTCCCGGACGCGGTACTGCGGAGCACGAAGCTGCGCCGCCGCCTCCTTGAGGGTCAGCCCCTTCGCCTCCCGGGCGTTCACGAACAGCTCTCCCAGCGCCTGCATCCGCAGCGTGGTCTCCACGTCCAGTCCCAGGGACGCCATGTGGGCCATGATCTCGGGGCCAAGCGTCTTCTCGATCCGCTGCGCGATGTACGTCAGTTCCGATTCGGTCACGGATGAGAATCTCGGCTTCCTACGCACCAGTGCCTCCTTCCCGCGCAACGCTGTTCCATTCGTCGGCCGGCGGACCCCTCCGATTCCCTAACCCCGCCTCGAAGCGCCGCGCAGTGCCTCGACCTCCCGCCGCAGCGCGCGCACCTCGTCCAGGATCGCCTGCGTGTGCTCCTCCCCCTCGTGCTTGAGGTCTTCCGTGACCTGGGCTTGCATGGCGTTGACCACCACCGCGATGAACAGGTTCAGCACCATGAACGTCGCCACGACGAGGTAGATCACGAAGAAGACCCAGGCCGCCGGGGAGTGCGCCATGACGCCGCGCGCGATGTCGGGCCAGCCCTCCACGGTCATGATCTGGAACAGCGTGAACAGGGACCCGGCAAGGCTGCCGAAGTGCTCGGGCGCGATGCCGCCGAACAGCTTCGTGGCCATCACGGCCGAAACGTAGAGCACCAGCGCCATGAGGCCGAGGATCGACGCCATGCCCGGGAGCGCGCTGAGCAGGGCGCCCACCACCCGGCGCATCGGCGGCACCAGCGAGACCAGGCGCAGCACGCGGAGCACGCGCAGGGCGCGCAGGATGGCGAACGCGCCGGCCGCCGGCAGCACCGCGATCCCGACGACGATGAAGTCGAACACGCGCCAGGGATCGCCGAAGAAGCGGCCGCGGTGGGCGAAGAACCGCAGGAGCAGCTCGACGACGAAGACGACCAGCACCAGCCGGTCGAAGGCGTGGAGCGAGTCGCCGAACCGGGCGGCCACGCGCGGCGACGTCTCCAGGCCGAGCGTGATCGCGTTCGCGACGATCAGCGCGGTGACGGCCCGGTCGAACCGGACGCTCTCGACGAAGCGGCGGACGCGCTCGCGCACGGGATCGCGGCTACCGCGGCGCCTTGCCGGCCATGCGCAGGATGTCGTCCAGCGGGTTGCCGTCGCCGTCGAGATCCAGCAGGGAGGCGAGCCCGCCGGCGCCGGTCGCCGCGCCCGACGCCGCGCCGGGCGACGCCTGCCGGCCCAGGAGACCGCCCAGCAGCCCGCCGAGCCCGCCACCGGGCGAGGACGCCTGCGGCGCCGGGGCCCCGGCCGCGCGGCCGGGGCTCGACTGCTTCGCCATGTACCCCGCCACGACCATGGCGAGCATCGGCAGCATCTTCTTCAGCACGGACGGATCCAGGCCGGTGGACGACGCCGCGTTCTGCGCCACGGTGCGGCTCACGTCCTTGGAGCCGAAGATCTGCCCGAGCACGTCGTTGCCGCGGTCCACTTGCGTCCGCTGCGGGGAGAGGACGTCGTCGAGCAGGCTGCCGCCGCCGAGCTGGCCGAGGAGGCCGCCGAGGCCGTCCATGCCTCCGCCCTGCGCCTGCTTCTTGAATCCGCCCAGGATGGCCGGAAGGAGCGCCTCGGCGCCGCTCGCGGCCTGCCTTTCGTTCACGCCGAGTTCGCGTGCCATGGACGCGAGGCCGTCGGTCTGCGCGAGGATGTCGGTCAGGTTCATGATGTGCTCCTTTCCGCGGGTCGGGGTCGCCGACGGCGCGGGTGAGGGCGTGTGGGCGTGGTCTCCGGAGGGTCGATGTGCGGTCCGGGTGACCGTGAGGCTGCGATGGGCGGGAACGTACCATGTCCATGGGGATCGTCCCCGTGGCGGGCGATCGAGCCGACCGGCGACCGCACCGCGCCTCGCGCGAAGAGCCTCCTAGGTCCCCGGCTCCCTGTCGGTTGGACTCTCACGGCCTGTCTTGGGAGCCTTGCCCTTGATGGAGTCCACCATGACTCCCGCGAAGAAGCCGAAGATCAAGCCCAGCGCGAACTTCCCCACAAGGAGCCCGAGGAACGCGCCAAGTGCCGTGGCGAGGATGATCCACTGGCCGGGTCTGTAGGGCTTCGGTTGGGATTGCACGCCCATGCCTCCGTATGGCGTAGCGGCCGCACTTCGTAGAGCGCCGGAGTCTCGCCCGCTCGAAGCCGATGCTGAGGCCGGCGCAGGCCCGGCAGCCGAGCGCCTCACGCCTTGCCGTTCCGCAGCGGCGCGGCGTCCGCTGCAACGGCCGGTTGGGCCGCTTTCGTCCGGGACAGTCTCCCGCCCGTCCCACTCACCTGGGAGAGTCACCGGTGAGGTGCCTTCGACCTCCCCCACGTCGAAGGCTCGACGGCCACTGGGGCAGGTCCGATCTCCAGGGTGGTGGTCAACGACCCCAGATTGTCTTGATAGGATCCTGGCAATAGGGTTGGCGAAGCAGTGTCGATGAATCCCAGGAACAGCCGTGTGGCGTTGGCTGGCACGAAGAAGGTCTGGTTGAGTCCGGAATCGGTGACACCATCCCCGATGAAGAACAGCTGACCGATGTCGGGGAAGACCTCCGGGGAATTGCGGGTCAGTCCATTGCGTCCGAAATCCAGGTCCACCGGGGCGGGGTCAGAGGGTTCCGCGTCATCGAGAAACACGCCCGCCAGGAACTCGTAGGAGTAGGTCGTGATACCGGATACGCCGTCCCAGGACGGGAAGATCACATCTTGCAGCCACGGATCGTAGCCATCGGGACCCCACCAACTTCCCCCACCATTGTACGAGATCGACCCGACGACACTCGAGAAGGTCAGCGTTTGTCCCGGCGCTGCGACAAAGGGGACCCCTACGGGTAGAAGCCCTGCACCCCCCCCACCAGGTGCCGGAGGGGTAGAGTGTCCAGCGCCGTAGATGTTCGACCTGGCATCAATCGTTAGCCCGGCTGAGGCCGATGAAGTGCCCAACATCAGATTGGCCGCTGCGAAGGCAGAAGCCACAACGAGTGCGACGCGACGCAGCACGCGTGTCCTCTTCACGGCCACCTCCTCCTCCGGCCTGGGCCCCCCAAGTGTACTCAGCAGGTCGTCCGTTGAACGCTCCGGTTCAGCGGCGGGCTGCTTTGCGGACCGTCCGCTGCAACAGGATGTTAGCGGCCCAGCACCGCCCGCGCACGTGACGAATCGGCGACGACGAGAAACACCGACTGGCAGGTGGAGACGTGTCGTGCTCTTCGGAAGCTCCTTCCGGCGTCCCCAGTCGAGCGTTGACGGATCCGTCAACACCCGCTAAGATCCGGCCGTGGATTTCGGGACCTTCATCCGTGATCGTCGAGTGGCCCTAGGCATGTCTCTCCGCCTCGCCGCGAAGAGACTCGGGGTCGATGCGGCTCACCTGTCCCGCGTGGAGGCTGGCAAGGTACCCGCATCTGAACAACTGATCCGTCGCCTCGGGGGGGTACTCGAATTCGAGGACGACGATATGTTGCTCCTCGCGGGACGGCTTCCAGAATCCATCCGCGCCATGGTGGTGCGGCGACCATACAGGGCGACTGCTGCGCTTAGGACCATGGCGGAGATGTGCGTGGCTGAAGAGGGCGCACCGTACGGAGGGCCGCTCTTGGCCGAGCGGGGCAAGCGCGCGATCGAGGACGAGTTTCCCTTCGAGCAGGTCAGCGAGATCGCCGAAGTCGAGAGCTGGCGCAAGGAGATCTACAGGCCCATCTACCATGTGCACAAATGGTGGGCTCAGCGCTTGGGATCGGTCTTCCGTGCGGCGATTCTCGGCGCGGCGTGCCCCAAGGGCTCGTCTATCATCGACCTCTTCTACGAGCCGGTTCGCCTTCCCGGCGTCGTGGTGTTCGACCCATTCATGGGCAGCGGAACTACCGTGGGTGAGGCTCAGAAGCTCGGGTGCACGGTCATCGGGCGCGACATCAACGCCGTCGCTCACCGCGCGGTTCGTGTATCCCTTGGTCCGGTCGATCGCCGCCAAGTCGTTGAACAGTTCCGCATGCTCGAGTCGGGCGTGGGCAAGGAGATTAGGAAGCTGTACCGATCGAGGGATGGTGAGGGGCGGCCGTGCGACGTCCTCTACTTTTTTTGGGTAAAGGTACTTCCATGTCCCGAGTGCGGAGTACGCGTGGACCTCTTCTCGACCTACGTGTTCGGGACCCACGCGAATAAGAGGCAGAATCCTGGGGCCAGGATTGTCTGTCCCGACTGCGGTGACATCATCAATGATCGATTCGACACCCCTGCCGTCGCGTGTCGATGCGGCGCGCGCTTCAATCCGCAGGAAGGGCCGGCGAAACGGACCACCGCTATCTGCCGTAGCTGCAAGCACGAGTTCCCGATCGCGAACTCGGCAAAGAGCGCTGGCAATCCTCCAGATCATCGGCTCTACGCGAAGCTCGTCCTGCGTAACGATGGAACCAAGGAGTACCTTCCGGCCACGGAGGCGGACCTAGTCGGCTACCGTCGGACTTGCGAGCGGCTCAAGGCCCTAGACCCGCTACTTCCCCGCGTACCCATCGCTGACGGACGCAACACGCGTCAGATCCTTAATTACGGGTACCGGCGATGGCATGAGCTCTTCAACGACCGCCAGCTCCTCGCCCTAAGCATGCTCGCTGGCGCCATCCGGGACCTGCCCGAGGGATCGGCGCGAGAAGCGCTCGCTGTTCTCTTCTCTGGCGCTCTGGAGTTCAACAACATGTTTGCCTCCTACAAGGGCGAGGGCACGGGGGCCGTGCGACACATGTTCTCGCACCACATATTGAAGCCCGAGCGGACTCCCATCGAGGCGAACCCATGGGGCACCCGCAAGAGCTCGGGCGCCTTCTCAACGCTGTTCAAGTCGCGGCTCCTGCGTGCGCTAGACTACCGTCAGGCGCCCTTCGAGCTGGCCGTAGAGTACGGCGGCAAACGCAAGTCCGGGAGGAAGATCATCGGCGTGAGTCCACCCATGGGTGGGCCCCTGGTCCAGGGTTACCCCGGCGACGGCTTGAAGCCTGGGGCTGCCTACCTCTCGTGCGATGACTCATCGAATACGGACCTGCCCGCGAAGAGCGTCGATCTCGTTGTCACGGACCCACCGTTCTTTGACAATGTTCACTATTCCGAGCTAGCTGACTTCTTCTTCGTTTGGCAGCAACTGTACTTCGGGGATGGCCTTGACGGCAGCAACACGACCCGGCGAGAGACGGAAGTGCAGGATACTGACGCCGCTTCGTTCGCGGACAAGCTGCAACGGGTCTTCGCCGAGTGCCACCGCGTCCTCCGCGACGAAGGACTCCTTGTGTTCAGCTACCACCACTCAAGGGAGGACGGGTGGACTGCGGTAGCTCAAGCCGTCATGGGAGCCGGCTTCACCATCGTGCAGTCGCAACCGGTAAAGGCTGAGTTGTCGGTCGCGGCTCCGAAGAGCCAGGCCAAAGAGCCCATTGATTTGGACGTGCTAGTCGTGTGCCGCAAGCGAACTACGGACGCCCGCACGCGGCGCACGACAGACGAGGCGCTGCGACAAACGATTGGCGCCGCAGGCCAGAAGGTCAACCGATTCAACAGGGTGGGCCGCCGGCTCTCGCGTAGCGACGTCCGTGTAGTGATGCTGAGTCAGCTTCTCGTGGAACTAAACCCTGGGAGGACTGCAGAGGAGGTCGGTGCGGCGCTGGAAACGCTTCTCCCCGCGACACGGCGCGTCATCGACAAGATGTGGCGCAAGCAGCAGGTGCACGATCCCTCAGGCCCCGTAGCGCCCCAACCTGGCAAGCGGCAGCTCCCTCTCTTCGCGTCGGCTGCTACAAGCGAAAGGGGAGCTTGAACCTCCCCCGCGGCCGGGTGCGAGCCTCCCGCGTTGGGGTGGGAAACGGATCGGCGAGCTCGGAGACCTCCCAGTCGGCGGGAACGGCCGAGAGTCGTTGATAACAGAAGAAGCTACGCCGCTCGCCTTCACCCACTGTTCGGCGAAGGCGGTGGACGAGTCGGACCGCCGGTTCCATCTGCGTCAGGTCCTCGTTGGGATGAATCAGAGTCGGCACGCCGTCCAGCTCCCGCACGCCAAGCGGGTTTGCGAAGATGAGCATCGGCCGCGCCCGATCGGCGCCGTCGCCATATGTCCCGAGCCCGATTCGCTTCTCACGCTCCCCGGTAATGCTCAGGTACAGGTCGAAGTCCTCGTTCAGGGCGTTCCCGTCGACGAGGCACAGGGAGGTCACGACGACGCCAGGCGCTCCACCGGGCACACGCTCCAGGCATACGAATAGGTAAAAGCCACGGATGTCCAGTGCCTTGCCTGCGGCATCGTAGACGCGCACACGGCCGCACGGGGGCGTGGTGTTGTAGTCGAGTCCGGAGCCGCGAGCGACTCCACCTTGTGCGGTCCGCTCCAGCTTCTTGACCTCGAGTCCGACGATCAAGTCGATGTTGTCGGCGAGACCGTCGTGCTCGGCACCAGCACACCGATCAGGACGGTAAAGCACCATGTCGGGCGTGATGAGTGGGCCGCTTGCCTTGGCGCATGCGACCCCGTTGAGTTCATCGAGCACTTCCGTCGCGAGAAGCTCATCAAACGGGTCGTCCTGAGTGTTGCGCTTGTCACGCAGTTCGAACGGTATGGGGTTCCCAGCATCATCGAAGAACCGGCGACACAGTTGGAGGAAGGTCGTCGTAGGGAGGTCACTCATCTGGCAGCGCTCTCCGTGCCCACGTCTTCGTATCCTCACTCGGTGCCGGTAACGTGTTCAGGAGCAGCGGCGGCGCGTAGCGCCGTCCGCTGCATCCCGGTGTCATACAGCCCCGCTACGAAATGAGGCCGTGATACCGGGACCAATCTGCTGTCTTGCGTCGCGGCGCCTGGCCTACGGCTTCCGCTGCGATCTCGGCGAAGCACTTGAGCGCATCGGCGAAGTCCGGCTGTGACAGGTCGTGAGCGGTGACCGCCAACCCGAACTGATCGGTTGCGGCGCGGGCCTCAAGCATGCGCTTCGGCGTTCCCGACGCGACGCTCCACTGAGGGACGAACATCGAGGCCCAACGCCGTGCCAGCGTGGAGACCGCTCGGCCCTTGAACCACTGCTGTGGCGCAGGCGTCTTTCGGAATCGGAAGACGAGGTTGCAGGCATTGCCCCTGTGCTCGCGGTCTTCAAACATCACGTACGCGATCGTACGCCCCCTGGATCCTGTGCGCGGTGCCTTTTGGAACGCATGTGAACGGACCGCGTAGTTGTCCTGGTCCGTTTCCTGGACTCGGACGCCCAGATCCAGGAATGCAGTCCGCAGTGCCTTCTCGAGTGCGCAGTCGACGACGGTGGACGAACCCATGATGTCCCTCCTCTGGATAACGCCTCGCCGTTCAGCGGCGGCGCGAAGCGCCGTCCGCTGCAACGGCATTTGGGGTAGCGCGGCGCTTCACTCCTCTTCCTTTTCGGTAGGGTAGAGCACGTACCCACGTCCGAGGTCGATCCCGCCGTCTGGCCGCGTCTTGACATCAATCGGAACGGCGTCCGGCGGAATGCCGTCCACCTTCTCGAGGATCACATCGCCCTGCCGGAGGATCACCCGGCCCGGGATCGGCGCGACGTTCCGCGCGGGAGTCTTGTCGCGACAGTCCGGATCGATCGACCACGTCGGCGAGAACGGTGCATGCGCGAACGCGTTCCGAATGAGGCGCGCGATCTGGTATGCCGCCTGTACGTTGGCGTCCGAAGATGACTTCGGATCGGGAACAACGGCCCGGATGGCGTCCTTGATCGCGACCGCCATGCGGTAGGTCGTGGACGTATGAAGGAAGGACGCCGCGTAGTCCCCTTGGTCTTGCCGCAGCGCGACCTCTTCGTACCGCACGCGATGCTGGCCGTGGGTCCACTCCATCGGGAGGTCAAGGGGCTGCCGGCTCCCCGTGACGGCAAGTCGGACGGCCGAAGCGAGGCGGAATTGCAGTTCGGCCGTGAACAGGTTCTGGATGTGGCATTCACGATCCGTCATCGTCGTCTCTCTTGTCTGCCCAACTAAGACTCATCCGCCCAGCCTGCGCGTTACAGAGAGGTCACCGACCCGAGTCCTGAGCGCGGTGCGTCCCCTTCACGTTGCCCCAAGAGCGCGAACTCGTCGAGACCGGCCCTCCAGGAAACGTACCGAAGTTCTCCCAGTGGCCAGTGGGCGCGAATCCGACATAACCCCAGACCACGTCTGTGGTCGTGACCACCACTATGGTCACCAACGCCGTGCCTGCGTTGTCGGTGTCCAGGAACTTGACCTCCCTCGGCTCGACGGGTAAATCATACTCCGCCTTCCGACTCCACGCACTGGCCGGCCCCACAACCCACGCCTCGCCTGACCGATCGTAGAACAGGCCGCCGTTGGGGTCTGAAGGCAACGCAAGACAGCCGGAGCCGATGAGAGTTCCCGGGGCGGACTCATCCCACTCGGCGGTGGCCATCGTGAATGGCGCGAGGACGCAGAAAACGGCCGCGGCAAGGACACCTACGGTTGTCATGCTGCAGTACCTCCTTGCGGATAGCGATTCTGCGCTTCAGCGGCGAGCGCCGCACGCGACCAGCCACCGCCGGTACACGACGCGCGTTCGCCGCGAACGAACGCCTCCAGCGTCATGATCCCCGGCGCTCGTCCGCCGCTAGCTTGAGTCAGGCATCTCCAAGTGCCCCATCGTCAGGATCACCCTCGTCTTTGTGCGCAACACTGAACCTTCTATTGATGTGCGCCGCCACGCCATCAAGGTCCGGAAACAACGAGCCTCTGTGAACGCCCATGGCCGCCAGAGCTCGTCGCAGTACGACCCGCCGTGCGGCTGGCACGACGATTCGCGTCAGCTCACCGCGCCAACGGTCGTCGTCTCTCGCGGACCACGGATGGGCCGTAAACAGGCCGCTCTGCACGCGGATCCGTTTCGAAACGTGGGGCGGCTCATAGACCTCGATGGTGTCGATCGCGAATGGGTCCGAGTCGCGGCGGACCGGATCATAGTGATGCCTGTAGGCCCAAACGCAGCTGGCTTCCACGCCGGCTTGCGTCTCGACTGGCTTCTCCACGGCGAAGAAGAGAGCGGCCAGGGGGTTCTCGGTCCAGTCCAGAAGCCTTGTATTCAAACCGTGGTGCTGAGCCAGCGCGAGCCACTCCCAGTCCGTCCTCGGCTGAGTTCGGAGGATCAGCCGCGCGGCGTCGCAAAAGGCGTCCAAGTGCGCCCTTTCGACATCCTCGGGCGGCAACATCCGTTGCTGGATGCGAAAGGTCGCGCGCTGGACTGTCGGGATGAGCGCCCACTCAGCATCGGCGTGCCCGCGGTAGATCCGGAAGGGATGCAGCGGGTCCGACGTGAGCTCCACAAAGGACGCGAGGTCTTCAACCTCCGTCTCGGTGTAGGCCAGGTAGTCAACGCTCAACACATCGGTCCTCGACTCCAGCATGCCTAACGCCTTGGCGATCAGCGGCCGGCCGGAGGCCGGTCCGCCGCTGCATCGGCTAGTTGGGCGACATCACCAAACCGCTCGAAAGCCACGACATCATACCGCGCCGCACGCCTGTGCGCGCCAACTGCGATCCAGCCTAGCGCCAGCGTGACGAGAACGTATCCCGCGCCTCGTGTGGCGCCCAGGGACACGCTGCCGGGGAACAGCGTCGCCATCGCCAACGGGAGCGCAATCAAGCACAGGGTGAGGCAGTAGAAGAAGTCCACGGCGGCGTTAAGATTGTCGAGAGCATTCTGGACCGCACGTGCCGGCTTGCACTCCGGGAGAGTCCGCCTCATCCAACGGGCGTAGTCAAGCTCAACCCGACGAGGTCCGTCGCCTGCGGAACGGCAAAGGCGATCCTGGACAAGACGATGGGTCAGGTTCCGATGCAGGAAGTACACTAGGAAGCCAGAGGAGAGAGTCAGCGCGCCCACGATCCAGATTGGCGGCCCTTGGTCGCTTGGCCACATGGCCCGGGTCGCCTTCGCGAACACGTCGTGTTCTCTGTCGAAAGCGCCGACCAGAAACGCGGCTGCAACGGGAGCCGCCACGTACCGGAGTAGACCGACCACCTGCCCGAGCAGACCGGCAACGACGTTCACCGGCTACCTCCTCTCACTTGTCGCCCAACGTCCCGGTTCAGCGGCGGCGCGCAGCACCGTCCGCTGCAACCGGTTGTTATGCGCCGCCCGCATACACTTCACTTTCCTGCCGCTGCCGCCTGTGGTGATGCCGGTGCTGACTGAGGCGGGACGACAACTTCGCGACTCAGCCGCAACCTGTCCTCTTCAAGCAGCTTCAGTTGATGTTCGAGAACTGGCTTCAACGCGTCGTACTGGGTGGCCCGGATTTCTCCGAACATCTTCATGCCCTGGTACATCACCAAGAGAGCCAGAAGCAGGGGCACGAGCAGCGAGCCGTTCGCCAGACGCCAGAGCCACTCGGCACGCTCACGTGCTGAGGTTCCGCTGGCCGCCACTGGCCCGGTCGTTGGAACCGCTGTCTGCTCCTGGGTTCCCGCTTCGCGAAACGCACGCTCAACTGAAGCGGGAACGCTTACTGTGAAGCCAAGCCTGTCGGCGCTTGACTCAGAGAACACACCGGCGAACGCGACTGGCACGAACGCCTCGAGGAACACCCGGAAGCTGTCGAAGTCGTTTTCGAAGGCCGCCGCAACCTGCTTGAGTGAGCTGGGCACGAGGTCCAGGTTCAGGCTTCCGTACCCGGCGAGTCGCGTCGAGAAGGTGATGCCTGCCGCCGCGGCGAGCCTCTCTTGAACGCGTCGCAGGTTTGGGCTCTCGCGAAGGATCTGTTGCCGCTGCTCCATCAGCCGCGAGAGCACCTCTGGGAACTGGTATCGGTACGGATCCCGTGGTCCCTCCATGAAGTGGAACATCCAGCGTTCCAAGTCCCGAAAAGAACCAGGGAAGAGCTCGGAGTCCAGTGTTCGCAGCGGTTCAGCAAGCTCTTTGAGTAGGGCGCTCCGAAGCTCACCGCCGAACTCCCTGCAGAGCTTCGCCTCAAGGCTCGTGACTGACTCGTTTGAGTCGCTCTCGTCCCGCGCCGTGGCCCAGAAGGTCTCCCGGGGCTCCCTGTCCCCACCTGGCCTCGGTTCGCGAGGCGTGATTCGAAGGCGAATGGGATCAAGCGACATCTTCATTCCTCCCCGCGCGGGGCCTCATTTCGAGCGCATAACGCTCTTGGACAGGTCCGCCCAACTGGGCCCGCCACTTTCCTGCACCGAGGCTAACGCCGCGGGACGCTGAGGACAAGCGCGCTGCAACCTCCGCCGAGCCAAGAGCTCCGCCACTCCTCGGTATTGGGGTTTCCTTGGTTACGCAGGTCCGCGCCTCTTGGCCCAGCGAGCGCCGGTCGCATGCCGACGGCGCTTCACGGCGGCTGCAAGGGCACCTGGGTCAGGGAGCGTCCCGGCCTCTGTGTCTGGCCTCCCTTGCCGCGTCGACCACCGCCCACCCTCCTCGGATCACGACCCACGCCGGCACCGCAAAGTCCATCGTGGCCCGCATAAGCGGCCCCATCCGCTTGTCCAGCCGCACCGCCAGAGCCAGCCCCAGGAACAACAGCCCAGGCCCCGTCACCAGCTCCTTCCCCCGGTCCACCCTCCAGCGCACGACCACCAGGATCGCGGCTAGGTACATCGCATGCAGCAACGAGGGCCCCACCAGGCTCTCCACCCACAGATCCGGTGCGAACGCCATCCCCGCCGCCACCAGGAAGGGCAGCTCCGAGAACGCCCCCTCCCTCCCCGCGAACGGAACCGGCAGCCGCGCCTCCCCGGCCCTCCCCAGGATTACCCCGAACCCCAGCGCCACGAACGGCGGCCACAGCGCGTACCGGAACGCGAGCGCCATCAGCGCGGCAAGCGCCGCCGTCCCCACCGCCAGCCGCGGCCACCGCCACTTCCGCGTCAGCCACAGGAACGCCACCGCCCCCGCCACACCGAACGCGCCGGACTCGCCCAGCACGAGCACCGGCTCCTTCCAGAGCACCTTCGCATCCAGGTGCGCGCGCCAGAGCAACGTGGGCGCCCAGCAGTACACCGCCCCCACCAACGTGGTAGCCACGAGCAGCGTGGCCCCCACGTCCTTCGTCGGCGGGCGCCTCAGATCGCGCACCGTCAGCAGCGGAAACGCCGTGAAGGTGAACGCCAGCGGCAACAGGAACCGCCGGAACGTCCGCTCCGGCTCCAGGTCCGCCAGCAGCACCGGCAGCGCCGCTACGCCCACCAGCAGTCCGAACACCGCCAGCGCCACCGGCCGCACGCTTCGCCGCAGCACCTCGGGCACGGAGAGCCGCAGCACACCCTGCCCGAGCGCCACGCCCAACGCCCCCAAGAGGAACCCCAGGTGCACGAGCACCGGCCCCAGCAACCCGGACAACAACTCCGGCGTGGCCCACTGCGTCCCGGCCCGGCCCATCGCCAGCCCGGCCACCAGCGCGAGCGGCGCCGCCGGCACGCGCGTGCGCCGCGTGGCGTAGTGCAGCGCCACGCAGCCCGCGATCACCGCGGCATACACCATCACCGGATGCACGAAGTCACCCACCGCCTCCCGCGCGCGAGCCGCACGTCATGGAAGGCGGAACGTACCGCGAAACGCCTGGGTTTGGTGGATCGGCTGGCTCGGCCGCGCCGCAGTCCGCAGTGGCCCGCGCCCCTCAGCGCGCCGAGTGCACCTTCGGCGGCGTCACGACCTCGGTCCCGTCCCGCAAGACCGCGGACACCTGCCACTCGAAGTCGTCGGGTAGCCCGAGGACGTCGCTCTCGAGGTCGTACAGGAAGACGTTGTGGTCCACGGTCACCGGCGCCAGCACATGCCCCTGGGGATCGCGGAACCGCACCCGGTAGCCCCGCGCCTCCGGATGCGCCGGCCACTCCAGCTTCAAGAGCCCCGCCTCCCCGGCGGACGCGTGCACCGCGGACATCATCTCCCGCGCCGCGGCCGTGGGATCCGTGGAGGCCTTCCAGGGTTCGGCCAGGGGGTCGCCCGTGCGCGGCACCGTGGAGAACACGGCCATGCCGCCCAGCAGGAACACGGCGCCCCACAGCACGGGCGCGGCCGCGGCCGGCACGCGGGCGCGCGGCGCGGTCACGGAGACCCGCGCGCGGCCGGGGCGGATCCCGGTCGTCGGCGGCCCCGCGGTCGGGGTAGAGTCTCCCGGTTGTGCGCTCACGGTGCCCTCCGGGCTTCCCGGGGACGTCGGCGCCCCGGACGCCCTGAGGAACGGCAGGAGGAAGCCCCGAGTTGAACGCCCCGGGCCGCCGCATCCGACCCGCGGAAGCCGCGGACCTCCCCGCGGTCCGGGCGCTCCTGGCCACCGCCGGGCTCCCGGACGAGGGGGTCCCGGAGCTGGTGGCCGCCGGGCTGCTCGCCCTGGCCGAGGCCCCGGACGCCCTCCTGGGGTGCGCCGGCCTCGAGATCCACGGCCGCCGCGGGCTCCTCCGGTCGGTCGCGGTCACGCCGGGCCGGCAGCGCAAGGGCGCGGGCGAGGCCCTGGTCCTGGACCGCATCCGCGAGGCCCGCCGCCTGCGCCTCGACTCCCTGCACCTGCTCACGGTCTCGGCCGCCACGTACTTCCCGCGCTTCGGCTTCGCGGCCATCCCGCGCACCGACGTCCCGCCGGAGATCCAGGCCACCTGGGAGTACTCCGTCCACTGCCCGTCCGCGGCGACCGTGATGGAGCTGCCGCTCGTGTCGCCCATCGTGTTCGTCCTCGTGCGCCCGCAGTTCACCGGCAACCTCGGCATGATCTGCCGCGCCGCCACCGCGTTCGGCTTCGGCGACGTCCGCATCGTGCAGCCCGTGCTGGACCTCGCGAAGCCCGAAGGCCGCTGGTTCGCGCACGGCGCGGAGGAAACGCTGGACGCGGTGGGCGTGTTCGACTCCCTGGACGCCGCGCTGCACGACTGCCATCGCGCCGTGGCCACCACCGCGCGCCGCCGGCACTGGAACCGCGCGCTGCGCGAGCCCGCGGAGATGACGGAATGGCTGGTGGAAGCCTCCGCCGCGCGCAAGCTCGCCCTCGTGTTCGGCCCCGAGGATCACGGCCTCTCGAACGACGACGTGGTCCGCTGCGACGCCGTCGTCTCCATCCCGCGCCCGCCCGCGGTGGGCGCGTCGCTCAGCCTGCCCGCGTCCGCCACGATCCTCGCCTGGGAAGCCGCCCGCGCGCGCGGCGCCGCGCTCCCCGTGCCCGTGCGGCACGAGGCCGCGGTGGCGCGCTCGCGCCGCTTCCTGGACTCGAGCGAGCTCGGCGCGTTCGTGGACTCCGTGGCGGTGGCGTTCGAGGGCATCGGCCTGCGCGCGCAGCCCGACGCCGCGCGCTTCCGCGGCACGCTGCGCGACTTCTTCGCCCGCGCGAAGCCCACGGAGGCGGACCGCGTGTTCCTGCGGCACCTGCTGGCGCAGTTCGGGAAGTGGAAGCGCGCCGTCCTCTCCGAGGCGGAGCAACGCGGCACGGGGACGCGGCCGTGAGCGCGAAGAAGACGAAGCGCGCGAAGGCGGGGGCGCTCCCGCCCCTCGGCCTCGTCCTCGTCCTCCTCGTCGCCGCCGGCTACGTGCTCTTCGCGCGCACGCTCCTCTTCACGCAGGACGACGCCTACATCTCCTTCCGCTACGCGAAGCACCTGCTCGACGGCCACGGCCTCGTCTTCAACCCCGGCGAGCGCGTGGAGGGCTATTCGAACTTCGCGTGGACGATGCTCGTGGCCTTCGTGATGAAGCTCGGCGCGGATCCCGTCCCGGCGTCGCAGGTGATGGGCCTGGCGTTCGGCGTCCTCGCCATCCTCACCGCCGCCCGCTTCGTCCGCGGTCTCGAAGGCCGCTGGGGCGCCGGCGCGGTGGCCGCCGCCGCGTTCGTCGCCGGCAACCCCGCCTTCGCGCTCTGGAGCAGCGGCGGGCTCGAGACCGCGATGTTCGCGTTCCTGGTCGTGCTCGGACTGGAACGCGGGCTCGCCCCGGACGTGGGCCCCGCCGGCCGCCGGCTCGCACCCCTTGCCCTCGCCGCCGCCTCCCTCACGCGGCCCGAGGGCCCGCTGCTCTTCGTGCTGTGGTTCGCCGTGCGCGCCTTCGACACCTGGCGCGCCGGCCCGTGCGCCGACCCCGCCGGCCGCCGCGGCCTCGTCCGCGACGTCGTCACCTTCGCCGCGCCGCTCGTCCCGTACGCCCTCTGGAAGCTCTGGTACTTCGGCGACCTCCTCCCGAACCCCTTCTACGCGAAAACCGGCACCTCCCTCGAACACCTGCGCCTGGGCCTCGCCTACGCGGGCGACTTCTTCGGCGCGTTCGGTGCCTGGGGCATCCCGCTCCTCCTCGGCGCGGGGTCCGTGCTGCGCACGGGGCTCGGCGGCATCGAGGCGCGCCTCCTCGCCATCTGGTGCGTGTGGGCGTCCTACGTGGTGCTCGTGGGCGGCGACGTCCTCTACATGCACCGCTTCTGGCTGCACGTGCTCCCCGTGGGCGCGGTCCTCCTGGGCCGCGGCCTCACGGAGACCGCCGCCCGCTTCCCCCGCACCCTCCCCGGCGCCGCGCGCGAGATCCTGGCCGTGGCCGTCTGCGCCGCGCTCGTCACCTACGGCATCCGCGGCAACCTCGCCGCCGCGCACGAGCGCCGCGATACCGAGACCGCGTTCGTCCTCAACATGCGCCAGACCGGCGAGTGGCTGGGCGAGAACCTGCCGAAGGACGCCACGATCGCCATCACCACGATCGGCGCCATCTCGTACTTCTCGGGCGTGCGCGTGATCGACATGCTCGGCCTCACGGACTACGAGGTGGCGCACAACCCCAACATGGTGCCCGGCCTCACCGACACCTGGCGCGAAGTGCAGTACAACGCCGAGAGCGTGCTGGAGCGCCGTCCGGACCTCATCTTCTTCTCCACGGGCATCCGCCCCAGCTCCGCCGCGGAGAAGGCGCTCTTCCTGTACCCGTGGTTCCTGCAGAACTACTACGGCTACTACTTCCGGTCGAAGCCGCACCGCGAGAGCCTGCAGAACGGCTTCCGCATCCGCGCGGACGCGCCGCCGTTCGACCCGACGCGCCTGCCCGCCGACGACGTGCGCTGGCTGGAGCTGTACGGCGAGGCGCACCTGGCGAAGTCGAAGGAGCGCGACAACGCGAAGGCGGTGGAGCTGTTCCGGCAGTGCGCGGCCATCGCGCCGCCGCAGTTCACGTGGGCGAAGGAGTGGCTGGCGGTCTGCATGTACGACGGCGGCGACCCCGCGTCCCTGCCGCTCCTGCAGGAGGCGGCGGACGCGGACCCGCACGCCACGATCGCCCGCGGCCGCCTCGCGGATCGCGCGATGCAGGTCCGCGACCTGGAGGCGGCGGAGCGCCTCTTCCACGAGATCCTCGCCGTGGACCCGGACGACAACCTGCCCTGGATCGGGCTGGCGGAGCTCACGCGCACCCGCGGCGACCTGGACGGCGCGTACCGCCTCACCCAGGAGGCCATCAAGCGCTGGAACGTGAACCCCATCCACCTGGTGCTGTACGGGTCGTTGGCGTCGGCGGCCGGCGACCTCGACGTGGCGGATGCGGCGTTCGCCCGCGCCCTGGCCGCCGGCGCGTCCGGGGAAACCGAGGATCGGGCGAACCGGGGGCTGGAGCTGGTGAAGGCCCTCCGGGAAGGGCGCGTGAAGGTCTCGGAGGTCCGCGAGGCGATGCAGGGGAGTCCGGCCACAGGCAACGCCGCGGAAGGCGGCTGAGAGGCGGTTCCGACCGCCCGGGCACCCCGGAACGCCGTTCCGGGCGCGGCCCCTCGTCCCCCCTCATCCGTTCGCGGCGGCATGCCGATTCCTGACTGATCCCCCCTGTGCTAGACTGCTGCACGGCATACCCGCACCGGGAGACCGGCACCGTATGACAAGCGGCACACACGTCCTCGAACAACCGGCTCTGGTCCTCAACCAGAACTTCGTCCCCATCCACCTGACCACCGCCCGGCACGCCCTGGTGCTCGTGTACCAGGAGGTCGCGCGCGCGATCAGCCCCGTGGACGGGTCGTTGCACCGGTTCCAGACGTGGGCCGATCTCCGGATGCCGGACGACCACCCGGTGCTCCGGTCCGTGACCCTGCGCGTGCCCGTGCCCGAGGTGGTGGTGCTGGACCGGTACTCGCTGGTCCCGCGCCGCACCGTGCCGTTCAACCGCAAGAACCTCTACGCGCGGGACCGCAACCGCTGCCAGTACTGCGGGCGGGGGCTGGAGTCGCGCGAGCTGACCATCGACCACGTGGTGCCGCGCGTGCGCGGCGGCGTGTCGTCGTGGACGAACTGCGTGCTCGCATGCATCTCCTGCAACCGCCGCAAGGCGCACCGCTCGCCCGAGGAGGCGAACATGCGCCTGCTCCGCGCGCCGGCCCGGCCGCGGTGGACGCCGAAGCACCTCTTCACGCACATGCCGCGGCGCGAGTCGTGGGAGCGCGTGATCGGCCACGCGTACTGGAACGTGGACCTCGAGGAGTAGCGGGCGCGCAGCCGCGGCCGACGGCGGGCCGTTTCAGCGACAGCGCGGCTCGGACACGTCCACGGCCTGCTGGATCCGGAATCCCTCGGGAAGCTCGACAATCTGGAACTGCAAAACCGCTTCATCGGAGCCGTCCGGCCGGTGCTCTGCCTTGTAGAGAAGGGCCAGGCGCACCGTGAGCGTGTCGCCGTTGGCCGCGAGGATCTCGGCATCGATCTCGAGATCCTCCGGCCAGCACAGCGCCGCGGGGTCCTCGCCAGTCCAGTAGCGCTCGTCCACCCACGGCAGGCAGGTCTCGGCGGTCATCCCCGGCGGGCAGTGGAGATCGATCTCCGGACGGACGACGGTAGCGAGACCGACGTGGAGCTGCTCGAAGTGCTCACGGGAGCGGAGCGTGATTGCGGCAGCGTACTCCCTCACCAGGGCGTCCGGCGTCGCGGGATCCGGCGCGACGGGGGCGTCGCTCGAGTCGTCGCAGGCGACGAACTGCAGCAGCACGAGGCTCAACAGGGCGATCCGTGCCCCTACCCCGACCCAGGGGCGCCGTTCCCGTCTCGGTCCGCTCGGTTTCTTCATTGGTTCGCCGCCCTCCTTCTGTTTCGCTCCCTTCACCTCACGAACTTGGCCTTGAGGCGTCCCCAGGACGTGTGCTCCATGCCGCACGCCACGCCACGCGGACCGACCTGCCCGCAGCCCGTGAGGCCTGGCGGAGCACAGGGGGAGTCCGCGTGCAGGCGGAACTCCCCGTCTCCGCAGAACCGCGGATCCGCGGAGAAGTTGCCGCGGAGCGACCACTGGCCTTCGAGACAGCCGACCCAGTCGCCGCCGGGATTCCCGTACACATCCGTGCACGAGAACACGACCGTGGTCCCCATCTGGCAGTTCACGGCTGGCGACGGCCCGTTTCCCCAGAAGATCGAGTGGTCCACGGTGAACGACACCTGGTTGTAGCCCTCGATCGCGCTGCCGCGTGCCGCCGTGTTGCCGGCGAAAGTGCACCGCGACACGCTCACGTCCGCCTCCGACGCGAAGAGCGCCCCGGCCCCGTATACGCTCGCGGTGTTATCGGAAAGACGGCAGTCCTCGATGGACACGGTGGACCACTGACAGAACACCGCGCCGGCCTCCCATGCCTCGTTGTGATGGAAGACGCATCCTCTCAGAAGCACGCGGGATTCACACACGGTGACGGCAGCGCCCACATCCTCGAACACCAAGCCGCCGGTCACCGTAAGCCCGGAGAGCCCCGCCCCGTCTTCCCGGGCGTATTCGAACGAGAACCCCTTCCCTTCCTGCTGGCAGTCCACGATGCACGCGTCGGGGTTTCCAGATCGGGACCGGATGAGAACGGACTTCAGGAAGAGGAGAACGCCGATGTTCCCGGGACCGGAGAACACGCCGTCCTCCAGGATGACTTCGTCGCCGGACGTGGCCGCGTCGACGGCTGCCTGAATGGTGGGGTAGTCCCCGGACCCGTCGGGGTGGACGACCAACGAAGCGCCGCGCGCGCTGGGCAGCGCGACCAGCGCGAGTGCGGCGGCGGCGAACAGCGCGAGGTCCAGCCGCGGTGGCCCTTCTCTCGACACGGGACCCCCACTTCCCGGCAACCTGACAAAAGTCAGGGCCGGGACTCGTGCGCCAGGGGGCCTGGGGTCGCGACGACTATACTGCTTTGCAGGCCGGATAGGTAGCGTCGGCGATTCGCGGAAAGTACGTAGCGCTCGCGAGTCAGGCCTTGCGTGCGATCAGCACGAGATCCGACGACTCGGTGGCGCGGTACGGCACCTCCCCCATGCCGCCGAGCGCGCGGATCCGCTCGAAGCCGGCCTCCTCCAGCGCGTCGATCAGCCGCGGGCGCTTCCACGGGTGGTGCGTGCCCTCCTTCGCGGCGCGCACCTCCACGGGCGGCTCGTGCCCCGGGCGGACGGTCAGGGTGATCGGGTGGAAGGCGACGGTGCCGTCGTCCCGCGGGGTGAAGACGCGGACGAACACCAGGTCGCCCGGGCCTTCCTCCGGCGGGAGCGGGCGCACGTTCACGGGCAGCGCCCGGACCGGGACGCCCAGGATGCGCTCGTAGTTCAGCATCTGCAGCAGGAACACGCCGCCCGGCGCCAGGGCACCGGCCACGCCGCCGAGGAACCGGCGCAGCGGATCGCCGCCGGCTACGTACGCCAGCGCGTTGCCCAGGCAGATGGCCGCGCCGAAGGGGGCCTCGGGCAGGGACGCGGCGTCGGCCACGTCGCGCAGCTCGTAGCGCGCGCTGCCGCCGCCGTCCATCTTCCCTTCGAGGTCCTTCGCCTGCGCGATCATGGACTCCGCGATGTCGATGCCCACCGCCTGCCACCCCAGCTCCGCGAAGTGGCGCGTGTGCTCGCCGGTGCCGCAGCCCACGTCCAGGAGCGCGCGGTTGGGCGCGGGCGCGGTGACCTCCGCCAGGAAGGGCGCCTCGCGCACGATCCGCTCCGGCCACGCGATCACGCGGCGGTACTCCGTGCGCGAAAAGAGATCGCGGTCCGGCTCCGTCAACCCCGGCCTCCCTCTGGTATGCTGCGCCCCATGGACGATCTCGCCCGCATCGTGGACGCGCGCATCGCCGCCGAGGTGGCCGCGGGGCGCGTCCCGCAGGTCGTGCTAGATCTGGACGGCACGCTCTTCGACAACGTGCCCCGCTCGAAGCGCATCCTCCTGGACGCCGCGAAGCAGCGTCTGGGCGAGGCGCATCCGGTGGTCGCCGCCATCGCCTGCATCGACGAAACGGCTTTCGAGTATAACCCGCTGGACACGCTGCGGAAGCACGGCGTGCAGGACGCCGCCGTCCTGGAGCTGCTGCACGAGGAGTGGGCCCGCCGCTTCTTCGGCAGCGCCTACCTCCTCCACGACGTCCCTCTGGGCGGCGCCGTCCCCGCGGCGCTCCGCTGGTGGGAGGCCGGCGCGGAGCTGAACTACCTCACCGGCCGCCACGTGCCGGAGATGTTCCTGGGCACGTGCGAGTCGCTGCACGACGCCGGCTTCCCCGTGGGCACCGTGCGCACGCAGATGCTCATGAAGCCCCGGTTCGACGCGAACGACGTGGAGTTCAAGATCGAGACCGTGCCGTTCCTGCGCCGCAAGGGACCGGTGGTGCTGCTCGTGGACAACGACCCGCGCGTGCTGAACGCGCTGGTGAGCGCGGTGCCCGAGGCGCTGGCGGTGATGGTGAACACGCTGCACCCGCACGACGCGCCGGATCCCGTGGCGGCGATCCGGCGCGTGGCGGACTTCCGGGTGTTCCTGCCGAGTCCGTCGACCGGCTGAGTCACTCCCCCACCACGGTCACCACGACGCGGCGGTCCCGGGCGCGGTTGTCGAAGTCCACCAGGACGACCTGCTGCCACGTCCCGAGGAGCAGGCGGCCGGCGGCCACCGGCACCGTCACCGACGGACCGATCATGCTGGCGCGCACGTGGGAGTGGCCGTTGCCGTCATGCCACGTGCGGTCGTGCTCGTAGGGCAGGTCCCGCGGGGCGAGGCGCTCCATCGCGGCCGGGAAGTCCTGCCGCAGGCCCGGCTCGAACTCGATCGTGGTGATGCCGGCGGTGGAGCCGGGAACGAAGACGGTCACGGTGCCGTCGGTGACGCCGGACTGACGGACGGACTCGGCCACGCCGTCCGTGACGTCGTGCATCTCCCCGTTGCCGCGGGTGGAGAGGCGGAGTTCCAGGTGCCGGACCGTCATCGCGCGCTCCTTCCGGGGCGCGCGCATGATAGCAGCCCCGCCTCCCACCGCGGCACGGTGGCCCGATGCAGGCTAGTTTCGCCACTCGCTGAACACGTACCCCGCGTCCTTCTGCGACTCATGGCACTGGAAGCACGCCGTGACTGCGTTCGCGCCGACGACCGGCTGCGCCGGGTCGCCCGCCGCGAAGCCCTCGAAGCCCCAGCCGCCCGTGCCGGCGAACCGGCGGGCGTTGCGCTCCATGACGCCCAGCACCTTGCGCGGGCCTTCCGCGACGGCGGTCTCCGACGGGACGGTCTCCAGGAGATCGAACACGAACACGGCGCCGTCCGCGTAGCGCCCCGTGTCCAGGCCCTTGCGCGCCTTGTCGTTCGCGTAGATGTGATGCAGCCCGCCGAACGATTCGAACAGCGGATGGCCCTCGTTCAGGATCAGGGACTTCACGTGATGCCAGTTCCGGTATCCTTTCGGGAACGAGACCTCGGTCCCGTTCGAGGCGCGGGCGGTCACGAGGGCCGCGGATGCGGCGGTGACGGCCGCCAGCGCGGCGGCCACGGCGAGGGTTCGGCGCATGGGATCCTCCGATTCCGTCGGGCGGTTCATCCGTCCGTCGTGCTCCCACGCTAGGCTGGCGCCGGCGGGGTCCGGGAGTACGCACAATTCGGTGCGGTAGGCACCGGGAGGTCACCGATGGCGCCCCCCGTGACGCGGATGGTGGAGGACATCGTGGGCTGCAAGTGGTCGCTCACGGTGATCGCGCTGGTGCGGGACGGCGTGGTGCGCCCGGGGGCGATGGAGCGCCGCGTGCAGGGCCTCACCACGAAGGTGCTCAACGAGCGGCTCCGCAAGATGGTCCGCTTCGGCATCCTCGAGAAGCGCAGCTACCCGGAGATCCCGCCGCGCGTGGAGTACCGGCTCACGCGGTTCGGCCGGAAGTTCGTGGCGATCCTGGACCGGATCGACGCGCTGCAGGAGGAGGCGGACGGGGCGGTTTGAGCGCCGGCCCCGCCCGGTCCCCCCGCGACCGCCGCCCCGCTCTCGCGAGTCTTACCGGTACGTGGCCTTCAGTCGACCCCACGTGTCCTGATCCACGGAGACCGTGCAGTTCGGGGACTGCAGGAACGCCTCGTCTTCCGGATGGATGGGAAACTGCTGTGTGCGATCGCAATACCCGGTCGAGTACGCGGCGCCGGAGCCGTACCCGTAGATCAGCCACTCCTCGCCGAGATCGAATCCTTCCACACCGCACCACTGTTCGAGCGCCGCGGTGGACACGGTCACGGTGGCGGGAGGAGAGCCCCTCCACACCTGCGTGACGAGAAGGTCGACGTAGCGAATGTCGTCCACGACCGAGATCGCCTCGACCGTCCCGGAGAAGACCGCGTCGCAGTTGCAGAAGTTCTGCTGCGGGGTCACCGGGCTGCAGGAACAGGACCACGCAAGCGCGGGTCCCAGCAAGGCAGTGATCATTGCGATGGCAAGTGTTTTCATGGGCACGCCTCCTGGTGCCGAGGGCTCATTCAGCTTAGGCTGCCGGAGAGCCACGATTCAAGATGCCCGATGGTCCAGAACTGCAGGGGCAACCATCAGCGTGTCCCTGCAATCCAGGACTCCATGAACCTGCGTGGCGTGACGATCGCGACACCCCGGTGGGATGCGGGGAAGTGCCGTGCGTTGTCCGTGACGCGACATCGGGCGGCGCCCGCCACCGCCGTCGCCAGGATCCCGGCCAGGGACGTCAGGCGCTCTTCCGCTTGCGGCGGGCGGCCGTACGGGCTTCCCCGATCGCCTTGTTGACGTCGTCCAGGGCCAGGAGATCGAGGCCGCGTCTACGGGAATGCGCCTGCAACGCGGCGAGGCCCCGGGAAGCGGGCAGCAGCTTCTCCAGCAGCTCGTACAGGTCCTCCATGGACACGATGGCGCCGATGGGCTTTCCGTTCCGCTCCACCACGAAACGCGCCTTTCCCTCCTGGACGAGGTCGAGGACCTGACCGAACTGCGTGCGGGCGTACTGTGCGGGCAGGGTCTTGATCACGGGCGGTTTCGTCTGCCTTGCCATGCGGACCTCACAGATCAATCCATCAATCGATGGAGGTGTAGGCCGCGGGCGCGAGCCCGTCAAGCGCCGGGCAGCCGGCGACAACCGGGCGGTTCTTGCCCATCAACCGCGCTTCGGGCAGGATCGCCGAGGTCCTTGCGAGCCTGGAGGGGCACCGTGGCGAACTCCCACGTCGAGGTCTGGCTGCGCGGTCCCGTCCCCCGCGTCTCTCCCCACCTCCAGCCCGCCGCCCACGCGCTCCTCCACGTGCGCGAGGAGGTCCGCGCCGTGGCCGCCGGCCTGGATGCCGCCACGCTGCACGCCTCCCCCGGCGGCGCCGCCACGCCGGCGTTCCACCTGTTCCACATGGCGGGGGCCCTGGAGCGGCTGTTCACGTACGCGCGCGGCGAAGCGCTCTCGGACGCCCAGCGCGCGGCCCTCGACGAGGAGAAGGCCGGCGTCCGGCGGGACCGCACGGCGGAGGAGCTGGTGCACCGCGTGGAGTCCGCCGTGGATCACGCGCTGGAACAGCTCCGGGCCACGCCCGACGCGCAGCTCGCGGCGCCGCGGACGGTGGGGCGGGCGGCGCTGCCGTCCACCGTGCTCGGGCTCCTGTACCACGGGGCGGAGCACTCCGCGCGCCACCTCGGGCAGCTCGCCACCACGGTGAAGATCCTCCGCGCGGCGGCGCGATGAACGAGCCCACGGCACTCCTCACGAACGACGCCGCGGTCCTCGGCCTCCTGGCATTGACGCTGGGCATCGTCTTCCGCACGTCGCGCAGCACGCACCCTTTGTTCGCGCGGTTCTACCGGTTCGTGCCGGCGCTGCTGCTGTGCTACTTCATCCCGTCGCTCTACAACACGTTCGGCATCGTGGATCCGGAGCAGTCCCGGCTGTACTTCGTGGCGTCGCGGTACCTGCTGCCGGCCACCATCGTTCTGCTCACGCTGTCCGTGGACGTGCCGGCCATCCTGCGGCTCGGGCCGAAGGCGCTCATCCTGTTCCTCACCGGGTCCGCGGGTGTCCTGTTCGGCGGGCCGCTGGCGCTCCTGCTCTTCTCGTGGATCCACCCGGAGTCCGTGGCCGGCCACGGCCCCGACGCCGTGTGGCGCGGCCTCACCACCGTGGCCGGAAGCTGGATCGGCGGGAGCGCCAACCAGACCGCCATGAAGGAGGTCTTCGGGGTCTCGGACTCCGTGTTCTCGGCGATGGTGGCCGTGGACGTGCTCGTGGCGAACGTGTGGATGGCGTTCCTCCTGTGGCTCGCCGGGGAGTCCACGCGCATCGACGCGCGCAACGGCGCCGACACCTCCGCCCTGAAGGAGCTGCAGGCGCGCGTGGAGCGGTTCGAGGCGGAGCACGTGCGCCCGGCGTCCTTGCCAGAGCTGATCTCCATCGTGGCCATCGCGTTCGGGATCACCGGGGCGTCGCATCTGGCGGCGGACGCGCTCGGGCCGTGGATCGCGAGGACCGCGCCGCACCTGGACCGGTTCAGCCTCACCAGCACCTTCTTCTGGCTCATCGTGCTGGCCACCACGGGCGGGTTGGCGCTGTCGTTCACGCCGGCGCGGCGGCTGGAGGGCGCGGGGGCGTCGAAGCTGGGGTCCGTGCTGCTGTACGTGCTCATCGCCACGATCGGCATGGGCATGGATCTGGGCGCCGTGCTGGAGCGACCGTGGCTCTTCGCGCTGGGCGGCGTGTGGATCGCGTTCCACGGGGCGCTCCTGGCGATCGTGGCGCGGGCCATCCGCGCGCCGGTCTTCTACTTCGCGGTGGCCAGCCAGGCGAACATCGGGGGTGCGGCGTCCGCGCCGGTGGTGGCGTCGGCGTTCCACCCGTCGCTGGCGCCGGTGGGCGTGCTGCTTGCCGTGCTGGGGTACGTCCTGGGGACGTACGCCGCCTGGATCTGCGGGCAGATCATGCGGCTGGTGGCGCCGGCCTGACGCGGGCGATCGCGCAGCGCGCCGGCCGACGCGGTGTCGATCCGGCGGCGGGTCGAACGTCTTCGGGTGCGCGGTTGTGCCTCACGCCCGTCGTCCGTCACCGAACGGAGGTTCGCCATGGTCCGTCCCATCGCCCTCGCGCTGCTGTCCGGCGCTGCCGTGGTCGCTGCCGTGGTCGCTGCCGCGGCCGCCGCCCCCGTCCCCGCGCCCCCGGAGCGCACGCCGGTGGCCTTCGAGCGCTTCCGCGCCCTCACCGGCGCCTGGGTCGGCCGCAGCACGAAGGGCTGGACGGAGGAGATCACGTACAAGTCCATCGCCGGCGGCTCGGCCGTTCTGGAGGTCTCCTTCGACGCCCACCCGGACGAGACCATGGTCACCCTCGTCCACCCGGACGGCGACCGCCTCCTCCTCACGCATTACTGCGTGGCGAGGAACCAGCCGCGGCTGGTCCTGACCGCCGCGAACGAGGACGCGTCCGAGATGACGTTCGAGTTCCTGGACGGGACGAACCTGCCGAGCCGCGACAAGGGCCACATGGACAAGGTCGTCTTCCGCTTCGCGGACGACGGCTCGTTCCCGTCCCAGTGGACGTGGTACCAGGACGGCCAGGAGAGCTGGATGGAGGAGATCCGGCACGTGCGCGCGGAGGCGGCGCCGGCGGAGGAGCGCGCGAGGTGACGTGAGGCCGCTTCGCCAACGGGCTCTTACGTGATCCAGTGCGACGGCGGCTTCGCCAGGAACTCCTCGACGGACACGCCGTCGCCGCCGACCAGGAGCTTCCGCGCGGCACGGTGGCTCTCCCCGAACGCGGCCATGCCGGGCAGCGAGTCGCGGCGCCGGCCGCTCTTCACCTCGATGGCCGTCACCGTGCGACCGGCCCGCACCACAAAGTCCACCTCGTGGTTGCGCTCGCGCCAGTAGTACACCTCGCATGTTCCGGACGCCGCGGCATTGGCCAAGTGCGCGCCCACGGCGGACTCGACCAAGCGGCCCCAGGCCTCGCGATCGGCGCGCGCCTCCGCGAGCCCGAGGTCCGACTGCGCGCTCATCAGGGCGGTGTTCAAGACCTGGAGCTTGGGACTGGACGCGCGGGTCCGCACCGCGCGGCCGAAGTACTTCGAGAGGCCCGTGAGAAGCCCCGCCGCCGCGAGCAGTTCCAGGTAGTGGGCGAGCGTGGTCGTGTTGCCGGCATCGTGGAGCTGGCCGACCATCTTCGTGTAGGACAGCACCTGCCCGGAGTACCGGCAACCCAGCTCGAAGAAGCGCCGCAGGAGGGCGGGCTTGTCCACGCGGGTCAGGAGCAGCACGTCGCGGCCGATCGTGGTCTCGATCAGCGAGTCCAGCACGTACCGCCGCCACCTGTCCGGCGACTCCACGAGCGGCGCGGCCCCCGGATATCCGCCGAAGTAGAGGTACTGCTCGAGCGAGAGCCCGAACGCCTCGCGCATCTCCGGGTAGGACCAGTGCGGGAGCCGCAGCATTTCGAAGCGCCCGGCGAGGCTCTCAGTCAGTCCCTGCTGCACGAGCAGCGGCGCGGAACCGAGCAGCACGACCTTCAGCGGGCGGCGGGCGCGCGTGTCCTCGTCCCACAGCCGCTTGACGGACTCGGCCCAGCCCTGGGCCTTCTGCACCTCGTCCAGGACCAGGATCGCGCCGCGCTTCCCCGCCTCGAGCCGGGCAGCATCCCACTGCGTGGCGATCCACTCCGGCCCCTGCAGGGTCGGCTCGTCGGCGCTGACGAAGCGCACCGGCAGGCCGGCCTGCTCCACGACCTGCTGCACGAGGGTGGTCTTCCCCACCTGCCGCGCCCCCGCCACGACCTGCAGGAACCGGCGTGGCTCGGCCAGGCGGCGGGCGAGTTCGGCCCCGTGGGGGCGTTCGAAGGTGCTGGACCGTTTACTCATCACGTTGAGTAATTTTACTCAATACGTTGAGTACGTCAAGTCCGGGCCCACGACGTACTGCGAACCCCGTGGAGGCCACGAGGCTTCGCAGTAGGCTGCGTAGTTCGAGCCGCAGTCCCTACGTCCTCCCGACCCTCCACCACGCCTCCCCCTCGGCCATCCCCTCGGCGTAGCTCCGCCTCGGCGCCCAGCCCAGGCCGCGCAGCCGCGACGTGTCCCACTTCCCCGTCCAGTACTGCCCCGGGGACAGCTCCGCCCGCGCGCGCCGCGGCGGCTCGGGGCAGCCGGGGAACCAGCGGCGCACGTCGGCTACGTAGTCCCACCACGCGGCGTGGCCGTCCACCACGTTGTAGGCGTGGCCGACGGAGCGGTCGTCCGCCAGCACGTGGAGGAGCGCGTCGGCGAGGTTGTCCACGTGGACCCAGGACCAGGAGTTCGCGCCGTCGTCCAGGAGCGGCCACTTGCCGTCGCGGATGCGTTCCGGGATGCGCACCGCCCACGTGGACGTGGCGTGCGCGCCGAGGATCGCGGTGGGGCGGAGGATCGTGGCGGCGAGGCCGTCTTCGATGGCGGCGAACACGGCGCGGTCGCCCTCCGCCTTGGTCCAGCCGTAGGGATCGCCGCCGGTCTTGAGCGGCGCGTCCTCGTTCACGAGGTCCGGGTTCGACGCGAGGTCGTACACGGCCACCGTGGAGATCTGCACCCAGCGCGGAACGCCGGCGGCGCGCGCCGCCGCGAGCAAGGTGCGCGTGCCCTCCGCGTTCACCTGCCGCGCGACCGCCTCGTCCGGGCCGCCGGTAGCGGCGTTGTGGACGACGATGTCGGCGCCGGCCGCCGCGGCCTGGGCGGCCGCAGGGTCCGCGAAGTCCCCCACGAGCTCCTCGGCCCGACCGGACACGCGCGGGTCCAGCGACCCCGCGCGCCGGACCATCGCGCGGACCTTCGCGCCTTCGTCCAGGAGCCGCGCGGCCAGCCGCGTGCCCACGAAGCCGTTCGCTCCGGTGAGGAGCACGGTTCGCCCCCGGATTCCCTTTCCGCCTGCCATGCGCGCCCTCCGTTCGCCCGTGGCCGCCGCCGCGTTCCGTGGCTAGAATGGCCGCCAGTCTGACGGAGTCGGAGGGAGATTGCCATGGCAGAGAGGGCGGATCACGGCGGCGCGCTGTTCCTGGCCGTCGGGATCATCGTGGCGGGATTCCTGATCGGGCGCGGCTTCTCGGAGGGCCGCAGGGCGGACCAGTACGTCACCGTGAAGGGCGTGGTGGAGCGCGACGTCACGTCCGACACGGCGCTCTGGCCGCTGCGCTACATCGCCACCGACGACGACCTCGGCCGCGCGCAGGCGAAGATCGAGACCAGCCGGAAGGCCATCCTGGAGTTCCTGGCGCGGCAGGGCATCGACTCCTCCGCCATCGAGCTGCAGGGGCTGGCCGTGGAGGACCGCCTCGCCCAGAACTGGGGCGGCGGCAACGTGCAGAGCCGGTTCACCATCACGCAGACCGTCATGGTCCGCTCGAACGACGCGGAGAAGATCCGCGCGGCCAGCCAGAAGGTGGGCGAGCTGGTGGACGCCGGCGTGGTCCTCTCCTCCAGCGGCGGCTGGTCCGGCGGCCCCACCTACCTCTTCACGAAGCTGAACGATCACAAGCCGGACATGATCGCCGAAGCCACCCGCAACGCCCGCGAGGCCGCCGACAAGTTCGCGCAGGACTCCGGCTCGAAGCTCGGCGACATCCGCCGCGCGTCGCAGGGCGTGTTCGAGATCCTGCCGCGCGACCGCGCGCCGGGAATCGGCGAGGACAGCCAACTCGAGAAGACGCTGCGTGTGGTGACCACGGTGGAGTGGACGCTGGAGTAGCGGGACGGGCGAAGGCCGTCGACGCAGGAGCGACGGCCGGAGCCGGGACGGCGGAGGCCGAGCGCCCGCCGAAGGGAACCCCACGGGCTCGCCGTCGCAACCTCGCGACCGACCCGCGAAGCCCGATTCCGCAAAGGGACCCGGCTAGATCTCCACCTTCATCGGCCCCTTGAGCGCGAACGCGAACACGATGGACAGCACGAAGAAGATGGCCAGCCACTGCGGCAGCCCCACGACGAACCCGGGCTCCTTCAGGTCCACCTCGATCGCCTTCATCGGCCCCGCGGGCAACGGCGCCTCCGCGGGATACAGCACGGCGTCCACGAACCCGCCCGCATGCCGCAGCGGCGACTGCCGCAGGATCCCGGGCTCCGCGCGCAGCCCCTTCGCGTAGTCCGTGTCCCCGAGCCGCACGGTGAGCTCGTGGCTCCCGGGCTCCTTCACACGCACCTTCCACACTACCTCGTTCAGCGAAGGCAACCACACCGCGGGCGTCAGCACCTCCACGCCCGCCGGCGCCTCCAGCGACACGGGCGGCCGGCCGCCGGCCGGCACGCCGGCGAAGTCCCCGCGCCAGCCCTCCACCAGCTTCGCGCGCACCATGGTCTCGTCCCCGGGCGTGAAGCCCTCGTAGCCGAAGCGCATCTGCATCTGCGCCAGCAGCAGCACGAAGGGCACGATCATCCAGGCCAGCGGCACGAGCGCGAGCCCGGCGTACGCCAGGTTGTGGCGGAGGACGTCGAACTGCGCGCGGAAGATGGCGCCGGGGTCGTCCGAGAAGAGGCGCATCTCGAAGATGCCCGCGTGGATCTGCGACTTCACGGCCGCGATCCGCTTCTGGTTCGACGTGCGCTTGTACACCCACAGCATGCCCACGGCCGCGAGCAGGGACAACACCACGAGCGCCACGAGGGGCGGCAGCGCCCGGAACGGCAGCAGGAGGATGTCCACCACCTGTCCGAACACCGCGTTGACGATGGCCATGCGTTCCCTTCCCGCGCCGCGCCCCGGCGGCGGCACCCGGCGTCCGCACGGACGCTAGGAGATGTAGCCCAGTCCCTTCAGCCGCTTCTTGATCTCGTCCTCGCTTGCGCCGCCTTCCTCCAGCTTGGCGATCTCCTTCTCCAGCGCGTGCGTGACGAACTCCTCCGTGGACGAGTACCCGGCCAGCGCCGCGTACTTCTTCACCTTCTCCAGCAGGTCCTTGTCCAGCTTGATGCGGTTGCCGCCGAACATCTCGCCTCCGTTCCTTACGGGGTCTCGACCGAGGGGGACGCGCCGATGTAGCCCACCGCCTTCAGGGCTTCCGCATCCCCGGGGAAGCCGCCCAGATCGAACTCCGCCAGGATCGCCGACGCCAGGCTCTGCAGCGTGGGCGCCGCGTGCTTCAACGGCCGCGACGTGGCCAGCACGCCCGCCACCGTGGTGTGGTCCATGCAATGGTCCGCGCCCCACGGCTCCTTGTTGTCCATGAAGACTTCCCGCGGGAGTTCGCCCAGCGCGGACTGGTTGGAGCCGCGCGTGCCGAGCGCGTAGCCCACGATGGCGTCCGGGCCCACCTCCAGGTGCCCGCGGTCGTGGAACGCGTCCTCGCTCAGGTACATCTTCGTGACCGCCGGCAGCCCTGTGGCCGGGTCCGTGACCTTCACGAGCTTGTACGCGATCTCCTCCAGCAGCCCCCGCTTGTCCGCGGGATCCACGATGCCCTGCGCCTCGCGGCCGCGCAGGTTCACGTACATGCCGTTCAGGCCGAGCGCGTACGCGCGCGTGCGCGACCAGTCGATGTTCAGGAAGTACCCGAGCGACGTGTTCTCCGGGTCCTTCGCCACGAGGTAGCCCTCGTCGCGCAGCCAGGAGTTCAGGTTCATCGCGCGGCGCCAGCTCGCGAAGCCGTGGTCCGACATCACGATGAGCGTGTCGTCCGGCTTCATCCGGCCGAGCGTCCAGCCGATCAGCGCGTCGAACTGCTCCGCGATCCCCGGCACCACGTCCGCGTACTTCGCCGCGATCACGGGATCGTACGAGGGGTGCAGCGGGTCGGAGAGCTGGTAGATCATGTGCGACGTCTGGTCCAGGTTGCCCGTGTAGTAGAAGAGGCAGCCCTTGTCCGGGAATTCCTTGTCGAACTTGTCGAAGCACCACGGGTACTGGTCGATCAGCTCCTGGCCGGCGATGTGCGCCTGCTGCAGGAACTCGTCGATCGTGAGGATGCCGCCGTCCAGGGCCTTCGTGTCCTCGGGCATGCCCTGCGTGTAGAAGCGGCCGGTGGCCTTCGCCATCTCCTGCGCGAAGGACTTCGGGTGCGACAGCGGGATGCCCGGGTTCATGGGGTCGTAGCTCAGGGGCGTCACGTAGATCCGCAGCTCCGGCCGCACGGACTTCACGAAGAAGCGCGCCTCCACGGCGATGGCCTGCGTGGGGATGAGCGGCAGGGACACGCCCACCCACTCCGACCACTCGCCCTCCTTCAGGAGGATCTGCTCGTCGCCCACCGTGAGCAGCACGAACGGCTCCTCGGGGTCCACGTGCGCGGTGAACTCCGCCTTCGCGCGCGGCGGGTCCTTCTTCCCCTCGGGCGCCAGGAACGGGTTCGGCGGACCCTCCAGCGTGCCGGTCATCTGCCCGTCCAGCACGCGCACGCGGTACACGTTGCCGCCGCCGATGTCCTTCTTCGCCAGGTACTCGTCCCGGTCGGTGGTGTAGTACGAGAACGTGCCGTAGGTGCCGCGCACGTCCGGCGTTCCCATGCCGCTCAGCTCGTAGTGCGCGCTCTCCGACACCGGGAAGTTCGCCGGCATCCGCACGATCATGCAGGGGACGCCGTTCTCCTCCAGCGTCTCCCAGAACGCCTTGCCGTGCCGCTTCAGCTCGAAGCCGCCGCCGGAAAGCGGGATCACCCACTTCCCCACCTTCATGCTCTTCCCGCCCTCCTTGATCTCGCTCGTGGAGAGGTACGGGATGTAGGTCTGCGGGTCGCGGTGCAGGAAGTCGAAGATGCCGTGGCCGCCGGCGTCCATGCCGGTGATGAAGTTGGACCACGCCACCGGGCTCTGCGGCGGGATGGCGGTGCCCAGGTCCTGCAGCGTGCCTTCCTTCTGCAGGCGGCGGAAGTTCGGCAGCCGGCCCTCGTCCATCCACTCGCGCACGAGGTCCGGGTCCACGCCGTCGAAGCCCAGCACGATCACGCGCTTGGCGGCCGCGGGGGACGCGCCGGCCAGGAGCGCGGCCAGCACGGGCGCGAGGAGACCGAGCCGCAGGGCAGCGCGGCGGGCGGCGCGCGTCACGTCGCGAAGCGTCATGCCACGCCTCCCGCGAACTTCGCCGTGTCGAACAACGGCTTCCCCTCCATGTGCGGCGGCGGCGTCACGCCGAAGAGCGTGAGCGCGGTGGGCGCCACGTCGATGAGCGCCGGATCGTCCGTGTCGATCTTCCGGTTGCAGAAGAGCACGCCCGGCACGAGCCGCGGGTCCACGCAGTGGTCGCCGGACCACGCCTTCACGTTGTCCTCGAACACGGGGCCCGCCACCACGCCGGTGGCGCAGTCCCACGACGTGCGGTAGCCGCGGTTGTAGCCGATGAGCAGGTCCGGCGCGTTCTCCACGTACGGGCCCTTGTAGATCTCCGCCGTGTCGAACGCCTCCACCACGCCCACCTCGTTCTTCTCCTCGTCGCGCAGGCCGGCCAGGCCGGCCATGATCTCGCGCTTGAGCGCCGCGGCCTCCGCGCCCGGCTTCACGATGCCCTGCCCCTCGCGGCCTTCCACGTTCAGGAACATGCCGGTGAGCCCCAGGCAGTACGCCTTGGTCCTCGACCAGTCCACGTGCTCCAGCCACTCGGCCGAGCCGTCGTGGCCGGGCTTCAGCGTGAGGTAGCCCTTGTCCAGGAGCCAGCGGTTCAGGTTCACGCCGCGGCGGAAGGACGTGAAGCCGTGGTCGGACACGACGAAGAGGACGTCGTCCTTCTTCATCTTCGCCATCACGCGGCCCACGAGCTCGTCGTTCCGCTTGTACAGCTCCTCGATGGCGTTCGGGTGCGGGGCGCCGTTGTCCGCGGTGGCGCCGGCTGCCGGGTGCCCGGGCTCGATGTAGCGCCAGAACATGTGCTGGATGCGATCCGTGGCGTCGAACACGGTGACGAGGCTGCCGGTGCGCAGCCGGTCCAGCGCGGCGAAGAACATCTTCCGCCGCTCCTCGTCGATGTCCCAGGTCTGCTTCAGGAACGTGCCGTCGTCCACGACCTTCTCGTTCAGCGCCCACGTGTCCTCGGCGAGGCCGAGCGTGGTGAAGGGGCCCACCTTCTTCGCGAGGTACGTGGCGTAGTAGTCCGGGTGCGAGATGGGCATGGCGGGATGCTCGGGGTCGATGGAGATGGGCGTCATGTACAGCGAGAAGTGCTCGCCCAGCTCCGTCACCATCATGCGCGTGAGGCCTTTGACCTTGATGGCCGGCGCCGCGGGGAACGTGAGCGTGACCCACTCGCTCAGGCGGCCGGGCTGCAGCGCGAGGTCCTTGCCGTCCATCTTCACGTGCGCGCGCCCGGCGGCGCGGTCCACGCGCACGGTGAACGGGATCTTCAGCCGCGGCTGCCCGTCGAGGAACACGTTTTCCGGCCCTTCGAGCACGGCGTCGTACGTGTCGGGCCGGCCGTTGGACTGCAGTACCACGCGCTGCCCGCCCTCCTTGAACTTCCGGTCCGACGTGCGCGTGGTGAACAGGAGGAACGTGCCCTGCGTGCCCAGGAGGTCCGGGATGGACATGGCGCCGAGCTGCGCGCCGTAGAAGCGGTCCGGCGGGAACGTGATGGGCACGCGCAGCACGGTGCTCCACACGTTCTGCTCGCCGAGGAGCGTCCAGTACGGCTTCGAGCGGCGGAGCAGCGTGAGCTCCGGCTTCTGCATGGGGATGCGCCACTTGCCCAGCTTCAGGAATTTCTCCACGGTCCCGATGCGCGTGCTGGAGAGCACGGGCAGGTACGTGCGGCGGTCGCGGTCCAGGAAGTCGAAGATGTTGTGCTTGCCCGGCTGCACGCCCGTGGAGAAGGACGACCACGCCACCGGCGACACCGACGGGAATGTGGTCCTGAGCCGCCGGTAGCAGCCGGCGTCTGCCAGCTTCTGGAAGTTCGGCAGCTTGCCGTCCGCGAGGAAGCGGTCCGTGAGCACGGGGTCCTGCCCGTCCAGGCCCACCACGATGAACCGCTTCACGAGGGGTTTCGCCTTGCGCCGGTGCCGGATCATCCGCCACACGGTGCGGAACGGCCAGATCAGCAGCGCCAGGAACGCGATCAGGGTGGTGACGAACACCACCATGAAGGACGACAGCAGCGCGAAGCCGGCGCCGGGGCCTACGTAGGCGTGCGCCGGCGTCGCGGCGGCGGCGACAACGACGAGGGCGGCGGCGAGCGCGAGGACCGTGGCGGGCGCGCCCGGACACATGCGGAGGAGGCCCGCGGCCGGAGCGGCGCGGGGCGGGCGGGCGATCAAGTCGAGGGTTCCTCCGGGCTTCCCCAGGAAATCGGGGCAGGGGACAAGGGTGGATGATAGCACAGGCGGACGGGAGCGGGTCCGGGCCGTGCCGGCCGGGCGGAGAGGGTAACCCCCGGCCCGCTCGGGAGTTTCGCGGGTGGACCGGGGACGCGGCGAGGCGGCCGGGGACGCGGAACCGGCCCGGAACGCCCCGGATGCGGTACACTCCTTCGTCCTGATCCGCAGTCCCGCGGAACGCCGGACGAGTCCACACCCGCGGTCCCGTGGGAGACCGGACGCGTGGCCGCGGCCCCAAGGAACGCTGGAGGAACCTCGTGTCGCTCTTCGGAAAGATCTTCGGCAAGGGACGGGGCGAGCCCGTCATCATCGTCTCGGGCCTGCCGCGCTCGGGCACGTCCATGGCGATGAAGATGCTGGAGGCGGCGGGGTTCGAGGCCTTCCAGGACGGCATCCGCACGGCGGACGCGGACAACCCGAAGGGCTACTACGAGTTCGAGCAGGTGAAGGAACTGGACAAGAGCGCGGACAAGACCTGGGTGCGCAAGGCCCGGGGCAAGGCGCTCAAGGTCATCTCGTACCTGTTGAAGGACCTCCCCCCGGACAACGACTACAAGATCCTCTTCATGCACCGCCACCTGGACGAGGTGCTCGCGTCGCAGGCGAAGATGCTGGAGCGCCGCGGCGAGAAGAACGACGTGTCGGACGACCGCATGAAGGAGATCTACGAGGTCCACCTGCGCGACGTGAAGCGCCTCCTCGAAACGCGCCGGGACTTCACCGCGCTGGAGGTCCACTACTCCGACGTGCTGAAGGATCCGGCGTCGCAGGTGAAGCGGATCGCGGAGTTCCTGCAGTTGCCGGCGGACGCCACCGCGCGGATGGCGGCGCAGGTGGACAAGGAGCTGTACCGGAACCGGGCGGGGTAGGACCTACCGCGGCCCGCGGATCCCCAAGCGGACCATCTTCTTGCCCAGTCCGCGGTAGCTGATCCCCAGGATCTCCGCCGCGCGGCGGCGCACGCCGCCGGCTTTCTCCAGGGCGCGGAGGATCTCGTCGCGCTCGGCGTTCGCCAGTCGCTCCGAGAGGTCCGCGGCGGGCAGCACGCGCGACGTCTTCCCGCGCAGCGTGGAGCCGGCGGGAGCGCTGCCGATGAGCATGGCGCCGGAGAGGCGCGGCTCGTTGCGGTGGAGGGCCACCGCGCGGTGCAGCAGGGTCTTCAGCTCGCGCACGTTGCCCGGCCAGTCGTGCGACGCGAGCACCTGCCACGCGTCGTCGTCCAGCTCCGGACGGCTCGCCCGCTCCACGGCGCAGATCTCGTCGAACACGAGGCTCACGAGGAGCCGCAGGTCGTCCCCGCGCGCGCGCAGCGGCGGGATCTCGATCACGCCGCCGAGCAGCCGGTGGTGCAGATCCTCGAGGAACTTCCCGGCCGCCACCAGCGCGTCGAGGTTGCGGTTGGTGGCGCACACCAGCCGCGCCTCCACCGTGACCGGGCGCGTGGAGCCCACCGGGCGCACCTCGCGGCAGTCCAGCACGTGCAGGAGCTTCGCCTGGAACTCCAGCGTCGTCTTGTCGATCTCGTCCAGGAACACCGTGCCGCGGCCGGCCTCGCGCAGGATGCCCGGATGCTCGCGCTCCGCGCCGGTGAACGCTCCCTTGCGGTGCCCGAAGAGCTCGGACTCCTGCAGCGCCTCCGGCATGGCCGCGCAGTTCACGGGGAAGAACTCCCCCTCCGCGCCGCGGCCGAGATCGTGCAGCGCCTCGGCCAGCAGCGACTTGCCGGTGCCGGTCTCGCCGAGCAGCAGCAGCGGCAGGCTGGTGGGGCCGAGCTTGCGGCACTCGTCCAGCGTGGCGCGGAACGCCGCGGACTCCCATCCGCCCTGCAGGAGCCGCGCGCCGCGCGCGGACACCGCCCCCCGCGGCGCCGGGCCCGCCTGGTTCTCCGCGAGCCGCACCTCCGCCGTGTCCACCTGGCGCAGCATGTGCGCCGCGCCCATGCGCTCGAAGTGGCGCCGCGCGGCCGCGAGGTGACGCCGCCGTTCCTCGCGCACGGGACGCGAATCCGAGCCGCACTCGTGCAGCGCCGCCTCGTACGCCAGGTGCGCGCGGCCGATCTCGAAGGGCACGCGCAGCGCCTCCACCGCGGAGAGCGCCTCGTCCAGGTCCCGCCGCGCCTCGGCCTCGCGCCCGCAGCGCGCATGCCAGGTGCCGCGCGCCCGCAGCGCCAGCGCGAATTCCTTGCGCTCGCCGGCCTTCTCCGCCACGCCGAGACTGCGCTCGATCCACGGATGCGAACCCTCGGTGTCCCCCAGGTCCAGCAGCGCCGCGCCGATGCGCCAGCCCAGCTCGGCCACGAGGTCGCCCTCGGCCGCGATGCTCTCCGCGCGCCGCCACGCCTGCCGGTACTTCTCCAGCGCCGGCCGGGTGCGACCCGCGAGCAGATCCAGGTCCCCCAGATCCTCGAGCACGAGCACGTGGTCCCGCTCGCGCTCGCTCGTCTTCGCGATCTCCAGTGCGCCCTCCGCCAGCTCGCGCGCCGCCTCGATCCGGCCCGCCTCGCGCAGCGCGCGCGAAGCCGCCAGACGGGCGGAGATCACGAGGTTCTTCGCGTCCGACTCCTCGGCCGCCGCCAGCGCGCGCAGGGCGTGCTGGGCCGCGGCGTCGAGGTCCCCGGAGAGCCGGACCGCGATGGACAGGTGGAGGTTGTTCCGGATCACGCCGGCCTGGTGGCCGAGACGCGAGGCGATCGCCAGCGCCTCCTTGCCGTGCTCGATGGCCGCGTCGTACTGGCCGCGCTGGATGAACGCCACGCACAGCACGCCGTGGGAGCTGGCCGCGTCCGCGTCCAGGCCGCCCTCGCGCGTCTCCGCGAGCGCGCAATACGCCGCCTCGAACGCCGGCTCCAGCTGCCCGGAGCGCAGGCACGTCTGCGCGAGCCAGCGGAGCGCGGGCGCGAGCCCGCCGCGATCCCGCACGGCGCGCAGCGACGTCACGCACTTCTCCAGGATCTCCCGCGAGCGCGGGTAGTCCCCGCGCACGAGCGCGGCGTAGCCGCGGACCGACTCCAGGCGCGACGCGGCGCGCTCGTCCAGTCCCGGCAGCGCCAGCGCGGCATCGATGACCGCGTCCCCCTCGTCCGCGCGGCCCAGCCCCACGCAGCACGTGGCGAGACGCCACCGCAGCTCCGCCTCGAGCGCCGGCGGGAGATCGATGCCCGGCACGAGGAGGGACTCGAGGTCCTCCTTCGCGAGCGCGAGCATCCCGCGACCGAAGTGGATCTCGGCCCGGCGATAGCGATCCCCGATGGGCAGCTCGTGGAGCCGCGGAATCATCAGTCGTTCCCTGCGTCCGGAATGAGGCCCAGGTTGCGGAGGAGCTGGAGCAACTGCTCGAACCACGTCAGCGCCTCGGACTCGCTCTGCGGAACCTGCGTGGCGAGGCCGTAGTGCTCGAGGTCGAGGTTCGCCTCGTCGGCGACCTGCAGCGCGGCGTCCGGATCCGTCGGTTCGCCGGAGGTCACGGGACTTCCGCGCCCGTACGTCTGTGCCGACGCCGGTGGAGTCAGGAACAACGACAGCGCCGCGCACATTGCGCTCGCGACCGCCGCGTTCCTGAGCGTCGTGATCTTCATTCCTCTTTGCCGCCTTTCTGCACCTTGGGAACGGGACCGCTCGGTCCCGCGAAGTCGAAGCTGGGTGCTTCCATTCCGATGTCGGCCGGGAATTGCCGTGAGTTTGGCAATTTCGGCTTCGCCGGAGCGAAAGCGGTGACACCTCGGAGCTTCCCAAGAGACGCCCGTCTCGATCCGGGGAATCGGAACGGGAGGGCGGCCCCCCGGCTGGGGGAGCGGAGCGAACCCGGGGAACGCGCGCATTCTAGCACAGGCCACGGCGACGGAAGAAGGGGCGGCGGGGCCTGGCGGGGCCCGGGAGGGCGGCATTGGCGCGTTGTCGGGGCGGGGACTCGCCGCGAATTCACGCGGGCGCGGCGCACCGCGTCGGCACCGGCGTCCCGCCGCCGGCGGGGCCGACACCTGTGCCGACAATCTTTCCTTTCGGCACCCACTAGCGACGGGCCGCGACCAGCCTCACGTCGTAGATCAGGGTCGCGAACGGCGGGACCCGCCCGGGCTTGCCGCGGGGTCCGTAGGCCAGGTCCGACGGGACGATGAGGCGCCTCCAGCCGCCGGTCCGCATGCCCGCGATTCCCTCCTCGAAGGCGGGAATGACCTCGCCCTCGCCGATCCGGAACTCGAGCGCCCCGCGCCCGGGGGTCTGCTCGAACAGCGTTCCGTCCGTGAGCCAGCCCCGGTACTGGACGCGCACGCGCCACCCGGTCTGCGCCGCCTCGCCCTCGCCGGGAACGACGTCCAGGTACTCCAGTCCGGAGCTGGTGCGAACCGCCTCCGCTCCCTGCGGCAGGGTCGGCGGGCCGTCCGGGGTTTCGCGCATCACGCGCCTCCTTCGATCACCTGCCGGTACACGTCGACGGTGCGGCGGCTCACGCTCTCCAGTGTGAAACGCTCGAGCGCCGCGCGTCGAGCGTTCGCGCCGAGCCGGGCGCGCAGGCCGGGATCGCGCAGGAGCTGCACGAGCCGGGACGCGAGCGCATCCGGATCCCCGTGCGGCACGAGGAAGCCGGTCTCTCCCTCGTGCACCACGCGCGGCACGCCGCCCACGGGCGAGGCTACCACGGGTTTCCCCGCCGCCATCGCCTCGAGGATGGCCACGGGCAATGTCTCCTGCCGGGAGACCAGCACGTACACCGCGCAGCGCGCCACTTCCTGCGCCAAGTCCGCCGGCGCGAGACCGCCGAGGAAGCGCACGACGCGCTCGAGCCCCAGCCGCTGCACGTCGGCGCGGATCTCCGCCTCGTGCGCGGCGTGGGTGGCCATCCCCGCGAGGCGCAGCTTCGCGTCCGGCACCTCGCGCACGACGCGCGCCATCGCCTCCAGCAGGTTCGGGATGCCCTTGCGCGGGATCAGCAGCCCCGAGAACAGCAGGACGTTCGGGTCCTCCGCCGCCGTCGTCTCGAAGAAGCGCGCGTCCACGGGGTTGCCGATGACCCAGGTGCGCGCGCCGCGCAACCGGTCGCGGTAGTGCTCCTCCACCTCGGGGGTCAGGAGGATCACGTTGCGCATGCGACGGAAGGCGGCCGCCACGAGCTGCCGCCGGAACATGCCGCGCACGCGCTTCCCCAGGCTGCGCTCCAGCCCGATCTCCGCCTCGAGGATGCCGTGGATCGTGACCACCGTGGGCAGGCCGCTCTCCAGCGCGCCGAGCGACTCGCGGTGCGCGCCGTGCGCGTGCACGATGTCCGGCGCGAGCGCACGCAGGGCGCGCGCGATGCGGCGCCGGTCCGGCAGCGCGAACAGCAGGTTCCCGAAGCGCGCCGCGCCGCCCAGCGAGTGCACGGTGATCCCGGGCTCCGGCCGTTCCACGCCCGGCGGCCGTCCGGCCTCGGACACGAGCACGTGGACGTCGACGTCCGGGATGCGCGCGAGCCCGCGGCTGAGCTGGAGCGTGACCGCCTCCACGCCGCCGCGCAGCCGTGCCGGATCCCGCGGGTAGAGACCGACGATCGCGACTCTCACGGGACCCCGGCGGAGGAGGGAAGTCGTTGGGACGCAACGCGCTATCCGGGCGCACGCACCCCGCGGATGCCACCGCCGGACGGTACCACGGCGCCCGGCGTTCCCGCGAACGTGACTTTCCGGCGCGCGCGCGGTCCGAAGGGGCGAGGCCCGGCGGGAACGGCGAGTCTCCGGCAGTGTGATCTCAATTGGGGGGAGAGCCTACCGGGGAGGACACCGGCATCCGTCGGGCCCCTTTCGTTCCGCGCGGCGCACGCGCGACGCCGGCATGGAGTCGCGGTGCGGTGCGCTTGCTCGCGCCGTCCGGCCCGGCTAGCCTGCCCGACGAGGGAGGCTCGCAATGGACCGCACCTACGAGAAGCTCGGCGTCTTCTACCTCGGCCGCGAGGTGGACCCGGCGTCCGCCGCCGCGTCGCCGGCTCCGCTCCTGTACGACAGCAAGGACCTCACGACGCACGCCGTGGTCGTGGGCATGACCGGCAGCGGGAAGACCGGGCTGGGGATCGGGCTGCTCGAGGAGGCGGCGATCGATCGCGTCCCCGTCATCGCGCTGGACCCGAAGGGCGACCTCGGGAACCTGCTGCTCACGTTCCCGGAGCTGGCGCCCGCGGACTTCCGGCCGTGGGTGGACGAGGCCGCCGCATCGGCGGGCGGGATGACGCCGGACGAGGCGGCCGCGCGCGCGGCGAAGTCGTGGCGCGAGGGGCTGGCGTCCTGGGACCAGGACGGGGAGCGGATCCGGCGGCTGAAGGACGCCGCGGACTTCGCCATCTACACGCCGGGCGGATCCGCGGGACTTCCCATCGCCGTGCTGCGCTCCCTCGCGGCGCCCGCCCCCGACGTGCGCGGCGATGCCGAGGCGCTGCGCGATCGCGTGGAGGCCACGGCCGGCGGCCTGCTGTTCCTGCTGGGACTGGACGCGGATCCCGTGCAGAGCCGCGACCATATCCTGCTGTCCACCCTGCTGGACGGCGCGTGGCGCGAGGGACGGAGCCTGGACCTCGCGGCGCTCATCCGCGCGATCCAGGCGCCGCCGTTCGAGCGCGTGGGCGTGCTGGACCTGGAGTCGTTCTACCCCCAGGCCGAGCGCTTCGCGCTGGCGATGCGCATGAACAACCTGCTCGCGTCCCCCGCGTTCGCCGCGTGGCGCGAGGGCGATCCGCTGGACGCCGGCGCGCTCCTGTACGCGCCGGACGGGAAGCCGCGCGTGTCGATCGTCTCGCTTGCGCACCTCGACGACGCGCAGCGCATGTTCTTCGTCACGATGCTGCTGGGCGAGGTGATCTCCTGGATGCGCGCGCAGCCCGGCACGGGAAGCCTGCGCGCGATCCTGCTCATGGACGAGGTGTTCGGCTTCCTGCCGCCTACCGCGAACCCGCCGTCCAAGAAGCCGCTGCTCACCCTGCTGAAGCAGGCGCGCGCGTACGGGCTCGGCGTGGTGCTGTGCACGCAGAACCCCGTGGACCTGGACTACAAGGCGCTGTCCAACGCGGGCACGTGGATGATCGGGCGGCTGCAGACCGAGCGCGACGTGCTGCGCGTGCTGGACGGACTGGAGGGCGCGAGCGCGGCGGGCGGCGCGGCGTTCGACCGCGGCGCGATGCAGACGGTGCTGTCCGGGCTCGGCAAGCGCCGCTTCCTCCTGCACAACGTGCACGAGAGCGCGCCGGCGCTGTTCGAGACGCGGTGGTGCATGTCGTACCTCGCGGGGCCGATGACGCGCGTGCAGATCGAGCGGCTGATGGGCCCGCGCAAGGCGGCGGCGGGCGTGACGGCGGCCACCGCCGCGGCGCCCACCACCTCCGCCACGCCCGCGGCACCCGCCGCGGAGTCCGCCGGGGCGAGCGACCGGCCCGTCCTGCCGCCGGGCATCCGGCAGGCGTTCGCGCCGGGCAGCGGCGCGGCCGGCGGCGGCTCGCTGTGGTATCGCCCCGCACTCCTCGGCATGGCGTCCCTGCACTTCGTGGACGCGCGGGCGGGCGTGGACTTGTGGGAGGACCGTGCGCTCCTCGCGCCGCTCGGCGAGGGCGCGGAGGATCCGTGGGAGGGCGCCGAGGCCACCGCGCTCTCGGCGAAGGATCTCGCGGATGCGCCGGAGGGCGCGGCGCGCTGGGACGCGCTGCCCGCGGAGGCGGCGCGGCCGGCGTCCTACGAGAAGTGGGCGCGCGCGTTGTCGACGCGCCTGTACCGGGACGCGTCGCTCGTGCTGCGCAAGGCCGGCGACGTCGTGTCCGCGCCCGGGGAGGACGAGGGCGCGTTCCGCGGACGCGTGGCGCAGAAGCAGCGCGAGGCGCGCGACCTCGCGTGCGCGAAGCTGCGCGCGAAGTACGACGCGAAGGTGGCGGCGCTGGCGGAGCGCGTGCGCAAGGACGAGCAGCGCGTGGAGAAGGAGAAGTCGCAGCAGGGCCAGCAGTCCTTCCAGACCGCGATCTCGGTGGGCGCCACGGTGCTCGGCGCGCTGCTCGGCCGCAAGGCCATCAGCACCGGCACGGTGGGCCGCGCGTCCACCGCGCTCCGCTCCGCGGGCCGCGTGGCGCGCGAGCAGGAGGACGTGCGCCACGCGCAGGAGACGCTGGAGACGAACCGCGCGAAGCTGGCCGAGCTGGAGAAGGAGCTGGAGGCGGAGCTCGCGGCCATGGACGCCGAGGTGGATCCCGCGGCGCTGGAGGTGACGGAGGTCCCGGTGAAGCCGCGCAAGTCCGACATCCGCGTGGCCGGCGTGTGGCTCGTGTGGCTGCCGTGGCGCTCGCTCCCGGGCGGCGCGCTGCAACCGGACTTCACCGCGGCATGACGGCGCGGAACGCCGGCGTCGCGGCGGCCCTCGCCCTTCCCTTCGTTCCCTTCCTGCTCGGTGTTCCCGTGCGCTTCGACGCGCCGGGCGTCCTCCTCGTGGGCGCCGCGGCGGTCGGGGCGCCGGGCGCGGCGGCCGCGCTGGCGTGGGGGCGGCGGCGCGCGGCCGACGGCTTCGCGGCGTTCGTCCTCGGCGGCTGGTTGCTCGGGTTCCTCGCGCTCGCGCTGCGCAAGGCGCTGGGCCTCCCGCTCACGCCCGCCGGTCTGGCCGCGCCGCTCGGGGCGCTCACGCTGCTGACGGCGGCGGTCGGGCTGCGCCGCCACGGCGCGCCGTCGCTCGCGCCGCGCGGCGCCGCGGGCCTCGCGCTGGCGAGCGCCGCGCTGGCCTTCGCGCTGGCGTACACGGCGGCGCGCCACATCGTGCCACCGCTGCAGGACCAGGACATGGACGCGCAGAACACGGCGTACGGACTCGCCGCGCGGCTGACCCCGTTCGGGCTCACGGACCGCAGCACGCTGTACTTCTTCGCGCACCCGCTGTACCTGCACTGGCTCAACGCGGAGACCCTGGTGCTGACCGGCGAGATCGGGACCGTGCGTCCGCCGTACGACGCGGCGCGGAAGGAGGAGGCGAAGCAGCCGCCCGACGCGCGCCGCCCGTCCGTGGAACGCGCGCTCCGCGCGCTGCGCTTCGAGGAGCGGCCGCCGGATCGCGGGGTCGTGTGGACGCGCGACGTGTACGGAGATTTCCTGCGCGATCCCGCGCTCTTCGGGACGCGGGCGCCGAACGTCGCGCTCGCCGCCGCGTTCGGCGCATTGCTGCTCCTCTCGCTGCTGGCGATCGGGCTCGGCCGCGGCGACGCGGCGCTCGTGGCCGCCGCGTCGCTCACGCTGCCGGAGGTCGTGGTGCGGCTGGGGTACGGCGGCTACTTCGCGCCCGAGGCGCTCACGTTCCTGCTGGTGGCGCGGGTCGCGTGCGATCCGGAGGCCACGCGCGCGGCCCGCGCCGCGGCCGGTTTCGTGGCCATGTTCACCAGCCAGAAGGCCATCGCGGCCGGGGCCGCGGCCGCGGGGTCGGAGATCCTGGCGCGGCTGCGCGCGCTGCCGGCCGGCGCCGCGGGGTCGGTTCCCATCCTCGCGGGGATGGCCGTGGCGGCCGGCGGCTTCGCGCTGTTCGGGCTCGTGATCGCTCCGGAGGACTTCGTCCTCGACAACCTGCTGGAGCACGGCTTCCGCCGCTTCGCCGCCGCCGCGGGCCAGGCCGCCGCCGTGCGGCTGTCCTACCCGGGGCCCCTGGAGGTGTGGACGGACTTCGCCCGGCAGGCCGGACCCGCGTTCGCCGCCACCGCGCTGGCCGGGTGGCTCGCCGCGCCCGTCCTCGCGCGGCGCGCCGGCGGGTCCGCCGAGGCGCGGAGCCTCGCGGGGGTGTGCTTCCTGTGGGCGGCCGCCGGCGCGGTGCTCTTCACCGCCACGGACTGGCGGCAGACGAAGCACCTTTGCACGATGTTGCCGGCGTTCATGCTCCTTGCCGGGGCGGCGCTTGCGAACGCGCCGGGGATCCTGCGGCACGTCGTCCGCGCGGCGCTGGCGGGGTCGATCGTGTGGAACGTCGTGCGGATCCTGCGTCTCCTGCGGGATTTCGACTCGTTCCCGGTTCGCCCCATCTGGTGAGCTGCGGCGGGATGGCGCCGCACCCGTGGCGCGACCGCCCCGCGGAAGGGTAAGCTCTTTCCTGGACTGAACCGGAAGGGACTCCTTGAGCCAGGAACGCGCCTCCACGCCCGCGCCCGAAGTGGACGTGATCGTCCCCGTCTACAACGAGGAGAAGGCGCTCCCCCGGAGCATCCCCACGCTCGTGGACTTCCTCCGCGCGCACGACTTCCGCGGCTTCCGCGTGGTCATCGCGGACAACGCCTCCATCGACGGCACGGAGGCCGTGGGCCGGGAGCTGGAGCAGCGCTACCCCGAGGTGGTGTACCGCCGGCTGGACCGCAAGGGCCGCGGCGTGGCGCTGTGGACCACGTGGCTGGAGAGCCCGGCGGCGTACGTCACGTACATGGACGTGGACCTGTCCACGAACCTGGCCGCGTTCCCCGACATGATGCAGCTCCTGCGCAACGGGAACGACGTGGTGATCGGCTCCCGGCTCCGCAAGGGCGCGAACACCACGCGCAGCCTCAAGCGCGAGATCCTCTCCCGCGGGTACAACCTGCTCGTGCGCGCCTTCTACGGCACGCGCTTCACCGACGCGCAGTGCGGCTTCAAGGGCGTGCGCCGCGAGGTGGCCCAGCTCCTCGTGCCGCTGCTCAAGGACCGGAAGTGGTTCTTCGACACGGAGCTGCTGGTGCTCGCGGAGAAGACCGGGTACACCCTGGGCGAGGTCCCGGTGAGCTGGGTGGAGGACCTGGACTCGCGCGTGGAGCTGCTGAAGACCATCCGGGACGACCTCGTGTCGCTCGTGCGGCTGCGCCGCGAGCTCTCCGGCACGCTCGCGCACATCCGCAAGCTGCGCGCTCCCGGCGGAACGTCATGAGATACAAGCTGCTCGGCCGGAGCGGGCTCCGCGTGTCGGAGCTGTGCCTGGGCACCATGACCTTCGGCGAGGAGTGGGGCTGGGGCTCGCCGAAGGAGGAGTGTCGCCGCGTGTTCGACGCCTACGTCGCGCGCGGCGGGAACTTCGTCGACACCGCGAATCGCTACACGGAAGGCACCAGCGAGAAGTGGCTCGGCGAGATGATCGCGGCCGAGCGCGCGCACTTCGTGCTGGCCACGAAGTACACGCTCACGATGGACCCGCAGGATCCGAACTTCTCGGGGAACCACCGCAAGAACATGGTGCAGTCCGTGGAGGCCAGCCTGAAGCGGCTGGGCACGGACTACGTGGACCTGTACTGGCTGCACGCGTGGGACTACCTCACGCCCATCGACGAGGTGATGCGCGCCTTCGACGACCTCGTCCGCGCGGGCAAGATCCTGTACGCGGGCATCTCGGACGCGCCCGCGTGGGTGGTGTCCGCCGCGAACACGATGGCGGACCTGCGCGGCTGGACGCCGTTCGTGGGGTTGCAGATCGAGTACAGCCTCATCGAGCGCACGGTGGAGCGCGAGCTGCTGCCCATGGCGGCGCACTTCGACCTCGGGGTGCTGGCGTGGTCGCCGCTGGGATCGGGGCTGCTCACGGGGAAGTACGCCACGGAGGCGGACGCGGGGAAGCCGGGGCGGCGCATCGCCGCCGGCAGCCGGCGCGTCTCGGAGCGGAACCTGGCCATCGCGCGTGAGACCGTCGCGGTGGCGAGGGACGCAGGCTGCACGCCGGCGCAGGCCGCCATCAACTGGCTGCGCGCGAAGCCCGGCGTGATCCCGATGATCGGCGCGCGCACGGCGGCGCAGCTGGAGGAGAACCTGGCGGCGCTGGACACGGAGCTGCCCGCGGAGGCCGTGGCGCGGCTGGATGCCGCGTCCGCGGTGGAGCCCGGGTTCCCCGCGCAGTTCCTCGGGCAGGACAGCATCAAGGACATCGTGTGGGGGAAGCGGCGCGACCGCATCGATCCGCACGGCCCGCGCGGGGACGTGCCGCTGCGGTAGAGCGGCGGGCGTTGCCCCCGCGTCGCGCGGGCAAGGCAGCACCGGGCCAAGAGGGTGGTCAACGAACGGGCAGCGGGTGCGACCGCCTGTGGGAGGTCGCACCCGCGCGGCAGGGTCAGGAGCCGGTGCGGTCCGGTAGTCCCACCCAATCGGGCATCCGCTTCGCCCGGTGGAAGCTCACCGAGAGCGTGGCGTTCGAGAGATCGCCCAACGCCGCGAGATCCTCGGGCCGGAAGCGGCCAACACCCTCCGCCGGACCCGCCGTCAGGATGAACCCGTGGGCCGGAACGTCCCCGTCCACCATGGCGCGCACCAGCGTGGAGACGTCGAAGCGCAGGACGCCGGTGCCGTTCCGCGGGCCGAGATTCGCGATGGCGTAGTGGTCCAGGTCCCACTCCCCGCCCGGGATGCGCCACGGCGACGTCCAGCTCACCGCGCCGTCCGTCCAGTCCTGCGACACCGCGAACAGGTATACGTCCACATCCCGTTCCGCGGCCGCTCGTGCCAGCGGGATCTCCAGCGTGGCGCCCGTCACGAACTGACCGGTCAGCTCCGCAAGACCCGGGACCCGGAACAGGACTCGCGCCTCCCCGTCCTCCCGCTGGATCGCCCGGGCGCTGCCCACTGCGAGCTCGCGCGAGGCTGAGACAGCGGTGCCGCTCGCGAGCAGGAGCGACACGGCGACCGTCGCCCCCGTCCTCAGGATCCGATTCATCGTGCGTCTCCTTCCCGATAGAGGTTCTTGATCCGGCCCCAGGAGGTCGGCTGGACCGACACGATCCCGCACCCTTCGCCCCAGGCGCCGATCTGGCCACAGCCGGGGACTCCGCCAGGGAGGCAGGGGGAACCCTCCCGCACGGTGAACACGCCCGCGTCCGCCTCACAGAAGAGCGGATCCGCGATGCGGTCCGTGGGCTGCGGGGTGTACCCGGAGAAGTGGCCGGAGGGGTTGTCCCAGAAGACGTTGCAGCCGTCGGTGGGGCGGAAGGGTCCCCAGTTCCAGTACCCCACGCCGTTCAGCGTCCCGGCGATCACGTTGTCCCTGAAGTGGAACGGCTCGCTTGTGCGCGTGAAAACTACCTGCCGGCTGCTCCCCGGGTCGTTCCCGTAGAACGTGTTTCCCACGATGTCCGTCCGGAAGTTCGTCTCCACAATGCCGATTCCGAGGGGCGAGCCAGCCGCGTTGAACGCGAACGTGTTCTCGGAGATTGTGCCTTGGCTGCTATACGCGCTCACGAGCGTTCCGAAAGACGACGGGACGTTCCCGATCACGAGGTTGTCCTCGAAGGTCAACAGATAGACCTCGGTAGCGGTGAGAACCGTCGCCCAATTCCCCCGGATCGTGTTCCGGCGGAACGTCCCGGAGGCCGCCACGGGAAGCGTCATCGAGAACAGCATCGAGCCTCGATTCCTCTCGAACAGGCAGTCCTCAACGGTAACGGCGCCCTCAAACTGCTCTAGCCCCACGACCTCGGCTGCGAGGCCTGTTCCATCGTTGTTCCGGAAGATGCATCTGCGGATGGCGACGTCGCAGTCGTCCACGCGAACGCCATAGCCCAGGTCCTCGAGGATGCAGTCCTCCATCACCAGATCGCAGAACGCCGCCGTCATCGGGCGGTGAAACTGCCCCCGTCCACGAAGCGTGAGACCACGAATCGTGATCGTCCCCGGCGCAGGCTGATCTGCCCGCACGAGGACGTGCAGGAGCACCCCGGTCTGCGCCTCCGTATCTGCTTCAAGAACGGTCGCCTCCGGCCCTGCCGTCCCGATGATCGTCACTCCAGCGCGGATGAACCCGTTCGCTCTCACGGGCGACGGTCCCCCGAACACCACCGTCGTGCGGGTCGCCCGGGTCGTCCACGTGCCCGGACCGACCAACACCGAATCCCCGGCTACGGCCGCGTCCAGCGCAGCCAGAACGGTGGGTCGGTCCTCCGGCACCCGGTACGTCGCCGCGTGAGCCAAGGAAGAGCCGAGCAGAGCCATGGCGCCCAGGACCATCGACCGCCCGATCATCGGACCACCACCAGTTTGGCGGTCGCCGCCCCGATCGACGTATCGAGGCGCACGAAGTACACGCCCGATGCCACTGGCGTGCCCGCTTGGTCCCGCCGATTCCAGGAGAACGCCCGCTCCCCCGCGGGGACCTCCGCCTCGTCCAGCACTGAGGCGACCAGCCGACCCCGTACGTCGTAGATCCGCACGCGAACGCCCCGGGCACCTTGCGGCGCACCGAGCAGGAACGTCGTTCGGTCGAAGCCCCCGGAGCCGGCGAGCTGGAGTTCGACACGGGGAACTCCCGCTCCGGTCCGATCCGAGTCCAGGACCTCCGGAACGCCGCCCGCCACCATGCCGCTGACCGCGCACAGAGTTGTCGCGGCGCTCAACGGATCGTTGATGTTGACCTTGGTCGAGTTGCCCCGGATCCGAGCCCGGAGGTAGGCCACGTAAGCCTGGGACTGCGGATCCGCCAGAGTCTCGCCACTCCCAGACATCCAGTGACTGTATCGAGCGTCGAGTGTTGCGAGCGACCCGTCTTGGTGGTCGATGTTGTACTGCAGGCCGCCCGCGTCGGCCGAGTCCGGCATGAACCCGTTCTCCTTGGCGTAGGCAAGGCCGCCGCTGTCGTAGAGCTTCAGCTTGACCGCGTCGTCCAGCCAGAGGTTCACGTCGTAGCTGTCGTGCAGCGTGTTCGCGCGCAGCCGGACGGGATCCGTCTCGGTCTGCGACCCGTCGCGGCTATGGCCGAGACCTTGCCGGTTGTCGATGATGTCGTTGCAGGCGAGGCGTGTCTCCGCGCACTGCAGGAGATCGACGCCACGATTGAACCACGCGGTGATCGTGTTCCCGACAACACGCAGGTGCCGCTTCGCGCAACCCCACGAGATCGCGAGCCCCGTGCCGAGGTTGAAGGAGCTGTTGTCTTCGCCCGCTCCCGTCAGCGTGTTCCCCGCCACGAAGACGCTGTCCTCCACCGCCGTGTTCAGGCACGCCGCCTTCGTCCACTCCAGCTTGATCCCGTGCTCCCGATGCCAGTCCACGGTGTTCCCTTCGATCCGAGGCAGGGAGAAGATCGACTTGATGCCCGCCGAGGCACCGCCTTCCTTGGTCGCGCTCCCGCTCCCCCGGAACCGGTTCCCGATCACGGACGCCCGCGACCACTCGTCCAGGAACCCGATCCCCGTGTAGTGGTGGAAGTTCGAGTCCTCCACCGTCGCCGTGTTCATGAGGTAAGTGTACCGCAACGGGTCCACCGCATACCCGATGTCCGCGTCCTTCACGCTCCCCTTCGCCTGCAGGAGCTCCGCCACGATCCCCGCCCACGCCCCGGGGCTCTGCGCCGCCGCCCGCACCGTGAACCACACCCAGTCCGTGGACAACGCCCACGCCGGGCGGCTCGTGAAGAAGTCCCCATGGTCCAGGATCTCCACCCGGTCCGGGTCCTCCCCGGTCCCGTCCGGGTCCGTGTGGTTCACCAGCACCCGCGTCGGCGCGTACAGGTCCCACGTCTGCCCCGCCGGGATCCGCACGTCCCGGCGCACATGGATATCCGCCGAGTCCGCGTTCGCAAACCGGTTCCGATAGAGCGTCCCGCCCAGCGAGTCCACCTCGATCGCGAACACCGGGAAGTCGAAGTCAACCTCCCGCACGCTGCTCGGCGGCGCGTTCGGGTCCACGTCCTTGAACCGCAGGCTGTACCAGTCCCCCGGAGCGGGATCCGTGTCCTCGCCCGGGTACTCCGACACCGACGCGATGCCCCCGCTCGTCACCCTCACCGGATGCGTGAAGTCGTTGTCCCGCGACGACGTGAACTCCACGCCAGCGCCGCTATCGCCCCGCAGGTCGGACGTCCCCGGCACGATCACCTCCACCCGCTCCGGATCCGCGCCGCGCTCGAACCGGTCTCCGTCCGGGCCGGCCCGCAGCACGACCCACGTCCCCTCCTCCGCCGTCAGGGACACGCCCGGCGCCACCACGAGGTCCCCCGTGAGCTGCACCAGCCCCCGCCAAACCGTGTCCACCTTCAACGTGTCCGCGTGCACCGGCGCGTTCGCCGGGTCCTCGATGTGGATCCGGGCGAGGATCGAGTCGCCGCCCGCCGTCCAGCGGATCTGGTCGATGGTGATCCCACTGTAGCGCCCCTGCCACGTGGGATTCAGCGACCCTTCGTTGTAGAGATTCGTATTCGGGTTCGTGTACGGCGCGAACGTGTTCGACGATGTGCCGAGCCCCGTGCTCGGCTGGAAGAGGTCCCCCGGCCTTCCCGATCGGTTCCCCAGCGCCCCACCCGCGTTGCAGGGGTCGGACGTGATGAGGCTGTGGCCACTGACGGGATCAGGGACTCCCGAGGGGACTCCGAACCGACCGCTCCCGACCTCGATGTCCACGAGGGGCGGCTCCGTCACCACCGGGCTCCAAAGGTCGTTGCCTTGCTCCCGGATGTGCGAGATGAGCAGTCCCGTGCCCGTTTCCAGGGTCTTCACGCAGCACCCGGCGTCGGGTGGCTGCGGGGTGTCGTAACCTCCGGCGAGGCTGTCCCGCCGTGCCTCCAGGAGGAAGTACTGCTCCCGGCCCGGTGTCTGTTCTTCCGTCTCCACGATCACGAAGGACGCATCGGCATCACGGTACGACGCGCTCAGGGCGATGGTCGTGTCGAAGGGAAAACTCTGGGGCCACGGAACGACCGGTGGGCTGATCCAACCCAGCTTGTGGCGGACGATGCCCTCCATCAGCATCACGGGCGGGATCGTGTACCCCTGCATGATCCCGTAGCGGCTGACCGCGCACAAGTGTACGGTCGTCAGCGTGTAGGGCGCCTGGTAGACGAGATCGTGGCCGTACTCATGGGCAGCAAGCGCGGCCACTTGCCAGCGATGCCGGATCACCGTGAAGTTGTGCTCGCTCAGTGCGTAGACTGCCGGGAAGAGCACGCTCCCCGACTCGACCGCGATCGTTGTCGAGTCCAGATCGAAGGCAGAGGAGACGATCTGCGAGTACCCCGCATAGTCTCCGCCGATGCGCTTGACCGTTCCCGAGTCGTTCGTGCTGACCGATTGATAGTAGATGAACACGTAGTCGACACGGCCGTCGGGCCCGTTGCTGCCGTCCCCCGTGAGATCGAACTCGGAGAAATCGACGAGCGAGTCCACCTTCTCCAGGATGTGGCGGTTGGCGCGCAGAATCGCCGTGTGCCCAGTGGGCGCGTTGTCGTGGTACCACGCGATCGTGGTGTCGGAGGTGACCACCGTGTCCAGGGTGACTCCCCGCAGGATGTGGGTGCCTCCGGACATCTCGTGGAAGAAGTGCGTCAGGCTGCCCGGGATCGCGGGGGTGTCCGTATCCTCCAGCAGGCTGTGCGCCCAAACCGGCAGCGACGTCGTTCCGGACGGCCAGCCAGGACCGCACCCGCTGCACTCCGGAATGGAGTCTCCCGCGCCGCCCACGTCCTGGCCATCCGGGAAGCGCGCGAATACGAACAGGGCGCGCTGCTCACCCGTCGCCTCGATCGTCGTGCCGAAGGGACCCAGCGCCACATCCCCGTGACCGCAGAGACTGCGATCATCGTCTGCGACCGCCCCCCCCTGCAACGCAAGTGCCAGGACCAATCCGATCGCCGCTGATGGGACCAAGCGGCGAGTGCTGACGAGCCGTCCACGTGCCCTCCAAGAGCAACCCGTTAGTCCGCTCATCACAACCCTCCCGGACAGCAAGGGTCCCCAAACGCCGCGCTGTCCTTGCTGGCAAGGTGCGCCGCTGAGCAAGCGGGCAGAAGGACGAATGTCAGGCTCGGAACTGATAGTTGTCAGGTTGCTCTGGCCCGAGGCGACCATGCACGAGGTCGGGGCCGGCCCCATTGGGACCGGCCCCCAAGTCCCGCAAGGCGGGGACTGCTCGGATCTTATCTAGTTCTTCGGCGCCAGGCGCGTCTTCTCGGTCTCGCGCTTCAGCGCTTCCGTGTTCAGCACCTTGAACTCCACGCGGCGGTTCTTCGCGCGGTTGAACGCCGTATCGTTCGGCGCCACCGGCGTGCTCTCGCCGTACCCGGCCGACGTGAGCTGCTCCGCGTTGAGCGTGGGGAACTTGCCGATGAGGTACTCGCGCACGGCGGCGGCGCGGTCCTCGCTGAGCTTCTGGTTGAACTCCTCGCTGCCCTGCGAGTCCGTGTGCCCGCCGACCTCGATGCGCAGGCCCGGCCACCGGCCGAGGATGTCCCCGACCTCGTCGAGCGCCGCGAAGGACTCGGGCTTGATCGTGGCCTTGCCGGAGTCGAAGTTGATGTTCTGGAGCCGGATCATGCCGGTGTCCAGCAGCTCCGTCTCCTTCTCGGTGAGCACGATCGGGCAGCCCTTCGCGTCCACGCGCACGTCCGCGGGCGTGTCGGGGCAGGTGTCCACGCCGTCGCACACGCCGTCGCCGTCCGCGTCCGCGGGGCAGCCCGTGGCGTCCACCGTGCAGCCCTTCGGCGTGTCCTCGCACTGGTCGAGGCCGTCGAACACCTTGTCGCCGTCCGAGTCCAGCGGGCAGCCCTTCGGGTCCACCTTCGCGCCCTTAGGCGTGCCGGAGCACTCGTCGATGCCGTCCAGGATGGCGTCCCCGTCGGAGTCCGTGGGGCAGCCGAGCGCGTCCACGGTGGCGCCCTTCGGCGTGGCGTCGCAGCGGTCGATGCCGTCCGGCACGCCGTCGGCGTCGCCGTCGATCGGGCAGCCGGACGCGTCCACGCGCGCGCCCATCGGCGTGTCCGCGCACGCGTCGATGCGGTCCGGGATGCCGTCCCCGTCCGTGTCGCGCGGGGTGCCGCCGAAGCCGATGTTCAACCCGGCGAAGACCTCGGTGTGCGGCCGGAACTCCTCCTCGCCGAAGAAGTCCGGCAGCTCGTAGCTGATCCGCCGCGCGTCCACGCGCAGGCCGATCTGGTCCGTGAAGCGGAGCAGCACGCCACCGCCCACGTTCCACGCGAACTTCGTCTCCTCGTCGTTGCTGTCGTTCTTGAGGCGCACGGCGCCGCCGCCCGCGGTGGCGAACGGGACGAGCACGGTGCGCTGCGTGAGGAACCACGTGAGGTTCCCCGACCCGTGGAGGAGATCCAGGTTGTCCAGGTCCTCGTTCGAGCCGAGATGGCCGCGCGCCTCGAGGCCCAGGTTCGGGACGAGCTTCACGCCCAGGATGCCGCCGAACATGGGCTGCGTGTCGTCCACGTCGCCCTGGCCGTAGCCCAGTTCCGCCGGAGGCCAGGCGATGCCGCCGCCGGGGGTGAGCCAGAACGCGGGATCCACGAACTCCCGGGCGGACGCGCCGCGCGCGGCGACCAGGAGCATCGCGACCGCGGCGACCCGGATGAGGGAACAGGTCTTCATGGGCGAGCCTCCTCGGCGAGGGCTCCGCGAGGGAGCCGGGAACTCGGGGGAAAGAGCCGAACGGGCGGAGGCTAACCCGGGACGGCGAAGCGGTCCACCCTCATCGGCCCGGACGCGGCCGGCGGGGGAGCCAGCGCGGGACGCGCGCGACGTACTCCTCGTACTCCGCGCCGAAGCGCGCGCGGAGCGCGGGCTCCTCGTACAGCACGACGAACGCGGACACGATGGCCAGGACGATCGCGGCGTAGAGCAGCAGGGCGCGCGCCGGATGCAACACGATCTGCCCGGCCAGCATGGCGGCGAGCGCCACGTACATGGGGTTGCGCGTCCAGCGGTACGGGCCGCGGATCACCAGGCGACGCGGCGGATCCACCGGCGCCGGGGTGCCGCCGTGGCGGTGGAACTGCACCACGCAGGGAACGAGCAGCAGGACCCCCGCGGCGATCAGCAGCACGCCCAGCACGACCGCGGCCGTGCGCGGCGTGGCCGCGTGGGAGCGCGCCGCGAGCAGGTACGGCACGAGGATCCCGAGGACGCCCGGGACGAGCAGGAAGAAGAGCGTGTTGCGCAGCGCGAGCACGCGATCCTACCGGGCCGGCAGCCCGGCCTCCGCGCGCTCCACGTAGGGACGCGTGAGCGGGTGCGCGAACGCCGCGCCGGCGCGCACGCGGGCCAGCATCTCGCGCGGTCCCGCCGCCCCCGCGCGCACCCGGGCCGCGGCCTCCAGCACGAACTCCAGGTTGTCCACGGCGCGCGCGAGTTGCGCTTCCGGCGTCCCGCCGTCCAGGAACTCGCGAGCGAGCGCGGCGCCGTCCGCGTCGCCCTGCCACTGGTCGTCCACGATCCGGCGCTCCGCCTCGTCGAGCGCGCCCTCCGGCAGCCAGCGCTTCGCCGGCGTGGGCACGTCCCCCAGTTGCGCCTCGTGCAGGTCGTGCACGAGGAGGAGCAGCGCGACACGCGCGGCGTCCAGGCCGCCCGCCTCGCGCGCGATGCGCCAGCCCAGCAGCGCCGCCGAGAACGCGTGGTCCGCCACGGACTCCGGCGCGGGCACGCCCACCCGCAGCCAGCCGGTGCGCGGGAAGCGCTTGAGCCGCAGCACGTCCTCGATCCACGCCTCGGGGATCACGGCGCCTCCGCGAGCCAGGCGCGCCACGACGCCGCGTCCTTCGCATGCACGCGCAGGAAGAAGAAGGGATCCGTGGGCCCGTGCCCGCCGCCGACGGCCCACCCGGCGCGGATGGCCTCGGTGAGGAACCGCTTCGAGCGCCGCACGGCCTCCTCCAGGCCGAACCCGCGGCCGAGGTGCGTGGCGATGGCCGCGGAGTACGTGCATCCGGTGCCGTGCGTGTGCGGCGTGTCGATCCATTCGCCCGGGATCACCGTGACGGCATCCCGCGTGACGAGGACGTCCGTGCCGCGGTGCTCCGCGAGGTGGCCGCCCTTCACGAGCGCCGCGCGCGCGCCCTGCTCCACCAGCCGGCGACCGGCGCGCTCCGCGTCCGCCGGCGTGCGGACGGCGAGGCCCGTGAGCCGCTCGGCCTCGTGCACGTTCGGCGTGACGACCGTGGCGCGCGGGACCAGTTCCGCCGTGACCGCGGCCACGCAGTCGTCCGCGAGGAGCGCGTGGCCGGACTTCGAGATCATCACGGGGTCGCACACGTAGGCGGGCGGCGCGTGCCGCGCGATGCCGGCCGCCACGGTGCGCACGATCTCCACGGACGCGAGCATTCCGGTCTTGCACGCGGCCACGCGAAGGTCGGCGAAGACAGCGTCGATCTGCGCGTCGATGAGCGGGAGCGGCAATCCCTCCGCGGCCGTGACGCCGCGCGTGTTCTGCGCGGTGACCGCCGTGATCACGGAGGCCCCGTACCCGCCGCAGGCGGTGATGGCCTTCAGGTCCGCCTGGATGCCGGCGCCGCCGGAGGAGTCCGAACCGGCGAGCGTGAGGATGATGGGCTGCATGGCCCGCGCAGTATACGGCGCGGGTGGTGCAGCGGCGACGGCCCGCGGGCCGTCGCCGCCGATCCTACCGCGACGGGGCGGCCGGAACGCCCTTCGCGGACGCGGACGCCGCGGACTCGCGGGGCAGGAGCGTCGGCGCGTCCGCCACACGGAGCGCCGCGAGCGCGACGATCCGCGCGGAGTGCTCCAGGGCGCCCGCATTCAGGGCGTCCAGCCCGTCCAGGTGCGTGTGGTGCGTCCGCTCGTAGTCGGTTCCGTCCTGCCGCCACAGGAACGCCGGAACGCCCGCCTGCAGGAACGGCCAGTGGTCGCTCGGACAGGCGGAACCGGCGCTGCATGCCGCGGCGCCCGGGGCGCACGAGGCCGACGAGGCGGAGCCCGTGTTGCAGGAGGCGGAGCCCGGGGCGCAGGATGCCGGTGCCGACCCTGCGCACTGCGCAGCACAGGATGCGGTGGGGTTCGCGCAGGACGTCAGGCACGCCGCGAGCGCATCCGGCGCGAGCGCCGCGACCTCGTGCACGGCGAAGGGCTGGCGCGCGTCCAGGCTCGCGAGCGGCGCGAAGAGATCGCGAAGCACCGCCGCGGTCGCGGCCGGCGCCTCGATCCCGCGGATGGCGCCCGCGCCGCCGTCCTGGATCAGGACCGCGGAGATCCGGGACATCTCGTCCGCGTGCGCCGCCGCGTACGCGGTGGAGCCGATCAGCCCCTGCTCCTCGCCCGTGAACAGCACGAACCGGATCGTGCGCGCCGGCCGCACGCCCGACGCGGCGAGGAGCCGCGCCGCCTCCAGCGTCGTGGCGACGCCGGCGCCGTTGTCCGTGGCGCCGGTGGCGAGGTCCCACGAATCCAGATGCCCGCCCACGATCACGATCTCGTCCGGGCGCTCCGCGCCGCGGATTTCCGCCGTGACGTTCGCCAGCGGGCGCGGTCCCGCCGCGACGGTCACCGCGATGTCGAACTCCACGATCGGCGCGGCCCCGCGCTCGGCCAGGGAGTCCAGCTCCTCCCACGCCGACTTCGCGAGCGTGACGGCGGGGAACGTGCCGATCTCCTCCGTGGAGACGGGCGGGCGCCCGCCCGCCAGGATGCGCTCGTCCGGCGAGGCGAGCAGCGCGCCGAGCGCGCCCGCTCCGCGCAGGGCCGCGAGCAGCATCGCGCGGTTCGACGGGTCGGCGGTGTTCGCCGCCGGCACCAGGACCCACGCGCCGGTCAGGTCGGGGCGACCGCCGATCCACTCCGCGGTGGGCGGCGTCCGGCGGACGGCGCCGCGCAGGGGACCGTTCGTCCCGGCGGACCACGCCTCGGTGCCGCACGCGAGCGGCTTCGACTCCGGCGTGATCATGCGTCCGGCGGTCCGGAGCCGATCGAAGCCGACGGGGAACGTCCCCGCCGGCTCCAGTCGCACGTGCTCGAGCCCGAACGCCTCGAACCGCCCGGCTGCCCATGACGCCGCCTTCTCCAGATTCGTCGATCCGGTGAGGCGCGGGCCGATGCGCTCCGACAGGTGCGTGGCGTGGTCCATCGCCCGCGTGCCGCGCCGGATCTCGTCGTGCAGGCGGTCCGTGTCGCCGGGCGCCGCGACGGCGACGTTGGCAAGGAGCAGGACGATGGCGAGCGCGCGGCGGATCATCGGGTCCCCTTCCGCGCGCGCACGAACGCGCTCAGCACCTCGCCGTCCCACGATGCCAGGGCCGGGGCCTGCGCGGGATCCGCGCCGCCGATGGCGGAGGAGCCCTTCGGGGAGACACGCTCGATCCCCACCTCCTCGAAGCCGACGGAGCGGAGCATCGCGTGGTACTCGTCCATCGGCAGCGCGCCCGCCACGCAGCCCGCCCACAGCGCGGCCTCGTGCCGCACCGCGTCGGGCATGGGCTTCGTGGTTACGATGTCCGCGACCGCGAGCCGGCCGCCCGGCTTCAGCACGCGGAACGCCTCCGCCAGCGTGCGCCGCTTGTCCGTGGAGAGATTGATCACGCAGTTCGAGATCACCACGTCCACCGACGCGGACGGCAGCGGGATCTCCTCGATCGTCCCGCGCAGGAACACCGCGTTCGCGAGGCCGGACTTGCGCTGGTTCTCCAGCGCGAGGGCGAGCATCTCGTCGGTCATGTCCAGGCCGTAGGCGCGGCCGCCGGGACCCACGCGGCGCGCGGACAGCAGCACGTCGATGCCGCCGCCCGAGCCGAGATCGAGCACGGTCTCGCCCTCGTGCAGCTCAGCCAGCGCGATGGGGTTTCCGCACCCGAGCGACGCTGCCACCGCGTCCGGCGGGAGCGTGCCGATCTCGGCGGCGTCGTAGCCGAGATCCGGTTGCCCGGAGCAGCAGCTCGCCGCGGGCGTGGACGCGGGCATGGCGGAGGACGAGCAGCAGCCGGCGGAAGCGGACGAGGGCGCGGTGGACGGGCCGCAGCAGCTCGCCGCGGCGCCGCGCCCCACGCTCTTCGCGGCTTCGGCGTACCGTGTGCGGATCTCCTCGCGCAGGCCCGGGTCGATCGTCGTCTCTTCGGTCTTCGGGGTCATGGGACTCTCCTTGTGGTTGGTTCTGACAACTATCAGGGCAAACGAAATCCTACTCAGGGGACGGGGCGACGCAGCCGCGCACGCGGCTCGCCCGCTCCGACACCGCCCGCGCCAGTCTCGCGATCAGCCGGGCCGTGGCCTGCCGGACCTCGGGATCGAAGTCCGCCAGCAGCGCCTTCTCCTCCTCGATCAGGTCCTGCACGATCCGTGCGTGCAGCGCGCGACCGGCCGCCGTGGGCTCCAGCAGGATCGACCGTCCGTCCGCCGGGTTCGGCACCCGGCGCACGTGGCCGGCCTTCTCCAGGCCGTCCACCACGCGCGACGCCGTGCTCTTGTCCAGCCAGAGGAGCGCGGCCAGATCGTTCATCGTGATGGCGCCTCGCTGCACCACCGCCTCGAGGGCGTAGCACTGGGTCACCGAGATCCCGTGGCAGCAGATGCTCGTCCGGTCCCGGAACTGGTACACGCGCACCAGTTCGGACAGGGCCTCGTGCAGGTCCTCGGCGTCCCGCCGCAGGGCCGGGTCTTCCGGCCGTCGGATCGACAGTGGTTGCATGTGCCAACCATAGGTCGGCGGCCTCCGGCCGTCAAGGGCCCGGCTTGCCCGGCCCGGGACCTGCGCCTAGGCTCCGGCCTCACCCGGAAGGAGGGCCGGCCGGTCGTGCGACCCGCCCGTCCCCGGGAAGGGAGGCCTCTTGCGCCCCACGAGTCCGCCACCGCCGACCCGGGCCGGGACTCCGGCTTCGCGCCCTCCGCGGACCGCGTGGGTCGCGGCCACGGCCGCCACGGGTGCCGCGCTCGCGCTCTACGCCTTCACGGCCGCGCCGGGGCTGGGGCTGGTGGACTCCGCGGAACTGGCGCTCACGTGCGTGACCGGCGGCGTGCCGCACCCGCCGGGCGTTCCCCTGTACCGGCTGCTCGGCGGCATCTTCGCGAAGCTCCCGCTCGGCTCCCCGGAGCGCGCGATGAACCTGATGTCCGCGTTCTTCGCCGCGCTCGCCGTGGGCGCCGTGCTGCTGGGCGCCGAGCGGATGCTCGCGCTGCGCGACGCCGGCGCGTCGCCGCGCGGGCGTGTGCTCGCCGCGGCGGCGGCCGCCGCCGTCTTCGCCACGTCGTTCAACCCGTGGACCTGGAGCGCGCTCGCGGAGGTGTACTCCCTGAACGTGTTCCTGGTGGCCGCCGCGTGGGCGTGCGCGTGGGCCGCGCTGCTTCCGGGCGCATCCGCGGCGCCCGCGATCGCCGCGGCGTTCCTGGCCTCGTTCGGCATGGCCGTGCACCACGCCACGTCCGCGCTCATGTTCCCGGTGCTGCTGCTCATGGCCGCGCTCTTCCGGCCGGCGCTGCTCCGGGCGCGCGCCGTGCTCGTTGCGGTCGGGTGCGCGCTGGCTCTCTCGCTGTCGCTCTACCTCACGCTGATCCCCGCCGCCGCGCACGATCCCGGGCTCGGCTGGGGCGGCACCACGAACCTGCACCTCCTGTGGCGGCACATGACCGGCACGCAGTACGCGGAGCAGGTGGGCGCGCCGATGGCCGAGTCCGTGCGCGTGCTGCGCGAGATGGGATCCACGCTGCTGCTCGGCTGCGGCGTCCCGGCGGCGCTGCTCGCGCTCGGCGGGATCGCGGCGGCGCGCCGCGCGGCGCTCGTTCCCCTCGGGATGCTCGCGCTCAACGCGCTGCTCTCCGCGCGCTACATCGCCGGCCCCGAGGACCGCATGGCCTACGACCTGCCGGCCACCATCGCGTGGTGTCTGCTCGCCGCGGCCGGGGCGCACGCCGTCCTCGCGCGCACGCGCCTGCCGGCCGCGGCGGCCGCCGCGCTCCTGATCGCTCTCCCCGCGGGGTGGAACGCCGTCCGGAATCTCCCGCTCTGCAACCTGCGCCACGAGCACACCGCGCGCGTCTTCACGGACGAGATGCTGGGCGATCTTCCCGGGGGCAGCGTGCTCCTCACGTCGGAGTGGAACCTGGCCGCGCCGTACCTGTACCGGCGGCACGTGGACGGCTGGCGCACGGACCTGGACGTGATCGACGTGCTCATGCTGCGCCGCTTCTGGTACCTGGACTACATCGAGCGCGAGCATCCGGCGCTGGTGGCCGCGTCGCGCGCGGAGTTCGACCGCTTCCGGGCCGAGGTGCGCCGCTTCGACCTGGGGCTGCCCTACGACCAGGCGAACATCCAGGCGTACTACGACGCGCTCGTCCTCGCGTGGGTGGATGCCGGGCGCGCGCGCGGGGGCGCGTACGTGGACTGGTCCACGCCGTCCCTGCCGCAGGAGGCGTCGTGGGTGCGGCAGCGCCTCGCGCGCCCCGAGGGGATGCGCCTGCGCCTCTTCGTCCCGGGCGATCCCGGCACCGACGCGCCGCCCCCGCCGCCGGCGCCGTGCGACGCGGCGAACCTCCGGTACGTGCGCTCGCGCCTCACCGTGGAATCCCTGGACGGGGACCGGACCACGCTGGTCCCGCGCTTCGATCCGTACTGGAAGGTGTGGTCGCAGTACCAATCCGCGGTCACGTCCGCGCTGCTGGTGGCCGCGCGCAGCGGTCCGGAGGCGTTCGAGGCGCAACGGCGGGAGATCGCGGCGTGGTTCCCGGAGTCCGAGGTGGCCGCCCGGCAGGCGATTGCCGCCGCCCGGTAGGCGCTCAGTTCCCGCGCAGCATCGCCAGCAGTTCCAGCGCGCGGTCCGCGGAGCGGAACACGGGGATGCCGGCGCCGGCCAGCGCGTCCGCGAACGGCGTGTACAGGGCGCCCGCGTCCACCACGACCACCCACGGCTTCGCGGTGACGCGCGCCAGCGTGGCGAGGCGCGAGGCCACCGCGCCGTCGCGCGTGCAGTCCTCCGCGTGGCCGGGGCCGGCGGCCAGCGTCTCCAGCGCGGGGGTCATGGGCACGCACCCGATCAGCCCCACATCCACTCCCGGATCCTGCAGGACGATGCGCGCGGCCTCCGCGAAGCCCGCGTCCCCCAGGAGCGGCGTGACGTCCAGCGGGTTGCGCACGCCCACGATGCGGTCGAGGCGCGCGCGGCGCAGCACGTCGCGCAGGCGCTCCACGGTCGGGGCGGCGAAGCGCGCGAGTTCGAACGGGCCGGTGTTGTCGGCGATGGCCACGCACTCGTACCCCGCGTTCGACATCGCGCCGAGCCGGTCGCCGATCGGCTTGCCGCCGAGGCGCGTGACGAGGCGCACGAGGTCCACGAAGTCATCCAGCGTCGACGCCACGAGGACGCCCGCGCCCTCGGCCAGCTCGCGCGCGACGACGTAGTCCCCCGCCACGGCCGCGGTGTGCGACGCGCTCGCCGCCGCGCCGGTGGGCGTGCGCCCCGCGCGGTACAGGATCACGGTGCGCCCGGCGTCCACGAGGCGGCGCGCCGTGCGCAGGAAGCGCAGGCCGTCGCCCTCGCGGAAGCCCTCCACGTAGAACGCGAACACGGACAGCTCCTCGTCCTGGGCCAGGTGCTCCGCGTAGTCGGCGATCGTGAGGTCGATCTGATTGCCGATGGAGACGAGGTACTTCGGATTCAGCTCCGCGAGCGCGGAGCTCTTCGCGGCGAGGAACGCGCCGCTCTGCGACACCACGGCCAGCGGCGCCGCCTTGCCCGCGGGGAACGGCGCCTTCCACTCCGGCAGGAACAGCGAGTTCACGCGGCCCGGGACGGAGCGGATGCCGAGGCAGTTGCCGCCGTTGACCACGGGGCCGCCGCCCTCCGCGTCGCGGGCGGCGTGCAGCGTGCGCCGCATCGCGCGCGCCGCATCCTGCGTGCCCTCGCGCTCGCCGAGCCCGCCGGGGATGAGCACCACGCTCTCGGCCTTCCGCTGCTCCACCACGGCGCCGAGGATGCCGGGCACCTGGGCCGCGTCCACCGCGAGCACGATGCTGTCCACGGCATCCGGCAGGGACGCCACATCGGGGACGCACGGGCACCCGTCCACGCGGTCGCGCCCGGGCTTCACCACGAACAGGCGCGAAGGGTCGAAGCCCGCGCGCAGCGTGTTCTCGAGGATGATGCGGCCGGGGTTGCGCGCGTCGGACACGCCCACGATGGCGAGCGTGCGCGGGCGGAGCAGCGCGTCGATCTTCGCGAGCGGGCGCGGCGGATCGGCGGGCGGGCGCGGGCCGCCGAGGCGCACGAGCACGTCGAGCGCCACGGGGCCGGCGGACGTGAAGACGAGCGGGTTGATCTCCAGCTCGGCATACGGGTCCGGGAGCGAGCGCGCGGCGAAGGCCGCGAGCGTGCGCACGACCGCGGCCAGCATGCCCGGGGCGATGCGCGGCGGCTGTCCGCGCAGGCTGCGCGTGGCGAGCGCGGGCGCGGTCTTCGCATCCAGGAGCGCGGCGAGGCGCGCGTCGGTCGTGAGCTCCGGGGAGACGACGGCCACGTCGCGGCCCGGCGCGAGGTCCTTCGCCAACGCCTCCGCGCGCGTGCCGCCGAGCGCGAGCGTGACGACGGGACCGAAGTCCTCCGTCCAGTGCGCGCCCGCGAGCAGCTCGCCGCCGGGCGAGGGGTCGTATGCCACCTGCTCCACCAGGAGGAAGCCCGCGGGGTCGAAGCGCGTGAGGCGCCGTGCCATGTCATCCACGGCGGCGCGCACGGCCGCGGGATCCTTCGGCACGACGGCCACGCCGCCGTGCTCGGTCTTGTGCTGGATGGCGGCGGACACCACCTTCACCACGATGCGGTCGCCGGGAAACGCATCCAGGTCCGTGGCGGCAGCCTCGTCGGCGTCACGCACGAGCCGGCGCGCGGGCGTGCGGATGCCGAGGCCGGCGAGCAGGCGGTAGCCTTCGTCCTCGGTGAGGTGCGTGGGGGCGGTCGTCCCCGCGGTCGTGTCCATCATGTCGCCAAGATATCCGGCCGGCGGGCGGTCATCGATGGGCGGTGGTCCCCGCGGGCGCGTGGTAGCCTGCCGGGGCTCGATGCCCCGTGGATTCCGGGAGGTGCCGCCGTGGAGAGGAGCTTCGTGATCGCCGTGGTCGGGTCGTTCTCGGGGCGGCCGGGGGAGGCCGCGCCGCGCGTGCTGCCCGTGGACCGCGACGACTTCGACGACGTCCTCCGGGCCCTCGCGCCGCGCGTGGCCACGGACCTGCCGTTCGCGGCCGAGGTGACACTCGGCGCGTGGGAGGACTTCCGCCCGGACGGCCTGGTGGATCGGGTGGCCGGGCTGCACGGCGTGCTCGCGGCGCGGGACGCGGTGGCGGACCCGGCGCGGATGACGGAGCTGCTGCGGAAGGCCGGCGTGGGGGAGGAAGCGGCGGCGCCGCGGCAGGCGGGAGCCGCCGGCGTGCCGTCCGATCGGCCATCACCGTCGGGCCCGCCCCCCGACGGCGCGTCGCTCCTGGACGCGATGCTCGAGGCGAGGCAGCCGGGGTCGGCACCGCCGGGCGCACCGTCCGCGGGCCACGCTGCGGCCGCGGGCGACGCGGTGGACCGCCGGATCCGCGAGATCGTGGAGGCCTCCGTGGATCGCACGGACTACGCCGCGCGGGACCGGCGCCGCGCGCGGGTGGACGCGGAGCTCGGCGTGCGCGTGAACGCTCTGCTTCACCACGCGGCGTTCCGGGCGATGGAGTCGCGGTGGACCTCGCTGCGGCGGTTCGTGCGCGCGGTGGAGACGGACGAGTCGCTGCGCGTGCGCGTGGTGGATGCCGGCGGCGCTCTGGCGGACGCCGCGGCCGAGCTGCGCGCGGACCTCGTGGTGACGGACCGCATCCTGGATGCGTCGGCCGCGGGCTTCGCGGCGCTCGAGGATCTCTGCGCGCTCGCGGAGCGGCTGGGCGCGCCGGTGCTTGCGGGATGGGACGCGGCGTCGGCCCCGCCGGAGCGGCTGGCGGCCGAGGCGCGCTGGAAGGCGGCGCGCGCGACGCCCGGCGCGCGTCACGTGGGCGTGTGCGCGCCGCGCATCCTCGCGCGCCTGCCCTACGGGCGCCACACGGACCCGGTGGACCGCTTCGCGTTCGAGGAGGACGCGGACCCTTCGCGACCGGAACGCTACTGCTGGGGCAGCGCGGCGTTCGAGCTCGCCGCCGCCGCCGCGGCGGCGTGGCGCGCGGACGGGTCGCTCGCGCGCATGGATCGCTGCCTGGAGATCGGCGGCCTCCCGCAGCACGTGGCACGCGTGGACGGCGAGACGGCGGCCTGCGGCCCCGTGGAGCGCGTGCTCACGGAGCCCGAGATCGACGCGTGGAAGGCCGCGGGGCTGATCCCCGTGACGGGCGTGCGCGGCCGGGAGACGGCGCGGTTCCTGTCCACGCGCGCCCTCGGCTCCGGGCCGCTGTTCGCCGGCTGATCATCCGGCCTTCGCCACGAGCTCCTGCTTCATGGACGGGAGCGGCGTGAGCTCCGGACGTGTCGTCCAGTCCACCGGACCGTGCGCGAAGCGATGCACCAGGCGCGGCAGCACCGTGTTCCCCCACGCGGCGGCGAAGTAGTCGTACGCCTGATCCCACTCCGGACCGCGACCCCAGCCGGCGTGCGTGAAGCGCACGCGCGTGGACGCGTCGCCCTCGGGGAAGAGCTCCACGACCACCATCGTGCGCTTGCCGCGGATCTTCGCGATGCTCGGCGGCGCGTCCCACGTGAACGCGAAGCGCTCGTTCGGCTCCACGTCCAGGATGCGCATGCCCTCCGCGCCGCGCTGGCCGGGCGGGTTGTCCGGGAGGAACCAGACGTCGTACGTGCCGTCCACGCGCAGGTCCACCTTGCCGCCGGGGGCGAAGAACGTGGCCATGCCCGCCTCCGTGGTCCACGCCGCCCACACGTCCGCCACGGGAGCGGCCACCACGACCTCCGCGCGCAGGATGCGGTCCGCGTGCGCGGGCACCGTGCCCGCCGCCATCGATCCGAGCGCGACGCCGAGCGCCGCCGCCTTCCTCGTCATGCGCATGCCTCCTTGAAGTGGATGTCGAAGACCACCGCCCAGCCGCCGTCGTACTGCGCGCGCGTCTCCGCCGCCTTCGTGCCGAGCGACTCCCAGCCGCGATGCTCCAGCTCCACGCGCGTGCCGCCGCCGGGCATGCCGACGAAGCGGACTTCCACTTCCTGCGCGGTGTCCGGCTCGCGTCCGGGGTGCCACGTCATCACGAAGCGGTGCGGCGGCTCCCACGCGACCACGGTTCCCCAGCGGGCCGTGCGTCCGTCCGCCGCCCGCTCCGCGACGGCGCCGCCGACGCGCGGCTCGATGCGGCACGCGGCCGCGTCGGCGCCGTACACGGAGTAGCCCTTCGCCAGCGGCCACCACGCGGCGATGCGCTCCGTGAAGATGGCGAAGGCCTCGGCCGGCGGCCGCGACACCTCCACGGCCTTGCGGAGCGGCGCGAAGATCGGCGTGGGGTCAGCGCGTTCCATGGCTCCTCCGGGGTTTGCGGCGGGCGCGGGCGCGCGCGCGGGCCGGCGGCGTCGCGGGTCGCTCGGCCTCGGCGCGGAAGGCCTCGAGGATGTCTCCCCAGAACGTGTCCAGGTACCGGCGGACTTCCGCCAACCCCTGCAGCTCCACGCGGTAGATCCTCCGCGTGCCTTCGCGTCGCGCGGATACGAGCCCCGCGCCCTCCAGCACCTTCAGGTGCTGCGACACCGCCGGGCGGGAGACCGCGAGACCGACCGCGAGCGCGCCCACGGACTGCGGGCCCTTCCGCAGCCGCTCGAGCACGGTGCGCCGGGTGGGATCGGCGAGGGCGGCGATCGCTTGTCCGTAAGCCATGCCTTACTGTAAGATTCGACTTACGGTGTTGTCAAGGGGCGGGAAGCCCGGGGGCCGGGCAAGCCACCCACTGCCGACGCACGGGCACGGGCACACCCGGAGGAACGGCGGGACGCCGCGCTCAGGCTTCGAGAATTCGCAGGTCGTCCCCGGCCAGACGCCGGAAGTCCGCCGCGTTCGCGGTGGCGAGCCCCGCGTCCGCCCGGATGGCCGACGCGGCGATGAGGCAGTCCAGCAGCGTGCCGCGGCGACGGCCCGACGCGTTGAAGAGCGCCGCGCCGCGGACCGCGTCCTCCTCCGTCACCGGCACCCGCACCGGGATCACGCTCTCCGCGAGGCGCACGTGCCCGGCGGGAACCGGGCCGCAAAGGAACTCGGCCCACGCCAGGGCGCTCATGCCGAGAGGCTCCAGGTCGCGCAGCCAGCCGCGCAGCCGGGCGTCCTCCGGCGAGCCCGGCCGGAGCGCACGGATGAGGAAGCTCGTGTCCAGGTGGATCAACGCGGGCGGCCCTCACGCCGTCGGGACGCCGCCCGGCGTTCGGTGCGCGCCGCATCCGCCCACTCCCGCGCCGCGGAGGCCGACAGCCCCGTCGCCCTCTGGAGCGCGTCGAGTGCCTTCAGCGCTTCGGATCCGGACTCCGACGGCCGGCCCGCCGCGGCCCGGATGGCCCGGCGCAGGGCCTCCGACTTGGAGACCTGCCAGCGACGGGCGAGCCCCTCCAGGAGCTGCGTGGTCTCGAGGTCCATCGAGTAGGTGCTCTTGATCTGGGGAGTGGCCATATCGACATGGTATGGCCATACTTCGCAGGAGGCAAGGGCACCGCCGGCGCGTCTCGCGGCTCCGAGGACATCGCGGGAGCGGGCGGCTGCCCGCCTGCGGTTCAGCGCGAAGCTCCGAGGAACGCCACGCGCTTCGTCTCGCGGCGCGATCCGCTCTCGAAACGGATGAAGTACATGCCCGCGGCGGCCGGCCCGTCCGCGGTGCGTCCGTCCCAGCGCGCCACGTGATCGCCCGCCGGCAGCTCCCCGTCCTGCACGACCTGCACCAGGCGGCCCGCGAGGTCGTACACCGCAAGGCGGGCGCGCCCCGCCACCGCGAGGGAGAAGCGGAGTTCCGTCGCCCCGCGGAAGGGGTTGGGTGCCACGCCCGCCAGCGCAGTGACCAGGGGCGCCCACTTCGGCGTCGTCACGGGGACCGGCCCGAAGAGATCCTCGTGCCCGTGCACGTCCACCGCGCCGACCTTGTAGAAGTACGTCCGGTCGCCCTCGACCGCGCGATCCTCGTACCGGTGCGGACCCTCGCCGCCGAGCAGCTCCGCGGTCAAGCGCGCGAAGGGCCCCTCGATCGCGTCGCTGCGGTAGACGTGGAAGCCCTCGTGGTCCGTCATCGACGCCGTCTGCCACCCGACCGCCACGAGTCGGTTCTCCGCCGCCGCCGCGAGCTGCGTCAACACCACCGAAACCGTTCCTTCGCATGCGTTGCTGCCGGTCACCGGGGCGAGGCCGTCGGAGGAGAAGCCGCGGACCAGAGGCTCCGGCCAGATCACGGGAAGGCTGCCGCAATCGACGGCGCCGAAAGTCCCGCTCGTCCGCGAGCGCTCCAGCCAGGCCCGGCCGCCGGTGTCCAGCGCCGTCCACGAACCCAGAACGCGCGCGGCCCCGGCGCCCTGGGGGCAGCCGCTGATGGCGAGCACGATGTCGGAACCGAGGCCCACGTTGACCACCCCGGGCGCGGGCGTGAACTCCGAGAGGAGGATCGTGCCCTGCACGCCGGCTTCGAGCGCGGAGAGACCGAACTCGCTGCACGTCACCCAGAGGTACAACGGTCGAGGACCGTTCGCCGGAACCTCCATGACGGCGCCCGGATCCGTCGGACTCGCGCTGATCGCGAACTCGTACCCGTGGGGCAGACCGTCGGGTTCGAACTCCGCGTGCTGCGTGATCGGCGCGTGGATGGTGATCACGGGGAACTGGTCGGTGCCGGAATAGGATCCGAGGCCCGTGCCCACCCACTCGCGGAACCGGGAGCCGCTGAACGGCAGGGCCGCCAGTTGCACCGCCGTGCCGGGCACCCGACTCCCCGATGCCGGGGATGCGATCCCCCCCGCGCCGACCGTCACCGTCAGCGGGTAGACGCCCCCCTCCGCGAAGTACGCGGTCTGCACGATCGGCTCGTCCGGGACGACGCTCGTCGATCGCTCCGTGCCCGTGTACGACCCGGCTCCCTCGCCCACCCACCGGTAGAACGTGGAGCCGGCCGCCGGCGCGGCCTGGATCGGAAGCCCGACCTCCCGCGGATACTCGCCGGACGGCGGGGTCACGGTCCCGTTCCCGAACGCCTGCACGGTCACGTGCGTGTACCCCGCGTAGTGGAAGTTCGCGGTCTGCGTGATCGGTCCGACCATCTGCACGGTGGCTTGCGGGAGCGGTCCCGTGTACGAGCCCGCACCGACCCCGACCCATCCGTCGAAGAGGAACCCGTCCGGCGTGCTCGCGATGATCTCGATCACGTCGCCGACGTGGACGTCCCCCGATGCGGGCCAGACGCTGCCTCCGCCGGACGCGATCATCGTGAGCGGGAAGGTCCCGTCGAAGGTGAAGTGCGCGCGTTGCGTGATCGGCGCCCGCAACGGGAACTGCACCGTGCCCACGGGCCCGGTGTAGGAGCCCAGACCCGTTCCGGTCCAACCGGACGGGCGGTACAGGGAATCGGCGATCCCCTGGATCGTGAGCATCTCGAGCGGTTCGAACCAGCCGGTCTGCGGCGCGGTGGTGCCGTGCTCGTCCGCCTCCATGGTCACGCCGTATCTCGCGTGGTACCGGGCGATCCACAGTCCCGGCTCCGGGCCCGCCGTCACGGTGCGCACGGGGTCGCCGCCATCCGCCCACTCCACGAAGTCGAAGCGCACGCGCGTCTCCGTCTCCACCGCGACCGGCGCCTCCACGACGTGCACGGTGCCGGGCGCCCACGGGAAGACGGCCGGCGTCGTGACGGGGGTCCCGTCGACCACCACCGTGAGACCCGCGGGTGACGTGAGGATCGCTGTTCCCTCGGCGGCGCAGCCCGCGCTCTCCGCCCCGATCGCCACGCCGGTGGGGTTGTGCGCGGCGAGCAGGGGAGAGAACGGCGACACGGCGAGCGACTCCGCCGGAAGGTCGCAGAAGAGGCCGTCCGCCGAGAAGTTGCCATTCAGGTCCTTGTACGTGGCCGCCCCGCCCACCCAGTCCCCGCCCGCATTGCCGTGGAAGTTGCAGTTCCAGAGGGATGCGCTGCCGCCGTACGCGCCGCCCACCCGGGAGTCCTGGATCACGACGTTCTGCAGCGAGGCCCCTCCGCCGCAGCCCGCCGCGGATTGCGCCTCGTTCCGGAGGAACGTGCAGGACTCGACGATCACGGCCCCGACCGCCTGGAGTCCGGCAGCGCTTGTCGCCACGTTCTCGACGAACCGGCACTGCACGACGCGGGTCGAGCCCTCGTCGCTCGCCTCGAGGCCGCCGCCGTGCGTCGCGGTGTTCGCCACGAAGAGACACCGCTCCACCGTGCGACTCGTGCTGGCGCCGCCACCCCAGATGGCCTGGTTCCGGCGGAACGTGCAGTCGCGGATGGACACGCGCCACGAGCTGATGCCGCCCCCCGACCGAGCCGCGATGTTGTCCTCGAACGTGGAGAACACGACCTCCCCGTCGCTGGCGCCGATGGCGCCTCCCCATCCGTCCGTGGCCCGGTTGCGCCGGAACGTGCAATGGCTCACGGCGAGCTCGTCCGACCGCACGGCCCCCCCGCCGTCCTCGGCGACGTTGTCGTCGAACTCGCAGGAATCGATCCGGAGCGGCCCGCTGCTGGCGTGCACCGCACCCCCGACGTAGTTCGCGGTGTTGGACTCGAACCGGCAGTGTTCGATCAGGGGCCCCGGAGCCGGCAGCGGGCCGCCCATGGAGATCGCACCGCCGTAGTGGGATCGCCCGTTGCGGAACGTGACCCATCGCACGGTCGACTCGGCGCTGAGTCCCAGGAACTGGAGGATCCCCTGGGTGGTCGAGCCCGTCCCGTCGATCACGACGCAGTGATCTCCCGGCTCGCCGGTCAGCGTGACGCCCGCGGGCATGCGCAGGCGACGCTCGAAGTAGGTCCCGCAGGCCAGTTGCACCGTGTCGGGAGAGGCCGCTGCGGCCAGCGCGCCCGCGATCGTGGGGTACTCGGAGGGGACGTGCAGTACCCGCGCGGCGCAGGGGCCCGCCGCGAGGAAGCCGAGGAATGCAATGCCGAGCGCCCGCCGCATGGCGTCTCCGCGGAATGCAGGCGTTCCCGAGTATAGCTCCGTGCCCGCGCCCGGAGGAAGGACCCTCTGCACGAGCCGCCGGATGTCTGGCGCCGACGCGCGACGACCGGCCCCCCGCGTTCGGTAGTGTCCCGGTTCCGAACCAGGACACCACCCCGCGTTCGCACGTACGCCGGGGCCTGCGCCTAGTAGCTGTGGTCCCCCAGGACCACCTTCCCCCGGAACGTCCAGTAGATGACCGCCGTGTACGTCAGCACGAACGGCATCCCGATGCCCGCGATGATCAGGCCGATCCACAGGGTCTTCTGGCTGGACGCCGCGTTGTAGATCGTGAGGCTCAGCGCCGGGTCGTTGCTGGCCACCACCAGGTTCGGGAACACGGCCATCCCGAACAAGAACACCATGCACGCGATCGTGAGACTGGTGCTCAGGAACGCCTGCCCCCAACGCCGCGCGAAGAGAGCGCGCGGCACGTTCGCGATGGCCAGCACGTTCAGCACGACCACCGCGGCCGCCCACGGGTAGTGCGCGAAGTTCGTCACCGCGGTGGGCACGGCCACGAGAGTCCACATCGTGGTGAGCAGGTACAGCACGAGGAAGAGCCCCCAGGTGTGCCACATCCAGCGCCCCAGCCGTTCCTGCACGGCCCCGTCCGTCTTCAGGTACAGGAAGATGGCCCCGTGCATGGCGAACAGCGACGCCGCCAGCACGCCCACAAGCAGCGGGTACGGACCCAGCAGATCCAGGAACCCGCCCTGGTACACGCCGCGCTCGTCCAGCGGCAGCCCGAGCATGGCGTTGCCCACGGCCGCGCCGAAGAGCAGCGGCGCGAGCAGGCTGGACGCGAAGAACGCGCGGTCCCACACGCCGCGCCACCGCGCGCTCTCCAGCTTGCTGCGGAACTCCAGGCTCACCGCGCGCAGGATCAGCGCGAACAGCAGCAGCATGAACGCCGTGTAGAACCCGGAGAACACGGTGGCGTACGCCTCGGGGAACATCGCGAACAGGGCGCCGCCGAACGTGACCAGCCACACCTCGTTCCCGTCCCACAAGGGACCGATGGCGTTCACGAACACGCGGCGCTCGCGGTCGTCCTTCGCCAGCGGATGCAGGATGCCCACGCCGAGGTCGAAGCCGTCGAGGATGGCGTAGCCGGCCAGCAGCACGCCGAGCAGGCCGAACCAGATCAACTGGAGGTCCACGTCACACCTCCCCGACCGGGGCCTTGCGGCCGGTGAGGGAGCCCTCGTGCGCGGTGAGCGCCGCGGCCGCGTCCTTCAGCCCGCCGTGCGGCGCGGCGTGCTCCCCGGGCACGTCCGGGCCGTGCTTGATCTTGCGGTCCAGCACGAAGATCCACAGCGCCCCGAGCAGCAGGTAGATGAGCCCGAAGAGGATGATGGAGCCCAGCACCTGGTCCGCGCGCAGGGCCTCGCTCACGCCGTCGTTCGTGAGCAGCCCGGCGTAGGTCTCGTGCGGTGTCCCGTCCTCCAGCGGCACCGTCACCGTCTCGTAGCGGATGAAGCCCTCCGCGTCGCGCGCGGGCTCGCCCGCCGCATCCCGCACCACCGGCGGGTGCACGATCCACGGCTGCCGCCCGACCTCCGCGGCCACCCAGCCCGCCTGGTTGGCGAGCATCGCGGGCGCCACGGCGAACACGCACGTCCACAGCACCCAGCGCGTGCGCCACAGCGTGCCGCGCCACAGCAGCAGCACGGCCAGCACGGCGAGCGCCGCCAGGAACATCCCGCTCCCGACCATGAGCCGGTAGGTGACGAAGGGGATCGTCACCGGCGGCCGGTGCTCGGGGCGGAAGGAGTCCAGCCCGGGGACCGGCGCCGCGCCGTCGCCGTGCAGGAGCCACGACATCAGCCCGGGCACCGCCACCTTCGCCCGCAGCCTCCCCTCGCGCTCGTCCGGGATCCCGAAGATCGCCAGGTCGGCCGGCCCGGTGTCGAAGTGTGCCTCCATCGCCGCCAGCTTCGCCGGCTGCTCGTGCCCCACGTTCTTCGCCTGCAGGTCGCCGCTCACGACGATCGCGAAGCACGACACCAGCGCCAGCCACAGCCCGCCGCGGAACGAGTGCTTCGCGAACTCCGTGTGCCGCCCCTTCAGCAGGTACCACGCGCTGATGCTCATCACGAAGAACGCGCCCAGGATGAACGCGCCGATCCACACGTGCACGAGACGGTGCATCGTGGACGGGTTGAACACGAGCGCCCAGAAGTCCGTGATCTCCGCGCGCAGCACCGGCTCCCCGCCCACGAACCACGGCTTGCCGTCCCGCAGCATCTGCACCACATGGTGGCCGGTGGGCGTCTGCTGCCAGCTGTTCGCCACCACGATCCACACGGACGAGAAGATGGACCCCAGGCTCACCATGACCGTGGAGAAGAGGTGCATGCGCGGCCCCACGCGATCCCAGCCGAACACGAGGACCGCGAGGAAGCCCGACTCCAGGAAGAACGCGAAGATCCCCTCGGCGGCAAGCGCGGAACCGAAGACGTCCCCCACGAAGCGGGAGTAGGCCGCCCAGTTCGTGCCGAACTCGAACTCCATGACGATGCCGGTGGCCACGCCGATGGCGAAGTTCAGCGCGAAGATCCGCGTCCAGAAGCGCGCGGCCGCGTCGTACAGCGGGTCGCCGGTGGCGAGGTGGCGCGCCTTCAGCCAGACGAGCACCACGCTCAACCCGATGGTGAGCGGAGGGAACAGGTAGTGGAACATGATCGTGAGCGCGAACTGCAGTCGCGAGAGGAGAACGGCGTCCATCTCTCTCCCCGGGATGGGCCTCGAAGGGGCGGTCCGTGCGGGCGGGCGGCGGGCGACGTCGACTCGGACGGAATCTATCGGGGGATGCGCGGCCGGACCACAACGCCCGGTCCGCGGCCGCGGGCGCGGCCCCCGGGCAGCGCCGGCGCGGGTCATTCCGGACCGCTCGATCGCCCATTTTGCCGCGAGTGTCCGATTCGCGGAAGGTCGCGGGCTTCGTCGCCACCGCGAACCGGCGCGCGGCGCGAAGGGGCGAGCCGGCAGATCGCGGGGTGGAAGCCGGGGCGCGTCTGCCGATACACTCGGGAAGTCGTCCGTCATCCCGTTCCGCGCCCCGCGGCTCCTTCCCCCCTCGCGGCCGCGCCTCTTCCCGGAGGAGACATGACCCCGCTCTCCCGACTGCGCGCCACGTCCGCCGCCGTCGCCGCCTTCGTCCTCCTCGCGCCGGCGGCGTTCGCCGCGCGCACCGCCGAGACCCGCGCGTTCGACGGCGACCGCGCTCCCGCGAACCTCCGCGAGTGCGGCACCGTGTTCACGCCGGAGGAGGGCGCCGCGTACCTGCGCCGGCTCGAGGAGCGCGGCCCCGTGGGCCGCGGCGGCCTCACGCCGCCGTACTACATCCCCATCAAGGCGCACATCATCCGACAGTCCGACGGCACCGGCGGCCTCTCCGCGGAGCGGCTGGAGCAGGCCATCGCGGACGCGAACGGACACTACGCGTCCACGGGCATCGTGTTCTACCGGCTCGGCGAGATCGACTGGATCGACAGCGACGCCTGGTACACGACCGACTCGCTGGACGAGATCGACGCGATGCGCACGACGAACCTGGCGCCGGACGCGATCAACATCTACTTCACGGAGTTCCTGAACTACGAGAGCGGCGCCCTGTGCGGCATCTCCGCCTTCTCGTTCAGCCCGGTGCAGTCCATCGCCATGCGCAACAGCTGCACCGCGAACCCGGACGGCCTGGGGAACCACTCCACGTTCAGCCACGAGATCGGCCACTTCTTCGACCTGTTCCACACGCACGAGCCCTTCTACGGGGACGAGCGCGTGGACGGATCGAACTGCACGACGGCGGGGGACCTGGTGTGCGACACGCCGGCCGATCCCGGGCTGGGCTCCTTCAACGTCAACAGCGCCTGCAGCTACACCGGCAGCGCGGTGGACCAGGTGGGCGACCCGTACGCGCCGGACCCCACGCAGCTCATGTCGTACTCGCTGAAGCACTGCCGCGACAACTTCTCCGCGGAGAGCCTGGACCGGATCGTGGACACGCTGCTGGCGGAGCGCACGAACCTGCTCACCAGCCCCGTGGCCGCGCCGGTGGTCGCCGGCGGCGGGCCGTCGCTCGCGGACGCTGCGGAGGTGTCGCTGGTGGCGCCGCGGCCGAACCCGACCACGGGGGCCACGCGCTTCGCGTTCGCGCTGGGCGCGGCGGCGCATGCGGAACTGACGATCCACGACGTGCGCGGCGCCGCCGTGCGCACGCTCGCCACCGGCCCGCGCGAGGCCGGCACGCACACGGTCGAGTGGGATGGGCGCGACGCGTCCGGCCGCGACGTGTCGCCCGGCATCTACTTCGCGCGCCTGACGGCCGCCGGCCGCACCGCCGCGCAGAAGGTGCAGATCGTCCGGTAGCCGATCGCCGGACCGGCGCGGCCGAGGGGGCGGCACGGGCCGCCCCCCGCTTCGCCTACTTCGGCTTCGCCAGGTTCGTGGCCAGCGCGATCATCGCGCCCACGTCGGCCACGTTCGCCGGCAGCACCACGGTGTTCGCCGTGCGTGCGATGCCGCCGAACTGATCCAGGTACTGCTCCGCCACGCGGAGCTGCATGGCCTTGTCGCCGCCGTCGGCGCGCAGCGCGGCGGCCACGAGGTTCAACCCCTCGGCGGTCGCCCGGGCCACCGCCAGGATGGCCGACGCCTGGCCCTCGGCCTCGTTGATCTGCTGCTGCCGGTTCGCCTCCGATGCCTTGATGACCTGCTGCTTCTGGCCCTCGGCGGTGTTGATGGCGGCGTCGCGCTGGCCCTCGGACGTGAGCACGACCGCGCGCTTCTCCCGTTCCGCGCGCATCTGCTTCTCCATGGCGGCCAGCACGTCCTGCGGCGGCGTGATGTTCTTGATCTCGTAGCGCAGCACCTTCACGCCCCACGGCTCGGACGCCTTGTCCAGCTCGCTCACCACCGAGACGTTGATGTTCGTGCGCTCCTCGAACGTCTTGTCGAGGTCGATCTTGCCCACCTCGCTGCGCAGCGTGGTCTGCGCGAGCTGCGAGATGGCGAAGAGGTAGTCGGCGATGCCGTAGGACGCGCGCTCCGGGTTCAGCACCTTGAGGTACAGAACGCCGTCCACGCCCACCTGCACGTTGTCCCGCGTGATGCAGACCTGCGCGGGGATGTCGATCGCGATCTCCTTCAGCGAGTGCTTGTAGCGGATCGTGTCCACGAACGGCAGCAGGATGTGGAAGCCGGCCTGCAGCGTGGCGTGGTACTTGCCCAGCCGTTCCACGACGTACGCGCTCTGCTGCGGCACCACGATGGCCGTGCGCGCGATCACGATGAGCACCAGGATCGCCAGCACGAAGAAGACGATCAGTCCGCCGGTCACGACGCACCCCCTTCCGGTCCGATCCACACCGTGAGCCCGTCCACCCGCTCCACGCGGCAGCGCTGGCCGGCCGTGAAGGCCCCGCCCGCCGCGCGCGCGGTCCACGTGGTCCCGCGCAGCTCCACCTTGCCGTAGCCGTCCGCGCCCGGCGGTTGCACCACCGTGCACGTCTCGCCCACCAGGGAGTCCACCGGCGGCCCGCTCCCGGCCAGCTTGAAGCGGCGCATCAGCGGCTCGCGGAACATCGCCAGGGACACCACCGACAGCACCGAGAACAGCAGCCACTGCACCCAGGCCGCCTCGGCCACGCCCACCCGCACGAGGATCCCCACCACGAGCGCGGCGACGCCGAAGAAGATCACGAAGAAGCCGCCGGGCGTGACGAGCTCCACGCCGACGAGCACGAGGCCGATCACGAGCCAGAGCCACCAGATCATCGCCGACCTCCCGGCGCACGGGGGCGCGCCGCGCGGATTCTAGGCCGCGGGTGGGCGGCGGTCGACGTCAGAAGGACATCTCCCCCCGGATCACCGTGACCGCGCCGCCGCCGACGCGCACGGTCTCGATGTCGTCGCGCGGGCCGACCACCTCGACGATGGCGCGTCCCGGGCGGTGCATCCAGTGGCCCTGCTCCGCGGTGAACGTGGGCGCGTCGATCAGGCCGTGGTGCCATAGGTACGCGGCCATGCCGCCGGTGGCGGAGCCCGTGAACGGATCCTCCGCGCCGGCGGGCGGCACCCCGGGGTGGCGGGCGAACGTGCGCCCGGCGGGCGTGGCGCCTTCCAGGCAGAAGAGGTGCGGGCTGAAGAAGTCCCCGTCCGCGCGCAGCCGCCGGTACTTCGCCAGGTCCAGTGTCATGCGCCGCAGCGGCTCGTGCCCGCGCAACGGGATCATGAGCTGCGGCGTTCCGGTGCTCACGGTCTGCACGGGAACGCCGTCCAGCACGTCCTCGGTCGTCAGCCCGAACGCCGGCAGCACGTCCTTCGCTTCGTACGTCCGCAGGAACCGCGGCTTGAGCTGCGACATCACGATCAGCCGCGCCACGCCGCGGTCCGCGTGGATGTCCACGCGGATCGGCCCGACGGTGAGCTCGAGGGTGAGTTGCGTGAGGTCGCCGCGGAGCGCGAAGCGTCCCGTGTCCACGAGCGCGAACGAGGTGGCGACCGTGGGATGTCCCGCCAGCGGGATCTCCTCCGCCGGCGTGAAGTAGCGCACGCCGAAGTCCGCCACCTTGGACCGGCGCACGAACACGCTCTCGGAGAGGTTCTGCTCCCGGGCGATGGCCTGCATGGTGGCGTCGTCCAGGCCGTCGGCGTCGAAGAAGATGGCGCACGGGTTGCCGCCGAGCGCGTGGTCCGTGAACGCGTCCACCTGCACGAACGGGAGCGATGGCATGGGGCGACCTCCGGGAATCGGCCGCCGGGCAGGATCGCGAGGCACCCGGCGGACCGCGAGCGAAATCCGGCAACGGAGCCGCCGGTTCGCCCGCTACAGGGTGCACTGATCCCTCCCCGGGACGACCGCCGCCGCCTATTTTGCGACCGGTAGGTCAGGAGGTCCCCATGGACCTGGACACCCTCTTCAAGACGCGCGGCCCCGCCGTCACCCAGCGCGCCCTCGGGAGCCTCTCCCGATCGCACCTGCGGCATTACGAGTCCCTCGGCGCGGCGCGCACGATGCAACTGCTCGTTTCGCTCTACGAGGTCACCGTCCGGACCGTCCGCGCGCGGGACGCGGGACCGATGCTCCGCCACGTGGAGACCATCGGCCGCGAACGATTCCAGGGCGGCTTCGACCTGATCGAGGTCCAGACCGCGTTCAACGCGCTCGAGGAATCGCTGTGGCGGGAGATCACCGGATGCGTCCCCGCCGAGAATCTCGCCGAAGCCCTGGGTCTCGTGGCCACGGCCCTGGGCATCGGGAAGGATGCGCTCGCGCGCGAGTTCGTCTCCCAGGCCACGCAGGGACACGCCCCCACCCTCGATCTCAGGAGTCTTTTCGCCGGGACGTAGGACGGCGGGGTTCGCCCGCGATGGCGGCCCGGCCGCGAGAGAGGTTGGAACGGCGGCGTGCCCGCCCGCGGGGTCCACGGCGAATGCCGCGGCAGGCCCGCGGCGCACGCCCGGGAGGAGCACCCCCATGGACTTCAGTATCAAGGTGGATCTGGCCAACGGCGAACGGTACATGGCCGTCTCGCAGAAGGGTCGCGCGCTGCTGCTCAACCCCATCACGAACAAGGGGTCCGCGTTCACGCGCCGCGAGCGCGACGAGCTCGACCTGAACGGGCTCATCCCGCCCGCCGTGTGCACGATCCACCAGCAGATCGACCGCGCGTACGAGAACTACCAGGCGAAGACGACGGACATGGAGCGGTTCATCTTCCTGACCGATCTCCAGGACCGCAACGAGACGCTCTTCTACCGGCTGGTGCTGGAGCACATCGACGAGATGATGCCCATCGTGTACACGCCGGTGGTGGGCGAGGCCTGCCAGAAGTTCTCCCACATCTACCGCCGCGGGCGCGGCATCTACGTGGCGTACGAGCAGCGCGACCGCGTCCCCGAGATCCTGCGCAACGCGGGGATCCCGAACCCGTCCGTGATCGTGGTGACGGACGGCGAGCGCATCCTCGGACTCGGCGACCAGGGCGCGGGCGGCATGGGCATCCCGATCGGCAAGCTCTGCCTGTACACGCTGTGCGCCGGCATCTCCCCGGTGAGCACGCTGCCGATCACGCTGGACGTGGGCACGGACAACGCGGAGCGGCTGGACGATCCGCTGTACATGGGCATGCGCCACAAGCGCGTGCGCGGGGAGCCGTACCAGCAGTTCATCGACGGGTTCGTGGCCGCGGTGCAGGACGTCTTCCCGCACTCCCTCCTGCAGTGGGAGGACTTCCTGAAGGAGAACGCGATCTTCCAGCTCAACCGCTTCCGCGACCGCCTCTGCACGTTCAACGACGACATCCAGGGCACGGCCGGCGTGGTGGTGGCGGGGCTGTTCGGCGCGCTCCGCATCACGAAGCAGCGCATGCGGGACCAGCGCATCGTGTTCGCGGGCGCCGGCGCCTCGGCGCAGGGCATTTCCGAGCTAATCGTGTCCGCCATGCTGGAGGACGGGCTCACGCGCGAGGAGGCCGTGAAGCGCATCTGGACGACCGACAGCCGCGGCCTGGTCACGAAGGACCGTCCGAAGCTGGAGGCGTTCAAGGCGATGTTCGCGCGCGACCCCTCCGAGGTGGCGAACTACACCGCGAAGAACCGCGGCGCGATCACGCTGCTGGAGACCGTGGAGAACGTGAAGCCCACGATCCTGATCGGCACGTCCGCCACGCCCGGACTGTTCGACGAGGCGGTTGTCCGCGCCATGGGCAAGGTGAACGACCGGCCCGTGATCTTCCCGCTGTCGAACCCCACCTCGAAGTCCGAGTGCACGGCCAAGGACGCCATGCACTGGACCGAGGGGCGCGCCATCGTCGCCACCGGCAGCCCCTTCCCGCCCGTCAGCATGAACGGGAAGCGCTTCCGGATCGGCCAGGGCAACAACGCGTTCGTCTTCCCGGGCGTGGGCCTGGGCCAGGCGGTCAGCCGCGCGCGGCGCGTGACGGACGGCATGTTCCTGGAGGCCGCGAAGGCGCTGGCCGAGCAGGTCACGATGCAGGACCTGGCGGAGAGCGCGGTGTACCCGGAGCTGTCGCGCATCCGGGACTGCTCGTTCGAGGTGGCGTGCGCGGTGATCCGCCGCGCGGTGAAGGAGGAGCACGCCGACCCGGAGATCCTCGACGAGGTGGAGCGGACGGTGAAGCGCGGGATGTGGTACCCCGAGTACCTGCCGATGCGGTACGAGCGGTAGGGGATCGCCGCGACGCGTGCGCCGGCCGGCGCGGGGTCCGCCCCGCGCCGGTCCTGTTTCCGGGCCCGATGCGAGGCTAGTGCGCCGCCGCCTCCTCGTAGGTCACGTGCACGGCCGGCGCCTTCTCCCGCGTGAAGTCGAACACGACCTCCCGCGCGCCGAGCGAGTTGCAGATGGCCAGCAGCGTGCGCTTCGCGGAGTCTTCCACGTTCGGCAGCAGCGCGCCGATCACCTTGCGGGCCTGCTCCTCCGCGCCCAGCTTCGCCGCGGCCACGAGGCGGTTCTTCTCCTCTTCGCCGAAGCCCTTCGTGAAGAAGCCGTTCAGCAGGTCCGGCAGGAGCCACGGCAGGAGCCGCGCGCGCTGCTCGTCGTAGAAGCGCACGTTCACGAGGTGCACCTCGTGGGCGCACGGCGGCATCCGGATGAGGAAGACGCCGGGCCCCACGGACTTGATGGACAGGTCCGCGCTGCGGAGGTCGTACCGGAAGTCGATCTCGAACTCGAAGACCATGGCCATCTTCTTCTGGCTGAAGATCCACGCGAAGTACCGGGAGCCCACGTCGCCCCAGTCGTGCTTCGTCTCGGTCACGATCTCCTTCGTGTAGACCTTGAACGCGGACAGGTGGCCGATGTCCTTGATGCGCTCCAGGCTGGAGTGGACGGCCAGGCCGTCCTTCGCGGGCGGCCGGCGGCGGGCCAGCATCACGGCCAGCACGACGACCACGAGGACCAGCACGAGGATCACTACGGTTTCGTACATGGCGGGACCTCCGGGAGCGAAGGTACCTCATCGGCGCGGGCGGGACGACCCTTCGCGGGAGGGCAGGAGGCCGCGCGGCCTGCGCGGCGCAGGACGGCGCCCGCGCCCTCAGGCGGCGGCGCGGCGGGAGCGCATCAGGACGAGGTACACCGCCGCGGCCAGCGCGAACCCCAGGAACCACGCGTACGAGTACAACCCCTGCCAGAAGGCCGGCACGCCGGCGAAGCGCGCCGGGAACGCCTGGGCCAGGAAGCCCGGCACGTTCGGCGCGATGCCCGCGACCAGCGCGACGAGCGCGGCCCCGTTGAAGCCGCGGGCGTACTCGTAGGCGCCGCCGCGGCGGTAGAGATCGTCCAGCACGAGCCGGGTGCGCCGCAGCGCGAAGTAGTCCGCGATCAGGATGCCGCCGATCGGGCCGAGCAGCGCCGAGTACCCCACGAGCCACGTGAAGATGTAGCCCTGCGAGGACTCCAGCACCTTCCACGGCATGATGAGGATGCCCAGCAGCGCCGTGACGATGCCGCCGGTGCGGAAGGAGATGCGCCGCGGCGCCAGGTTCGAGAAGTCGTTCGCGGGCGACACCACGTTCGCGGCCAGGTTCGTGGTGAGCGTGGCGATGCTGAGCGCCAGCATGGACACCAGGATGGTGAAGGGTCCGCCGATCCGTCCGAGAAGCTCCACCGGGTCCCACACCACGCCGCCGCCGGGGAAGATGAGCGCGGTGGCGGACGTGACCGCCACGCCGATGAACGCGTACAGCGTCATCGTGGGCGGCAGGCCGAGCGCCTGCCCCACGATCTGGTCGCGCTGCGAGCGCGCGTAGCGCGTGAAGTCCGGGATGTTCAGGGACAGCGTGGCCCAGTAGCCCACCATGGCCGTGAGCGACGGGAAGAACACCGGCAGGAACTCCGCGGTGGTGGGGAACCTCGACGGCTGCGATAGGATCGGTCCGAAGCCGCCGGCGCCCGAGTACGCCCAGCCCAGGAGCGCCAGCCCCACCACGATGAGGAACGGCGCGGCCAGGGACTCCAGCCACTTGATGGACTCGGTGCCGCGCAGGATGAACCACACGTTCATCGCCCAGAAGAGCAGGAAGCAGCCGAGCTCGGCCGCGGTGATGCCGAGGACCGGCAGGTCCGGGGCCGGCGCGCCGATGGACGGCCACGCCACTTTCGCGAGTTGGTACAGCGCGGCGCCGCCCAGCCAGGTCTGGATGCCGAACCAGCCGCACGCCACCAGGGCGCGCAGGAGCGCCGGCACGTTCGACCCGAGCACGCCGAAGGACGCGCGCGCGAACACGGGGAACGGGATGCCGTACTTCGCGCCGACGTGCGCGTTCAGCACCATGGGCACGAGCACGATGGCGTTGCCCAGGAAGATCGTGACCATGGCCTGCGCCCACGACATTCCGGCGTCGATCAGCCCCGCGGCCAGCGTGTACGTGGGGATGCACACGGACATCCCGATCCACAGCGCGCAGAAGTGCCACCAGTTCCAGGTGCGGCCCGAGGCGGGGATGGGCGCGATGTCGGCGTTGGAGAGCGCGGCGGCGGCGGCTGGATCGGGGGCGGCCGGGGCGGCGGCGGGCGCCGGGGCTTCGGCGGTCATCGGCGGCTCTCCTGCGGCCGCAGGGGTCGGCCGTGCGGGAAGGCTGCCACCTCTCCGCGAACGGCGCAACCGGCGCGGCCCGCGGCCGGCCCCCCGACGGGACGCGCCGGCGTGCCCGATCCGGCGCCGATGTGGCAGGATGCGCGGACCCATGGAACGTCCGCTCATTCCCGCCGCCGTGCTCGTCCCGCTCGTGGGCGCCGGCGCGACCGCATCGCTCGTGTTCATCCGCCGGACGGACCACGGTCCGCACGGGGGGCAGATCGCGTTCCCCGGCGGCATGCGCGACCCCGGCGACCGGTCGGCGGCGGACACGGCGTTGCGCGAGTTTGAGGAGGAACTCGGCGTGTCCCGCGCGGTCGTGGAGGTGCTGGAGACGATGCCGGAGGTGCTCACGGTGACCACCGGCTACGAGGTGACGCCGGTGATCGGGCGCATCCCGGACGGCCTGGCGTGGACGCCGGACGCGCGCGAGGTGGCCGAGGTGTTCGCGGTGCCGCGTGCCGTGCTGGAGGATCCCGCGAACCGAGGCGAGACCCTGATCCACTACACGGGGTGGGACGGACCGCGCCCGTTCCCGTGCATCCGCGCCGGGGAGCGCGTGATCTGGGGGCTCACCCACCGGATCCTGGAGCTCGTGCTGCCGCGCCTGCCGTGACCCGGCGCGCTACTTCAGGTTGTGGAAGACCTTCTGGACGTCGTCGTCCTGCTCCAGCTTGTCGATCAGCTTGAGCACCTCGGTGGCCTGGTCCTCCGGCAGCTCCACCGGCGTGTCCGCGATGAACTCCGACTCCGCCGACACCGGATGCAGCCCGCGATCCTCCAGCGCCTTCTGCAGCGCGCCGAACTCGTGGAACCCGCAGCGCAGCACGAGGAGCGGCTCGCCCTTCTCGCCGACTCCCTCGCCCATCTCCTCCAGGCCGTGATCGATCAGGTCCAGTTCCAGCGACTCCGGGTCGATCCCCTCGGGCTTCAGGCGGAACACGCCCATGCGCTTGAACGCGAAGCTCACGCTGCCGGTGGTTCCCATGCTGCCGCCGCCGCGCGTGAACGCCGACCGCACGTTCGCCACCGTGCGCGTGGGGTTGTCCGTGGCGCACTCCACGATGACGGCCACGCCGTGCGGCGCGTACCCCTCGTAGAACAGCTCCTGGTAGGACACGTCATCCAGGCCGGCGGCCTTCTTGATGGCCGCTTCCACCTTGTCCTTCGGCATGTTCGCGGCCTTGGCGTTCTGGATGGCCCGCCGCAGCGCCGGGTTCGCGTCCGGGCTCGGGCCGCCCGCCTTCACGGCCATCGAGATCTCGCGGCCGACCCGGGTGAAGGCCTTCGCCATCCGGTCCCAGCGCGCGAACATCGTGGACTTGCGGGTCTCGAAGATGCGTCCCATGGGCTCTTTCCGGGTCCGGGAGTGCGCGGGCCCGCGGCTTCCGACGGTCTCGGATCGCCGGCCCGGGAATCGACCGGGGAGTTTGGCCGAAGACGGGCCGTCGCGTAAAGGCCCTGCCGGGTCGCCGCCGCCGCCCCGCGCCGCGCGGGACTCGCCTCGAATTTACCCCCGTTTACGGCGGGTTGACCCCGCGCGGGCGCGGGAGGCGGCATGGTTCAACCACGCGAAAGCGGTCCGTTCCTCGGGCCGTCTACATTTGCCGCTCACCACCACCCGATCGGAGGCCTGCCTTGGCCGGTTCCACTTCCTCCCGCACGCGCAACACCCTGCGAATGGCGCGGCGCGATGCCTCGCCCCGCGCGCCGCGGGCAGGTTCCCTGTTCCTCGCTGCGGTGATGCTCGCCGTCGCCGCCACTTCGCCGCCCGCGCACGCCGCGGCGCGCGACATCTTCGTCAGCAGCCGCAACACGAACTCCGTGAAGCGCTTCGACGGCGTCACCGGCGCTCCCCTCGGGGACCTCGTTTCCGCCGGGGAGGGCAACCTGCTCACGCCGCAGGAAGTCCGCTTCGGGCCGGACGGCGCCGTCTACGTGACCGGCCTGGGCAACAACCGCGTGAAGCGCTACGACCCCGGAACCGGAACGTGGCTCGGCAACTTCACGTCCGGGTACCTCCTGAACAACCCCACGAAGATGACCTTCGGTCCGGACGGCAAGCTGTACGTGAGCCAGTGGGGCGGCAACGACGAGGTCGCCCGCTTCGACGGCGTGACCGGCGACTCGCTGGGCGAGTTCACGTCCTCCGCCATGGTGAACCCGATGGACCACGCGTGGGACGCGAGCGGCAACCTCTACGTGGCCACGTGGAGCGTCGACGGCCTTGGCGGCAACGTGTGGAAGTTCGATCCGTCCGGCGCGTCCCTCGGCGTGTTCATCGACTCGTCCATACTCCAGGGCCCGGTGAACCTGTGGTTCGAGGGCGGCGAGCTGCGCGTCGTGGACTGGACCACCGGATCGGTGGAGCGCTTTGAGGCCACGTCCGGCGCCTGGCTCGGCACCTGGATCTCCGGGATGCAGAACCCCGAGGGCTACACCTGGGGCCCCGACGGCCTCTTCTACATCTGCGACTGGACCGCCAACGTGGTGAACCGCTACCACCCGGATGGCACGCTCGAGACCGCCGCGTTCCTGTCCGGGAACGGCATGAACCACCCGAACAGCATCACGTTCGCGCCGGCCCCGCCGGTGGATGCGCCGGAGCTGCGGCCGGCCGGGGAGTCGCGGTTGCGCGTGGCGCCGAACCCGTTCCGGCCGCGCACCGAGGTGGAGTTCGAGATCGTGCAGCCGGGGCGCGTGCGGCTCGCCGTGTTCGACGCTGCCGGGCGTCGCGTGCAGACGCTGCTCGACGGCGAGGTGGGCGCGGGCTTCCACGCCGCTTCATGGAACGCAGGCGCCGCGCCGGCCGGCGTGTACTTCGTCCGGCTGGAGTCCGCGGGCGGAGTGCGCACGGAGAAGGTGACCCGCCTGCAGTGAGGTCACGGGGGGCGGGCGCGCCGGCGCCGCGTCCGGGAAGCGAAACGGGGCGGCCGGCGCGAGGCCGACCGCCCCTTCCGGGCCGGACGCGGGAGGGTTTACGCGCCCGGCGCCTGGATCCTCACCTCGTCGATGCAGCCCCAGTCGGTGCCGTCCTTGTACTCGCCGCGGATGAAGAGGTCGCTTACGTCGCCGAGGGCGTCGAGGATCTGCTCGCGCGTACCGGCGGCGCCGTTCACCTTCAGCTTCGTCTCGTCCAGCGTCAGTTCGTACTTGAAGAAGCCGCTCGTGGGGAGCCCGGGGCCGATGAAGCGCGCCGCCAGCCGGGTGCCGCCCCGGCCGTAGATCACGATGTCGTCCTTCGCGAAGTAGCCGCCGGAGCCGCCCACGTACAGGTAGAACGTGATCTTCCCGCCGTAGAAGTGGGACCAGTCCCCGCCCCACGCCAGCGGCGCGCGGAAGTACCAGGTGCCGCCCTCGCCCTTGTCGTTCGCGGCCAGGTAGTTGCCGGCGAAGGTGCCCGCGATCGTGCGCAGGTTCTTGAAGTCCGCGTAGCCGGTCCAGCCGGACACGCCGCCGTCGAAGTTCTCGAAGTACGAGCCCACGGACATCACGGAGCAGCGCTTGACCTCGTAGTCCGTGGCCACCTTCACGTACACCGTGGAGTTGTCCGCCACGTTGCGCACGACGTAGGAGAGCGGCACGCCGTTCGTGATGCCGCCGCCGTCGGTGAGGAAGCGGGCCACCGCGTCCAGGTCGCCGTTGAACGTGGACAGCGCGAGGCCGTCGTCGCCGCCCAGCGCGAACACCTTGATGTTCACGTTCTGCAGGTCCTTCACGTACGTGCCGTCCAGGTGCGCCGAGCCGCCGGCCAGCGCCGCGCTGTACGACGCGTCGATGGACGCGCTGATGTCGCGCGAGCTGGAGGTGGACTCCACGAGCAGGTAGAAGCGGCGGCCGAACGTGACGGAGGACACGTAGGTGGCCGGGTCGCCCGGGCCGACGTAGCGCAGGAGGTCCGCCGGCGTCACGGTCGGCGCGAAGAGGTCGTCGAGCCGCGCGGGCAGCCCGAAGCTCATGGTGTAGTAGCGCTGGTTCAGCTCCACGAGGTACCGGTTGTAGGAGCGGTCCGTGCTGAACGACAGCTTCGCCTTCAGCTTCGTGGTCAGCGTGCGCGCGTTCACGCCCATGTTGAGCGCCATCTGCTCCGTGGACTGCACCTCGGAGAAGTTGTACGTGAACGCCGCCGGAACCTCGCCGGAGTTCTCCGCGATGATGTCGTTCATGGCCTGGATGACGTTGCCGTGCGTGAGCTCGTCCACGTCCACGGACACGCTCTTGGAGCCGTTCACCAGGTCGATCGTGATGCTGCCGCCGGCGCGGTCCACCACGATGGGCTCCGGCGTGGCGCCGCCGAGCGTGGCGCCGCGGAGCAGGCTGCCCGGGTAGACCACCTCGGAGTTCGGGTCGAAGGTGGCGTAGTCCGGCGGGGCGTCGATCACGCTGCGGCGTTCGGTGGTGCAGACGTAGCGCGTGCCGTCGTCGCCGGTCTCCTCGCCCGAGGAGATGACGTCCACGGTCTCGGACGGGGTGACGGCCTCGTACGTACCGCCGTACTGCACCACGCCGTCGAAGGTGCTGAGGTCCGCGTCGGGACCCATGCGATCGTCGCCGCAGCCGGCGAGGAGGAGGGCGGCGGCGAAGGTCGCCGGGAGGCCGCGCGGGAAGGAAAACGGGTTCATCTCGGTGCTCCGGGTTGAGGGGTGGGTCGATCAGCCGACACCCCCTAACGCCGGAAACCGCGGCGGAACTGCCAACGCCGGCGCGGTGGATGCCGAACGTGTTGTACGTCAACGACTTCCAAGAGTCCCGACGAGCGGGTATGCTCCGCGGCGGCGTCCGGTTCCGGGGAGCACCACACGGATGACAGAGATCCTCGCGGTCTTCCTGCGCCTCGGGCTCACGTCCTTCGGGGGGCCGATCGCGCACATCGGCTACTTCCGGCGCGCGTTCGTGGAGCAGCGACGGTGGCTCACGGACGCCGAGTTCGGGCAGTTGCTCGCCATCTGCCAGTTCCTTCCGGGACCGGCCAGCAGCCAGATGGGGTTCGCGGTGGGGCTGCTCCGCGCGGGGTGGACCGGGGCGGTCATCGCCTTCCTCGCGTTCACGCTGCCGTCGGCGGTGCTGCTGGTCGCGTTCGCCGGGCTCCTGCCGCACCTGGGAAGCGGCGCCGGCGCGGACGCGCTGCACGGGTTGAAGCTCGTGGCACTGGCGGTCGTGTCGCACGGGCTGCTGGGGATGGCGAAGCAGCTCACGCCGGACGTGCCGCGCGGGATCATCGCGGCGGTGGCGGCGGCGTTCATGCTGGCCGTGGGCGCGGCGTGGGCGCAGCTCGTAGTGGTGGCCTTCGGGGCGCTGGCCGGGCTGGCGGCGTGTCGCCGTGTCCCACCTGTGGCGGACGCGGATCTGCGCGCACCCTTCGGGTCGCGCACGGGTGTCGCCCTCGTGGGGGCGTTCTTCGCGCTGCTCGTCGGGATGCCGTTGCTCGCGCGCGGCGCGGACGGGCTCCTCGCCGTGGCGGCCGCGTTCACGCGCTCCGGCGCGCTCGTCTTCGGCGGCGGCCACGTGGTGCTGCCGCTGCTGCAGGAGACGGTGGTGGCGCCGGGATGGGTGTCCCGGGAGGAGTTCCTCGCGGGCTACGGCGCGGCGCAGGCGGTGCCGGGACCCATGTTCTCGCTGGCGGCGTACCTCGGCGCGCGGCTCCCCGGCGCGGACGGCGGGCTGCTCGGCGCCGCGGTGGCGCTGGTCTCGATCTTCCTGCCCGGGCTCCTGCTCGTGGCCGGCGTCCTGCCGCTGTGGCGCGAAGCGGCGCGGCACCGCAACGCGCCGCGCGCCATCGCCGGCGTGAACGCCGCGGTCGTGGGGCTCCTGGCCGCCGCGCTCTACGACCCGGTGTGGACCGGCGCCGCGCACGGCCCGTGGGACGTGGTCATCGCCCTCGCGGGCTTCCTCGTCCTCGCGAGCCGGCGCGGCGGTCCGATCCACGTGGTGGTCGGCTGCGTCGCCGCGCGCGTGGTGGCGGGGCTACTGCAGTAGCACCACCTTCTCGCGCGCGTCGATCCCGACGCCGTGCAGCCGCACCAGGTACACGCCGCTGGCCGCGCGCTGCCCGCCCGCGTCGCGGCCGTCCCACGCCACGTCGTGCCGGCCGGCGTCGCGCGCGCAGTCCACGAGCGTCCGCACGAGACGGCCGGCCGCGTCGTACACGCGCACCTGCACGGGCGCCGCCCGCGGCAGCTCGAAGGACACGGTGGTGCGCGCCGCGAACGGGTTCGGCTGCGCGCGAAGCGCGAGGCCCGCCGCCGCCGGCACGCTCGAAACGCCCGTCGCCGCGTCGCCCACGGCCGGCGCGCCCTCGTTGCCCGCAAAGTCCGTGGCCGTCACCAGGATGTACGCGTACGGGAGGCCCTGCGCGTCGAACGCCGTGGCCGTGGTCTGCGCAAGCTGCGTTGCGCTGCCGTCCAGCATCGGCACGTTCGAGCCGTACACGGTGAAGTAGTCGAAGTCCGCCTCGGGCGCGGGATCCCACGCGAGCTGCCCGGCGTTCACGAGGAGGTTGCCCGGGGGCGCCGGCGCCAGGTTGTCCAGGGAGTAGCCGGAGTCCGGCGCCGAGTCGTAGAACACCGTGGGCGCCGCGGTGGCCGCGCGCACCAGGAACACGCTCCAGTGCTGCCCCTGCGCGATGGTGGAGTCCGCCAGTGTGGGGACCACGGCGCTGTAGATGGTCTCGCCATGCGCCGGGACGGACGACACGTAGTCCCACCCGTCGAGGCGCAGCCCGCCGATCGGCGGCGCCGCGGGCAGGCCGTCCACGCGGCGGTAGATCTCGTAGCTCGTGATCGGCGTGCCGGAGCCCACGTCGTCCTGGTCGGAGCGCGCGAAGCGCACGCGCACCTGCCGGCCCTGGTCGTTGCCGATGTCCAGCACCGAGAGGATCTCCGGGTCGTCCCCGGCGCCGCCACCCACCGGCTCCACGCCGGCGCGGATGATCCAGTCCCCGGTGAGGCCGAAGAGCTGCGAATCGAACCACGAACCGATGGACGCGTAGATGAAGTTGCGCGCGGCCTGGATGTTGCCGTCCGTGTCCCGCGCGATCGACGGGAGCCCCGAGTGCTGGAACTCGATCGCCACGCGGAACGTGCCCGTGACGAGGACGTTCTCGCCGGTGAGGTCGATCTCCTGCATCGCCGTGTCCGACGCCGTGACCTGGTAGTCCTGGAAAAAGAGCTGCGCGCCGGGTGTGGAGCCGCCGCCCTGGTCGTCGTAGATGCGCAGCGTGATGGTGCGGACCCCCGCGGATCCGCCGAACAGGAACCGAACGCGCGTCACCTTCATGGGGAACGGGCCCGGCGGCGTGAGGCGCGAGGCGCCCATCTCGCCCACGACGAATCCGCCCTGGAATCCCACGCCTTGTCCGTCCAGGAAGCTGTCGTTCTGCAGGATCGTCTCCTGCGCGGGCGCGGGCTGGATCGCCAGGGCGACCAGCAGGGCGCCCGCGAGGGACGCGGCTTCGAGCCGCAGGGGCGTCATGGCGGGACCTCCTCCGGGGGTGGGAGCGGGGCCGCCCGGTTGGCGGCGCCGTTCCCGGAGGATACACGGGGGCGGGGGGCGAATCCCACGGGGGTGGGCCGGGGACGAACTCCCGGCCCACCAGCGGTGACGGGTCGCCCCGCTGTCCCTCTACTGCCCGCGCCGAGCGAACCACTCGGGCGGCGGCATGCCCGAGGGCAGCTCGATCGTCCGCACCGTGAGCCGAGCACCGCTGAGATCGGACAGCCGTGTGGCGTCCTCGGTCGGGATGCCGGCGCCGGGAGCCATCCCCGTCAGCACGAACCCATCCGCCGTCAGCCCGTGCTCCACGATCTCCCGAAGCGCAACGGTCACGTCGAACATCATCGTCCCGCTCCCGCGGCGAAGGTCCAGGGTGCCGCGCGCGTACAGCTCCTCGTCGAAGGCCGTGTTCCAGCGTGCCGCGCCCTGCCACGCCTCGGTCACCGGACAGACCCGCACCTCGCGCGCCCGATCCACCACGCTCCCCGCGTAGGGGACACTCAGGATCGCGGACTCGATCAGCCTGTGCTCGAAGGACGGAAGGGCCGCCGTGCGGAACAGCACCCGCGACGCCCCGTGACCATCCTGGACCCCGGTGACATCACGTAGGGCCACCACCGTCTCACCCGCGAACGCCGTGCCTCCGAGGAGGCCGAGCAGCACACACCCCAGCGCCTGTCTCATCGCTCCTGTCCTTCCCCTCGGTACTGACCCTTGATCTTGCCCCACGTCTCCGGGGTCACCGCGATCGTTCCGCAGCCCTCGTCCAGGGCCCCGATGGGCTCCGTGCAGGACGGGTGGCCGTTCCCCGGTAGGCACGGGGAGCCGGCGCTCACCCGGAAGTCCGCACCCCCCGGATCGCAGAACAGTGGATCCGCTTCCAGGTCCGTCGGGGACGGCGTGAATCCCTGCGTGTTGCCGGAGGCGTTGTTCCAGAAGACGTTGCAGCCCTCCGTCAGGTTGTCCGGCAGCGCGTAGACCGCTTCGTCCCCAATGGAGCCCACGACCACGTTTCGTCGCAGGACCCGCGTCCCGGAGAACGTCAGGGCGATCGCGCTCGCCCCGAAGACCTGGGGATGCTCCGTGATGCTCCCGATCACGGTGTTGTCCTCGATGATCGCGCTCATCGCGGAGGTCGCGATCGCGCCGCCGGCAGCCCCCGTCACGTTGTCCAGGAAGACACACCGGCGGACGGTGACCTGGGGCGAGCTCGGACCGCCTCCGGCCACGGCCCCGCCCCCGCCGTTCGCCCGGTTGCGCTCGAAACAGCAGTCCTCAATGAGAACGTTGGAGTACCCCCCCGCAATCACGGCGCCTCCGGCCCCGTTCGTCTTGACGTTGTCCGCGAAGAAGCTTCGACGAATCGTGAGGCCCGTCGCGTGCGGGAACCCGGAGTCGTAGACGACCTGGATCGCCCCGCTCCGGCAGTCCAGGAACGAGCTGTCCTCCACGAGCAGCGTTCCGGAGGTCTGTGCGATCGCACCTCCTCCCCAGTTCGAATGGATCTGCTCGAACCTGCAGCCGAGCACGGTCAAGTCGACACGGACGGATCCGATGCCGTTCCCCGGCGCGGCGGCCGAGCCAAGCTCACGGAACTCGCAGTCCCTCAGTGTGAGACGGCCGCCGTAGCCGAACTGCACGCCACTCACGGACCCCACGGCGCCCGTGATGGTGAACCCGGACACCAGGATGTCCCCGGACTCGCCGAACGCCCGGAGAATGCAGGGCGCTGCCACCGTGCTGTCCATTCGGAGGACCGTGGAGGATGGTCCCGCCTCGCTCACGATGGCCACGCCGCTTCGAAGGAAGGCGATCGACGAGTACCAGATCCCATCGCTGAGCAGGCGGGTCTCGTACTCGTCATACACCCCCGGTGCGACGAGCACGGAGTCCCCGGGGGCGGCAGCGTCCAACGCCGCATTGATCGTTGGGTGCTCCGATGGCACGCGCAGCACCGCCCCCGGCACCGGAGTAGCCAGGAATCCCCAACCGATGCCCACGGCTGCGCAGAGACAACGAGGCTGTACCACGACTCTCCCCCTAGCGCACCAGGACGGCTTTCCGAACGCGCACCTCGTCTCCGGCTCGCATCCGAACCAAGTATACACCTGCGGTCACGTGAGTTCCGTCCTCGGCGTCGCCCAACCAGGACAGCCCGTAACGGCCCCCGGGCACCTGCTCCCTCATGAGAACCCGGACGCGCCTGCCCGCGACGTTGAACACCTCGACATCCACGCTCCGGCTCTGGCGACCGGACAGGGCTACCCGAACGTCGAGCCGCCCCCGTGTGGAACGGATGACCGCGAGCTCCGTGCGCTCCGGCAGCTCCGCCACCGCGGCGTCGGGGCGTCCCTGCCCATAGCGAGTCGCGCCGTCCTGCAGGGCAGTCTCGCCAGGAAGCGGCTTCGTCGCGGAACCCGAGGAACCACACACGTCCGGCAGTAGCTCCGGATTCAGCGGTGTCCCGATCTCCACCCGTATCGCGTCGATCACACCGTCGTCCTTCGTGAAGTAGTCGTCGATGACGTTCGGATCCGTGAGGGGTGCTCCGTTGCGGACCCAGAGCGACGCGGCCGCGTTCAGGATCGCCGTGGGTCCCTCGTCGTTTTCCCGGACGAACCAGTCCTGGCCCCCGGCCTTCAGGTGGTTCATTCCCTTGTCTGCCGTGCTCGGACCGAGGGCGAGCTTGACGGCGTTGTCGGTCCGTGCCACGTCCTGATTGTTGAGAGAGGCGTCCGCGATCGTCTGCAGCACGTTGCCCCGGAACCTCGCCGGCGGCCCGGTCACATCCGTGTTCCGGCTGAAGTCCACGCCGTCGAAGCAGTCCCGGACCTCGTTGCACGTGAACTGCACGTCCTTCGTCTGCAGCAGCGTGATCCCCGCGCCGTTCCACCCTTCGATCAGGTTGTCGCGGACGAAGACGTCCCGCGTGTCCGAGCCGCACATCCAGTCCCCGTGGATCCCTGACCATTCCCCCAGGTTGGAGGCAACGTAATCACCGCCTGGACCGGTCAACGTGTTCTCGTCCACGTACAGCGAGTACGCTCCCGATACCGCCCCGCAGTACGTGTGGCCTGCGGTGACTCGGATTGCGGCTCCTCCTCCAGTGGCATCTGCGTCCGGGTCGATCGTCACGGTGTTCCCGTGGATGTTGCCGGCCGAGACCTGCTGAACCCAGATCCCGTCCCGCCCCACGCTCCCATCCAAGTCCTCCCCACGCTCGATCAGGTTCCCGATGATCTGCGGCCCGCCGTTCAGCGTCCACGAGCCGAGCACCTGCAGCCCCTGGTCCCTGAAATGGTGAAGCCGGCTGTTCCGGACCGTGGAGTTCTGCAGGAAGAGGGCCAGCGGCACCGGTGCGTACCCGATGTCCGCGTACTCGATCAAACCGCCGGTCGACATCCAGTCCACGAACACGCCGCCCCAGGCCTGCCCGAGCGCCATGCTCGTCGGGGTCGCGCCATCCGGCTCGAAGTGCACGCTGTCGCCCTGGACGCCGAGCGTCACGAGCGGGCCATGAACCACGAGATCCACCAGGCCGGGGTTCCTGCCCCCGATCTCGGGCTTGCCCGACTGGTGCGGCCGCGCCTTCACGCGAGTACCGCTGCCCAAGGTCCAACCACCGTCGAAGGGGACGTAGACGTCCGATCCGTCCAGGACGATGTGCTGGTCGCCCGCGATGCTCTGGAACTCGACCGCCTGCAGCGCCGGCGCGCCCGTGTCCACCGCGCGAACGCCGGACACCGCGTTCTTGATCCTCACGTTCTGGAGCAGCGAGTGCGTCGTGTACTCCCCCGACCACTGGCCAAGGTCTGACAGCACGGCCGCCTGATCGAACACGAGGCCTCCCCAGGTTCCGCTGGCGTCCGCCCCGAACTCCGCCGGATTGCCGGAGTCCCCCACCATCCGGAGCGCTCCGCTCACGATGAGGTCGCAGAACCCCGCGTGGCCCGCGGGCAAATCCGCCAGCGGAGGATCCACGGCGATCACGCGTACCGGTCCGGCCAGTTCCCACTGCGAGCCCTCCGGGATCTCGGCATCCTGGACGAGCAGGATGTCCGCCTGGCTGTTCGAGGAGAACGTCAGTCGCGTGAGCGCGGGGCTTGTGGAACCGAGCCGAAGGGCGGCCGTCGCGTGACGCACCTCAGCGTCGGCGATGGAGCTGCCCGCGCCAGCGCCAGCGGCGAAGGTGACACCGAGCCAGTCGTCGCCGCCGGCTGTCTGCCCGGCTTCACCGCTCCCCAGGAAGTGCGTGAACTGGGCATCGCGCGTGGACGTAAGCGTGACCGGTGCGGCCTGTGAGCCTGCAGCCTCCAACACACCTTCCACGGTGATGCCGACGGCGTCATCGGCTCCGAACACGTCCTGCCCCTCCGCCGCGAAGATCTCCGTCCCTGCCTCGACAAGGAGAGTCGAGTCGGGCGGTACCACGACATCGCCGAGCAGTTGAACGCGGCCGGACCATGTCGTGCCGTTGGCGAGCTGATTCGCCTCCGCAGGACTCGCGTGCCACACGACATCCACGGCCATCTCGCCCTGGCCGCCGCCGGGCGGCTGGATCCAGCGGACGTTGTAGAAGCTCAGGCCGCTCGGAATCTCCTGGCGCCGGCGGATCGGGCAGTATTGGTCGTCCCAGTAGTCCTCGGCGCCCTGCGGAAACCAATACAGGTTCGTGTTGGGGTTCGTGAAGGGCGTGAACAGGCTCACCTGTCCCGCGCCAGGGCGGTACATGTCGGACGGACTGGAGGAGTCGACGGACGACTCATGGAACGACATGTTGTCCCAGCCGCTGGCGGCATCGGGTCGCCAAGTGATCGGGTCGAGGGCGCCGGTAGCGGCCTCCACGTCCGCCAGTGGGGGGAACTGCTCATCCGGGCACTGGTCCGGAGAACCACACCCCGGGGGCGGGCAGTCGAACGTGCCCGAGTAGTGCGTCCAGCCGTGGAGGTAACGTGCCGGCCCGGTCTCGAGCTGCCTCTTCTCCGCGACATGCGTGATCAGAAGCCCGCTCGCGCCTGGCGACTTCGGGCAGGTGCCGGTGTCCGTGAACACAGACCCCGTGCTGTCGCGAACCTCGAGGATGAAGTACTGGTCGGGGTCCGCTGTCTGGACGATGGCTGCACCGCTGCTGCCCGTGGATCCGATGTCGGTCAGCATGACGGTCATCGGCTGAGCATCCTGCAGGTCGATGCCCGGCCGAAGAACGACCGGCGAGATCCATCCGAGTTTGTAGCGCAGCAGACTCTCCATCAACGTCGGCCCCATCTCGAGGACCCCGAGGTTCCCGTGCATGACTCCCCACCTTGCCATGGAACGAAGGTGGCCGGACGGGGTGAGTGCGTAGCCCAGGTTCTGTAGGTCGTGACCGTACTCGTGGATCGCAATCTCCATGGTTCGCCAGAAGCCCCGTGCATCCTGCCTCGGGTTCAGACGAGCCCCGTGCGTCCAGTCGAACTCGATGTTCGGGTCGCTCGTCGGCACGCTTCCCGAACCGAACAACCCGCTCGTTCCGCCGTCATCAACGAGCACCGTCGTGCCGTTCGAGATGGCCCGCCAAAGAACGAACACGAAGTCGACGATTCCGTCGCCGGCCGGGGCAGGGTAGATGTCGAAGTCCTGCCAGTCCGCACGCTGTGTTGCCACGATCCCGAGGACGTCCATCATCGCCGCGTTCATGCCGTCGTGAGACCAGTAGTAGGAGATCGTGTGCGGCGCCTCGATGACGTTCGGGTGGACTACGCCTCGGAGCAGATGCTGGCCGTTGGACATCGTCCAGAAGTACTGCGTGAGGGAACTGTCGCCGCTCGATGTCGGCGCGGCGTCCCGCATGAGATTCGGCGCCCACGAAGGAACCGTAGCCAGCCCGGGCGCCCAGGGGTCGTCCACGGCGGAGCAGGCCGTCCCGCACAGCGGCGGGAGACATTGCTGGTCCGGGAACTCCGCAAGAACGAAGAGGGCTCGGAACTCCCCGGCTGCCGCCACGGGAGGAACAGCCGATGACTCGAACGGCTCGCACGAGAGACCCACCGACCCCGCGGCTACCGGCGGCCATGCGGCGGCCACGCTGCACAGAATGGCAGCGCGGCCCAACGTGAGAAACAGAAGCGAACGGGTTCTCCGGCTCTTGGTCATCATGGGACGCCTCCCGGGCCCGTTGGCGGGGTGGCCCCCACGCCAGCGGACGCCTGCGGGTACATTGGAGTGTCCGGCGGATGCGCGACCCGATGGAGTATCGGGGCGCTACTTGGGCGAGGCGGGTGCGGTGCGGTGCGGTGCGGTGCGGTACGGATCCACTCCGATCCTCCGGCTGCACTCGACGATGCGTACGTTATCGCGCGGCTAACGCGTTGTCAATGGGTTTGCGCTTCCTGCCTGCATAGCAATGGCAAGTCCTCGGACCAGCACGATCCACCCGCGGTAGGACCCCCGGAGCAGAGCACTGCGTTTCCTGAACGTGTGCCGGGAGGCCACGTGGTGCATCCCCCTGGACCAACCCGTCCGCGACACCCACGACCGATCCGATCTAGAATCGGCTCGTCCCCCGCGCGGAGCGACCGATGGAAGACCCCCGCTGGCAACGCGTTCGCGACCTCTTCGCCGCCTCCGTTGACCTCCCGGCGGAGGCCCGCGGCGCGTTCCTCGACGACGCCTGCGGCGGGGACCCCGCGCTCCGCGCCGACGTGCAGGCCCTCCTCGCCGCGGACTCGCGCGAGCACTCCCTCCTGGACGCCGGCGCCGCCGACGCCGGCCTCGCTGACCTCCTCCCCGCGGACGTGCCGCTCGAGGACACGGTGGTCGGGAAGCGCATCGGGCCGTGGCGCATCGTGCGGCCCATCGGCACCGGCGGCATGGGCGCGGTCTATCTCGCGGAGCGCGACGACGGCGAGTTCCGGCAGACCGCCGCGCTCAAGCTGATCCGCCGCGGCATGAACTCCGCGGAGATCCTGGCGCGTTTCCGCGCGGAGCGGCAGATCCTCGCGCGGCTGGACCACCCGGGCATCGCGCGGCTGCTGGACGGCGGCATCTCCGCGGAGGGGCGACCGTGGTTCACCATGGAGTACGTGGACGGCGCGCCGATCGACCGGTACTGCGACGAGCACGCCCTGGACCTGGAGGAGCGCCTCGGCCTCTTCGCCGACGTCTGCGACGCCGTCCGCTACGCGCAGCGCAACCTCGTGGTGCACCGCGACCTCAAGCCCGGCAACATCCTCGTCACACCGGACGGCGCCGTGAAGCTGCTGGACTTCGGCATCGCGAAGCTGCTGGACCCCACGGACGCCGGCCTTTCCACGAGCAGCGCCGGCGTCACGCGCACGGGCTCACGCCCCATGACGCCGGGCTACGCCGCGCCGGAGCAGGTGCGCGGGCAGCCGGTGACCACCGCCACCGACGTCTACGCGCTCGGCGTCATCCTCTACGAGCTGCTCACCGGCCAGCGCCCGTACTCGCCGTCGGACGACACGCCGGCCGCGCTCGAGAAGGCCATCCTGGAGTCCCACCCCACGCGCCCGGGCCTGGTGAAGAAGCGCATCCCCGCCGACCTCGACAACATCTGCCTCATGGCGCTGCGCAAGGAGCCGGAGCGCCGGTACAGCTCCGCGGAGCAGCTCCTCGCCGACCTCCAGAACTTCCGCGCCGGACGCCCGGTACTGGCGCGCCCGGACACCGTGGGATACCGCGCCGCGAAGTTCGTGCGGCGGAACCGCGTGGCGGTGGCCGCGTCGGGCGCGGCGCTCGTGGCCATCGTGGCGCTCGTGGCCTACTACACCACGCAGCTCGCGCGCGAGCGCGACCGCGCGCGCCTCGAGGCACGGAAGGCCACGCGCGTGGTGGAGTTCCTGACGGGGATCTTCCAGGTGGCGGATCCGTCCGAGTCGCTGGGCGAGACGATCACCGCACGCGAGCTGCTGGACCGCGGCGCCGCCCGCATCCGGGAAGAGCTGGCCGACCAGCCCGAGGTGCAGGCCACCATGGAGAACGTGGTGGGCGGCGTGTACTCCTCGCTGGGGATGTACGCGAAGGCGGACACGCTGCTGGGCCGCTCCCTGGAGACGCGCCGCCGGCTGCACACGGGCGACCATGCGGACCTGTCCGAGACCCTCGCGAACGTGGCGGCCGTGCGCCGCGACTCCGGCGACTACGACAGCGCCGAGCCCCTGGCCCGCGAGGCGCTCGCCATGAACCAGCGCCTGCACCCGGGGGACCACGCCGCCGTCGCCGAGAACCTCCGGAACCTGAGCTGGATCCTGGCCGAGCAGGGCAGGAACGCGGAGGCGGACAGCCTGTTGCAGATCGCGGTCGGCATGTGGACGCGCATGGAGGGCCCGGACGATCCGCACCTCGGCCCCGTCCTGAACGACCTCGGCCTCCTGGCCAGCGAGCGTCGCGACTACGCCAAGGCGAAGGAGTACTTCCTGCGTGCGGTGGACGTGCAGCGACGCGAGCGGAAGGGGCTGAACCCGGAGCTGTCCTCCACGCTGTACAACCTGGGCGAGCTCCATCGCCAGCTCAACGACCCCGAGGCGGCGAGCGCGGCCGCCAGCGAGGCGCTCGAGATCGACCGGAGCATCTTCGGCCGGGAGCATCCCCGGGTCGCGTACAGCCTGGCATCGCTCGGGAAGATCGAGCAGGTGCTCTTCCGGTACCCGGAGGCCGAGGCGCACTTCCGCGAGGCGCTGGCCATGCGCCGGAAGTTCCTGGGGGACGAGCACCCGGACGTGGCGCACAGCCTCAGCGATCTCGCGCTCTGCCTCGGCGTGCAAGGGAAGTACGACGAGGCGGTGGCGCTGCAGGAGGAGTCCCTCGCGATGCACCGGACGCTGAACGGACCGGAGCATCCGGTGGTGGCGAATCGGCTGAACGCCCTCGGGCGGTTGGAGTACGACCGGCGGAACTACGCGAGGTCCGTGCAGTACCTGCGCGAGGCGCTGGCCATCAACCGCAAGACCTGGGGCGACCGGTCCAGCGCCGCCGGCGAGTCGCAGCTCTACCTCTCGCGTTCGCTTGCGGCCGCGGGCGAGACGGACGAGGCGCTGCGCCTGCAGCGCGACGCCGTGGAGATCGAGCGCGCCGCGCAGGGCGAGGCCAGCCGGGGGTTCGTGATGCAACTGCACGGGCTGGCGCAGGTGCTGGCGGCGGCCGGCCACGGCGCGGAGGCGGAGTCCCTGTTCCACGAGGCGATCGATCGCTCCAAGCCCATCCTCGGCGACGACAACGTGGTGATCGACGACGCGATGCTGGCCCTCGGCCGGCTGCTGACGAAGCGCGGCGCCTTCGCCGACGCCGAGGCGATGCTGGAGGATTCCCTCGCGCGCAAGCAGGGCCGGCTGGCGCCCGGGCATCCGGGGATCGTGCGCGTGGAGGAGGCGATGACGGAGCTGGCGGCCGCGCGGGCCGCCGCGGAAGGGGAACGGCGATGAAGGTGCTGGCGGATCTCAGCGTGGTGCCGCTGGGCGTGGGCGTTTCGGTGTCGAAGTACGTGGCGGCGTGCCAGAAGGTCCTGGACGACGCCGGGATCACGCACCGGTTGCACGCCTACGGCACGAACCTCGAGGGCGAGTGGGACGACGTGCTCGCGGCCGTGAAGCGCTGCCACGAAGTGGTGCACTCGATGGGCGCGCCGCGGGTGAGCACGGTGCTGAAGCTCGGGACCCGGACGGACAAGGCGCAGAGCCTGGACGACAAGGTCCGGAGCGTGGAGGGGAAGGCGGGGCGGTAGGGGGCCGTTCATAGGGAAATTAGCGAGTTCATGTTGTGGTGGCGATAAACTCGCCAATCTCCCTATAAGTTCGGCTCCGGGGGCGGCCACGACGTCGGCCGGTCCCTCACCTCACGAGCACGATCCTCCGGTTCTCGACGCGCTCGCCGGCCACGAGTCTCAGGAAGTAGAGCCCCGCCGCCGCGCGGGTGCCGCCCGTCGAGCGACCGTCCCACGCCACCGAGCGCGCGCCGGGCTCCATCGTCTCGTGGGCCAGGGTGCGCACCAGGCGGCCCGCCACGTCGTAGACGTCCACGCGCACCGGCACCCGTTCGGCGAGCGTGAACGCGAGCGTGCCCGTGCTCCGGAACGGGTTGGGATAGGGCGCGTGCACGCGGAAGGCCAACGCCGGCGCGTCCATCGTCATGTCGTCGGGCGCGCTGGTGATGACGGCCTGGATCGTGAACCGTGACGGCTGCGGCACCGCCGTCCGGCCGGTGCCGCCGGCGTCGCGCGCGATCACGCGCCAGTGGATCGGCACGCCCGCCGGCTGGAGGCCGGAGGCCGCGTAGGTCGTGTCGGCGATGCCCGTGACGCTCAGCATCGGCGAGCCGAAGGCCGCGTCGTCGTCCACCGTCAGCTCGTAGGTGAGCGCGCCCGCCTCGGGATCCTGCGAGGCGCGCCAGACGAACGTGACCACGTCGTCGGGCTCGATCGCGTCCGGGGCCGGCGCCACCAGGGCGAATGCGTCCGGCGGCAGGTTCGTGACCGGGGCGGTCGCCCACGGCCGATAGGCGACGTAGTCCGAGACCTCGTCGCCGAGGCCGCCCGGGTTGTGATCGGGTGGACCGGGCGACGGATCGAAGGGACCGGTGACGTCCCCCCACCACGATCCCGTGGCGTCCACCGTGATGGCGCTGTTGTTGTTGCGAAGCCCGGAGCCCCCGTTGGAGTGGATGTCGCAACCGACGGCGCTCGACGGGCCGCCCGGCGTGATGGAGGCGCCGTGCGACGTGTTGTTCGTGAGACGAAGGCCGGAGAGGGTGGCCGTGAAGTTGCCCTGGATGCCCGAGACGGCGGAGTGCGTCGAGCCGCCGCGCGTCCAGGAAAGGCCGGCGGCGCCAGAGGAGACGGCGAGGTTCGACCAGCCGCCGCCGCCGCCGTGGCTCACCCACGTGTCCGTCAACGAGGCGTGAGCCCCGTTGTTGACGAAGATGGACATCCAGTCGCCGGGGACCGGGACCGTGGACTCGCCGTCGCCGTTCGTGTCCCCGCCCTGCGCGTCGTTCTTGAGCGACGTGAACCACACCGGATTGTCGGGAACACCGGACGCGATCAGTCGCGCGGCGCCGTCACTGACCTGAAGCCACGCCGCGCTGTTCGCGAACTTGACCACCGCGCCCGCCAGCACCTCGAGCGAGTCGGCGCCGCTCACCGTGAGATTCGAGACCACGGCGGGGAAGTCCTGGGCGGCCGCCCAGATCCAGCGTTGATCGGTTGCCGAGCCGCCCAGCGTCCCGGTCACGAACACCCCGTTCACGCCGTTCCCGGATCCGGAGAGCGTTCCGGGCAGCGAGCCCGGGTTGTTCGAGATGCGGATGCCGTAGCCCGTGTTGTCGTGGCACGCGATCCCATCGAAGGTCGGCGGGTTCGTGAAGTTGACGGACAGCCCGTCCCCGGCGTTCCCGAGCACGTCGAGGTCGGCGAAGGACGCCTGCGTGCCGCTCACGCGGATGCCGTCGGTCGCCGAGTTCCGAACGCCGCCCCCGTTCCACAGCACGGACGCGATCGACCCCGAGGAGTTGCTCATCGACGGCCAGCCGCCGTTGCCGCCGTAGGCGAACCACGTCCCCGCGAGGTCCACCGCGGCCCCGTTGTTCACGAACAGTGACTGCCAGTCCCCGCCGGCGGGCATCGAGGCGAGGCCGTCGTCGTTCGTGTCCCCGCCGTGCGCGTCGTCGCGGAGCGACGTGAACCACACCGGCTCGCTCCCGGTGCCGAGCGTTCGCACCAGCGCTCCGGCGCCGTTGGCTTGCAGCCACGAGCCCGCCGCGTCGAACTTCACCACGGCGCCCGCGGCGATCTCGAGCGAGTCCGGCGCGTTGCAACTGAGGTTCGCCACGATGTAGGGGAACGTCGGGTTCGCGCCCCACGTCCAGCGTTGGTTGGCCGCGGGGCCCCCGAGAGTTCCGGTCACATAGACGCCGCCCCTGCCGTTGCCGACCCCGGTGAATGCGCCGCCCGGGAAGTGCCCCGGACTCTGGTTGACCCGGATGCCGTAGGCTCCGTTGTCGTTCGCGACGACGGAGCCGAACACCGGCGGATTCACCGGCGTCAGGGCCACGCCCGACCCGACGTTGCTCGACGCTTCGATCCCGGTGATGGAGATGTCGGTCACGGTGACGCGCGCTCCGTCGCCGGCCGAGTGGAAGACGCCGCCGCCGTTCCAGCTCAGCGAGGTCGCGGTGCCCGACGGGGACCACAGCGCGCCCCCGCTGCCCGAGCCACCGTAGCGGATGGTGGCGCCCACGAGATCGGCCCGGCTCTGCTGATTGAGCCACACCGCCGCCCAGTCCCCCGGAGCCGGCGAGGTCGCGGCGCCGTCGCCGTTCGTGTCGCCGCCGATCGCGTCGTCCTTGAGCGACGTGAGCCACGTCGGGTTCTGCGTCCGGAGCAGCGAGCCGTCGCCGGTGACCTGGAGGTAGGAGCCGGCGCTCTCGAACTTGACCACGGAGCTGACTCCGAGTTCGAGCGTGTCCGCCGCGCCGCAGGTGAGGTTGCCGATGACGTAGGCCAACTGGCTCGCCCCGCCCCACGTCCACTTCCCGTTCGGCGCGGGCCCGCCGAGCGTGCCGTTCACGTAGACGGCGTTGCGGCCGTTGTCCGCGCCGAGCCACTGGCCGGGGAACGAGCCGGGGTTCTGGTTGACGCGCACGACGTAGCCGCCGTTGCGGTTGCCGCTGATGGGTTGCCCCGCAGTGAAGACCGGCGGGTTCGTGGGGATGAGCTCCAGCCCGTCCGCCACGTTGTCGTCGAAGTCGAGCGTGCCGAAGGACCCGTCGGTGAACGAGATCCGCGCGCCGTCGTTGGCGGAGAAGAACGAGCCGCCGCCGTTCCACGTCACCTCGTCGAGGACGCCGGCGGAGGTGCTCACGTTGGCCCATCCGCCGGCGCCGCCGTAGAAGAACCGGGCGCCGTGGAGATCCAGGCTCGCGTCGCTGTTGGCGAACACCGAGAGCCAGTCGCCGGGAGCGGGCAGCGTGGCGCCGCCGTCGCCGTTCGTGTCACCGCCGATGGCGTCGTCGCGCAGGCTGGTGAATCGGTTCGGCAGGCCGGTGGTTCCGAGCGTCCGCAGCAGGCTGCCGGCGCCGGTGATGTGCATGCCCGCGCTCGGCCCGAACTTGATGATGGTGTTGGGAGCGAGCTCGAGGGTGTCCGCGTTGGTGACCGTGAGCGTCGTGTTGACCACGTAGGGGATCTGCGCGTTGGGCTGCCAGGTCCACTTGCCGGGCGCCTGGTTCCCCGCCACCACGCCCTCCACGTTGATCGCGTCGAATCCGTTGCCGCCCGCCACGAACTTGCCGGGCAGCGAGCCCGCATTCTGGGTGATCCGGACCGCGTAGCCGCCGTTGTTGAACGCGAAGAGGCTGTCCAGCATCGGCGCGTTCACGGGCGTGATCTCCCAGCCGTCGCCGGCATTGTTGCTGGCCTGCGAGGGGCCGATCGAGACGCTCGCGGCGTTGATCCTCACGCCGTCCCCTCCCGAGTGGTACGACCCGCCGCCCGCCATCGAGAACGAGGCGGCTGTCCCGCTCGAGGTCGCGACGTTCGCCCAGCCGCCGGCCCCGCCGTAATGGAAGTCGGTGTGGACGAGGTCGACGATGGCGCCGGAATTCACGAACACGGCGGTCCAGTAGCCCGGCACCGGCGAGCCGCCCGCGGAGTCCGAGTCGGCGGTGAAGATGACGGACTGGGGAAAGGCCCCGGTCCCCTGGGACGAGAGCGTGCCGTTCACGAAGATCGAGCGGCCGGCCCGCAGGCGGACCTGGACGCCGGCCTCGATGGTCAAGGCGGTCGCCGGCAGCACGGTCACGTCGCCGGTGACGATGTAGGGGCTTCCGGCCGCGGTCCACGTGCCGGACTGGGCGCCGCTCACGGGCGTGGCCGCGTCGGCCGGCGGGGGAAGGAGCAGGGCGGCGGCGAGCGCCACGGGTGTCGGAATCCGGGTCGGGTTCATCGCGGTGTCCTCCTGTGGGAAGACAGCCGCAGGAACCGCCCGAAACCCGACACGCCCCCGGAACGCTGCGCTCAACGCCCGGGCTTGCTCGCCTCACCCGGTGCGGCCGCCGGCTGCGCGGCCGCCCGCCACTGGCGCTCCTCTCCCGCGCGCCCCAACTTCCGGTAGACAGCCGCCAGGCCCTCGGCCGCGTATCGCGTCCGCTCGTGGCCCGGCCCCAGCGCCTGGCTCAACGTGGCATGGGCGTCGAGCAACAGTGACTCGGCCTCGGCGGGATGGCCGAGGACCACACAGGCGTGGCCCAGGGCGCTGCGAACGACCGCGATGTTGGGATGCCCCGCCGGGAACGCGAGGGCGCCGCGCCGCGCCGCCTCGCGAAGGTGCGGCTCGGCCTCCCGGGCCCGCCCCTGATCGAGCAGGATCTTCCCCAGGTTGTAGCGCGCGGTGGCCGCACGGGGATCCGCCGGCCCTGACGCCGCGAGGAAGACCGAATCGGCCTCGACGAACAGCGACGCGGCCGCGTCGTAGCGCTTCTGCAGCCGGTAGAGCGAAGCCAGGTTGTTCAGCTCCACCGCGGTCTCCGGGTCCCGCGGGCCGAAGACGCGCCGTGCCATCTCCACGCCCTCGAGCCGCAGCGCAAGGGCTTCCTCGAGTCGTCCCTGATCCTGGATGGCGGTCGCCAGGCCGTTGATGGCCGACACGATCTTGGGGTGGTCGCCGCCGACGGATCGCTCGAGGATGTCGCGCGCCTCCCGGAGCACGGCTTCCGCTTCGCGGGCCCTCCCCTGCTCCGACAGGGTCAGGCCTAGATTGCCGAGCGTCTGACCGACGGACTCGTGCTGGGACCCGACGACGCGACGATCGATCGCGACCGAGGCCTGGTAGAGACTCTCGGCGCTCGCGTAGCGGCCCTGCCGGCGGTGCACGTTGGCCAGGCGCGCCAGCGCGCCGGCGACGTCGTGATGCTCCTCGCCGCGGATCGCGAGGGCCACGTCCAGGGCCTCGCGGGCGAGGGCCTCCGACTCGTCGAGCATTCTGCGCCGCCCTTTGAGCTCCGACAGGTCCGTGAGGCTCGAGACGAGCTGCGCTCCGGACGATCCCCCGGCCCGGAAGCGCTCGCGCCGCATCGCGGCCGACTCGGTGAGCAGCGAGTCCGCTTCCGCAAGCCGGCCCTCGTCCGCGAGCACGGACCCCAGGATCTGGAGGTGGCGGCTGCGCAGCTCCGGGTCCGCGCCCTGCCCTTGGACCAGCGGCCCGAGTGCCGCCAGGCGCGCCTCGGCCGCTTCCAGCTTCCCGCCCAGCGCCTCCACCCGCGCCAGCAACAGCTGCCGCTCGATCACCGTCGCCGCGCTTGCGCCCGGCGTCCGCTCGGTCAGCGCCACCGCCCGCTCGGCGAACGGAGCGGCCTGCGCGAACAGTCCGAGGCCGAGGTAGGTGGAAGCCAGCGCGCTGCGAATGCCGGCCTCCGTCGCCGGGTTCGCGAAGGTCGAGTCGCCCAGCTCCGCCGCGGCGCGGTCCACGATCTCCCGCAGCGTGACCGCATGTCCCCCCGGGTTCTGCTCCGGATTGCCGGCCTCGAGCATTGCGGTGAGGAATGCGTTCACCGCGACGGCCGTCTCGGCCTGTCGCCGTGCCTCGTCCTCGGCGCGCGTGGCGCGGATCGCCTGGACTGCCGTCGCGAAGACCCCGGCGGCCAGGGCGAGCACGACGGCCGCGCCCGCGATCACCGCGCCGCGCCGGCGCCGGACCAGCTTCCGCAGGCGATATGCCGCGCCCGGCGGTCCGGCCTGCACCGGCTCCTCGCGCAGGTGACGCGCCAGGTCGTCGGCGAGCGAAGCGGGCGACGGGTAGCGCCGCGACCGCTCCTTGTCCATCGCGCGCAGGATGATCCAGTCGAGATCGCCGCGCAGCGCGCGCGACGTGGGCGCGCGCTGGCTGGGTCGCGGCGGCTCCTCGTCGCGCAGGATCCGGCGGACCTCCTCCAGGCTCGTGCCGCGCAACCGCTCCGACTCGAACGGAAGATGCCCGGTGAGGAGCCGGTACATCACGGCGCCGAGCGAGTAGACGTCGGTCCTCGTGTCGACGTCGATGCCGCCCGATCGCGCCTGCTCGGGGCTCATGTACTCGGGCGTCCCGAGGAACTCCTCGGGGAGGGTGCGCACGCCCCCGCTCTCCGTCGCCGGCAGGACGGCCTTCGCGATCCCGAAGTCGATCACCTTGGGAACGGGCTTGCCGTCGGACTCCGTGACGAGGATGTTGCCCGGCTTGAGGTCGCGGTGGATGACGCCTTTCTGGTGCGCGTGCTCCACCGCCCGGCACGTCGCGATCACGAGCTCGAGCATGGCGGCGCGGTCGGCGCCGGTCCGGTCGCACCACTCGGTGATGGGCTCGCCCGCGACCAGCTCCATCGCGAAGTAGGGGCGCCCCGAGTCGGTTTCGCCCGCGTCCAGCACGCGGGCCACTCCGGGGTGTTCCATCAGTGCCAGGGCCTGGCGCTCGGCGGCGAAGCGGGCGAGCACCGCGTGCGTGTCCATCCCGGCCTTGAGTACCTTGAGCGCGACCCGGCGCCGCACGGGCCGCTCCTGCTCCGCCTCGAACACCTCGCCGAAGCCGCCCTCGCCGAGCCGGCGGATGATGCGGTAGGGGCCGATCATCCCGGGCAGGTCCGGCGATGCGTCGGGAACCAGGCCCGGCCCCGGGTGCGCGACGAACGGCGGGAGCGTCGGAGTGTCGGGGTCGGCGTCCCGGACGAGCAGATCGAGCACCGCGGCCTTGAGGCCCGGATCCCCGGCGCACCGCACGTCGAGCAGCGCCTCGCGCTCGGCGGGCGGGAGCGCGACACACTCGAGGAACAGCGACTCCAGTCGCTCGTGGCGGCTCATGGCTCAGTCCCGGGCCGCCCCGCGGTCCGGCTCTCCCATCTCGGCCGCCAGCCACACCCGCAGGAAACGCCACTTCCTCTCGGCGGTCCGCACCGAGGCGCCGAGCAGGCCGGCGATCTCCTCGAGGCTGAGGCCCGCGTAGAACCGCAACAGCACGAGGTGGTGGCCATCCGGATCCTCCCGCTCGAGACGTCCGAGGGCGGCCTCGAGGGCGAGAACGTTCTCGGGCGGCGAGTCGAACGCCCAGGCCTCCTCGTCGAACGGGACCGCTGCCGCGCCGCTGCCGCGCTTGCCGGCGTTCTTCCGCCGCGCCTGCTCGACCAGGATGTCGCGCATGGCGCGCGCGGCCGCGAAGTAGAAGTGCCGCAGGCTCTCCCACCCCGCCGGGCGGCGGTGGACGATACGGAGGTAGGCCTCGTGGACGAGAGCGGTCGTCTGGATCGTCTCCCCGCTCGGGAGCTTCGCGAGCCGCGAGGAGGCGAGTTGGCGCAGCTCGTCGTAGACGGCCGCGAAGACGCGGCGCCCCGCTTCGGCGTCGCCGGATACGGCGAGGTTCAACAAGGGCGTGATGTCGGCGGGCTCGGCCACGCGCAATCCCCGGCTTGCGGCGACGACGGGCGATTCTACCATGGCGCTCACGGGCGAACGGCGGCCTACCCCTTCTTCATCTCCTCGCTCAGCCAAGCCCTTGCCATCCGCCAGTCCAGCCGCACCGTCTGCACGGACACGCCGAGCACCTCCGCCACCTCCTCCTGCGTCATCCCCCCGAAGAAGCGGTAGACCACGCCCTTCGCCTGCCGGGCGCTGAGCTTCTCCAGGCGTTGCAGGGCCTCGTCCAAGTCCAGGAGCTCCGCCGCCTTGCCCGCGCCGGGGACGAGGTCGTCCTCGAACTCCACGATCTCGGCGCCGCCGCCGCGCTTGCCGGCGAGGCGCCGCTCCGCGTAGTTGATGAGGATGCGGCGCATCGCCTGGGCGGCGATGGCGAAGAAGTGCGCGCGGCTCTTCCAGTCCACGTTGCGCTGGTCCACGAGCTTCAGGTAGGCCTCGTGCACGAGCGCGGTGGCGTTCAGCGTGTGGTCCTTGCGCTCGCGGCGGAGCTGGCCGCGGGCGATGCCGCGCAGCTCGTCGTAGACCAGGGGCAGGAGCGAGTCCACGACCTTGGCGTCGCCGCCGGCGAGCTGGCCGAGGAGGACCGTGACGTCCCGGGGCGCGCGGGGCTCGGGCATTCCGGGAAGGTGCCACCGGCCGCGGGCGGCGTGCAAGCGTCCTTGCGGAAGCGGTCAGCCGGCGCGATCCCGCTCCTCGAGGAGGGCCTCCAGATCCGCCACCGCCAGGAGGTCCTTGGCGCGCCCGGCCGCGCGCTTCACTTCGATCAGCTTCTCCAGTCCGAGGAAGCGAACCTCGACGCCGAAGACCGTCGCGGAGACCGCGTGGGGAAGCAGGCGCTCGTAGTTCCCGCCGCCCGCGATCTCGCCCAGCAGGTCCACCGCCCCGATCGACGTGGTCAGGGTGAAGTTGAGACCGGTCTGGATCGTTTTCTCGTCCCACGTGAACGGGAGCCCGGGGGGCGCCCCACGCAGGTACGGATCGAACGGCGCAAGTGCTGCGATCACGCGCCGGAAGTTCGCCGGATCGCGGGCATACACGACGTCCAGATCCTGGGTGGGGATGGACGAACCGTGGAGCGTTCCGGCGAAACCGCCCACGATGATGAAGTCCACACCCTGCTGCGCGAGGACCCCGACCAGGCGCGCGAGGTCCGTCATTGCCGCTCCCGCAGCCGCTGTCCGGCGCGCGCAACTTCCTCCGCCGCGCGCAGGAGCGCGATCAACTGCAGCGCACGCTGCTCCGGGGTCAGCTTGAGGTTCTCGCGAAGGAGCGTACGGTCGACGTCCTTCTTCAGCGCGCGGATGATGGCGTACATGCCGCGAGTCTAGTCCTGCCCGTCGCGCGGGTCCACCGTGCGGCACGCTCCCCGCTCCTCCGGCGGCCGGTGGTGACGGAACGCCCGCCACAGCAGGAGGTCATAGGCGATCTTCATCGCCGCGCCCAGGAACAGCGGCACGGCGAGGGACGTCCCCTGCATGAGCCACCCGCCGAAGGCCGGCGCCACCGCCCACGCGCCGAGGCGCACGAGGTGCGTGACCCCGGACGCGAACGTGCGCTCCTCCGGACGGACGACCGCCATCACGTAGGACTGCCGCGTGGGGACGTCCATCTCCACGAGGCCCTCGCGCAGCAGGAACAGGAGCGCCGCCACCGGGAAGTTCGGCGCGAACGCCACCGTCACGAGCAGGAGGCTGGACGGGATGTGCGTGAACACCATCGTGTTCACGAGCCCGATCCGTTTCGCCAGCCACGCCGCGCCCAGATGCGACAGCGCATTCGCCGCGCGCGCGCCGAAGAAGAGCACGCCCACCACGGCCTCCGACACGCCGAAGCGCTCGAAGAAGAAGAACGCCAGGAGCGCGGTGGTGAGGAAGCCGCCGGCGAGGCTGTCGAGCGCGAAGAGGGACGAGATGCGCCAGAGGATGCGCCGCGATTGCGGGGAGAGACGGACCGGGGGCGCCGCGGCGGCGGCGGGCGCGGGCTCGGCGGCCGGCGAGAGGCGCGCGTAGACGAACGCGGTGGCCAGGAGGATGCCGGAGTAGACCGCGAGCGTCGCGCGGCCCGCGGCGATCTCGTCCACGCCACCCGTGTGATGCAGGAGCGCCGGCAACCCCGCGAGCAGGCCGCCCAGCGCGTGCCCCACGTCCTGCAGCACGTTGTACCAGGCGAAGGAGCGCGTGCGCGCGGCGTCGGGCGCCGCCGCGGCCACGAGGGTCTGGTCCAGGATGAGCGACGCGCCGCGGTCGCGGCCCATGCCGTTGAGCATCCCGAGGAAGGACGCGGCCAGGAGCAGCGCGTGCGTGGAGGCGTAGGCCACGGCGATCCCGCCGGCGGCGCCGAGCAGCGCCACGACCACGAGCGACCGGCGGCGGCCGAGGCGGTCGGCGAACAGCGTGACGAGGAGCGCCGCGGCGGTGGCTCCCGCCAGCCCGGCCGCCACCACCGCGCCGATCTCCGCGGGATCGAAGCCGCGCCGCGCGAGGTGGATCCCGATGAGGACCCCGATCAGCCCCGTGGCCAGCGCGCGCAGGAACGCGGCGGCGTAGAGGAGCGGGAGGTCACGGGCGTGCGGGGGAACGGCGGCCTCCGCGGCACGGGGGACGGGCGGCGCGCAGTCTACCCGATGCGCCGGACCTCCGCCGGGTCCGCGGGTTCCGCCCCGGCCGCCGGCGTCGTGTACGATCCCCGCACACCCCGGTGGAGCGCATGGGAACCGACTGGATCACCACCTCCACGCTGTTGCTTCGCCTGCGCGACTTCGAGGACGCCGCGTGGCGTCATTTCGTGGAGCGCTTCCGCCGCCCCATCGTGGCGTTCGCGCTGGACCTGGGCGTTTCCCCCGAGGACGCGGAGGACGTGGCGCAGGACGCGCTGGGCGACTTCGCGCAGGCGTACCGCGAGGGCCGCTACGACCGCACCCGCGGGCAGCTGAGGCGTTGGCTCTTCGGCATTGCGTACCACCGCGCCGCGCGGCAAAGGCGACGCGCGGCGAAGGCGCGTGCGGAGCGCGCGCCCACGGACGCGCTGCTGGAGATCCCGGACGAGGCCGCCGCCGGCTCGTTGTGGGACCGGCGCTGGGACGCGGAGGTCCTGGAGGAGTGCGTGAAGCAGGCGCGCCGCGAGTTCTCGCCCGAGGTGTTCGCGGCGTTCGAGCTGGTGGTGGGCCAGGACCGCGCCCCCGCCGACGCCGCGCGTGACCTCGGCGTGGCCGTCAAGTCCGTGTACAACGCGAAGCATCGCGTGCTGCGCAGGATCCGCGAGCTGCGCGCCGCGCTCGAGGCCACGGAGGAAGGCGATGACGCCGTGTCCGGACCCTGAGGTCCTGGAGCGCTACGCGGAGGGTGCCCTGGACGGGGCCGCGCGTGCGCCGGTGGAGACGCACGTGGCGTCGTGCGCGGAGTGCCGCGCGTTGCTGGACGACATGAGCGCGAACCTGCCGCTGGCGTCGTCGGTGCGGGACGCGCTGCGCCGCATCGACCGCGCCGTGCACGCGGAGGCGCCGGAGCGCATCGGCGCGTTCCGCGTGCTGCGGGAGCTGGGCCGCGGCGGCATGGGCGTGGTGTACCTGGCCGAGCAGGAGCGCCCGCGCCGGCAGGTGGCGCTGAAGGTGCTGCACCCCGGCGGCTCCGCGGCCGCGCTGCGCCGCTTCGAGCACGAGGCGAATCTCCTGGCGCACCTGAAGCACCCCGGCGTGGCGCAGGTCTACGAGGCGGGGATCGCGGACGGGCGCCCGTACCTCGCCATGGAGTACGTGCAGGGGGACGCGCTGGACGTGTTCGCGAAGCGGCGCGGGCTCTCGCCGCGCGAGCGGCTGGCGCTGGTGGCCGACGTGTGCGACGCCGCCCATCACGCGCACGTGCGCGGCGTGGTGCATCGCGACCTGAAGCCGGCGAACATCCTGGTGGAGGAGGCCCCTTCTCCGCGGCCGAAGGTCCTGGACTTCGGCGTGGCCCGCGCCACCGCCGCGGACCTCATGACGATGACGATGGGCACCGAGGCCGGCCAGCTCCTCGGCACCATCCCCTTCATGAGCCCGGAGCAACTGGCCGGCGACCCCGCGAGGGTGGACGCGCGCTCCGACGTCTACGCGCTCGGCGTCATCGCGCACTGGCTCCTGGCCGGGGACTTCCCGTACCCCATCCGGGACTGTTCGCTGGTGGAGGCCGCGCGGCGCCTCCAGGAGGACGCGCCCACCCCGCTCTCGTCCGTGGCGCCGCGGCTGAAGGGCGACGCGGAGGTCATCGTGGCGAAGGCGCTGGCGAAGGATCCGGCGCAGCGCTACCAGAGCGCGTCCGAGATGGCGGCGGACCTGCGCCGCTTCCTGGCGGACGAGCCCATCCTGGCGCGCCCGCCCGGCACCGCGGAGCAGCTCCGGCGGTTGGCGCGGCGGCACCGTGCGCTCGCCGGCGCGGCCGCGGTGGTGGCGGCGGTGCTGGCGGCGGCGGCGGTGGGCGGGTCGTGGCTGGCGGTGCGGGCCACGCGTGCGGAGCGGGCGGCGCGCGCGCAACTGGCGCGGGCGGAGTCCATCCACGAGTTCCTGGAGGGGATGCTCTCGTCGTCGAATCCGTACGAGGGCGAGGGGAACGCGGAGACCACGGTGCCGAGGATGCTGGAGCGCGCGGCCGCGGAGCTGGACGGCGGCCGCTTCGCCGGGCAGCTCGCGGTGGAGGGCGCGGTGCGCAAGACCCTGGGGAACACGTACTGGGCCGCCGCGAACTACGAGGCCGCGGAGCACCAGTTCCGCGCGGCGCTGACGGTGTTCGAGGCGGCGCCCGGCGAGGACGCGGCCGCGGTGGCGGTGATGGGAGACCTGGGCCTGCTCCTGGCGGAGACGAGCCGATTCGACGAGGCCGAGGCGATGTTCCGCGCGCAGCACGACGCCGCCCTGGCGCGGCTGGGCCCCGAGCACGTGCAGACGGTGAAGGGGCTGGGGTCCCTGGCCGGCGTGCTGGCGGATCAGCGGAAGCTGGCGGAGGCGGAGTCCGTGCTGGCCGTGGCGCTCCCGCACTCCGCGAAGCTCACGGGCGGGGACGCCGACGTGCACCGGTCCAACCTGAACACGCTGGGCGGGCTGCGCTTCTTCCGCGGCGATGTGGCGGGCGCGGAGTCGGCGCTGCGCGAGGCGGTGGAGGTCTCGCGGCGCGTGCACGGCGGCACGCATCCCACCACCATTGCCACCCTGGAGTCCCTGGCCGCCGTGCTGGGCCAGGGCGGGGACGCCGCCGGAGAGAAGGCCGCGCTGGAGGAGGTGCTGGCGCTGTACCGGCAGTCGTTCGGCGAGGAGCACCCGCGCGTGGCCGCCGCCACGAACAGCCTGGGGATGGCGCTCTTCCGCCAGGGCGACGCGGACGCCGCGGAGCCCCTCGTGCGCCAGGCGCTGGAGATGAACCGCCGCATGAGCGGGACCGAGCACCGCGAGACCGCGCGCAGCCTGAACGACCTGGCGCAGGTGCTCCGCACGCAGGGGCGGCTGGCGGAGTGTGAGCCGCTGTACGTGGAGTCGCTGGGCATCCACGAGCGGCTCTTCGGCGAGGACTCCCCCAGCGTGGCCATCGTGCTCCGGAACCTGGGGAGGCTGCGCGTGCAGCAGGAGCGGTATGCGGAGGCGGAGTCCCTCCTGGTGCAGGCGGTAGGGATCCAGCGGGCGGCGCTGGGGGACGAGCATGCGGCCACGCGGGCGACGGCGCGGGAGCTGGTGGCGCTGGGGGAGGCGTGGCGGCGGGGGGAGCTGGAGGATAGGTGGAGGGCGCTGGCGGGCAATTGACCGCCTCGCGGAGAAATCGGGGCGCGCCGGGCGCATACCTCCCGAGACCGGGGCCCGGCCACCTGGATCGGGTCCCTCCAGCCCACGGAGGAACCCATGCGCACCGACAACCTTCGACGACGCGGCGGGATCGCCGCGCTGATTCTCGCCGCCCTCGCCGCGGCGCCGCTTCCCTCCCGAGGCGGGAGCTTGGCCGACGACTACCGACTTCACCCGCGCACCGAGGGGCAGTGGACGCTCCCGGGCACCGCGGCGCTGCGGGGCGCCGGCAATGTGGACTGGGTGGCGCGCGACGACTACGCGTTCGGTACGATCGACGGCGACGGCGAGTCGGACGGCTTCTACGTGATCGGCGAGGACGGACAAGTCGGTTTCACGAGTGCGGCACCGTTCCGGTCCGTGACCACTTCGGACGACCCGGACTGCGTTTGGGTCGGCGGAGTGGACGCGGTATACCGCATGGACGTGTCGGATCCCGAAGACCCGCAGATCGCGGAGACGATACCGCTCCCCGGCGCAGGCGACGTGCGCCGGGTCGCCTGCGAAGGCAGTCTGCTCCTCGCCAACGGGACGAACGGGAGGTTCCGTGTGGTGCTCGTGGGTCCTTGCGGACCCGCGGGCGCGGTGGACGCGATTCCGGGCGTGCCGGGCGGCGCGATCATCTCCGACATCGGCGGCTCCTTTGCCGCGTTCGTCGGTCCGAACTCGCTCACCACAGTGAACCTCGCCGAGGATCCCATGGCGCCCGTGACGATCAGCGTCCCTGGCACGACCCACGACGTCGTGGTGGACTTCGGCGGGAATGTGGTCCTCGCCGGCAGCTACGGTGCGAAGACCTACACGATCAATGGGGCCGGGGCTCCCATCCCGACGGCCGACTACCCGGGATTCCCGAACCTCAGGAACGTGGCGCACCGGGGGAACCCGAACCGCCTCGCCTTCCGCAATGCGTCGAATGACATCCACCTCGTGGACGTGGACCAACCCGGACCGGGCCTCACCCGGATGGCCACCGTCTCCGGCCCGGGCGGCGGAAGCGGGCTGTCGTCGTCCTCCGGCATCACGATCGTCCCATTCGTGGACGTCGTCCCCGGGAGCGTGGGCGTGACGCGGATCGGCCATGGGGACTCCCGGTCCCCGAGTCCGCACCAGATCCTCACCGACCTGTTCATCCCGCGTGTTGTCCATCGCATCGGGAACGTCGTGATCGTCATCCACGCCGGCGGTGGGGGTGGTGTGGAGTTCCTGGACGCGACGGACCCTGTGAACCTCACGTCGTTCGGCACCGCGGACAGCGTGGCCGCGCCGAACGACCTCGACCTCTTTCGCTGGCCGTCCGACCTGCGCACCGGCCCCGACTTCCGGGATTTCGCGCTCGTGGGCACGCTCCTGGACCTGCGAGTCGTGGAGTTCACGGACCCCACGAACCCCGCCGCGGTGGGCGTCCTGGCCGGCTCCAGCAGCCGCGTGGCGTGCACCCCGGACGGAAGCCTCGCCGTCCGCACCGACAACACCCCGGGGTTCCGCGTCGTGGACCTGTCGGACCCGGCAAGCCCCTTCGACCGCGGCACCGTCTCGCTGCCGAACGCCGCGGACGACCTGCTGCTCGACGGCACGCGCGCCATCGTGGCCAGCTTCAACCAGACCGCCCGCTTCGACCTCTCCGACCCCGACGCGCCCGTGCTGGAGCACGCCACGCCCTACACGGGAGTGCGCGGTGTCGCGCTCGCGGGCGTGCCGGACCAGGCGTACCTGGGGATCCCGGACGCGGGGGGGCGCGTCGTGCGCTACGACTTCGCCGCGCAGGCCGAGCTGTCGTCCGTGAACGTGGGGGCGAACACGCTGGCGGTGACCACCGGGACGTCCGCGGCCGCAGACGGCGCCGCCGAGATCGTGTACGCGGCCGAGTATCTCGGCGGGTCCATCTTCGTGATCGACTGGACCGATCCGGCGGATCCCGTGCTGCTCGGCGAGTACACGGAGCCGGGTCTCCGGCCGAGCGGCCTGGCGCCGAACGGCGAGACCTTGATCGCCGCGGACAACGCGTTCCCGGGACGCGTCCTCGTGCTTCCCGCGCAAGGGCCGACCTTGCCCGGCACCTCTGCGCCCGTGGCGTTCGAAGCGGCGTCCACGGTGACGCTCGCGGGCGGCGCGCCGAACCCGTTCGCCACGTCCACCACGCTGGAGCTCACGCTCGCGCGCCGTGGCAACGTGCGCCTCACCGTGCACGACCTGCACGGCCGTCGCGTGCGCACGCTCGCGTCCGAGTCCCTGCCGGCGGGGCGGCACGCGCTGGCGTGGGACGGACACGACGCCGGCGGCACGCGCGTGGCCAGCGGCGTCTACTTCGTGCGCCTCGAGGCGCAGGGCCGCGTGGAGCGGAGGAAGGTGACGATGCTTCGATAGGGGCGCGTACGGGCGCGGCGCTACTCCATGCCGAGGCGGCGGCTCGGGTCAGCTCGATCACGCCGCCGAGGCGCGCGAAGAAGGCGGCGCTCTCCATTCCTCAGGAGCGGAGGAAGGCCGCCAGGAAGCGGACTGCCGTGTCGAGATAGGGCGCGCGCCATTGGAGATCTGCGGCTCATCCTGGTCACCGTCGCCCGGCGCCGCCACCCGGGGCGTGTGGGGCTCGTGCGGGTCCCCCGCCCGGGGCGCCCCCGCAAGAGCGCTGTTGACCGCGAGGGAGAGAGTCCAAAGAATCGCGAGGGCGAACAGGATCCGCCGATCCATCGTGGTTGTCCGGTCTGGGGAGAGGTGAGGTGCACCGGCCGTGGAAGCCCGCCGCACGTCGATGACGATTTCCGTTCCGTCCGCCCCGGGTCAATCCTCCAGGCCGTGGTGGGTGGCGGGTTGTTGCATGGTCGCGACCCTCGCCCTTGCCACCCCCGCCCGCGCCTTCGACCCCGCCTCCGCCCTCTCCCTGAACCACACCCTCGCCGCCGACTCCTTCGAGGGCCGCTTCTCCGGCCTCTCGTCCGGGCGCAAGGTCGAGGACTTCGTGGCCGCCCGCTTCGAGGACTGGGGCCTGACCCCCGCCGGCGCCGCCGGGACGTACTTCGCCCCCTTCGAGATGCTGGTCACCCAGGAGCAGTCCGCCCTGCTGGAGTTGAAGGACACTCCCTTCGGGAACCTGCGCTTCGTGTACGGCGACGACTACCACCTCTGCACGAACTCCGGCTCCGCGGACGTCACCGCGGAGGTCATCCTGGTGGGCCACGGCCTGTCCTCGCCGGATCGCGAGTGGGACGACTACGCGGACCTCGACATCCGGGGGAAGATCGCCCTCATCCTCCGCGGCACCCCGGACAACGGCCACGACTGGGGCGAGGCCGGCTCCCGGGACTCCACACTGGCCGAGGCCGTGCGCCGCGGCGCCGTGGGCGTGATCTTCGTGCAGGGACGGCCCGTGCAGGGCGCGGCCGTGCACGTGCTGTACCCCAAGGTCCCGTGCGTGTACGCCGACGAGCGCGTGCTGGAGCACCTGCTGATGAACACGGGCTGGGACCTGAAGCGCTACAAGGACGCGCTGGAGGAGAAGCCCACCCGCCTCGTCCCGGACAAGCGCATTCGCATGCGGACGAGGGTGCGTGTGCTGGAGGACGGCCGCGCGCGCAACGTGGTCGGCCTCCTCGAAGGCACCGACCCCGCCCTGAAGCACGAGCTGATCCTCGTCGGCGGCCACATGGATCACGTGGGCCGGAACGGCGACGGCATCATCTTCAACGGCGCCAACGACAACGGCTCCGGCACGTCGGTCGTCCTGGAGCTGGCCCGCTCCTTCGCGGCCCTGCCGGAGCGCCCGAAGCGCACGCTGGTCTTCCTCACCTTCGCCGCGGAGGAGCAGGGGCTCCTGGGATCCGAGGCGTTCGCCGCGAAACCCACGGTTCCCCTGGACTCCGCGGTGGCCATGCTGAACTTCGACATGACGGGCCACGGCAACGGCAAGGCGTACCTGGGCGGCGGCGAGCACTACCCGGAGATCCGTGCGGCCTTCACGGCGTCCCTGGACTCCGCCCGCGCGGACAGCGTGCTGATCCGGCGCGGCTGGCGCGGGAACTCCTCCGACCACGGGCCGTTCCTGCAGCTCGGCATCCCCACGATGAACCTGGGCAGCGACGGCGACCACCGCTTCTACCACAGCCTCCAGGACGACCCGGGGTGGATCAGCGAGGCCGCGCTGGGCGCCGTGGGCCGCACCGCGCAGGACTGGATCCTGATGCTCGCGAACCACGAGACGCCGCTCCTCGCGGAGCATCGCAACGGGCGAACGCTCCTGTATGCGTCGGACCAGGTGGACTTCGCCCCGCGGCCACCTGTCCCGAACGCGCCGGCGACGCCACTTCCGGTCTGGGTGCGCGGTTCCTTCCACTGGACGCCCGCCGTCGAGTTCGCGACCCCCGCGTGGCTGGACTCCCTGGCCGCGCTGCGTCGCGCCGCCGACGCCGACGGCCACGCCCTCGTCCGCACGCTGAAGGCGGTCCGCGACGCCTCCCGCACCGGCACTCGCGCCGTGCTGCTCGGCCTGCGCTCCGCCACCGCCGGCGAGGGCGTGGGCGTCCCGCCCGCGCGACGCCCGCTGCTCGAGAGCCTGGACGTGGCCGCGCTGGCGTGGGACGGCGGCGCGCCCGAGGACAGCACCGTCCTCGCCGAGATCGCGAAGGCCGGCGTGTTCTTCCTCGTGCCGCCGGACGGCGAGCAGCTCGCGAAGCTGCCGAAGGACGCGAAGCGCTGCATCCGCTTCTTCCCCGCCGTCGGCGAGCGCGTCCCCGAACCGTCCGCGCAGCCGCGCAAGCTCACGCTCTTCGTGGCCGCGTGGGACGGCGAGGGCGACATGACCGCGGGCCAGCTGGCCGCGCTGATCCGCTCCATGGGCGTGGACCGCACGCACCTGGACCTCGTTCCGTGGCTGCGCACCGCGGACGAGGCGAAGGTGGCGGCGTTCCTGGAGGAGCTGTACGCGGTGTCCGGGTGGACGCACGCGCAGATGACCGCGCTCCTGGGCGGGAACCTGGCGCGGCTGTAGCCGCCCCCGCCGCGCCTACCGCGTGACCACGATCTTCCCGCGCGCGCCCGCCGCGGGTCCGGCCGCGCGGTAGAAGTACACGCCGCTCGCCGCACCCTCGCGCGCCGCGTCCCACACGACCTCGCCGCCGGCCGCCGCGGCGAGCGACGCCACCCGCCGGCCCGTCACGTCGTGCACGAGGAGGCGCGCGCCGGCCGGCAGCCCGGCGAAGCGCACGCGCGATCCACCGGCCTGCACTACCGCGAAGGGCGCAGCCCGGCGCGTCTCCCCCGTGCGGGGCGGCGCCGCGTCGAGATCCGTCCCGGTCACGAGCGCGAACGTCACCGTGACCGCCTCCCCGCGCGCCAGCGAGAACGGTCCCGCCGCGAGCAGGATGCGGTAGTCCGCGGGCACGGCCGTGTCCGCGTCGATCGTCACCGATCCGTGCGCGTCCCCGCGCAGCTGCACGTACTGCCCGGCGTCGCTCTCCGTGTCCGCCGCGAAGTTCCACCGCCGGAACGAGTGCAGCGGTTGGTCGCGCAGGAGGATGCCCACGTCCGCCGTGGTGTCGTCGCCGCCGCCGGGCTCGTCGAACGCGTAGGCCAGCGGTCCCTCCGGCGTCAGCGTGTACGCCGCGTGGTCGTCGCTCCATGGCATGCCGCCCGGACGCCCCAGGTCCGGATCCATGAAGAAGCCCACGTACACGTTCTCCATGTCCCAGCCGGGCGGGCTCCACTGCGCGGAGATGTTCCTCACCACGGACCGCACGGAGACGAAGCCGTCGTATCCGGCCACCGTCTCGGACGTCACGTGCTGCACCACGCGCAGCCCGAGCGGCTCGTGCGGGAAGATGGAGGTGTCCGTGTCCGTCTGCACCAGTTGCAGCTGTGCGCGCCCGGGGGGCAGTGCCTCCGCGGCGTAGTCGAACGCGTACGCGGCGCTGCTGGTGATGCGCTCGATCCCGCTGCCGCGGTCGATCTCCGCGCCCACCCGGAGCCCGGCGGTGAACGCGAAGTGCCCCGCGGGATTCGTCTCGGTGGAGTAGCGGCCCACGTTCATGACGCGCAGCGTCTCGGTGCCGAACGGGCGCAATCCGGCGGGATCCGTGCTCACGGTCTCGGCCGGGGCCCGGAGGTCGGCGGCGGGCGCGGACCACGCGCCCAGCAACAACAGGACCGGAAGGGCGGCGGGGGGAGGAGAGGTACGCATGGGGCAGTCTCCTGGCGCCGGGGAGCGACCGGACCCACTATGGGCGCCACCCGGACGCCACCGCAACCCCTGCCGATCCGCGCGCCCCCTCGTCCGTCACCACGTACGCCGCCGGCATCCGTGCCGCGGACCGGTTCCTGGGTCGCTCGCTGTCCATGCGAAGGGGCTCACGCGCGGTTCCGCAGCGCCTCGAGACGACCGCGGTCCACCACGCGAAGCCCCCGTCCCGCCGCCTCCACGATCCCCTCGGATCGCCATCGCGCCAGGCACCGGACCAGCGCCTCGGCGGACACGCCACACAGCCGGGCCAGGTCTCGCCGGCTCAGTCCCCCCGCCACCGCCGGGTGGCTCGCGTCCTTCGTCAGGTCGAGGAGCAGCGTGGCCAGCTTCGGGGCCAGCCGGGATCCCGTCAGGATCCCCATGTGGCGGACGACGCGGTCGGTCTCGCGGATCGACAGGCAGAGCAGCGCACGGGCGAGTGCCGGGGTGTCGACGAGAAGGCGCCGCAGGTCCGAGGCGCGGAGGACGCAGCACGTCCCCGCCGCCAGCACCGCGGCGGTGCACGGATGGCTCCCGCCCGCGACCGCCGAGGCGAGCCCCACGACGCCCCCGCCGGCCACGACGCCCACGATGGTCTCCCGACCGCCGGGAGACTCGTGGGTGAGCTTCACGACCGCGTCCCGGACGCAGTGAGCCTCGGTGGCCGGCTCGCCCTGACGGAAGAGGATCTCGCCGCGGCGGCGCTCGCGCGGCGTCCGGACGCCGTCCAGCGCGCGGAAGTCCGCGGCTCCGCACGGCGCGAGGAGTCCATGGCCCTCGTGGGCGCACTCCGCGCAGCTCCCCCCGCCGGACCCCGTCGCGCGCACTTCGTTTCCCCCCGCGACCCGGCGTCCGGGCCGCGCGTCGTTGATCCGGATCAATGCGGGCGCGGGCGGCGCGGCCCTAGGATGGGCCGTCGGCAACGCCGCTCCTTCCCCTGCGATCGGAGACACGAATGCTCCCGCTCGCCCGCCTCCTCGGATGGACCTCCGTACGGAGGGCCGTGCTCGGCATCGCGGTCCTCCACGCCGCGGCCGCGCCGTCCCTCGCCGTCTCGTACCACTCCTCGGCCATCGATCTCTCCCCCGACGGCCTGGAGGTGTGGGTGGTCAACCCGGACCACGCGAGCGTCTCGGTGATCGGCACGCAGGCACCCCAGGCGAACACGCTCCTCGCGGAGATCCCCGTCGGCCGGGAGCCCTGGTGCGTGGACACGCATCCGACGAACGGCGAAGCGTGGGTCACGTCCCTGCGCGACGACCGCGTGTACATCGTGGACATGGCGTCGCGCACGGTCGTGGACTCGATCGACACGGGTTACGAGACGTTCGGCGTGGCGTTCGATCCGTCCGGGACCGTGGCCCTCGTGACGGCATCCGGCGCCGACCGCGTCCTGGCCGTGGACGTGGCGTCGCGCGCGATCGTGCAGTCCTTCGCCGTGTACCGCCGGCCGCGCGGCATCGCGTGGCGCGCCGACGGCGCAAGGGCCTGGGTCAGCCACCTGCTCATGCCCGAGTTCTTCGGGCGGCTCACCGTGGTGTACCGCTCCACGTGGACCACCGCCGCGGTGCTGATCCAGCAGGTCTTCGGCACGAACCTGGCCGGCTACCCCAGCGCGATGCAGAACATCACGCTCGCGCCCGCGCCGGGGGACTCGCTGCTGTGGATCCCGAGCAACCTCATCAATACCGCCACCGGCGGCCTCGTGGGCCGGCCCTTCACGCCCACGAACATCTTCCACGCGGCCATCCGGCCGGTGAACGTGTCCACGAACACGGACCTGAACCTGAAGACGGTCTTCATGAGCGAGGGCGGACGGACCCCGGTGGGGGGCCCGATCGCGGTGGACTTCAAGTCCGGCCGGGCGTACGTGGCGAACCTGCACAGCGAGAACGTGACCGTGCTCGACGACGACGCGCTGTCCCCCGTCGAGATCGCGGTCATCGGCGTGGGGGCGGGTCCGATCGGGATCGTGACCCACCCCACGCTCGCCCGGGCCTACGTGGCGAACTGGCTGGGGCGCAGCGTCTCCGTGATCCGTACGGACCTGAACCAGGTCGTCGCCACCGTGGCTACCGTCACGTCGGAGCCGCTGCCGCCCGCGGTGCTCCACGGCAAGCAGCTCTTCTTCTCGTCGAAGGGGCCTCTTTCCTACCAGGATCGCGGTTCGTGCGCGTCGTGCCACGTCTTCGGACGCAACGACGGGCGACCCTGGGACCTCAGCCAGCTCGGGAAGCACCTGCGCGCCACCCCCGACATGCGCGGCATCGGCTACACCGGACCGCACGAGGGCACCGCCGACATGGACGAGATGCAGGACCACGAGTGGGGCATCCGCAACTTCGCGGGCGGCGCGGGGCTCATCGCCGGCACGCCGAATCCGGCGCTCGGGCCGCCGAACCGCGGCCTCAGCGTCGATCTGGACGATCTGTCGCTCTTCATGTCGATCCCGGTCCATCGCCCGGACACGCCGTTCCTGGCCCCGGGCGGGGGTCTCACCGCCGAGGCCGACAGCGGGAGCGTGCTGTTCCACGACCCGACGGTCGGCTGCGCGACCTGCCACGTGCCGCCGTTCTACACCGACAGCTCGCTGCTGCAGACGCCGTACCTGAAGCACGACGTCGGCACCACGGATCCCGCCGATCCGGACGCGGCGGCCGGCTTCGACACGCCGTCCCTCGTGGGGATCTGGGACACCGGCCCGTACCTGCACGATCACCGCGCGCAGACGCTGCAGCAGGTGATGACCACGTTCAATCCGACCGACCAGCACGGCACCACGTCCCACCTGTCGGCGCCGCAGATCGACTTTCTCGCGGCGTTCCTCCGCTCGATCGGCTGGCCCGACTCGACGGGCACGCCCGTGGCGGCCCCCGCGGTCGCGGCCACGCCGGCCGGCGACGCGGCGCGCGCCTACCCGAACCCCTTCCGTGCGGGGACGTCCCTGCGCTTCGCACTGGACCGGAACCATGCGCTGGTGGAGATCGAGATCCTGGATGTGGCGGGCCGGCACGTGCGGAGCCTGCTCGCGCGCCCGATGACGCGCGGGACGCACATCGTGGGCTGGGACGCCCGCGACGACCGCGGGCGCGCCGTCGCCCCGGGAACGTACTTCGGCCGGATCGCTCCGGCCGGGGCGGAGTCGGAGCGCACGAAGATGACCGTGCTCCGGTAGGTTGCCCGCCGTCCCCTGGACGGGTGCCGCTCCGCTCCCGGCCGGAGTCGGCCGGCCGCTCACGGCGTGACCGCCACGAGGCGCGTCTCGCGCCACATGTCGAAGATCTCGATGGGGAGGATCCGCTCGAGCCCCAGCCGGCGCACGAGGGCGGGCGGAAGGGAGCGGAACCGCAGCGCCATGTCCACGGTGAGCGGGCCGGGGACGTCGGCGCCCACCGGGACGGAGTACCCGGCCGCGCGGACCGCGAGGAACGGGAGGAGGCCGGACTCGTCGATGGACACGGCCTCCCATGCGAAGGGCGTGGGCGCTCCGTTCGCGTCGAAGAGCTGCGAGTGGAACCGCACGAGATCCGGATCGACCCCGGGTGCGACGAGGTCGCCGTTCGCCTCCAGCCACCCCGAGCGACGGATCACGGCGCCCGATCCGTCGCGGACCACCACCTCGATCCACATCTCACGGGCGAAGGACACGCCGGAGGGGATGGAGTGCCCCGTCCGGTCGTTCCGGACCGCGATCCGGAAGTCCAGGGAAGCGCCGCGCGCGACCGACGCGGGGAAGTCCGGCAGGCTCACGGACACCGAATTCTCCAGCAGATCGCGGATGTCCTCCTTCTGCCGTTCGAGGTCGATGCCGCGGAACGCCTCGTACGCGTAGTCCGGGCCGACGAACGTGTGCCGGTGCAGCCCCTCCCGCACCGGACCCGCGGTGGCGGCCCGGCCCGTGTAGGTGGGCATGTGGCAGTCCTGGCACTCCACGCCCATGCCGGCGAGCGCGGAGGACTCCCACTCGCGGAAGGAGTTCTCCAGGCCCGTGCCGTTCGCCGCGTCGAACTGGTGGCACGGCGCGCACGCGGCGGAGGTGCCGTACCACTCCCGCCGGGCGGAGGCATGCGCGGAAGTGGGCACCGGGTCAGGAAGGTCCGCGTACTTCGGCCCGCCCGGGTCCACCTCGTCCAGGAAGGCGGCGGTGGCCACCGGCGGAACCTCCGCGATCGAGTGGCACGCGTCGCAACTCAGCCCGTCCTCGTGAAGGTCGAGCCCCCCGGTCCCGATTCCGGCCGCGCGCAGCAGATCCAGGCGACGCTGGGCCGGAGCGTGGCACTGCATGCACACGGCGCCGACCTCCGCCCCCGCGATCTCCCGCATCCGGTGCATCACCGGATCGGTGCCGGCGTACGCGTGCCGCGACGCCTTCCAGTCCTCGAACTGGACCGGGTGGCAGGACCCGCACGCGTCGGCGGCCGCGAATGCCGTCAGGCTCCCGGGCGTGTCCGGGCCCGCGACCTCGGGCTCGGAGCAGCCCGCCGCCGCGACCGTCGCCGCGACGGCGAGGAAACGGACCGGGTTCCCTCTCACTCGGCGAGGGCCCGCGGGAAGAGGATGTTGTTCTCCAGGTGGATGTGCCGGTGGAGGTCGGTCTCCAGCGCGGCCAGCCCGTGCCAGAGCGCGCGCCAGGTGTTGCACGCCTCCGCCGGCACCTCGTAGCCGCGGGTCAGCTCGCGGAGGCGGCGCAGCGCCGTCGCCGCGGAGGCGTGCTCCATCTCCATCACGGAGACGGGGCCGAAGGCCATGGCGCCGTTGCCTTCGCGGATCATCGGGAAGAGGATCATCTCCTCCTTCATCATGTGGTCGTCCAGTTCGGCCTTGAGACCCTCGTACACCGCGAGGAGCTCGCGGAACCGCTCGGGGTCCTTGTCACCGTGGACGCGCACCACCTTCGCCGCCATCTCGCGAAGGCGCGGCAGCTCCTCGCGGAGGGACGCGTGGTAGGTGACCAGGATGTGGTGGATGAGGTCCGGAAGCGGCGCCTCGTCCCAGCGCTCCCCGGCGTCCCCGCGCTCCTCCGTCTCGTGCCGGATCTCGGCGAGCAGCGCTTCGACATCCGCGCCCTTCTCGCGGCAGACGTCGGCCAGGGGGCGCCCGCCGCCGCAGCAGTAGTCGATTCCGTGGCGTGCGAACACGCGCGTGGCGAGCGGGTGCTCCGCGGCGATCCGTCCGACCGTGCTCTGCGGGGTGATGGTCTGCTGCGTCATGGTTCTCCTCCCTGTCTCGTGGAGTGCCTCGGGTCCCTCGTTTCGACCAGTCTCGCGAGCTGCCGGCGGGACGCGAGATCCCGCGGGCGGCGTTCGACGTAGCGCTGCAGGTGCCGTGCGGCCTCGTCATCGTGCCCCTGCACGAGGGCGATCGAGGCGAAGGCGCGGTCCAGAGCCGGCGGCCGGACCAGTCCCCACCGGCGCAGCCAATCCAGCTCGTGCACGGCGCGCTCGATGGCCGACGCGTGCTCCTGCCGGCCCGGGGCGACGTTCCGCAGCGCGCCGAACGCCCCGGCGGCGCGGCGTTCGTGTGCCCTGACGAGGCCGCTGTGCAGCACGAGCGCCACGGAAGCGGCAACGGCCACGGCCCAGGCGGCGCCGCGGCGCGTGAGTCGCCCGTCGACCTTCAGCACCCGTCCGTGCACGGCGAGGGACCGCCGCGCGAGCAGCCGGACGCCGAGCAGGACCGCCCACGCCGCGAGCACGGACAGCGCCACGGCCAGGAGGAACGGAACGGCCGAGTACAGGCCGCGGAAAGTCCACAGCGAGACCGCGAACACGCCGGCGAGCAGCAGCTCCTCCGGCCACGACGCGTCGTACGCCGGGCGGGGCCGGTCCCGCGCGACGAGCGACCGCAGGCCGGACGGACGGCCGAACGCGAACGCGAGGCCGCGCGTGGGGCAGACCTCCACGCAGTCGAGGTCCTTGAGGCAGCGCGCGCTCGCGACGGTTCCGAAGCGGGCGATCTCCTCGTGCACCCGGATGCCCGAGCCGCACGCCGCGGTGCAAAGACCGCAGGCGGTGCAGTCGCCGGTGAGGCGGACGCGTCCCGGGGCCGCGCGATCGGCCAGCGCGAAGACGGCGCCGTACGGGCACGCCAGCGCGCAGAAGGAGCGGGATCCCAGCGCGTACACGATGAGGAAGCCGCACACGGCGAACGTGAGGACGGCGATCCCCGGGCCCGGCAGGTTCCTCCAGAAGTCGGTGGTCGTGAACGACGCCCAGCCCTCGGCGTCGGAGAGGATGCGCCAGTCGAAGTCCGGGCGCGGACCGATCGCGCGGGCGGCCGCCGGCCATCGCTCGGCCGCGGCGCGCGCGATCTGCGGCCAGGCGAACATGTACAGCATGGCGCCAAACGGGACGAGGCCGAGAAAGCGGGCGCGCAGGGGTCGCGGGGACCATCCCGCGCGCTTCAGCAGCCACGCGCACAGATCCTGCAACGCGAGCAGGTGACATCCCCAGGAGCAGAAGAACCGGCCGAAGATCGCGGTGCCCAGGACCGCCGCCGCCATGAACAGGAATCCCGCGGTCACCACGCCGAGCTCCAGCGTGTACATCACCTCGTTCAGCTCGAGCGGGGCGAGCGTGCGCCCCGCGACCTTCCAGTGGACGATGTGCGCCGCGATCAGCACGTGCACGAGCCCGAGGACGACGACCCGACGCCGTCCGTAGCGCGGACGGGACGGCGGCGCGGTCGGCGGCGGGCGACGACTCACGACGCCCTACCGCAAGAGGACCAGGCGGCGCGCCAGGGGCGGGGCGCCCGGCACATCGAGCCGGTAGAGGTAGACGCCGCTGGCGGCGGCCTTCCCGCCCGCGTCGCGGCCGTCCCAGACGACCCGGTGCAGGCCGGGATCCCGCACGCCGTCCAGGAGGACGGCCACGCGGCGCCCTGCCGCGTCGTATACCGCCAGGCTCGCGCGGGCGCGGGCCGGCATCCGGAACGAGATCTCCGCGGGCGTCGTCGGACCCGCGGGATTCGGACGGCACGGGTACAGGGCCATCGGTCCGGCGGAGGCGGCGATACCGTCCACGCCCGTGACGTCCGCGCTCCACTCGGCCTGCTCCATGAGGTGCCCGAAGTGCGGCGCCAAGACGTCCTCGAGCGGGTTGCCGTGACCGTCCTGCGTCCAGCCCTTCGCGTCGACGACGGCCCGCCAGGCGCGGCGGTAGATCAACCGGGCCCGCACCCGGAGCGTGCCGCCGCCCTCGGGAATCGCGAACGTGTACGTGGTCTGGTCCGATCCGAGCGCGGGGATCCGGTTGTCAATCTGGATGCCGGCGGCCTCGGTGAAGAAGACGGGCCCGCTGCCGCCCGAGTCGTGGTTCACCTTGGCGAAGAGCTTGCCGGGCAGGCCCGCGTAGTATCCCTGCGCGGGGCTCCCGACGCCGCCGAGCGCGGACACGAGCTGCGAACCCGTGTGCTCGAGAGGCTGGCCGTCCTGTTCGCGCCACGCCTCCACCAGGAGGATCATGTTGCGCACCGTGACGCCGGTGGGGACGTGGTGGCCCACGCCGTCGTTCGTGATCGTCACGACGGCTTCGACTTCCGTCGCGCCGACGGAGCACTGGATGTCCAGGCTGACGGCATTCTCCAGGAACTCCGGCGTCGTGCCCACGATCCGGTGGGATCGCACCGTGTCCGGGTCGCGCACCGGCCCGCCGACGGCGCACGCGGCGTCCGAGCCGTACGCGGGCATGTGGCAGTCCACGCACGTCGCGTAGGAGGACGACTGGGGATCGCCGTACGGCGAGTCCAGCCACTCCACGTACGTCGGCTCCGAGATGACGCCGTTCGCCTCCTCGAAGTCCCCGTCCAGATCGGGGTCGTTCTTGTCCTGGTGGCACGCCGCGCAGATCGCGGCCGTCATCTGCGGCTGCCAGGAGGGTCGCATGATTCCGGACGCCACGTAGTCCGCGTCCCCGAGCGCGCCGTATTCCACCTGGTTCGTGGAGGAGGACGGTCGCGTGAAGGTCACCACGCCCGGCCAGATCCCGGGGAAGTTCGTCTTCGACTCGTCGAGGTGGGCGATCTTGTGGCACGTCTCGCAGGAGATCCCGTGCATGGCCCCGGTCGACAGGCTGTCGATCGGCTCGAGGGCCCGGAAGGGCTGCTTGATCCACGGCTCCGGCTGGTGGCAGGCGGCGCACTCGGACTCGGGGTTGGCGGTCGAGTGGATGGAGTCGCGCGTGTAGACGAAGCCTCCCGTTCCGCCCGGCGTGCCCGTTCCGTCGTACAGGTCATAGACCCACGTGTTCTCGCCGCCGTGTCGCATGGGCGAGTCGTCCCACTGCGTGTACTGGTCGGGGTGGCAGATGGCGCACGTGGTCGGCGGGATGAACGCGTACGTGGAGTCGGAGTCGGCGGGCACGGCCTGAAGGGCGATGGCCACCCCCGAGGCGGGGGCGTTCACGAGGACCGATGAATTGTAATACCCGGGTTTGGCGGCCACGATCGTCAGCGAGGAGCCGGTCGCCCCCGGGAGGTCGAACGTGCCGTCCGGCGCGGTGTCGGTGCGGATCGTGGTGGCCTGGCGGCCCACGCGGGCGCCGGCGAGCGGCAGACCGGTGCCGGCGTCCGTCACCACGCCCGAGACCTGGGCGAGGCCGGGGGTTGCGGCAAGGCAGAGGAGCGCCAGAATGCCGGACGCGGAGCACGCGGCGGGAACACGCACGGTCGGAACCTCCCCGGCGGACGGCCTCGATGGAACACGGCCGGGCGGGACGGGGCCGGTACCCCCCGCCGTCTCGGACCGCCGGACCGGGTGCAAAGTCCAATTGGACAAGGGACTTGCACCGGCGTGGCCCGGGCGATCTTCCCGGCTCACAGTCCGGTATAATATCAGATTTGCGGATGCGAATATCCTGTAATTTGACCGGGTCGGCCGGGGGCCGAGGGCGGGATGCGGGTCAGCGGGCGCCTTCGTCGGTGATGGCGCCGGCGACCACCACGCCCGTGCAGTGCGACGTCCACTCGAAGGGGTCGCCGTCCCACAGCGCCAAGTCCCCGTCCTTGCCGACCTCGAGCGAGCCCACGCGGTCGGCCACGCCGATCACGCGGGCCGCGTCCAGCGTGACCGCCGCGAGCGCCGCGTCCCGGGGGAGGCCGAACGCCGCCGCCTGCGCCGCCTCGAAGAGCACCACGCGCGTCTTCGGCACGTATCCCTCGTACCCGCTCTGCAACGCGAAGGGGATGCCGGCCGCGTGCAGCTTCGCCGGCGTCTCGAAGCTGATGTTCTCGGTCACGCTGCCGGTGGAGCCGGCGCGGTACATCGTGGGATGCACGATCACCGGGACCTTCGCCGCGCGCAGCTCGTCCAGCACGAGGTGCGCCTCCGCGCAGCCGTCCAGCACCAGCCGGAATCGGAACTCCTCCGCGAGCCGCAGCGCCGCCAGGATGTCCTGCGACCGGTGCACGGTGACGAGCAACGGCACGTCGCCCGCGAGCACGGCCACCAGCGTCTCCATGCGCAGGTCCCGCTCCGGGCGGTCCTTCGGGTCCTTCGCGTCCGCCTTGCGCCGGTACTCGCCGGCCTTCACCAGCTCCTGGCGCAGCATGGCCACCACCTTGGCGCGGGTGCCGGGGGCCTTGTCGTGGTCGGGGTTCGTGGCGCCGGAGCCGAGCGTGGCGGCCACCATGGCGGTGCGCACCAGGACGGCGTCCTCCACCGTACGCCCGTACGTCTTCGCCACCAGGGTCTGCCCGCTGACGGCCGCGCCCGGCGCGTGGCCGGTGTGCACCGTGGTCACGCCGAGCCGCCGCACCCAGTCCACGAGCGGATCGCGCACGTTGAACGCGTCCACCGCGCGCAGCTCCGGCTGGATGGCCTCGGAGCGATCGCGCTGGTCCTGGTCGTGCGGGATGTTCATGGCGCCGCTGAGGCCCACCGTGGAGTGCGCGTCCACGAGGCCCGGCGTGACCACGCGCGCCTCCAGCACGCGCAGCCCCGGCGGCACGGCGACCCCGGCCGCGGGGCCGACGGCGGTGATCCTGCCCGCTTCGATCACCACGACGCCGTTCTCGATCACGCCTCCCGAGACCGTGTGCACCTGTTCGCCGCGCACGGCGACCTGCGCGGTGGCCGTGGCCGCAGCCAGCAGGCCCGCAACGAGGACGGCGGCCGCCGCGCGACTCATCGCCCCTCCTCGTCGTCGAAGCAGCACCACACGAAGTGCTGCGGCTGGCTGGCGCCCCACCCGCCCACGGCGAAGAGGCGGTCGTCCGGATCGTCACGGTCGAAGACGCGCACGCCGTCCACCCAGGTCTCCTCCACCTGCGTGTACACGCTCAGCGGATCGCCGGAGAGGATCACGAAGTCCGCGTCCTTGCCGGGTTCCAGCGAGCCCACGCGAGCCGCCAGCCCCAGCATCTCCGCGCCCGCGAGCGTGAGCGCGCGCAGGGCGCCCTCGCGCGACATCCCGGCGCGCACGGCGAGGCCGGCGGAGCGGAGGAAGAGGCGGCTGTCCGTGATGGGATCGTCCGTGTGGAAGGCCACCGGCACGCCCTTCGCCTCCAGCACCCCGCCGGTCTTCCAGTCGATCTCCATGGCCTCCTGCTTCCCGCCGGGGCTGTCCAGGACGATGATCGAGCACGGCACGTTCGCGGCCGCCAGCTCGTCGGCGATCTTCCAGGCCTCGCTCACGTGGTGCAGCACCACGCGCAGCCCGAACTCCTTCGCGATGCGCAGCACGGTGATCACGTCGTCGTGGCGGTGCGTGTGGTGATGGATGACGCGCCGGCCTTCCATGGCCTCCACGAGGACCTCGAGGCCGAGGTCGCGCTCCGGCCGGTCCTCCGGCTTCTTCGCGCGCACCAGCTTCGCGCGGTACTCCTGCGCCTTCACGAACTCCGCGCGCACGAGGGCGGCGGACTTGCCGCGCGTGCCGGGGAACGGGGCCTCGTCCTTGCGCTGCGGGTTCGTGCCGTTCGCCATCTTGAGGCCGCCCAGCGCGCGACCGTCCGCGTCGCGCAGCAGGAGATCATCCAGCGTGCGGCCGTCGCGGAACTTCGCGTAGATCGTCTGCCCGCTGATGAGGTGCCCGGATCCGGACATCACGTTCGCGGTGGTGATGCCGCCCGCCTGCGCCTTCTGGATGCCGGCGTCGCGCACGTCCCAGGCGTCCAGCACGCGGCACTCCGGCTGGATGGGATCCGACCCGTCCGCCGCCCAGGGGCCGCCGACGTGGGAGTGCGTGTCCACGAGGCCGGGGAGGAGGGTCTTGCCGCGGAGGTCATGGACCTCGGCGTCGGCGGGGACGGGGACAGCGGAGGACGGGCCGACGGCCACGATGCGGTGGTCGCGGACGAGGAGGGTGCCGTCCTCGATCGGAGCGGTCGCGATCGGGAAGATGCGGGCGTGGGTGAAGGCGCGGGGGGGGTCGGCGGCAGAGGAGGCGGTCGCGGTCGCTGTAGCCAAGAGCGTGAGGGCGGCGGCCATGGTGGACGCGGCCCGAACAGGAAGCGGCACCAAGGGCGTGACCTCCGCTGGCGGATCCGGAGCGGAAGCTATCATGCCAGCTCGGTGGGTGCACACCCGATCGACGTGCCAGCTACCCCTGAGGACGCCTCGCTGCCTTCGCGTTCGCCGTGGTCACCACCAGCCGAGCCTCCGACAGCGTGCCGAGCAGCGCGCGCTGCCCCGCGGTGAGCCCGTCCCCGTTTCGCAGCGGGGCCGTCAGCACGAAGCCGTAGTCCGGCGCGCCGAGCGCCACGATCTCGTCCACGATCTGGGTGACGTTCAGCCGAAGCGTGCCGGTCGTTTGCCCCGCCGGGATCGTGACCTCATCGAAGTACGACTCGTCCAGGTCGCCGCCCGGGCGGTTCCAGGGAGTGGTCCACGTCGCGCCCTGCCCACGCCAACCGCGTGCGAGTCCGTAGACCGTGATCTCCAGGTCACGTTCGAGCGTCCGCGAAGGAAGCGGGAGCTCCAGGAAGGCGCTCGAGACCACGACATCCTGCAGTGCGCCCACGGACTCGAAGCCAAGAAGCACCCGTCCGGTTGCGACGGGGCTCGCGATGACCCGGGCCTCCGCGAGCGGAAACACACGACGCTCGGCCAAGCTGGCCTGCGGAAGGGCGAGGATCGCCAGGGCGACCAGGACGCTGCACTTCATGGTCAGCTCCTTGCTCAACGGTACATGGCCTTGATGCGGCCGAAGGACGTGGGCTCGATCGCAACGCCGCCGCATCCGGCGCCGAGTGCCCCGACCGGTCCGCAGGAGGGCGTGGGCGGGAAGAGGCAGGGGGAGTCGTCGCGGACGGTGAGGTCCAACGCGGGGAGATCGCAGAAGAGGGGATCTGCCGTGAAGTCGGTCGGAGCCGGCGCGCCCCCGCCGCCGAAGTCGCCGGCCGTGTTTCCCCAGAAGAGGTTGCAGCCGCTCGTGAAGGACGTGCCGCTGACGAAGCGAACCGCCGGGCGAGGCGAGTGAGCGACCACATTGTTGTGGAAGGATCCGGTTGCTCCCATTGCGGCTGCGAACGCCGCCCCGTCCAGGCCCGCGTAACAGCCCACGAACGTGTTTGAGTGAACCTCGTGGCTCCCAGCCAGAACCACTATCCCACCCCCGCTTCCGTTCGCAGCATAGACCGAATCGTAGGCGAAGACGCAGAAGCGAATCGTACCGCTACCCCAGGCACGGAGGCCGGCTCCGATGAACGACTCCGCGATGTTCCCCTGGAAGAGACATCTTTCCACGAGGTACCCGCTCGCGCTCTGCAGGTTCAGGGCGGTTCCATCGCCAGGACCTCGATTCCTAACGAACTGGCAATCCTGGAAGATCGCCGGTCCGTCTCCGGGATCGTAGTTCGTCTGGACGCAGATGCCGGTGTTCCCCTCGAACCGGCACCGTGTGAGGTGGATAGGGGTCAGGCTGGCCAAGACGACGCCGTCGACGGAGGAGTTCCCGACCACCTCGCAATCCGTCATCGTCAGCGGGCAGTTCCCCGCGTCCACTGCGATCCGATTGCCCTCGAAGCGACACGATCGGATCTCAAGCCCGTCCGAGTACAGACCCACCACCGCGTCCCCCCTGCCCGATGCCCCCGTCAGCGTCATCCCTTCCAGCCGCAACGGTCCTTCCCCCGGCCGCTGAATGAAGACGACGTCCGCGACGTAGACCCCCTGATAGCCCCCAACGTCCAGGACAGTTACCCCGGCCCCCGCCCCCTGAAGCGTGACGCCACCTCTGGCAAACGCACAGGCCGAGAGCTGATGGCTACCGTTCTCCGCGACGATCACGCGCGTCGCCCTTTCAGTCCACGTCCCGGGACCGATCACTACGGAATCTCCCGGCACCGCCAAGTCCACGGCAGCCAAAACGGTCGCCACGTCCTCGGGCACGTGAATCGTCGCCCCCACGGCCGGGTCGGCCGCCAAGAGCAGACCGGGAACGGCCACCACGCCGATCGCGCGCATCGCCTATCTCCCCGCCGGCAGGAGGACCACCTTCCGCGTGTGTCGGAACTGGGAACACTCCACACGCAGGAAGTATACACCGGCCGCCACGGTGCCCCCTCCCTCTGCGGAACGGTCCCACTGCCACTCATGGTACCCCGCCGACACCGGTCCCTCGCCGATCCGGCGCACGAGCCGCCCTCGCACGTCGTAGACCGCCAAGCGGATTATGGAGGGCACCGGTGCGGCCAGAACCCACGAGACAGCACCGCCCGTCGGGTTGGACCCTGCGGCGGCCAACGACCACCGGATCGGGAGCGGGTTCGTAGTTGTGCACGCGAGAGTTCTCCAGCACCGCCGTGCTCGCGTCGGCGAAGTAGACCCCGCGCAGCCCATACCCGACGTCGCATCCGTTCAGGATGCCGACGCCGCCGGCCGCGATCGTGATTCCGGCCCAGTCGTCCCCGCTCACGCTATCCTTCGCGACGCTCTCGAACCAGACCGAGTCCGGGGGAGTCGCCTGCGTCACAAGCGAGCCGAGCACGATGAGGTCCGTCTTGCCGGTCGTTCCGAGCTCATCGTCCCCCGCTGGGGGCTCGACGGCCACGACCCGCGTTGGACCGTCCAGGAGCCACTCCGTGCCCTCGGGGATCCGGACGTCCCGCATCAGCAGGATGTCCGAGGCAACACTGCCCGAGTAGGCGATGTGCTGGAGAGTGGGCGCGGTCGCCGATCCGATCCGCACGCCATCCACCGCGTCCCGGATCGCCGCGTTCTCGATCGCACTGGCGGCAGCATCCGCACCCGCGGTGAAGGTGATTCCTCCCCAAGCCCCGCCGGCTTCACCCGTCAGCTCCGCGGAATCGACTGCGTCCCCCACGAGGCGGAGCGCGCCGTTCACGATGAGGTCGCACACGTCCGCGTGTCCGGCCGCGTCGTCCGCCTCTGGGAAGTAGGCCCCGGCCACGCGCACCGGCCCGGACAGGTCCCACACCGAGCCCGCGGCGATCGTCACGTCGCGCGCGAGGTAGATGTCCGCGACCCCGCTCGCCGAGAACTCGAGGTCGCCCAGCGCTGGAGCCTCGGCGGACGAGATCCGCATGCCGATGACCGCCCCCTCGATCGTGACGTGCTCGATCGAGCTGGTCGCCGCGGATGATCCGGCAGGAAACACGATGCCGCCCCACTCCCCGGGCGCCCCTGCCCCGTCGTAGGGGGCGAAGGTGATGGGATCGTTGGCCGTGCCGACGGCGATGAGCCGCCCGCTCACGATCAGGTCCACCTTCTCCGAGCCGGCGCCTGCCTCCGCGAAGATCCGCGTCCCCGGCTCGATGGTCAGCGTCTTCCCCGCCTGCACCTCGAAGTCCCCGTCCAGGTACACCGCGCCCGACCACGTCACATCCGCGCTCTCCAGCGTGTCCGCGATCGCGTGACCCGTCCGCACCCAGACCTCGTAGTCGTCGTCCGATCCGGCCACGGGGAAGTCGTCGTCCGCGCTGATCCAAGCGACGCGAACCGTGTCTCCTCGCGCAACGTAGACCGGCCGCCCGGAGGTCGTTCGACGTTCCGGCACCACCTCGGTGGGCGTCGACCAACTGCCGGGACTCATCGGGCTCCGCGAGAACGTGTGGTAGATGCGCGTCGTGTCGTCGGGCGCCCACGCCTGCCCAACCTCGTTGGGCCCGCCTCGCGGCTCTTGGTACATCACGTGGAACGTTCCGGATCCGCCGTCGACGAACAACGTCACTCCGCGCGACTGCACTCCGTCATCCGGCGACACCTGGACGGGGTCTTCCCAGTCGAAGGGGGTCACCGAGAGGTCGAGCCGGCTGAGGAAGACCTCCACGATCCCGGTGGCAGAGTCCGGCGCCACGAACGAGTAGTAGAGGTACGGCCCCGGCAGGAGCGCCACATCGCTTTCGTCCAAGCCGAGGTCCGGCTCCAGCAACGCCGGCGTCCACTCGTGAATCACCGACTCCGAGAGAACCCAGTCCTGGCCCGGACCGGGGTATGGGCCATGGAGGTCCACCACTCGGGTGGTGTCGCCCAGCCGCCTGCCGAAGAAGTGCACGAGGCCCGTGTCATCCACGACAAGGTCCGATATCCCCGCCCCCGGGCCGGCCACCCGGGATCTGGCGTCCCATAGACCGTCGTCCGCGCCCACGGCCTTGCGGCTGTAGTACTTCGAGCCCTCCCCCGGCACCCCCCAGATCGCATGCAGCGTGTCGGCAACCGCCGTTTGCAGGAAGAGACTCGGGCCTCCGCCGGCGGCGGTGCTCACGAGGAACGACAGGGAGTCGGCGCTCCAGTGGGGACCGCCTCTCCGCTTGTACCCGATGTAGAGCCCGGAGGCCGGGGTGGCGAGCGGGTGGGGCGTCACCTCGGACACGAGGTGAATGTCGCCGTCCCTGTCCTCCACGATGTGGTGATCGGTCGAGGACCGATGCCCCCCTCCCAAGCCCTCCTCGATGTTCGTGAAGAGCTCGCGACGCGCCCACGCGGACGCCCACGTGGAGTCCGGATGGAGACGCACATAGTAGCCGCGGCCCCAGGTGTTCGCATTCTCCGGGTTGTCCCATACGCGCACGATGAGGTGCATCGCGACATCGGCGGTTCGTCCCGGCTGTGCGAACTCGGGGATCGCTCCGTAGTCAGGGAGCCCGGTGTCGGTCACCTGGATGCGCGGCTCCCAGAGCCAGCCGGCACTCGCCGCGGGGACGACGGTCAGAACCACTACCGCCGCAAGCGCCAACGTGCGGGGCCAACGAGCGACCGATGTCCACATGTTCCTACCTCCTGCATGCCTAGACGGAAACGGCTGCCAAAGGAAGCGCTGCCGGCGTTGGGCGAAGCCACGCGCCCGGGGCGCGAGCTTCCGCCGGCGTGTCAGGCGGCAAGCAGCAGCGGTTGGAGAAGTCGGCGCGCGGAGATCAGGCGGCGAGGCGGGGCGAGGCGGGGCGAGAACGGCGGGTCGCGTTGGGATGGTCACCGGGCACAGCCTCCTAATGCCCTCGACTTGCGATAAGCTAACGAGACGATGTGCGTGCGTCAATGGATTTCTTTCAACCTCGATTGCGGCTGACATTTGTCATCGGCCTTTGGGGTCGTGTCGTCCTGCTCCGCCCCGCAGCAGCGTCGCGCGACGTCGCACTCCCAAAGTCCTCCGCCCTGCACGTCCGGCCGTGCCGGTGGCGCGACCGGGGGGTGCTCGGGCAGGGGCGGGCGGCGGTCGAGCGGGGGGCCGTTTCTTCCGGTGGGGGGCTGATGCCGTGCTGGCCAGTCACGGAAGCCGCCGTCGGCGCGTATCCCGGGCGCCATGGAGAACCCGGAGGCAGGCATGAGCACGACGCGGTGGATCCTCTCGATCGCAGGACTGGGCGTTTTGGCGCTGGTGTGGGTCGGTTTCGGGCGCGCGGGCGGGGCCGCCGGCGGGAGCGGCGTCGCCGGGGAGGACGCCCGGGCGATGACCACCGGGACGACGCAGACGGCGAACCCTACCGGCACCTGGACCACCTTCGTGAAGCCCTCCGAGGACGTGCTCCGCGAACGCCTCTCCGACCTCGAGTTCCGCGTGACGCAGCGCGAGGGCACGGAGCTGCCGTTCCGGAACGCGTACTGGAACGAGCACGCCGACGGGATCTACGTGGACATCGTCTCCGGCGAGCCGCTGTTCAGCTCCGCCGACAAGTTCGACTCCGGCACCGGCTGGCCGAGCTTCACGAGGCCGCTGCTCGACGCGAACGTCGTGCGACACGAGGACCGGTCGCTCGGCATGGCGCGCACGGAGGTCCGCTCGAAGCGGGCGGACTCGCACCTCGGCCACGTCTTCGACGACGGCCCCGCGCCCACCGGCCTGCGGTACTGCATCAACTCGGCGGCGCTGCGCTTCGTGCCCGCCGCGGAGCTGGCCGCGCAGGGGTACGGCGAGTTCGCCGCGGCGTTCGCTTCGTCCGCCGCGGACCCGGCGGCCGGCGCCTCCGCGGCGGCGCCCGCGGGCACGGAGACGGCGGTGCTGGCCGGCGGCTGCTTCTGGGGCATGGAGGACATCCTCCGCGAGATCCCCGGGGTGGTGGACACGCAGGTGGGCTACACGGGCGGCGCCGTGAAGGACGCCACGTACGAGGACGTGCACACCGGCGCGTCCGGGCACGCGGAGGCGGTGCGCATCGTCTTCGATCCGGCGCGGCTGTCCTACGCGGAGTTGCTGGACTGGTTCTTCCGCATGCACGATCCCACCACGAAGGACCGCCAGGGGAACGACATCGGCTCGCAGTACCGCTCCGCGATCTTCTTCACGAGCGACGCGCAGCGCGAGACCGCGGAGCGCGTGAAGGCGGAGATGAACGCGTCCGGGAAGTGGAAGCGACCCATCGTGACCGAGATCGCGGCCGCGGGCCCGTGGTACGACGCGGAGGAGTACCACCAGGACTACCTGGAGAAGCACCCGAACGGGTACACGTGCCACTACCTTCGGTGGTGAGGCGCGACCCGCGGCTCGCGCGTGCCGCACCGGCCCCCGTGAAGCCGGCGCGGCGACGCGCACGCCGCTGACGGAACGGCGCGCCGGACCTTCGCCCGGCGCCGCCGTCAGAAGGCGCTGATGAGCCCCACGGTCGCCCGCAGGACGGACGCCTCGATGTCCTTCTCCCCCTCCAGGAGCACACGGAAGTTCCGGTCCTGGAGCCAGTTCAGCGTGAGCGACGCCGTCTCGCGATCGGCGCTGTCGTCGTCCGAGTCCACGCGGTTGTAGAGCCCGCTCACGGCCCACCGCCCGTTCTCGCCCTGCGGGAACCAGTGCAGCTCCGCGAAGCCGCCGTTCGTCTCCACGGTCTGCCCGCCGCCGGCAAAGAGCGGATCGTCGTCCTCCCGGTACAGGAACTGCACGTTGAGCTGCGCCCGGTCCTTGAAGTCCACCACGAGGTCCGGTCCCACGTAGATCGTGCGGTTCTCCACGCCGCTCGTCGTCTCTTCCGACTTCCCCCAGTAGCCGAAGCCGCCCACGCGCACCGCGCCCGTCTGCCGGGCCAGCCGCAGCGCCACGTTCTTCAGCGTGTCGTTGTCGTGGTTCTTGTAGTCCGACACGCCGGCGTCCTCCGCCGCGTGGATGCCGTTGCCGTTGAGCACCATGGCCACGAGGTCCACGTCCCCCGGCAGCCCGCGCGCCAGCATCACGCCGCGGTCGTAGGTGAGGTCCACCGGGGAGTCGCCCACACGGGTCTTGAACACGAGGTAGTCCGAGCGCTCCAGCCGCAGCTCCCGCTTGAACAGCGGGTCGCACACCTGGAACTGCCCGAACATCAGGTCCACGCCACTGCCCGCGAGGTCGTTCACCTGGAGGTACGCGTCCTCCAGGCCCACCACCTCGCCGCGCTCCATCAGGAAGTAGAAGTAGTACGACGCCCGCGAGCTGACCGGGCCGCCGGACAGGATCTTCCACACCCATGGCGTCTCGAAGTCGAACTCCGCGTCCGCGTCCTCCTTGTACGACGCGTAGCCTTCCAGCCGGACCGCCAGCGGGAGGTCGCGGGCCAGGCGCAGGAGCGGATCGCCCACGTCGTACGTGGAGCGCGCCGGCTCCTGTCCCTCCTCCATGCGGAAGCCGCGGCCGGCGAACTCCTCGCCGTACGGCTTCAGCCGCGGGAAGGGCGCGTGGCACGTGGTGCACGAGATCTGGTACTTGCGGGCGAACGCCGGGATGGCGCCCGCGTCCGTGGCGGACAGCGCCACCGCCAGGACACCGAGGGCCGCCGCCCCGCCGATGCGCAGACCGATGCGTCGCATGGTTCCTCTCCCCGTCCCGCTACAGGACCGTGAACGTGGTGGTGTGCGTGTTGATGCGGACGGGCTCGGACTCCTCGCGCGGCACGCCGAGGTACTCGGCCACCGACGACACGAGCCGCGAGTACCACACCTCCGCGGTCACGGTGACCGGGCCCGGCGCCACGTCGGCCGGCAGCGTCCACGTGAACGTCTCGTTCACGGCCGCGAGCGGCGCCAGCCGGTAGTCCGGACCGAACGACGCCGTGTTCCACTGCGCGATGGTCATGCGACCCTGCGGATCCAGGTACGGCAGGCGGAAGATGCGGTCGCCGTCCGGCACCTCGCCGTCGCGCGGCAGCCCGGCGAACCCGGACTTGCCCTCGATGTCGCCGATGTCCTGGTAGGCCAGCGTGGCGGCCGACGCGATCGTCATCTCCTCGCCGGCGAAGCCCTTCGCGTCCACGGGCAGGTGCCAGCTCCGTCCCTTCGCATCCGTGGCGGTCACGTGCAGCCACAGCACGCGCTCCTCGGCGGAGCCGGTGGGCACCTTGTGCCCGGCCTTCGCGTTCACGAGCGTGGCCGTGAGCTGCACCTTGTCGCCCGGCTCGGCCTCGCGGGCCTCGGGGTGGATGCGGACCTCGATCACGCCGGAGAGCTTCCCGGGGTCGTGCGCGCCGTGGAACAGGTGCTGGCGCGCGTCGGGCAGCACGTCGCCCATGGCGGCGGTGGCCGCGGCGGCGGGCGGCATGTGGCACTCCTGGCACACGATGCCCGCCTTGCCGTGCGGGCCGTCCTTCCACTCGAGATGCGTGGACTTCACCCACATGCCGAACGGGTCCTTCTCGTTGTGGCACGTGCCGCAGAACTCCGCCGTCTTCAGGAACGGGTTCGCCACCGTCTCGTGGTGCGGGCTCTCGCGGCCGCGCGTGCCCTGCTTGAGACTGCCGGGCTCGGAGATCCAGTTGAAGTTGAACGGGGTGTCGCCCTCGAAGCCGGTGATCGTGTGGCAGACGTCGCACGACACGGACTCGTTCGCGCGGGATTTCTCCTCCGGGTGCGGCGGCGGGATGTCGCCCGCCAGGAACGCGAGCGGCGCGTGGCACCCGTTGCAGCCGGCCTTCACGCCGGCCACCTTCGGCTCCTTCTCCGCGTGCGGGACGGCGAGCTTGAAGTACTCGATCTCGTCCCAGTGGTGCGTGTACGCCTGCGACATCATCGCCTGCTCGTGCTGGCGGGCGAAGTCCACGTGACAGGTGGCGCAGGCCTCGGGGCGCTCGTACTGGTCGTACTTGCGGGTGCCCAGCGCGGCGTCGCCGGCGGGCGTGGCGGAGGCGGTGGACGCAGTGGAGGCGGCAGCGACGACGAGGGCGAGCGAAAGCACGGGCAGCGCCCGGGCGGCCCGGGCCCGGCGGGGCACGTTCATGGGTGGTCCTCCGGGCGCCGACGGCGGGGGGCCACGTCCGGAGCGGCACGGTCCAAGTTGCGGGCCGGTCACGGGTTGGGCAAGGCCGGCTCCCCGGCGAACCGGTGACCTGTGGGCGGAGAATTCACCCACAGAGGGGAGATTCCGGCCTCGGCGGCCGGCACCCCTCGTTCCGCCCGGGGGGAATAGCCGATATCGTAGTCGTGTTCTGTCGGCCACCCAGGAGGAGCATCATGCGTTCGCGCAGCCTCGCCCCGCGCACCCTCGTACTCCCGACTGTCGTTGCCCTCGGCACACTTCTCGCCCCGGCCGCGGCGCCGGCCGCCGGCGTGGACCTCGGCGGTCAGCTCGGCTTCAGCGGCGGCGCCGGCGGCGAGGTGATGCTGCGGCTCGACCGGCCCGCGCAGGACCTGCCGCTCGACCTGCGGCTCGGGGTGGCGTACGTGGCGCGCGACGCCGGCCACCCGGAGGACGCGCGGCGCGTGTTCATCAACGACGCGACGAACGGAACGCCCGAGGAGAGCGGCCGCGTGTGGATCACGCGGTTCGACCTGCTGCATCCGGTGGCCGCGTCCTGGCTGCCGGGCAAGGGTTGGTACGCGTACGGCGGCGTCCGGTACGCGCGCCACACAAGCAACTTCAACTTCGTGGGCGGCAACGAGGACTTCGACGTGACCAGCCACCAGTGGGGCTACGGCGCCGGCCTGGAGGGACGCTTCCCGGTGGGCGCGCGCACGATGCTGCTCCTGGGCGCGGGGCTGGACCACTTCCTGTCGGCCACGCTGAGCGGACACGACACGTCGTATTCGCCGGACGGCGACACGGTGAACGGGCGGAACGACTACGGCTGGGACGACGCGGACGCCGCCGTCTCGCAGCCGAAGCTCAGCCCGCGCGTGATGATCGGGCTCACGCGGCACCTCGGCCGCTAGCGTCGACTTCCGGGACGCGACGCCAGGACACGATCGCCGCGCGCAGCGTTTCCGCGAGGAGCGACCCGCGCCAGTACTCCACGTGCGCCGCGAGCGGCGTGCTCGCGGCGGGGTCCTCCCGGTTGATCACGTGCCCGGGCGCGTCCGGCGCCGCGTCGTAGTAGTCGATGGCGCCGCTGATCCAGTCGTTGCGGGAGTGCAGGTTCACCCAGGGCGGGCGGTCGTAGGTCTGGATCATCGGCTGTACGCTGGCCGCGAGCGCCTCGCGCAGGACGGAGGTTCGATCCGTCTGCGTGCGGAAGAGGAACGCGGTCTTGTCCAGCGGCGAGCCGAAGGTGAGGAACAGCGCCGTGCGCTCGCGCGCGCGCAGGGCGCCGCTCCCCGCGCGATCCTCGTTCAGGACCGCGTTCAGCGAATCGTAGGCCACGACGGACCCGAGCGAGTGTCCGGCCACGACGATGCGGTCGTACTCCAGCGCCGGGGCGCCGGGGGCGCGCGCCGTGTAGATCGCGCGGAACACCGCGGCTGCCGCCGACCGGATGGCCGCGCGCGTCTCGTGGAAGCGGTTCACGCGGTGGCCCGAGAGGTAGATGGCCACGTCGCCCACGTACTGCATGAGGAAGTGCTCCACGCGGTGCGCCACGAGCATCACGAGCGACCACAGGGTCAGCGCGACCGGCCAGTACGCGCGGCCGAGGCCGCGCCACTCCGGGAGGGACGCCGGGGACACGAACGCCGTGACGGCGGTGGCCGCGAGCGCGAGGGCGGCGAGGATCGGCGTGGCGAGCGCCGCCCAGATGAGCGCGCGGGTGGCCACGCCGGCGGCGCGCGAGGTCCTGGGGTGCGCGCGATGCATCCAGGCGACCGCGCCGCCCGCAAGCCCGAGCACGGCGAAGCTCAGGAGGTTCGCCCAGAGGATGGGCAGCCGCAGCGCCGCGGCGACCGCGCTGCCGGCGCCGACGCCCAGGAGCGAGGCGCCGAGCATCGCCGGGATCGTGAGCCGGAGCACGGCGAGCGCGCCGATGAAGAGCAGCGTGAAGAACAGGTGCGCGACCGTCCTCGGCAGCGTCCGCAGCACGACGTGGCCGCCGAACATCCAGCGCCGGAAGGGGCGCCGCGCGGCGCGGATGCCCTGGATGCCGGCCCGAACCAGGAACTCCACGGTCTCCCGTGCGGAGATCTTCCCCTCCGCGAGCGGCGCCCAGTACGCCTCGTAGATGTGCACGTTCCGCGGCGCGCCGCCGCCGTCGCCCGCGATGCGGATCTCCGCGCGGTGCAGCCGCTCCTCCCCGATGCGCACCTCGCGCACGACGACCTCGGGGTCCGCCGCCCACGGGAGCAGGAGACGCGCCACCTGCTCCAGGGTCTCGAAGCGGACCTGCTGGCCCATGCCGTGGGCCACGAGCACGGCCACGTTCGGCGCGGCCGGGAGCGGGGCGGGAGCCGTGGCGGGATCCGCCGCCTCCAGACGGATCGGCGGCTCGAGGCGGACGCCCGGCTCCGTCACTCGAACGCCAGCGTGAGCTTGAGGCCCAGCTGCTGCTTCGAGTCGTCCAGCGTGGTGTCCACCTTCACGGCGACATCCTTGGAGAACTGCATCGTCAGCGTGCCGTCGAAGGACAGCGTGCCGTCCAGCAGCGACTTCTCGAGGTCGCCCTCGGCGCGGATCCTCCCCCTGGCGCCGATGCGCTTCTCCACGTCGCCGCCGACGCGCAGCGCCAGGACATCCGGCTTCGTGTAGTCGATCCCGAACCTGGCCTTCGTCGCGTCCGACACGAGGAGCTCGATCGTGGCGCCGGCGCTCGGGGATGCGCCTCCCTTCCTTGGGTGGCGGCATTGTAGCGAAAGTCCGGCCGTCAGCGGCCGGCGTCGCACGGGCGCGCCGGGCAAGCTTCGGACGGCATACCCGGCAGCGCGGCCCCGCGGGCGGGTCTTCCAAACCGGAGCCGGGCAGCGGCGCCTCGGAAGACCCTGCGGATCGGAAGGCACGGAATGGCGCTCCTCGAGGGATACGAAGCGGTCCTCGCCGCCCTGCCGGCAGCTCTTCGCGCGTGCTACGGCGACCGACTCGTGGCGGCGGCAGTGTTCGGTTCCGTGGGGCGGGGTACGCCGCATGACGGATCGGACGTGGACCTTCTCGTGGTGGCGACCGATCTCCCGATCGGGCGGATGCGTAGGATGGAGGAGTTCGACGCGGTGGAGCGGCACATGCGCGATCCGTTGGCCGCCGTGTCCTCCAGGGCCCCGGGGGTCGAACTGTCTCCGGTGTTCAAGAGGCCGGCGGAACTCGAGGCCGGGACGCCGCTGCTGCTCGACATGGTGGAGGATGCGCGGCTCCTCGTGGACAAGGGCGGCGTGCTCGCCGCCCGGCTCGAGCGCCTGCGGCGGCGGCTCGAGGAGCTGCCGCGAGCCGCGGCCATCTCCGCGCGGCTCCGGAAGGAGCGCGAGCTCTCGTTCCACGGCGACATCGACTTCGTGCCGACCGAGCAGTACGTGGCGGAGGACGCGGTGCGCGCGTACGACGATGCGGCGTGGATCGTCGAGCTGGCACGGCGGGCGATCGAGTCCGGATCCTAGGGGAGGCTCAACTCCTCCGGAACATCCACCACGTCTCGAGCCCCGGCGCGATGCGCCCGTGATCCACCACCTCGTACCCCAGGTGCTGGTACAGCGGCACGTTCGCCGGATCCTCGGTGGTCAGCGTGACGCCCTGCACCCGCGGCGTCCTCCGCGCGATCCCCTGCACGTGCTCCAGGATCACGCGGCCCAGCCCGCGGCCGCGGTGGGCGGCGCGCACGCCGATCATGTTCAGGTGGATGTGCGGGACGTCCACGGAGAACCGCTCCCACACCTTGCCGCACGCCTCGTAACGCGCGCGGACGTCCGCGCCGACCTCGGCCCACAGCGCCTCGCGGTGCGCGGCCACGGCGGGCGGGCTCTCGCGGCCGTCCGGGATGGTCACGATGGCCGCGGCGGCCAGTCCGCGCCCGTCCCCGTCCGCGATGCCCAGCAGCGGCTCGTTCCGGTGCACGCGCGCGGCCACGAAGAAGTCCACGGCCTTGCGCAGGGCGAGCAAATCCGCGGCATCGCCGAACACGAAGCGCATCACGGGGTAGTGCGCGAACGCCTCCGTCAGGACCTCCGCCACGCGCGGCGCGTCAGCCGGGGCGAGCTCCAGGACCTCCGGCTCGCTCTGCAGGCTCACTCGTCCCCCCTCGGTTGCACGCGGCGATCGAACAGGAGGATGCCCCGCGCCGCGTCCACCGCATCGTGCGTGCCGGCCAGCGCCAGGCAGTCCCCCGCGCGAAGCGCCTCGCGGGCGGTGGGGACGATCACGCCCTCGGACCCGCGCACGATGGCCAGCACCGTGGCGCCGGTCCGGCCGCGCAGGTCCAGGTCCGCCAGCGTCTTCCCCACCGCGGGATGCTCCGGCGCGAGGGTGATGGCCACCGGCTCGCCCAGACCCGGGAGGAACGTGCGCACGCTGTCGAGCTGCGGCGCGGCCGCCCCGTGGCCGCTTCGCGATTGCTTCGCGAGTACTTCGACGATCATACGCGCTCCGGCCCGCACGTGTCCCTGCAAATTCGTGGCGCTCCGCCAGAAGGCGATTGCAAGCGCGACAACCAGGCCGCCGCCCACGAGCGCGGTCTCGGGTCCCTGCAGGAACGGTTGCGTGATCGCCAGGAGCAACAGGACGATCGGCAGGACGATCGCGATCTGCAACGTGACGATGAACGCGCGCCGCGGGGCGTCGGCCAGGTCCACGCGGTCGTCCCCGGCCGCGGGCAGGACGATCTCGGCCAGGGTCATGCCCAGCCGGTTCGCGGTGCGGAAGATGCCGACGCCCAGCGGCACCGCGATCGCGGCGGCCGCCGCCATCACCAGGATGCGGGCGGGCAGGTCGCCGATGCCTAACGTCCGCTGCGCCCAGGGCGCCACGGCGACGGTGGCCGGCGCGAGCCCGATGGCCAGGCCGGCCAGGAGCGCGGCGTCCAGGAGCAGCAGGCCGGCCAGCGTCCGCACGGTGCTGACGGAGGATCTCGGTCGCGCGGCCATGGCCAGCCGCTCCACCCAGCTCCCGTAGAGCGCGGCGAACGTCTGGAGGCGGCGCGGGAGCTTGCGGTCCACGAGGCGGGCGGCGGAGCCCGAAGCGCGGATGAGGGCCGGGGTCGTGAGGGTGGTGATGGCGGAGACGGCGACGGCCACGGGGTAGAGGAACGAGCCCGTAGCCCCGAGCTGGATCCCGAGGGCGGCGATGATGAATGAGAACTCGCCGATCTGCGCGAGGCTCATGCCGGCGGCAACCGACGTCCGGACTCCCTGCCCCGCCAGGAACGCGCCGATGCTCACCCCCACGATCTTGCCCACGACCACGACGAGGAGCAGGACCACCACCGCCACCCAGTGCTGCAGCACGAGCGCGGGGTCGATGAGCATGCCGACCGAGACGAAGAAGATCGCGGCGAACATGTCGCGGATGGGCCGGATCAGGTTCTCGACGCGGTGCCCCTCGCCGGACTCCGCGACGAGGGCGCCCGCGATGAACGCGCCCAGCGCCACGGAGTACCCGAACCTGTGCGCGAGGAGGGACACGCCGAAGCAGAGTCCGGCGGCGGCCACGACGGTCGTCTCGGGCCGATCGAGCCGGACGATGGCCCGGAAAGCCCGCGGGACGCCCAGGATCCCGATCACGAGGAGTGCGGCCAGGAACGCGGCGAGCCGCGCGGAGGAGCGCAGCAGCACGTCGAAGCTGGCATCGCCCCCGACCGCGACCGCGGTCACCATCGCCATGAACAGGACCGCGATGAGGTCCTCCACGATGAGGACGCCCACGACGAGGTCGCGCAGCCGGCCGCGCACGCGCTCCTCGTCGAAGACCTTCGCGATGATCGTGGTGCTGGAGATCGCCACGCACCCGCCGGCGAACACGCTCTCGAGGACCGTCCACCCGAGCATCCGGCCCGCGAGGAAGCCGAGCCACACCATGAAGCCCGTCTGGACGACAGCCGTGAGGACGGCCGGCCCCGAGGACAGGAGCTTCCGGATGCTGAACTCCAGCCCGAGCGAGAACATCAGCAGGATGACGCCGAGCTCGGAGAGCGTCTGCACCACCTTCGGATCGCCCACGAGCGGGATCGGCACGTGGGGCCCGATGAGCAGCCCGGCCAGGACGTAGCCGAGCACGCCGGGCTGGTGCAGGCGCTGGAAGAGGACCGTGGCGACCGCGGCCACGCACAGGACCAGCGCGAGCGACGACAGGAAGTGGGAGTGGTCCATGGAAGGGGTGTATCACGCTTTGCGGCGCTCCGGGAGCCCGCTTCACGGGGGCCGCCGGGGCGCATCGGGGGCGGTGTGGGGTGCGGCTCCGGGGCTGACGGGCGGGCGGGCGATCCGTAAACTCCCCCCATGCAATCCCCCGGCACGCCCGGACCGATGGAGCGAGTCCTCCGCGCCTTGAACGACGCCGGCGTCCGCTACCTCGTCGTCGGCGACGTGGCGGTGGTGCTGCACGGGCGCCTGCGGACGACGGCGGACCTGGACCTTTGGGTGGAGTTGTCGCCCGCGAACCTGCAGCGCGCGGTGGGCGCCCTCGCGACACTCGGCTACCGGCCCCGGGCACCCGTCCGGCTGGAGGACTTCGCGGATCCCGCCACGCGCGAGAGCTGGGTCGTCGAGAAGGGCCTGATCGTCTGCTCCCTCTGGCACCCGGAGTCCCCGCTGGAGCTGGACCTCTTCGTCCACGAGCCGTTCGACTTCGAGCAGGCGAACGGCCGCGGCGTGGCCGTGACGCTGGAGTCCACCGGGATCCGGGTCATCGGGCTGGACGATCTCCTGGCGATGAAGCGGGATGCGGGCCGGCCACAGGACCTGGAGGACGTGCGCGATCTCGAGGCGATCCGCGACGAGCAGCGTCGTGGCTGAGGCCGCGCGCCCGCCGGGCGACGAATTCCCGGACCGGAGCCGGGAGGAGCACCGGCGACGACAGGCGCTCAACGGCTTGCGGCTCGAGCCCGCCGAGCGGCTGCGCTGGCTCGAGACCACGATGGAGGAACTGCGCCGCTGGGTGGGGCGGGCGCGGCCCGGAGGGCCCGGCCGGAAAGACTGAGGCGGAGTGCCCCGATCAGCGCGCCAGGTCGCGCAGCTTGGCCGAAGCGGCGCGGCTGGCGACCACCGTGCTCCCGTCGTCCAGCCGGATGGCCAGGCGGCGATCGTCGTGCGCGCGCATCTGCTGCACGCGGTCCAGGTTCACCATGTGCGACCGATGCACGCGCACGAAGCGCTTCGGGTCCAGGCGCCGCTCCAGATCCTCCAGCGTGAGCCGGAGCAGGTGGCTGCCGGAGCGCGTGTGGATCTGCACGTAGTCTCCCGCGGCCTCGGCGCGCGTCACGTCCGCCACGGCCACGGGGACGATGCGGTCGCCGGTGCGCACGAAGAGGCGCTCCAGGAACCCCTCGCGCAGGACGTCCCTTGCCCGCGCGGCCGCGGAGGCCTCGCCGTCGCGGTCGCGGCGCTCCGCCAGCCGCTCGATGGCCTTGCGGAAGCGCTCCGGGCCGAACGGCTTCACGAGGTAGTCCACCGCCCCCAGCTCGAACGCGGCCACGGCGTACTGCTCGTATGCCGTGGTGAACACGATCGCCGGATCGCCGCGGAGGCGCTCCAGGGCCTCGATCCCCGACAGCTCCGGCATCCGCACGTCCAGGAACACGAGGTCCGGCGTCAGCTCCTCCAGGAGCCGCAGCGCCGTGCGCCCGTCCCCGGCCTCGCCGACCACCTCGATCCAGTCCACGCCGGCGAGGAAGTCCCGCAGCGTCCGCCGCGCGAGCGGCTCGTCCTCCACGATCATCGCCCGGGTGCGGCTCATCCCTCCTCCGTGCGCGCGCCGCCGGCCGGAATGCGCAGCGCCACGCGGAAGCCTGCGCCCGGGGCGGTCTCGATGTCCAGACGCGCGCGATCGCCGTGCAGCGAGTGGAGGCGCTCGCGAACGAGGCGAAGGCCGAGCCCGGGGCCGCGATCCGGCGCCGCCGCGCCGTTCCCGTCGTCCACGACCTCGAGCGACAGGACGCCGTCCCTCCGGCCGGCGCGCACCTCCACGGTGGCGCCGCTCGCGCGCGGCGACACCGCGTGACGCACGGCGTTCTCCACGAGCGGTTGCAGGCAGAACGCGGGGACCGGTTCGTCCAGCACGTCCGGCTCCGCGCGGAGCGTGACGCGCAGACGATCCCCCAGCCGCAGCCGTTCCAGCTCCAGGTACGTCGTGATGAACTCCCACTCCTGCCGCAGGCGCACCTCGTCCATCCCGTCGTGGTGCACGCGGAGCGCGTACCGCATCAGATCCCCGAACTGTTCGAGCGCGAGCTCCGCGCGGCCGGGGTCGTGACGGATGAGCGCCAGCAGCGAGTGCAGCGTGTTGAAGAGGAAGTGCGGGTTCAACTGCGCGCGCAACGCCTGCAGCTCCGCCTGCGTCACGAGCGCCTCCGCGCGCGCGGCCCGCGCCTCCTCCGCGCGGAGCCGCTCCCGCGATCCGGCCGCATGCCCCACCGCCGCGAGCACCGCGTACACGAGCAGCGCGAGGAGGACCTGCCACGCCAGCACCGCCGGATCGTAGCCGGGACCGCGGGGGGCGCCGGTGGCAACCCGGTTCACGACCAGCACGAAGTCCAGGAGTGCGGTTCGCGCGATCTCCAGCGGGCGGTACGCCCAGCCGTGCTTCTCCAGGCCGGCAACCGTCCCGAAGAGGAAGAGCTTGGCCGCCGCGGCCGCGAGCGCGAAGACGGGAGCGAGCACCAGGTGCGGCCGCCACGACCCCGCGGCCGCGATCCCCGCGCGCCACCCGAGCCGCAGCGGCACGACGCCCAGCACGGCCTCCGGGAGCACGTTCGCCAGCGCCCCGGGGACCACCGCGCCCCACGGAAGACCCATCATGCGGAACACGAGCACGTACATCGCGAGGTACGGCAGCCACGCGATCCCGTACAGCCGGGCTACCATGGCAGCGGCGCCGACCCGCGATCCGGAATGTCGTCGCTCGGGCTCATCGCGGAGCCGACCGTGGCGATGATGCGCACGGAGGGCCCGTCTCCCAGCAGGGCACGCGGCACGCCGAAGAAGAGCGCGCGCTCGTCCCGGTCCACGCCGAACAGGAGCTCCTCGCGGGCGAGCGAGCCCATGTCGGCGCGGGCGACGCCCGCGGAGTCGGCCACGCCGAAGCTGCCCTGCCAACGGTCGCCCACGCGGAAGAGGTACGCGGTGGCCAGGCGGTCGAACCGGAACTCGCGGTTCGTTCCCCACCAGGCGGTGCCGTTCGCGGGGTCTGCGTCGATGTCCATGGCGACGTTGAAGCCGAGGAAGTCCTGCCGCGGCTCGTCCTCGAGGACGACCTTGAACCAGATGCGGTCCGTGGAAGGATCGGCATGGTACCACAGCGATCGTGCGTCCGGCAGGCGGGGCCGGTACGCGTCGGCCGCGGGGTCCTCGGCGAGGGCACGCCAGGGGAAACCGGCCACCGTCCGGGCGGGAGCGAGATCCAGGATCGCGGCGTACACCGGTTCGCGGTCCGCAAGGAGCAGCGATACGTCGTCGATCTCCACGTCCACCTCGGTCTCCACGCCGGGCGGCGTCGTGACGCCCAGGTACCATGCGTCGCGCGCGTCCCAGGGCGGCGCCTTCCCCGCGGGCAGGTGGCTCTCCAGTTCCGCGAACGGGATCTCGATCGTCTGCCAGTCCCCGCGCGGGCGGATCGGCGCCATCCGATTGTCCGGCGTGCCGTTCGTCTGTCCGTGCCGGAACCCGACCTCCAGGCCGTCGGCGCGACCGCGGATCCGCATCCGGAGGCGGTCGAACGCGGAGAGATCGACGGGTGCGCCGCGCGGATCCAGCGGCACCCACGCGCCGGCCACGACGAACCCGGCGGCGCCCTTCGCGGCCCGGCCGGCGATGCGCAGCGCGCCGCGTCGCGGCTCGAGGGAGACATGCGAGGAGCCGCCGTACTGCTCGTCGGTGATGGGCACCCAGGCCAGGCCCGTGTGCGCGATCAGGTCGCCGTCCTCGAAGTCGTCGATGACCCGGCCGGGGGCCGGAAGGGTGAACAGGAGCGACGCCAGGAACGCCGCCTTGCCGGGGGAGATCGTACGCATCGTTTCGCCTCCGTGAGCGGTCCGGGAGGCTCGAAACCTACGGGCCGGGCCCCGCGGGCGCGGGGCCGTTGCGACGAGGCGGCGGACGGTCCCGCCGATCGGGCCCCCGCGGCGGCCGGTGGCGACGGCGGGGCGCCCGGGAACGCGAAACGGCGGGAGCCTTGCCGGCCCCCGCCGTTCCATCGTTCGTGCCGGCGCGGCGCGTTCCGGCCCGGGGGGCCGGCCCGCGGCCTCCGCGGCCTACTGCAGCACGGCCACCAGCAGCAGCTTCAGCAGCCCCTGGCCGCCGTTGACGCCCAGCGTCACGGCCACGGTGGCGATGGACACCATGCTGATGAGCTTGATGAGGATGTTCAGCGACGGCCCGGAGGTGTCCTTGAACGGGTCGCCCACGGTGTCGCCGATGACGGCGGCGCCGTGCCGCGGGTTCTTGGAGTCCTCCTTGCGCGCCACCGGATTGCCCTTCGCGTCCACGTACTGGCCGGCGGCGTTCTTCAGGTACTTGCCGCCCAGCTCGCCGGACTCGATCCACTTCTTCGCGTTGTCCCAGCTCCCGCCGGCGTTCGCCATGTAGATGGCCACCGCGAAGCCCGTGGCCAGGCCGCCCGCGAGCATGCCCACCACGCCGCCCACGCCGAAGAGGATGCCCACGATCACCGGCGCCACGATGGCGAGCATGGACGGGACGACCATCTTCTTGATGGCGCCCTCGGTGGAGATGTCCACGCAGCGCGCGTAGTCCGGCGTGGCCTTGCCTTCCATGATGCCGGCGATCTCGCGGAACTGGCGGCGCACCTCCTCCACCATCACGAGCGCCGCGCGACCCACTGCCGTCATGGTCATGGCGCCGAACACGAACACCAGCAGCGCGCCGATGAACATGCCGCTGATCACCATGGGATCCGTGAGCGAGATGCTGGCGAAGAACGTCTCCGCGCTCTGGTCGCCGCGCACGAGCGTGGTGAACGTGGCGATGAGCGCCAGCGCCGTGAGCGCGGCCGAGCCGATGGCGAACCCCTTGCCGATGGCCGCCGTGGTGTTGCCGAGGCTGTCCAGCGCGTCCGTGCGCTTGCGGACCTCGTCGCCCAGGTGGCTCATCTCGGCGTTGCCGCCGGCGTTGTCCGCGATGGGACCGTACGCGTCGGTGGCCAGCGTGACGCCGAGCGTGGAGAGCATGCCCACCGCCGCCAGCGCCACGCCGTACAGGCCGAGGCTGGCGTCCGCGAAGCCGCCCGCGAGCCCGTAGGCGAGCGCCGTGCCGATCGCGATCGTGACGATGGGGATCCAGGTGGACATCATGCCCACCGCGATGCCGCCGATGATCACCGTGGCGGGACCGGTGGCGGATGCCTCGGCCACTTCCTGCGTGGGCCGGAAGTCGTACGCCGTGTAGTGCTCGGAGCCGTTGCCGATGATGAGGCCGGCCACGAGGCCCACGACGCTGGCGAGCCACACGCCCCACCAGGTGGCGCCGGCGATCTGGTCGTACACGCCGGCGAAGCAGACATAGCAGATCACGCCGGCCGCGAGCCCCACGCCGATGGACGCCGTGTTCACGCCGCGATGCAGCGAGTGCAGCAGCTCCTTGAGGGTGGCGTTCTCCTTCGTGCGCACGAGCTGGCAGCCGACGATCGAGAGGAAGACGCCGGCGGCCGCGATGCCGATGGGCGCGATGATCATGGTCCACGCCGCCTCGCGGTGCCCCAGGCTGATGGCCGCCGCCGCCGCGAGCGCGATGGCCGCGAGGATGGAGCCCTTGTAGGACTCGTACAGGTCGGCGCCCATGCCGGCCACGTCGCCCACGTTGTCGCCGACGTTGTCGGCGATCGTGGCGGGGTTGCGCGGATCGTCCTCGGGGATGCCGGCCTCCACCTTGCCCACGAGGTCGGCACCCACGTCGGCCGCCTTCGTGAAGATGCCGCCGCCCACGCGCGCGAAGAGCGCCACCATGGACGCGCCCATCCCGAAGCTCACCATCACCTGCCCCACGAGCGCGGGACGATCCGGCGCGATCACGGCGAAGAGCGCCAGCCACGCCACGATGAACAGGAGCCCGATGCCCACCACGGAGAGGCCCATCACCGAGCCGGCCTTGAACGCCACCTGCAGGCCGGCGTTGAGGCCGTTCTTCTCGTCCGTGCACGCCCAGGCCGTGCGGCTGGACGCGTGCGTGGCGATGTTCATGCCGTTCCAGCCCGTGTAGAAGCTGCAGAGGCCGCCGGTGACGAAGCCGAGGAAGATCAGGAAGACCCACATGGCGCCTTCCGTGCGCATGAGGTCGAAGTTCGCGCCGAAGGCGACGACGGCGCCCACGAGGAGCAGCACGGGGACCACGACCTTGAACTGCCGGCCGAGGTACGCCATGGCGCCGGTCCGCACGTAGCTGGCGATCTCCCGCATGCGGTCGTTGCCGGGGGCGGCGCGCAGGACGTCGCTGCGGTACTTGAACGCCATTCCCAGCGCGGCGAGACCGCCGAGGAGGCCGAGGAGCAGCATCGTCCAGAAGATGTCGGTCACGGGCGCCGCGGCCGCGGCGGTCTCCATGGCCATCTGCGTTTCCTGCATTCGGGTTTTCTCCGTAGTTATCCCCGGGGAACGGTCCGCTCGGGAACCGCCCGAACAGGGGAACCGCCTGGGCTTGGGAAACCGTCTCGGCGGGGGAGGGCCCGGGCTGCCGGTCTCCCCGGAGGTCGGGGAGCCGTCTCGGCCGGGCTCCGCGGCCGGAGCGACCGAACGTTATACCGTACAACGGGGCGAACGGACAACTGGGCTCGTGGCCGGGGGGCGGACGCGGGGGCCGATCGGAGGCCGGGCTTGACGGGGCCGAAGGCGCGCAACTAGCGTGCCCGCAACGATGTCCGAGGATGGAGGGGAACGTCCTGAGCCCGGAACGCCTTGTCCTCCCCGCCTTCCTCGCGCTCCTCGCGACGGTCGCCGGCGCCCCGTCCGCCCGGGCCCGGGGCTTCCCGGTGGCGTCCTTCGGCTACGAATACGTCCCCGAGGCGGAGCTGGTCCTCACCGGCCTGGAGGAGGACGAGGTCCAGACCGCCGCGCGCACGGCCACGCTGAAGCTCAACGTGCCGATCCTCTTCGAGGGCCGGGACAAGGTGCTCCTGAACGCGCTCACGATCCGCCATCTGAACCAGAGCTACGCGGCCGCCGAGAGCGGCCGCGACACCTTCCGGCCCGACGACCTCTACACGTTCAAGTGGGGCCTGGTGTACCGGCAGGTTCTCGGGGAGCGCTGGTCGGGGGCCGTGCTGGTGCAGCCCGCCGTGCTCTCCGACCTCGAGGACCTGGACGGCAACGACTTCTCGCTTCGCGCGGGTTTCGTCTTCGAGCGGAAGGTCTCGGAGCGCTTCACCTGGGGCTGGGGCGCAGGGTACTCGGACGACTACGGCCGGAAGACGGTGCTGCCCGTGCTGCGCCTGCAGTGGACCACGGGGCGCTGGGAGGCGAACGTGGACGCGCCGCAGGCCGCCGCGGTGTGGCGGGAACTGCCACGCGGCTGGCGCATCGGCGCGGAAGCGAAGGTGACCGGGGGCGCCTTCCGCGTGGGCCAGGACTACCCGCTGGACGGTCGGACCACGAAGGACGGGACGGTACGCTACTCGATCGTGAACGTCGGCCCGGCGGTGGTCTTGCCGCTCGGAGGTCCGGTGGAACTGGAGCTGAACGGAGGCACGAGCGTGTACCGGCGGTACGAGGTGCTGGACGCGGACGGCGCCACGCTGGTGGACAGCGCCTTCGAGAGCTCCGCGTTCGTCGCGGCCACCGTGTCGGTGCGCGTGGAGTGACCCGCGGACCGGCCGGCGCCACGCGCCGCGATCAGAACATCAGCTTCTTCGAGAGGCGCAGCCGGTACAGGTCCTCCTCCACCGCGCGCAGGTACGCATGGCGGAGACGGTCGTGGTCCGGGGCCTCGTCGCGCTTGCGCACGATGGAGAAGGACTGGTGCCCGTGCAGCCCGCGCGGCACCGTCTTCTCCACGTGGAAGAAGCGGGACAGGGACATCTCCCAGTAGCTCGTCTCGTAGAAGACGGCGAGGTGCGTGGAGCCCTCGGCGCCCGCGCCCACCAGGATGCGCTCGCGGCACTCCTTCGGCGTGTTGCTCGCCACCTTCCCCTTCTCGCGAAGCTCCGAGTAGAGCGTCTCGTCGTGGTAGGTGATGAGCGCCTGGCCGCGGTCGGTGAGCATGCGGCGGATCTCGCCGAACCAGTAGTCCGCCGTGGTCATCAGATGGGTGAACACGGAGATGACGTACGTGGCGTCGATCGTGTCGTCCTCGATGGCCTGCGTGCTGTGCACGATGCGCGCGTCCGAGACCAGTTCCAGCTTCTCGGTGTGCTCGATCATCATGGGGTCCACGTCGTAGCCCACGAAGCGGGCGGACGGGAACTCCTGCATCATCGGCCACATCACGCGGCTGAGGCCCACGCCGAAGTCCAGGATGCGGTCCGCTTCCGGCAGGATGGACAGCTCGTCCTTCACCAACCGCGTGACGCTCTCGCCCACGTGCAGGAAGGGCTTCCGGTCGGGGGAGCCGTTCACCTTCATGAGCAGCGGCTGCGGGATGTCCGCGAACCAGGCCGCGTGCTTCGCGTCCACCGCGGAGATCCGCTCGATCACCTGCGCCAGCTTCGCGGCGGCCTCGGTGTCGTCCGGCCAGGAGGCCACGTGCTGCGCGAGGCGGCGCGAGAGCGACCGCAACGTGCGCGGGCGCGAGGCGGCGTTGTCGCACTCCTCGAAGAGCGCGGCGCGCGTGGCGTCGGCGTCGGGCGTGGGCACGGACTCGATCTCGGCCACCGAGCCGGTGCCGGCGTCGGCGCCGATGGACGCCGTGAACGCGGGCGTGGCGTCCGGGTCGGTCGCGGAGCGCAGCGGCAAGCGCTGCGCGGGACGCGCCGCGGGGCGCGCCGGGCGGGCCTCGGAGCCGACGGCGGTGCTCGGGCCGGAGAAGCGCTCGATGGGAAGGTCGTCGTCGGACTTCATGGGTCCCCCGGGTCGATGGGTGGTTCCCGGGGATATCGGCAGCCGGGACGCGCGGCCCAAGGGGCAAGTGGATCGGCAAGGATGTGCGAGGATTTTGCGCCGGGGGTGGGCGGACCGGCGGGTCGGGCTATCGTGTTGGGAACATGAAGATTAGGACCTGAGCGCGGCCACGCGGTGGTGCCTATCCACGGGAGTGAGACGGCGCCGGCCGGGTCCTTCCATCGCGCGGGATTCTCCCGGTCAGCCTTGCCTGGTCACTCTCGGTAGAGACCCTTCACCCGGCCCCATGTCGTCGGGGAGACGGAGATCGCGAAGGCGTTCACGAGTTCGCCTTCCCACGCGAGGTCATACCCCACGGGCGGCGCCGGGAGCGCAGTGGATGTGTTCCATACCTCCGGTACGCAGGCGCCGTCGCAGCTCCTCTTCTCCGTCTGCCCACTGGCGGCCCTCGGGCAGCCTCGGCACTCGACTGCGGCGCCGGGATACGGGCGGCGCCATGCCGGATCTCGGCGCGGACGATGCCTAGGCCCGGAACACGTCCACGGGATCGCTCCGGAAGAACTCCTCCAGCGGGATGCCGCCGCTCCCCACGATGAGCGGCCGGGCCTCCGGGTACTTCTTCGTGAAGGCCGCGAGGCCCGGAGCGCCACGGTCGCGGCCGCTCTTCACCTCCACCGCCCACGTGGCCTGCGTTGTGCGGACGATGTAGTCCACCTCGTGACTGCGCTCCCGCCAGTACGAGACGTCGTACGCGAGCGACTGGAGGTGGTTCAGGAGATGTCCGCCGACCGCGTTCTCCACGAGACGACCCCACGAGGCGCGATCGGCGCGAACCTCGTCCAGCTCGCGCAGGCCGGGGGCCGTGACCAGTGCGTTGTTCCACAGGACGAGCTTGGGGCTCGACCCTCGGCTTCGTGCGTGTCCGCGGGAGTATCGCTCCAGACCGCTCACCAGGAACGCCGTCTCGAGCACGCGGAGGTAGGACGCGAGAGTCGTGGTGTTGCCGGCATCCTGCAGCTGCCCGAGCATCTTGTTGTAGGAGAGCACTTCGGCCGGGAAGCGGGCAGCGAGCTGGAAGAGATGGCGAAGGAGCGCGGGCTTCGCGATCGTGTGGAGCGCCAGGACATCTCGCGCGAGCACGGTCTCGATGAGGGAGTCCGTAACATACGCTCGCCACGCGGCAGGATCGCCCGTCAGCGCCGCCGCCCCGGGATATCCGCCGTAGAAGAGCCAGTCGTCGAGAGTCCAGCCGAAGGCCGCCGCGCACTCCGCGTAGCTCCAGTGGAGGCAGCGGTTGAGGAAGAAGCGGCCCGTGAGGCTCTCGGACATCCCCCGCGAAAGCAGCAATACGGACGAGCCGAGAAGCAGCACGGCGACGTCACGGCCTTCGATCCGGTCCGAGTCCCACTCGGCTTTGACGACGTCACTCCAACTTTCGATCTTCTGGATCTCATCGAGCACGAGGAGCGCCGGCTTGCCGCGCGCGTCCCGGGCCGCGTGTCGCAAGCGCGACCACTCCGCCCGGATCCACTCGGCCGTCGGGGGCAGAACGCCGTCGGCCGTGCCGTAGTGTGTCGGGCCGTCCCAGCGCGCAAGCACCTGGCGGGCGACGGTCGTCTTCCCCACTTGCCGGGGACCGACGATCACCTGGATCAGCCGTGGCGGTTCCACCAGGCGCGCGAGGACGACGTCGACGAGCGGGCGATGAACGAGGGGACACATGGGGGGAGGGTAGCGCGAGGTGCGGCTGGGTTCAACGGTTTGCTCAGCCATTGAGTAATCGGGCGAGGTCGCTGATTGACCTCGCGGCCTGTCAGCCACGTTGACCACCATCTCATTGTGATCATTGACGATATATCATAAGCCGCTTATGTTCCGACCATGGAGCGCTCGACACGGAGATGGCTGGCCGAGATCGGCCGGCGCGGCGGACGCAAGAGCCGCCGGGCCCTGGACGCGGGGACGGCGCGCTCCATGGTGAGGGTCCGCGAGGCGAGGCGCGCCTATCGCCGCTTCCATGCGGAATGCTTCTGGTCGTTCGATCCCGGGTACCGCGTGGGCCTGCAGGACGTCGCGTGGGTGGCGGACCAGCTCCGCCGGCACGGCGGACGGGAGGCCTGGTTGGTGGGAGAGAGACTGTGCCGCTGACGGACTACCCCGCGGGGCTGGCCGCGTGCCTTGCCGAGAACCGGTCGACCGCCTACCTCAGCATCACCACGCGCGCCGCGCGATCCGAGAACGCCGTCTTCCCGAAGTAGACGCCCGCCGGCACAGTGGATCCGTCCGCGCGCGTGCCGTCCCAGCGCGCCTCGCCCGCGGCGACGGCGAGCGTCCGCACGCGGCGGCCGGCCACGTCGAAGACGTCGATCGCGGCGTTCGCCGGGGCGCCCTGCGGCAGCACGAAGCGCACGCCGGAGCGCGTGACCGACGGGTGTGCGAGGAGAGCCACACCGCCCGGTGCCGCAACCGGCGGGAGGATACCGGTCGCGCCGGCGAAGTCGGCGTACGCGGCCGAAGTGAACACCTCGAACAGCGGACTGGACGGGGTGTACGTTCCACCCGCGAGCACGAACTGCAGCACGTAGCCCACGCCTTCCACGAGTTCCGGGTAGACCTCCCCGAACGTGAAGTTCGCGCCCTGGGACGGATGCACCGCCAGGACCACTTCCTGGCGCACGGTCCCGTCCGGGATCCCGGGCGCCCCGAAGATCTCGAGGTCGTAGGTCAGGACGAGCGCCTCCCCGAGCACCGCGAGCTGCGGGTCGCCCACGTGCTGCGCGGTGTACGGCGCGCCGGGATCCGTGGCGAAGCGCAACTCGAACGACGCGCTGGTGAACGTGGGGGCGAGCCAGTCCACCGTGACCATGCCCATCGGGCCGAAGTCCCCCGTCTCCGCCGGCGACGCCTCGAACGCCACGTTCACGCAGCCGGGCGCCGACAGGTGCAGCACCTCGAAGTTCGGCCCGGCGAGACCGGGTGCGGAAGGCCAGTCCACCGCCCAGTCCCAGCCGAGCCGCTGCTCCCCTCCGCGCAACCGGTCCTCCGCGCCCACGCACATCAGCGTGAGCATGCGCGGATCCCACGCGCGGTAGATCATCGTCGTGCCCGAGCCGCTGGTGGTGCGGATGGAGCGGATGGCCGTGCTCTGCCCCGTGTGCCCGTACACGCTGACCCAGATCCGCTCGATCGCCGTGACGTCGACGTCCTCGAACTCCGAGAAGGCGAAGTGGTAGCTGCCGGCGCCGGAGAGCACGGCGATGTCCTGGTCGAAGCCGCTCGCGGTCTCGATCTGGACCTCGAGGAACGCCCCGGGATCCGCGTCGCCCACGGCGACCGTGATCCGGTTGGACGCGCCGCCCTCCGTCAGGTCCCACGGCCCGCCTTCGTAGACGAGACTGAACACGCCGTATCCGACCGGGAGGGTGAGGACGATCGCATCGTCCTCCCCGTCCAGGGGAACGAGCCCGGCGCTCATGGTGCCGGTGCTGCCGCTGGAGTACTGCAGGTGCAGGATGCGCTCGTCGTCGATGCAGTGCCCCGCGTTGGGCTGCTGCGAGATGGAGTCGACCCCGGGGACGCTGCGTGTCGCGCTGAACGCGCCGCTCTCGAAGGTGTCGATGACGCCGGCGGCGGCCGGCGCGGGGGCGAGAGCAAGGGACGGCGCGAGGATCAGGGCGGCAAGGGACGCGGGGTGGCGCGCCACGGGGGTGGGGTGACGCATCGGGGGCTCCGGGGACGGGTCGCCTGCGTGGCGGGAGGCGGTCGCCTCCCGCCGTCCAGGGGAACGCACAATCGGCCCGGAAGCGGACACGCCGGCGGACGCCCCTTACCGCAGCAGCACCACGCGCGCGGCCCCGACGGCGGCCGGCGTGCGACCGAAGTACACGCCGGCCGGCGCACGCAGCCCGGTGGGGCCTGTGCCGTCCCAATGCGCCTCGCCCGCCGCGGACGCGAGCGTGCGCACACGCCGGCCGGTCACGTCGAACACGTGCACGGCGGCGCCCTCGGGGGACCCCGCGGGGAGCACGAAGCGCACGTCGCTCCGCGTCACGCCGGGATGTGCGGTCAGCGCGGGGCCGCCGGCCGCGGCCGCCGCGGGGGATGCCACGCCCGTGGCGCCCATGTGATCCACGTACGACGCCGTCGTGAACAACTCCAGCAGCGGACTGGACGGAACGAACGACCCGCCGGTCAGCGCGAACTGCAGCGCCATGCCGGCCCCCGCACCGCCCGTGGGCAGCGCCTCCGCGTACGCGAAGGCGGCTCCCTGGTCCGGGTGGATGGAGACGATCAGTTCCTGCCGCACGATGCCGTCGGGAATGCCGGGAGCGCCGGAGATCGCGATCTCGTACGCCACCGAGAGCGCATCCGGATACTCGGTGACCACGGGCTCGCCGTTCATGTGCGCCGTGTACGGCGCGGTGGGATCGGTCGTGAACTCCAATTCGAACGACGCGCCGCTGAACGTTGCCGCCTGCCAGTCCACGGCCACCAGGCCCATCGGGCCGGGTCCTGCCTGGCTCGCCGACGGGGCCGCCGTGAAGGCGACGTTCACGCATCCGGGCGCGGAAACGCGCGTCACGTGCAGGATCGGTCCGGCAAGCGACGGGGCCGAGGGCCAGCCCGGCGTCCAGTCCCAACCGAGCACGTTCTCGCCGCCCGACCGGGGCGACGCCGCGCACAGGTACGTGAGGACCAGGGGCTCCCACGCGCCGTAGATCAGGGTGGCCTCCGGGCCGTTCGTGGTGCGGATCTCGCGCAGCGCGCCGGTCTCGCCGTCTTCGCCCCACCAGTCGACGCGGATCCGCTCGACGGCGGTCGGGTCGATCAACGTGAAGTCGGAGAAGGGAATGTGGTAGTTGCCGGCGCCGGAGATCTGGAGGGTGCGCACGTGGGAGATGGCCGAGTCCTCCAGCGATACCTGGATCGTGGAGCCCGGCTGCGCATCCCTTACCTTGACGGTGATCCGGTTCTGCAAGCCCCCTTCCGTGAGGTCCCACGGACCGCCCTCGTACTGGAAGCGGACCCCGGACAGCCCGTTCGTGAACGACACCTCCACGGCATCGTCCTGGCCGTCGAGCGGGACGAGGTCGGCGGACACGGTGCCGGTCGAGCCGGGCCAGTAGGTGAGCCGGACGATCCGTTCGTCCGAGATGCAGTGCGCGGTGTTCGGGTCCTGGGTGTACGAGGTGGTGGCGGGGGCGGACAGCGAGTGGGAGAAGCCGCCGGTCTCGAACGAGTCAATGATGCCGGCGCGGGCGGCGGCGCCGCAGAGGAGGGCCGCGACACCGGCCGCGGCGGGGATCAGACGCGACATCGGGAGCTCCGGGACAGGGACGCGAAGGGCCGCGGGGCAGTCGCCCGCGGCCACTCCGGGGAACGCGGATCCGGCGGCGGAGCGGACACGCCTCGCCGCGCAGCTACCTCAACAGGACGACGCGCGCCGTGCCCTCCGACGCGGGGGACCGGCCGAAGTAGACGCCGGCCGGCGCGCGCACCCCGTCCGCGCCCGCGCCGTCCCAGCGCGCCTCCCCCGCCGCGGACGCCAGCGTCCGCACGCGGCGCCCGGCCACGTCGAAGACGTGAACCGCGGCGCCCTCGGGGGATCCCGACGGGAGCACGAAGCGCACGTCGCTTCGCGTCACGCTGGGGTGCGCGGACAGCGCGGCACGGCCGACGATGGCGGCGGATGCTGCCGGAGCGCTCGTGGCGCCCGCGTCGTCCGCGTAGTCGGCGGACGTGAAGATCTCGAGCAGCGGACTCGCCGGTGTGTACGCGCCGCCGGACACGACGAACTGCAGCGTGCAGCCCTCGCCGTTCCCGTTGCCCGTCTCGGGGGCGGCCTCGCCGTACGCGAACGTGGCGCCCTGCGCGGGATGCACCGAGACGATCGTCTCCTGGCGCACGACGCCGTCGGGCACTCCCGGTGCGCCCGAGACGGCGACGGCGTGGGTGACCACCAGCGAGCGCGCGTGCTGCGTGATCACCGGACCGTCGACGAGCTGCGCCGTGTACGGCGCCGTCGGGTCGGTGGCGAAGCGGAGCTCGAAGGACGCGCTGCTGAAGGTGGACGCCAGCCAGTCCACCGTGACCAGGCCCATGTGCCCCAGCCCCGCGCCGCCGTCGGGCGCGGACTCGAACCCCACGTCCACGCAGCCGGGCGCGGAGAGGTGCGTCACCTCGAGCACGGGGCCGGCGATCGTCGGCGCGGCGGGCCAGTCCGGCGTCCAGTCCCACCCGAGCCGGTGCTCGCCTCCGGATCGCGGGCCCGGTTGCGCGGCCGCGCACTGGAGCACGAAGGTGCGAGGCTCCCACGCCTGGAAGAGGACCGATGACATCAGCGAGCCCGTCCGGATCGCGCGGATCGAACCGGTCTGGCCGGGCTCGCCACTCCAGGAGAGGTGGATCTGGATGATGGACGTGGGATCGAGGTCGAAGCTGGAGTACGGGAATTGGTAGGCGCCCTGACCGGAGACCTGGACCAGATGCGTCCGGAGCTGGTCCGCCGCATCGCGGAGCGACAGCACGAAGACCCCCGTGGGCGCATCCACCACGTTCACGACGACGCGGTCGTGCATGCCGCCATCCGTCAGATCCCACGGTCCGCCCTCGTACATGAGCATGACGCGCCCGATCCCGTCGGGAAACGAGGCCTCGATCGCGTCGTCCTCCCCGTCGAGCGGAACGAGCTCGCAGTGCAGCGTCCCGGTGGTGCCCTGGTGATACTGGAGGTTCACCCTTCGCTCCGGCGCGATGCAGTGGGCCGGGTCCGGCTGCTGGTAGAGGTTGAGCACGTCGGGCGCGGTGATCGTGGCGGAGAACCCGCCGGTCTCGAAGGTGTCGATCACGCGCGCGGCGGCGGGGGCGGCGGAAGCGAGGAGCAAGGCGGACCCGAAGCGAACGACGGATGGCGGGATGGCGGGGATGACGCGGACGGCGGGGCGCATCGAGGGACTCCCGGTGGGCGGGGTCGTGACGGGGGCCGCGGGCGGTCGCCGGGCGGCCTGCCGGGGGAACGCAAGGCGAGCGGGCGACCGGACAGCGGGGTGGTGCCGGCCATCGCCACGCCCGGATACCCGAGCCGAGGCAGCTTTCCGGGATCAGGACCCGTTCTCCAACTGGCGACGCGGCGGGGGTAAGGATCTACGGAGCCGCGGTGGCGTCCGTCGGGAGCGCATTGAGGAACGCGCGGGTTTCGCGTCCCGCGGCCTCGCGCGCCCGTTCGAAGTTCGAGGGTGAGCCCGGGCCGCCCGGGCGGGCCGCGGCGTCCGCGTTCTTCCGGGGCGCGTCCTTGGCGTGCGCGCCGTGCGTGTAGTCCTCGGGATCATCCGGGTCCTCGGGGTCAGCCGCGTCCGGGAAGTACGCGGTGATGCGAAGCGCGGGCGGCGGCGCGCCGTCGCGCAGCGCGGCCAGGCACGCCGCGCGGTCGTCCTCGCCGAGGTCCACGAAGTTCGAGTGGGAGAAGAAGTCCTGGAGCGCGTGGAGCGCGCGGCCCAGGCAGCGGATGGACTTCGGCGTGGTCGCCGCGCGCGTCCGCGTCCAGGGCGACGGCGCGCTGGGAGCGGACGTACGCCGCGCCCGCGAGGAACGCCTCGGCGTGGGACGCGCCGGGGCCGCGATCGAAGTGATGCTCCGGCGCGTAGGTGTCGGGGCTCGGCGCGAGGAAGCGCAGCCGGCCGCCGCGGAAGGACACCAGCTCCGTCTCGTGGAAGTCGGGATCATTCACCGCGTCCACCAGCGCGGACAGCTCACGGCCCTCCCACCCCGCGGCCGCGGCGGCCTCGCGCGTGATCGCCTCGTGGATGCGGTGGCCGGGGACGTTGGACTCGAAGGCCGCGGCGGGGGCGGCGCAGGCGAGGAGGAGCAGGGCGAGGCGGGCCGGCCCATTCAAAGCAGGCGTGGCTCCTCGTCCTCGCCGGAGGTCAGCGCGAGCACTTCCGCGACCTTCCGGCGGACTTCCTCCCGGGAGAACGTCGCACGCGAGGCGAGGTACCGGCGAACGGAGTCGTCACCGCTCGCGAGAGAGTACAACGCGGAGAATGCGAGCTCGGGTACCTGCTCCTCATCGCTGAGCAGGAGTCTCGCCAGGGCGTCCACTGCCGCGTCGGCCACGGTCGCCGGCCACTGCGGTTCGCTCTCATCGATGGCTGCCAGGACGGCCCTCCGGACGTCACCCTGTCGCTCCAGGAGCGCGCTGAGCATCAGGTCTGTCGCCGCGAGGCCCATGGCGACGACGGACATCGCGGCTTCCTCGGGATACCGATCCAGGGCATCGCCGAGGACCCCGCGATGGGCGACCAGATGCCCCGCCAGGTGGGGCAGGGCATGTCCGGCGATCTGGCGATCCAAGGCATCGTCGCTCGACAGCCGGCCGACCAGCTCGTCGACCGCGGGGACGCCGAGCTCCGCCATCACGCGGCCGGCAAGACGCGGGAGCGGCCGCCCCGGCGCGATCCAATGAAGTGCCGCCATGATGCGCACGGCGGCGAAGCGCTCTTCCGGCCTCCGGCTCGACACGTCCAGCAGCGCGCGAGCCCCCGGCGGGGAGAAGTCCCGTTCTGCCAGCAGGCGCTCCCCCGCGCCCGGCACCGGGAACGCACGCTCCCAGAGGGCGCGGTGCCGAGCCCGGTGGGCGGGGTTACGAGAACTCAGGCGGGCGAAGGCGCGCCCGAGCACATCGCGCGCCGCCTCGACGTCGGGGCTCCCGCGCGGGATCTGCCGGACCCGGTGGCCGCGTCCGCTCACAGGTATTTCTCCAGCCACCCCACGATCCGCTTCAGCCGCTCCTCCCGGTTCCTCGGCTTTCCCGTCCGCGGCAGCCCGTGGAACTCCCCCTCGAACCGGACCATCTCGCACGGCGCCTGGTCCAGCACCTTCATCGCCGTGAACAGCATCTCGCTCTCGGCGATGGGGCACCGCAGATCCCCCTCGCTGTGCAGGATCAAGAGCGGCGTCTTGATGTTCTTCGCGTAGAACGCCGGCGACGCCTTGTGGTACACGGCCGGGTCCTCCCAGGGGCGCTTCCCTTTGAAGTAGTGCGTCCGGTAGTAGCCGTAGTCGCTGGACCCCCAGTGCGTCCAGAAGTCCGCGGCCGTGCGCATGGTCACGCCCACCTTGTACCGGTCCGAGTGCCCCACCGCCCAGCTCGTCATCCAGCCGCCGTAGCTGCCGCCCAGCATGCCGATGCGCTTCGCATCCACGTAGGGCTGTGCCGCCAGCCAGTCGGTGAAGGCCACCATGTCGTCCCAGTCCGCCTCGCCCCACTTGCCCTCGATGCAGTTGCAGAACTTCATGCCGCGGCCCGAGCTCCCGCGCGGGTTGCAGTACGCCACCACCCAGCCCTTCGCGGCCAGCAGGTGCATCTCGTGGAACCAGGTCTCGCCGTACTGGGTCATCGGCCCGCCGTGGACCTCGATCAGCGCGGGGTACTTCTTCCCGGGCTTGAACCCCGGCGGCTTCAGCACCCAGCCCTGCAGCTCCACGGGGCCGCTCTTCACGCGGACCTCCTCGGGCGTGGTCAGGTTCAGCGGCCCGAAGAACGGCGCGGTCACGCTCGTCAGCTTCTCCGGCGTGTTCGTCCCGTCCAGGGTCACGCGGTAGAACTCGCCCAGGTCGCCCACCGTGGCGGCGCAGTACACCGCCGCGTCCCCGCGCACGGACACGCCGAGCACGCTCAGCTTCCCGCCCACCTCCACGCGCGGCCGCCCGCCCTCCGGCCCGACCGAGTACAGCCGGTAGCTGCCGTCCTCATCGCTCCCGAAGAGCACGCGCTCCCGCCCGCCGACCACGTACGGCTCCAGCACCGTCCCGCCGCCGAGCGACGTGTCCGCGCCCACCATGTTCATCGGCCAGCGGTCGAAGCCCTTGTTCAGCACGGCGGCCTTGCCGCCCGTCACCTCGGCGCGCCACACGGACCACTCGTGGTTCAGCCACTCGCCGCTCTTGCCCTCGTAACCCACCCAGTACAGCGCCCGCCCGTCCGTGCTCCACCGAACGGCGCTCCGCGCGCCGGACGTGGGGGTGAACTCCTTCGCGTTCTTCCCCGCGCGATCCATCAGGTACACGCTCGTGAGATCCGGCGTGGTGTCCGCGTTCTTCCCGCGCTGCGACACGAACGCGATCCGCTTGCTGTCCGGGCTCCACGCCGGCTCCGCGTCATGGTGCGGGCCCTTCGTCAGCACCGTCACCTTGCCGGTCGACGCGTTCGCCTTCGCGATCGTCCACCACTCGTCGCGGAACCAGCCGAAGCCGTCCTCCTTGTGGTACAGGCGCGTGATGTGCTTGAACGTCGCCTTCTTCTTCGCCTCGTCCGGCGCCACCTTCGGGATGGAGAAGAACGCGAACGCGATCTCCTTCCCGTCCGGGCTCCACGCCACGTCCTTGATCGCGCCGCCCTCGAGCTGCGTGAGCTGCCGCGGCTCGCCGCCCTCGATCGGCAGGAGCCACAGGTTCGCCTTCTCGCCGCGGTCGGAGACGAAGGCGATCTCCTTCCCGTCCGGGCTCCACTCCGGACTGCCGTCCGACACCAGCCCGTGCGTGAGCTGCCGCGGCCGCCCGCCGCTCGCCTTCATGATCCACAGGTGCGACGTGTACCGGTTCTCCTTCGCGTCCAGCCGCTTCACGGTGAAGACGACGCGCGTGCCGTCCGGCGACAAGGCCGGCGAACCGGGGAGGATGAGGCGGAAGAGGTCGTCGATGCGGACTTCGCGGGCCATGCAGGCGCTCCTTCGCGGGGTCGGGACTCGAGGCTTTCGCGAAGGATGCCTCGCCCGGCCCCGCGAGGGAAGCCGCGAGTCCCCCGCCGGCGCCGCCGGCGTGATGGGACCGCACGGACCGGGGGCGGGCGACGGACGCGACGGGCGGGAGAGGGCCGCGGGACTGGCTGGAAGCCGCGCGGCAGTGGTCCCGAGCGGTTCGCGCCGGTCGCGAGGGCGGTCCCGGTAGGACGCGGGTCGCGGGATGCACCAAGGGGTTCGCACAGGTCGCGGCGGCGACCCCGCGGGGTTCCCTGCGGCGGCTCTGCGGCGCGGCCGGAGGCCTGGAGGGCCGGAGGCCGTCGACGCAGGAGCGATGGCCCCCGCCCGGATGGCGGGGGCCGAGCGCCCGCCGCAGGGAACCCCGCGGGTCGCCGCCGCAACCTGCGCAAACCCCGCCCGGCGCGCCCCCGCCCAGCCGCGCCCTACCGCGCCACGACCACCTTCCGCATCGCCTCCCGCCCGCCGGCCGTGAGCCGGGCGAAGTACACACCCGGCGCCGCCCCCCGCGCGTCCCACACGGCGGTCCGGATGACGGCATCCCCGCGCGCCTCCCGCGCGAGCGTCTCCACGCGGCGCCCCGCCACGTCGAAGAGCTCCAGCGTCACCTCGGCATCCGCGCGCGCCGCGAAGCGGAAGTCCGCCCAGTCCCGCACCGGGTTCGGGTAGGGCGGGTCCAGCATGAGATCCGGGTTCGGCACGGCCACGACCGGCGCGTCCACCGCCGCCGCCGGCAGATCCGCCTCCCACGCGCCGCGGCCGAAGGTCCCGGCCGTGAGCTTGCGCGCCGTGCGGCGGATCTCCAGGTCCGTGATCAGCGCGTTCGCCAGCCCGGTGCCGTACGGCGTCCACGTGGCGCCGCCGTCCGTGCTGCGCCACACGCCCACGTCCGCGCCCACGTACCAGTCGTCCGGGCGATCCGGGTCCACCACCATCGTGTTCGCCGGGATGTCCGGGAAGTCCCCGGACACGTCCGTCCACGTGGCGCCGTAGTCGCTCGTGCGCAGGATGCGCGGCAGCCCCGTGGCGTAGTAGCCGAAGGTCACGAACGCGCCGCCGGCGTTCGCGGGATCCGCCGCGATCTTCGTCTCCGTTCCCGTGGACGCGAACGTGGGCGATGGCGTCCACATCCCGCCGTCGTCCGTGGTCACCCACACGCCGAGCGTGTTCGACACCGTCCACACCACGTTGCCGTCCACGGGGCTGATGGAGATCCAGCGCGCGGTGTGCGCCCCCACGTTCTCCCAGGACGACCCGCCGGACGTGGTGCGGAAGATCCCCGCGTTCGTCCCCGTGTAGAGATGCCGGCCGAGGTTCTGGTCCTGGTCCACGGGCGTCACCCAGTAGCCGGTCCCGGTGATGCCGGTGTTGATCGCGGACCAGGTCTGGCCGAAGTTCGTGCTCTTGATGTGGTTGCCGAACTGGGACTCCGCGTACACGTTCCCGTTCCCCGGCGTGATGTTGCACACCATGCCGTCCGCCGTGAACGTGGTCTGGAACCACGTGTCGAGCCCGGTGCGGCCGGGGATCCCGTTGTCCTGCGCGCCGCCCATCGTGAAGAACTCGTCGGATTGCGCCACGCAGATGTCGTAGAACTGGAACGTCACGAGGCCGGCGCGGCGCTCGTTCCACGTGGCGCCGTCGTTCGTGGAGCGCCACGGCCCGCCGTCCGACAGCACCCACACGTTCGTCGTGGAGCCGGGTTCGTACGCCGCCCCGTGGATGTCCCAGTGCGGGGTGCCCGCGTTGCCCCCGGGCACGAGCGGGTGCGTCTTCTCGTCGTACGTGAGACCGCCGTCCGTGGACCGGTAGAACGGCGTGCCGCCGGAGACGAGGCCGTCCACGTTGTTCGGATCCGCCGCGATGGCCAGGTTGTACCAGCCCTGGCTGGCGGTCTGGTTCACGCTGCTGCGGAGCGACCACGTGGCGCCATCGTCCGTGCTGCGGTACACGCCCAGCGTCTGGAAGTTGTTCGCGTTCGAGTAGTGCGCGTAGATCACGGACGGATCCGCCGGCGTCACCGCGAGCCGCGTCTTCCCGATGAGCGCGCCCGCCGGCTGGCCGCTGCCCACCAGGGCGAACGTGAGGCCGCCGTCCGTGGAGACGCGCACGCCGTTGTTCGTCTGGAAGTTGAAGAAGGGATCGCGCCCCTTCGCGATGTACACGCGGTTCGCGTCCCCCGGCTTCCACTTCACGTCGGAGTAGTTGCCGCCGGTCTGCACCTTCGTCCACGTGGCACCGGCGTCCGTGGACCGGTAAACGCCGTCCGTGGCCGCGGCCAGCACCACGCCCGTGATCGGGTTGTCCTCCATCGCGCCGAAGCCGTGCATCGAGGCGCCGCCGTAGGAGATGTTCGTGGGCGACCACGTGGCGCCCGCGTCCGTGGAGCGGAAGATCCCGGCGCCGAACGGGCCGAGCGCGAGGTTCGCGGAGGCGGCGCCCGTGCCTTCGCCCGTGCCGATGAGCACGATGTCCGGGTCGCTCGCGAGCACGCACACTGCGCCGACCCCCAGGGAGGGCAGGTCGTCCGTGATCGCCGCCCAGGTGAGGCCCGAGTCCGTGGACTTCCACAGCCCGCCCGACGCCGACCCGACATAGACCGTGGCCGGGTTGCCGGGGTCGAAGTCGATCGCGAGGCAGCGGCCGGAGAGCTGCGTGGGGCCGGTGGCGAACCAGCCGGGCGAGCCGCCGCGCAGGGCCCCGGCACGGGCGCGGCCGGCGCGCAGGGCATCGGCGCGGAGCGCGGCCGTGGAAACGCCCTCCGGAGCGCGGCGCGTCTCCAGGAGCCACTTGAGCCGGTTGAAGGGCTTGAAACCGCTGCTCTTCGTCGTGGTCAGCCCGGGATGGGCCGCGTAGTGCGCCTCGAGGTGACGCCAGCCTTCGTCCGGGGCCGGGGCCTCGGCGGCGGGCGCGGCGGCCGGGGCGGCGGATGCGACCCCCGCCGCCGCCAAGAGCAGACCTACCAGAACCGGGAGGCGCGGCGCCCGGTGCGCGCATCGTACGCTGGTGGGGCGGGAGTGGGGCACGGGAGTCCTCCGGTCCGGCGGGGTGGGCGAGGGTCCACTGTAGGAGGGCCGCGCAGCCCCCCGCTTTCACGATCTTGAACCGCCGGGACCGCCGCCGGGGCGGGCTCGGGATACGCCGCGGGCGCGAAGGGACGAGCCGGTCCATGGATCTTGCGCGGCAGGTGGCGGGCGCGCGCCCGGAGGCCGGCGGCCTGGACCGGCGCGTCCTCTGGGCGCGTCCGGACGTGGTGCTCTGGGACGCCGCGTGGGACCCCGCGCGGCACGCGGATGCGCGGACGGGGCAGGCCACGATCCCCGCGTTCGTGCTCCTGCGTGAGGGCGCGTACGCCAAGCGCGTGGGGCGGGATGTGGCCATCGGCGGACCGGGCACGGTCACGCTGTACGACGCGGGGGTGGAGGTCCTCGTGACGCACCCCGCGGGCGGGCGCACGCGCGGGACCACGTTCCTCCTCGATCCCGAGCTCGCGGCGCGCCTGCGCCGGGACGCTGGCGGCGCCGCGGCGCGCGATCCCGCCGCGCCCTTCGGGCGGCTCGCCGCGCCGGTGACAGCGCGCACGTACCTGCTGTATCGCGCGCTCGTGCGCTGGCTGGAGACGGATCCGGCGCCGGACGCGCTGCTCGCCGAGGAGGCGGTGCTCGCGCTGATCCGCCGCGTGATGCGCGGGCTTCCGGACGCGCACGGCGCCCGGGATCGCCGCCCGCCCACGCCGCGCGAGAGAGAGCGGGTGGCCGCGATCCAGGAACACGTGGCCGCGCATGCCGATCGCGCGGTGTCGCTGGCGGAGCTGGGCGCGCGCTTCGACTGCGCGCCCGAGTACGTTTCGCGCGTCTTCGCGCGGGTCGCGGGGGTCCCGCTCTCGCGCTGGGTGGCCCGGCTGCGCCTGGCGCGCGCGGTGGAACGCATCCTGGACGGCGCGCCGAACCTCGCCGACGTGGCGCTCGACGCGGGCTTCGCCCACCACAGCCACCTCACCGCCACGTTCGCGCGGGAGATCGGGATGCCGCCGAGCGCCCTGCGCTCCGCGTCCGCGCGCGAGCGGGTGCGGCGGGTGCTCGCGGGGTCCGGTCCCGGGGATTGACGGACGTGGGACGGCCCGCACCGTGCAGTCCATGGATGCGCATCGCCCGGCGCCGCCCGCGAACGCGAACGGGCCGGCGGATCGCTGCCGCCGGCCCGTCTCGTCGCGCCGTCGCGCGCGGCTTCTAGTAGAAGCCGATGCCGACCGTGATCTTCAGGTCCGGCAGGTCGTCGATGCCCAGCCGCAGCTCGGCGAACCCGTTCTTGTACCCGCCCAGGTCCACCTCTACGCCGCCGAAGAGGTTCACGCCCACCTCGGTGGTGCTGTCGTCCACGCCGGTCACGCCCTCGGGCACGTCGAAGCTGTAGTAGCCGATGCCGAGGCCGCCGCCGGCGTAAGGCACGGCCGCCGAGCCGATCGTGAACGAGTACGCCACGTCCGCGTTGAAGATGAACGAGAACAGGTTGTCCCCGAAGCCGAGGTCCGCGGACGGGCGCATGCTCAGGTGCGGTGCGATCTCGCCGAGCGTGGCGAAGCCGCCGATCGTGAACTGATCCGGGTCCACGGAGAAGCCCACGCGCGGACCGTACTTGGAGATCTCGAACGGCTTCTCGCTCTGCGCGGCGGCCGGCAGCGACGCCAGGGCGCCGAGAACGAGCGCGGCCGCCAGGGCCGCGGGGACGCGGGATACGCTCATGGGTTCCTCCGTGGGTGGGCGAGGGGTCGGACGTCCGATCGGTTCCGTATGGGTGTAGCCACTGCCCCGCGACGTGTCAACCGGGACCGTGTGCCGCGGGACGGGCCGTCCGCGTTGTGGGACACTGCGCGCATGTCCACGCTCCTCTACATCCTGGTGTTCGTGTCGGGCGCGGCCGGTCTGCTGTACGAGGTGGTCTGGACCCGCCTGCTCGTCCACACGCTCGGGAGCACCGCGCAGGCGGTGGCATCCGTGCTGGCCGCGTTCCTCGGGGGGCTGGCCGTGGGCGCGGTGGTGATCGGCCGGCGGGCGGATCGGGTCGCCTCGCCGCTGAAGCTGTACGCGGGGCTGGAAGCGGCCATCGCGGTCTGGGCGCTCGTGCTGCCCGCGCTGAGCGACGTCTTCCACCGCCTCGTCCTCGCGGCGCCGGGGAGTCCCCTGGTGCGCTTCGGCGGCACGTTCGTGCTGCTGCTGCCCGCCACTGCGGCCATGGGCGGGACGATCCCGGTGCTGTGCCGGCTGGCGGTGATCTCGGACCGTGCGATCGGGCGCCCGGCGGGGCTCCTGTACGCGTGGAACACGTTCGGCGCCACGCTCGGCTGCCTGGCCACCGGGTTCGTCCTCATCCCCGCGTTCGGGCTGTCGGGAACGCTGCACCTCGGGGCCGCGGCGAACGCGGCGGTGGCCGGCGCGGCGTGGCTGCTGGCGGGTCGCGGAAGGGCGGCGCGGACCCCGCGGGCCGCGGCCGCCGATGCGGGCGCGTCGCCGCCCGCGGCATCCGCGCTTCCGGCGGCCGGTCGCGTGGTGCTCGCCGCCTTCGCGCTCTCGGGTCTCACCGCGCTCGGGTACGAGGTCCTGTGGACGCGCGTGCTCGTCTTCTTCGTGAAGTCCGTGACGTACGGGTTCAGCCTGATGCTCGCCACGTTCCTGGCCGGGCTCGTGGCGGGCAGCGTGGCCGCCGCGCCCCTCGCGGACCGCCGGGGTTTCGCGGCGCGCGCGCTCCCCGCGATCGTGCTGGCGGCGGGGCTCGTGGCCTTCGCCTCCGTGCGGCTGCTCGTCACGCGCACCGAGATGCTGCGCGCGCTGGCGCCCACGCCGGGCGGCGAACTCGGCGCGCTGTACGGGCCGCTCGTGTTCCTGGTGCTCGCCACGATCCTGCCCGCGGGCTTCCTGTACGGGACGACGTTCCCGCTGGCGGTGCGCCTCGTGACGGAACGCGCCGCCGACGCCCCGGGGCGCGTGGGCCTGGCCACCGCCGCGAACACGGCCGGCGCGATCCTCGGCGCGTACCTCGGCGGCTTCGTGCTGCTCCCGCGGCTCGGCGTGGTCGGCGCGCTGGAGGTGCTGCTCGCGGGGAACGGCATCGCCGCCTTGCTGCTGCTCGCGCGGCTGCCGGGGCGGCGCGCGCGACTCGCGCTCGGCGCCGGGGTCGTCGCCGTGGTGGCGCTGGCCACGTCGGGCGGGGACTTCTTCGTGCAGCGTCTCGGCGAGATCCGCCCCGGCCGCATGATCCTCGCGGACGAGGGCGCGGACGTGATCGTCACCGTGTACGAGGAGGCGCCGGAGCGGCCGGGCGAGCCGCCGGTGCGCACGATCTACGTGAACGGCAGCTCGTACACCGGTTCGCGCTTCTTCGCGCGCCGGTACATGAAGACCATGGGGCACCTGCCCCTCCTGATCGCCGCGGAGAACCGGAAGGCGCTCGTGATCTGCCTCGGCACCGGGATGACGCTGTCGGCCCTCGCGCGGCACGAGGATCTGGAGCGCGTGGCGTGCGCGGAGCTGTCACCGGGGGTGGTGCGCGCCCTGCCGCTGTTCGACGCGGTGAACGACCGCGTGGCGCAGCGGGACGACGTGGAGATCCACGTCGGGGACGGCCGGCACTGGCTCCAGACCGATGCGGACACGTGGGACGTGATCACGCTGGAGCCGCCGCCACCGCTGAACGCCGGCGTCGGCGACCTGTACTCGCGCGAGTTCTACGCGCTGTGCCGCGAGCGCCTGGCCCCGGGCGGCGTGCTGTGCCAGTGGTTCCCGATGCATAGCCAGACCGCCGAGGAGTTCCGTATGGGGCTCGCGTCGTTCGTGGATGTGTTCCCGGACGCGTCGCTGTGGCTGCCGGTGGGGCGCAACGCGGTGGGCATCGGGATCAGGGAGGGCGCGGCGCCGTGGACGTTCGAGCGGTTTGCCGCGCGCTTCGCCGCGCCCGGCGTGCGCGAGGGCCTCTCGGAGATCGGCTTCGAGACCCCGGAGGCGCTGCTCGCCACCCACGTGCTGGATGCCGCGGGGATCCGCGCGTTCGTGGGCGCGGCACCGCTCGTCACGGACGACCGTCCGCGTCTCGAGTTCCACGACCTCGCGCAGGCGGGCCGGCGCTTCCCCGCCGGCGAGCTGCTGCGGGACATGATGGCGCTGCGCACGCCGGGGAACACGTGGCTCGAAGCCCAGGGGCGCGGCGCGGGAATCGACGACGCGGCCTGGACGAGGACCTTCGCCGCGCTCGACGAGTTCTGGCGCGGCGCATGGCTCTTCGAGCAGCGGCGCGTGGACGAGGCGGCGGCGGCGTGGCAGCAGGCCGCGCGGATCGAGCCCGCGAATGCGTACTACCGGTCCATCGTGGGCGGCGGCGCGGAGTAGCCTACTCCGGCGGCAGGCCGGGGTCCGGCATCTCCGGCTCCGGGATGTCCGGCATGTCGGGCATGTCCGGCTCCGGGACGTCCGGCGCGGGCGGCACGACGTCGCCGTCGGCCGGCGGCGGCGCGATCGGATCCGCGCCCGGCAGCAGGCCCGGAAGCAGCGGCGCCTGGCCCGGGGTCTCGCCGAAGTCGTACTCCTGCGGCGGGTCGCCCTCGCCCAGCAGCTTGATTTCCACGCGCCCGTCGCCCGCGCCCTCGTCCGGCGAGTAGCCCTTCGCCACGAGGTTGTTCGCTCCCATCTCGTAGAAGTTCTCGAGGAAGTACAGGCGGATGCTGTTCGCGCGCCGCTGCGCCAGGTCCGCGGGCTCGCCGCGCGTCCCGTGCACGCCCACCTCGATGCGACGTGGCGCCTCGCGGCTGCCCGTCCACTTCTCGACGAGACGCGCCACGCGGTTCAGCGAGCGGTAGGACGTGGGCACGATCTCCGCGCTGCCGCCCTCGAACCGCACGTTCTCCACCGGGATGGGCTGGCCGCGCAGCAGCGCGTCCTCCACCGGATCCACGGAGCATCCGCGCGAATCCACGGCCGCGCCGAGCGGCGTGTCCGTGCACTGGTCGATGCCGTCGAGCACGCCGTCCTCGTCCGTGTCGGAGTGGCGGCCGAGGTCGTCCACGACGGCGCCCGGAGGCGTGCCGTCATCCTGGTCGATGCCGTCGAGCACGCCGTCCCCGTCGATGTCGCTCGGGCAGCCCAGCCGATCCACGGTGGCCCCGGTCGGCGTGTCGCCGCACTCGTCGAGGCCGTCGAAGATGCCGTCTCCGTCGGAGTCGATGCCGCAGCCCTTCGCGTCGACCACCACGTTCGGCGCGGTGGTGGGACAGTCGTCGAAGCGCGTGGCGACGCCGTCGCCGTCGCCGTCCTTCCAGGCCCAGCCGAACGGGAAGGACACGCTCACGCTGAGCGCGAGGTTGTGGGTCCAGCGCTTGCCGCGGAACTCCACCGGGCTGAACGGCTCGCGGCCGGGCACGCCGTCCAGGCCGCCGCCGGTGGACCAGTCGAACTGCGCGGCAATGAGGCCGGCGTCCGGGTCGTCGCGCGGAAGGTCGTCCGGACGCATGACCATGTCGCGGATGTCCAGGCGGATGGACGCGCCGTCCTGGCGCATGTACTTGATGCCGCCGCCGAACTCGCCGAACAGGCCGGAGAACGCGCTGGGCGGGGTGGCGTCCCTGTTCGAGAAGTCCCAGAGGTAGCCGCCCCCGAGGCTCACGAAGGGGCGCAGCTTCCGGTCCGAGAGATGGAACAGCATGGAGCCGCCGAACGAGAGGAGGTCCGAGCCCGTGGCCTGCTCGCGCGAGGACGTCACGAGGTTGTTGATCACGACGCCCACCGGGAAGCCGCCCGCGTTGTACACGGGCTGCGCGGTGTACGACTCCACGCGGCCGAGCGGGACGACCTGCTTCTGGCGGAAGGCCCACGCGAGGTGGCCCTCGAACGCCCAGCTCTCCGAGTTGTTGACCGTGCCGCGGATGCCGGCAAGGGGCGAGCCGTCCGGGTAGCTCGTGTTCCCGTCGGGGAGGAACCAACCGACCAGCGGCTGGACCTCGAAGATGCGCTCGTGAACCACTTCGCCGGCGGGGAGGTAGTACTGCGCGGATGCCGTGACGGGAATCGCGAGCGCGAGCGCGACCATTCCCAGCCGGGCGAGGTTCACTGGCGTCATCTCCGTCGTCCGGCACCCCGGATCCCGCCCGCGGGGCGGGTCGCGCGCGGCCGCTGGAGCCGCACAACCGCCCGTCTTCCCGTGATTTCCGGGGGACGGGGAATCGAGAATTTGCCCCAGGAGGGGGCGGTTGTCAACGCGCGGTCCGGGGGTTCCGCGCGTCCCGCCGGCGGGGCCTGACTTCGATCATGCCGGCGCTCGACACGGCACTCGGCACGGTGTTCGGCCCGCGGCTCAGCCCGCCGCCTCGGAGTGCCGCGCCATGTCCCCGTTCTGCGCCGCCAACTCCTCGTCGTACGCCGCGAGCACGACGCCTTCCAGGTACTCGCGCGTCTCGCGGTTGATCGGATGCGCGATGTCCTGGAACGTGCCGTCGCGCTTGCGCCGCGCGGGCATGGCGACGAAGCGCCCGTCCGCGCCCTGGATGACCTTCAGGCCCCGAATCACGAACTCGTCATCGAGCGTGATGGAAACGAAAGCCTTCAAGACGTCCTCGTCTTGAAGGCTGACGCGCACCTCGGTGATCTCCATGACCCCTCCTCCACATCCTCCCGACCGCGGCGCGAAGTATCCCGGAACTTGCGGAGGGTATCAACGCCTTATTGGGGGCCAAGTTGGGCGATTCCGGGGAGGTCCGGGCGGGGGTGCGCGGCTGTCGGCCCGAGCCGACGAAGGGCGACGGCCGACCGGCGACCGGCGACCGGCGGGCGGGGGGCGCGGGGCGCGGGGCGCGGTGCTGCGTTCGCTCGGCGCGGGCGCGCGGGTGCGGTGCCGTGCGGGCGCGGATCAGCAGGGGATCGGCCGGGCGCCGGCCGCGGTCGGCCGCCCCGGCGCCCCCCGGCTTTCCCTAGGCTCCGACCGGGCGCAGCACCTTGCCGGCGATCGCGTCGCCGCAGGCGGAGCAGGAGACGCCCTTGCCGTCCGCGGCCAGGTCGTATGTGACGGCACGGCCCTCCTGGAGCACGGCGGCGACCGCGGCTTCGACCGCGTTGCCCGACTCCACGAGACGCCGGTCGTCGTGCCGGCGGCCGAGCCACTCGAGCAGCATCCGCAGCGCGAGGATGGCCGCGATGGGGTTCGCCTTGTTCCGGCCGGCGTGCCGCGGCGCGCTGCCGTGGATCGGCTCGAACATGCCGTGGCGCTCGCCGATGTTGCCGCCCGCGGCCACGCCCATGCCGCCCTGCGTGGAGCTGCCGAGATCGGAGATCACGTCGCCCACCAGGTTCGGGGCCACGACCACGTCGAACCACTCCGGGTTGCGGACCTGCCACATGCAGAACGCATCGAAGTACGCGGTGTCGCGCTCGACGTCCGGGTACTCGGCGGCGCCGACGCTCTCGAACAGGTCGCGGAAGTACCGGTGCGCGCCGATGATGTTCGACTTCTCCACGCACGTGACCTTCGGCGCGCGCTTCGCGGCCGAGCCCGCGCGGTCCGCCGCGCGGCGCCGCGCGAGCTCGAACGCGTAGCGCACGATGCGCGTGGCGCGCGCCTCGGTGATGCGGATGGGCGTCTCGCGCCCGGGGCCGCCGCGCTCCGCGGGGACGTCATGCGTCTCGCCGGTGTACGCGTCCTCGGTGTTCTCGCGCACGACGACGTAGTCCACGAGACCCGGCTCCCACACCTGCAGCATCTTCCCGTGCACCTTGTGGCGCACGCCCGGGTACAGTTTCACCGGGCGCACGTTCGCGAAGAGATCCAGGCGCAGCCGGTTCCCGATCACCTGCGCGTAGCCGGCGAGCTGCGCGGTGGGATACGGATCGCCCGGCTTCGTGAACACGGGCTTGCCGTCCACCTCGTGGCCGACGGCGCCGAGCAGGATGGCGTCGGCCGCCTCGCACTTCTCGAAGCTGCCGTCCGGCCACTCCACGCCGTGCTCCGCGTAGTAGTGCCCGCCGCATTCGATCTCCTCGAGCCGGAAGTCCACGCCGGAGGTCTCGCGCACCGCATCGAGGACCTTCAGCGCTTCGGCCGTGACCTCGACACCGATGCCGTCGCCGGGGAGAACCGTGAGGGAGTACGTCTGCTTCATCCGGGATCCTCGATTGCGTACGGAGCGCGCCGCGCGGTGGAATTTCGGGGGCCGGGCTCCAACTTCGCCCGTTTCAAGCACTTGGGGATAAGCCCACCCGCGCGGGGGAAGGAACCTCGTCCAAGTGACGATTCTTCAACATGTTGCCCGGTTCTCCGGGGAGAGACCGGGCTTTTCCACTTATCCACTTATCCACATCGTGCCGCCGGAACGCGCGGCGGCGCCGAAGGGTGGGGGCGTCCGGCCGTGACCGGACGCCCCGTAGGGCGGGCTACTGGCCGATCTTGCAGTTGCCCGAGTACTGCACGCCATCCTCCATGACCATGTTCTTGGCGTGGACGTCGGCCTCGACGCGGCTCCCGGTCTGCATCTCGACACGGTCGCTCGCCTCGATCTTGCCGTTGAAGCGGCCGTTGAGCACGGCGCGGCGCGTGCGCAGCGTGGCCTTCACCTGGCCGGTCTTGCCGACCACGATGCTGTCCGTGGCCTCGAGGTTCCCGTCCGCCTGGCCCTCGATCCGCATCGTGCCCTGGATCTGCGCCTTGCCGGTGAACGAGGTGCCGTCGGCGAGGAACGTCCCCGCGGCCGCGGCGCCCGCTGTGACGGTCTCCGTGGCCGTGGCGGTCGCCGTGTGGCTGTGGGACGGCGTGGTGCTGTAGGACGGTGTGGTGTTCTCCGGCGCGTACGGCGGCGGCGATGCCGGCGACGTGGCCGGGGTGTAGTCGCGCTCGTTTCCCTTCTTGTTGAACATCGCGGTCCCCTTCCGGGCGGTTGGGCCTCCCCCGTCAGCCGGTCGACGGGATGAGGAAGGCCGGATCCATCGGCTCGTCCTCGAGGCGAACCTCGAAGTGCAGATGGGGCGCGCTGGAGCGCCCCGTGTTCCCGAGCCGCGCAATGGGCTCGCCTCGCGCCACCAGGTCGCCCTCGCGCACGAGCAGCGCTTCATTGTGCCCGTACAGGCTCGTGAAGCCGTTGCCGTGGTCGAGCACGACCAGGTTGCCGTACGTGTCGTCCCACCCCGCGAACCGGACGATCCCCCAGCCGGCGGCCTGCACGGGTGTCCCGGTCTCCTGCGCGAGATCGAGGCCCGTGTGTCCATCCTGCGTCGCTTCGAATCCGCGGGAAACCCAGCCTTCCAGCGGAGCGAGCGAGGGAATCTCCGCGAGAAGCGCCTCCTCGCGGACCCAGTCGAAACTGCCGGCGGCGAGTCGGTCCGGGGAATCCTCCCCCGGCTCGATCCCGGCCCACCGGCGGACCCGCGTCTCGAACTCCTGCATCCGGGCGAACTCCGACTCGAGCTCGCGGATGCGCCGGGTTTGCGCCTGCAGGGCCTGGTTCTCCCGACGGAGCGCGTCGACTTCCCGCGCGCGGGCGGAGAGATCCGCGACCTGCAGCGTCAACCCGAGGACGAGGACGACGAGGGCGACCGCCCCGGCTCCCATGGCGGCGAGCGCGGGGACCGACACGACCCGGGTCCAGCTCTTCGAGCTCCCGTGCGGAGCGACGATCAGGGAGACCTTGCGGGATCGATCGAACATCCTAGGAGGTCTCCCTCGCGAGGTGCCGCGAGTCGCGCTCCGGACGGAGGCCGGCGCCGACGCTTACCACCCGCGGACGCGGAGTGTCAAGCTGGGCGCGGCTTTCCGCGTCGCGACCGCGACGCGCGCCCGAAGTTCCGGGTGGGGGCGCGCGCGAGGCGACCCCTGTCGCGGGCATCGACCGATTGCCGCGCCGGCTTGAGGTGAGCGGTGCCGAGGAAGCGCAGGAATCGCCCGGGGGGGGCGAGGACTGCTCAACGGTTGATCACGACGCCCTCGCCGGCGGGGCGGGCGGGGACCTGCGGCGGCCGCCGGGCTCGCTTCGCTGGTCGCAGACTCTCGCCCTGCGCGGTCGCGGGCCGGGCGGTGGTCCACGGGGCGGCGGTCAGCGGAGCGGGGACTGTTCCCCGGCAGCCAGGAGAAGATCCGTCAGCCGCGTGAGGTCGTCGTAGGAGTAGAAATCGAACGTCAGCTTCCCGCGGCCCCCGCGATCATCGATCCGAACGGCCGTTCCGAACAGCCGCTGAAGCCGCTCCTCCAGATCGCGGCTCTCGGGCGAGGGTGACCGTTCGTTCGTTCGCATTCCGCGCTTGCGCGTGCGGGGTTGGCGCAGCGTGGGCGTCGGCGACACGATGCGCTCGGCTTCGCGCACGGTGAGGCCGTCCGCCTTGATACGGGCGTGCAGCGCGCGCATCGACTCCTCGTCCTCGCACGCGAGCAGCGCGCGGGCGTGACCCGGCGTGAGAATGCCGCTCGCGACCTCGCCCTGGATCTCGGCGGGAAGGTGGAGGAGGCGGATGGAGTTCGCCACGTGGGCGCGGCTCTTGGAGACCTTCGTGGCGATCAGCTCCTGGGTCCAGCCGGCCTGCTCGGAGAGCTCGAGGTAGGCGTGCGCCTCCTCGATGGGGTTGAGATCCTGGCGCAGCAGGTTCTCCACCAGCGCGAGCGGGAGCATGTCCTCGTCCGCGGTCTTGCGGACGATGGCGGGGACGCGGTCGAATCCCGCGCGCGCGGCCGCGCGCCAACGCCGCTCGCCGGCGATCAGCTCGTAGGTGCCGTTCCCGGACGGGCGGACGACCACTGGTTGCAACAACCCCTGCGACCGGATCGAGTCCGCGAGCGCGTCCAGCTCCTCCACCTTGAAGTCGCGGCGGGGCTGCTTCGCGTTGGGGTGGATGTGCTCGATCGCGAGCGAGAGGATGCGATCCCCTTCCTCGGGCCGCAGCGCGGTCGTGTCCGGAATCAGGGCACCGAGCCCGCGTCCGAGTCCTCTCCGGTTCGTTTCCATGGTCATGGCCCTCGCGATCGTCGTCGCCGAGCGTCGTCTACGGGGTTCGTGCCGCGGTGGCGGCGTTCGGGCCGGTCGCCTTGGGGTCCTCGTTCTCACGAGCAAGGAGTTCGCCCGCGAGGTTGAGGTACCCGACGGCGCCGGGGGACAGGATGTCGTACAGGATGATGGGCTTGCCGTGGCTGGGCGCCTCGCCCAGCCGGACGTTTCGCGGCACGATCGCCTCGAAGACTTTCGACCCGAAGTAGCTCCGCGCCTCCTGCGCGACCTGCTGCGACAGGTTCAGGCGCCGGTCGTACATGGTGAGGAGGACGCCCTCGATCTCCAGGCTGGAGTTGAGGTTCCGCTGGACGAGGCGGATCGTGTTTAGCAATTGGCTCAGCCCCTCGAGCGCATAGTACTCGCACTGGATCGGGATCAGGACGGAGTCCGCGGCGGTGAGGGCGTTCAGGGTGAGGAGGCCGAGCGACGGGGGGCAGTCGATGAAGACGTAGTCGTAGTGCTCGCGGATCTCGTCGAGCGCGCGGGAGAGGCGGGTCTCCCGGGCGATCGCCGAGACCAGCTCGACCTCCGCGCCGGTGAGCTCCTGGTTCGCCGGGGCAAGGTCGAGGAAGGGCACCGAGGTCGGCTGGATGACGTCGCGCAGCGTGGCGTCCTGGAGGAGCACCTCGTACATGCCGCGGATGCTCGCGCGATCGAACAAGCCGAGGCCGGAGCAGGCGTTCCCCTGGGGGTCCATGTCCAGGAGCAACGTCTTCCGCTCGGAGGCCGCGAGGCTGGCCGAGAGGTTCACCGCGGTCGTCGTCTTGCCGACCCCGCCCTTCTGATTCGCAATGGCGATGACCCGCGCCCGCCGGCGCCCCGCCCCGCCGCCCGTGTCTTCCACCACGTCCTCCTCGGTCACACGTCCGTCCGCCGGCTTTCCGTCGCGAGTGGGGGCAGCATACACGAGTTCGTCCTCGTTGGCATCGCGACCGTCGCCGCACGAGCCCGGCCCCCTCCATCCGATCCTGTGCCGTGCCACCAGCCGCGGAACATCCCTCGCCCTCCCCAAGACCCTCTTCGGGATGTCAGAGATACGGGCGATCGCAGGCCCGTCAATGCGGGCGGATCGAGGAATGTTTCACGTTTGACAAGACGATCGCGTCGGGGTGGATCTGTGCGCCCAGCGCGGCCTGGGCCGAGTCGGGGGTCGGGGGCTACGATCCACCCCACTCCGGGCAGAGGCTTCGAGGCGCGCGCAGCCGGGGCATTCCGCGGAAACGTCGACTGCCCCTGCCCCCCCATGCCCCCCCCGGCCCGCCCTGGGGATGGGAATGCGGGCCGGCGCAAGCCGCCGTCAATGCGGACGGATCGTGGGAGTGTTTCACGTTTGACAAAGCGATCGCGTCGCGGGGGATCTCTGCGCGCCCTGTGCGGATTGGGCCGAGTCTGGGGTCGGGGGCATGGGTTCCGATGCGCGCGTTGCCGGGGGTATGCCGCGGAACATCCCCTGCTCCCGACGGCCCCATCTGGGATGTCGGGATGGCGGGTGGGCTAGCGCCGGACAATGCGGTCTTTTCGGGGGGATGTTTCACGTTTGTCCGTTCGTTGGGGCTGCGGGGAACGACCCGACGCGAGCCGCCTCCCCAAGGCCAAGCGCTCCGATTGGACGCTTGTGGTCAGTCCGCCGGGACGAGCGCCGTCCGCGGGTTGTCCGGCGGCCACGCGATCTCTCCCGGCCGGCCTAGTGGGGGCGCGAAGACCCAGAGTCGCGCCCCCTTGCGGAGGAGCGGGCGCGCGGCGGCGGCGAGCTGGTCCGCCTGCCCGACCGCGCGCGCGATCGCGACGTCGAAGGGCGCGCGCTTCCGGAGCTCCGGGGCGGGGTGCTCGGCCCGGCAATTGTGAACGCAGACCCCGCGAAGACCCAGTTCGCCGATCACCCGTCGAAGGAACTCGCACTTCTTGCCGACCGAGTCCACCAGATCGACCCGGGCCTGGGGTCGGAGGATCGCGAGGGGGATCCCCGGGAAGCCGCCCCCCGAGCCAATGTCCAGGACGCGGATCTCGGTGCGCTCGGGTACGACCAGGAGGGCCGCCAGGGAAGGAACCAGTTGCGCGTCGACGACGGTGTCCACGCTCTTGCGCGAGACCAGGTTCACGTGACGGTTCGCTTCGACGAGCATCTGCAGGTAGGCCGCCATTGGCGGCGCCCACGCCTCGGGGACCGCGCCCGGGAGTCGCTCCAGGAACGGGCCAATCAGGCCCTCCAGCCCCGCCGGGCTCATCCATTTCTGGGTGCTCCGGGGTGGGGTGGGCTCGTGTCTCATCTCTTTGGGGGTGTGCTGCTACCGCCGCGCCCCCGCCTTCGCCGCCCGCCGGCTGCCGCCCCCCGCCGCCTTCTCCGCGGACGCTTCCGCGGCGGGCACCACCACCGGGTCCTTGAAGAAGTACTTGCTCGCGATCGTGAACACGTTCCCGGTGAGCCAGTACAGCACCAGCCCCGACGGCATCGTGAAGAAGATGAACGTCATCATGATGGGCATCAGGATCAGCATCATCTTCTGGCTGGGATCCACCATCGTCTGCTTCGACTGGAAGTACGAAGTGATGCCCATGATGATCGGGAGCAGGCAGACGCCCGAGCCGATGAACGGCAGCTCGAACGGAAGGTGGAAGATCACGTCCGGCTGCGACAGGTCGTGGATCCACCCGAAGAACGGCGCCTGGCGCAGCTCGATCGTGCGGATCAGCACGGCGTAGAGCGCGAAGAAGATCGGCATCTGCACGAGGATCGGCAGGCAGCCGGCGAGCGGGTTCACGCCGGCCTCCTTGTAGACGCGCATCGTGGCCTCGGACAGCTTCTGCGGCTCGTCCTTGTACTTCTCCTTCAGCGCGTCCAGCTGCGGCTTCAGCGCCGACATCATCCGCATGGACTTCGTGCTGCGATACGTCAGCGGGAAGAACAGCAGGTTCATCAGCGTGGAGAACACGATGATGGTGAACCCGTAGTTCGGGATCAGGCCGTGGATCCAAATGAGCACGTGCAGGATCACGCGAGAGAGCGGCCGGATCCAGCCGGCGCCGAGATCGATGGACTCCTCCAGGCGCAGCCCGAGCGCGGCAACCTGCTGGTAGTCCTGCGGGCCCACGTAGACGTCGTAGCCCACGCGGCTCGCAGCGAGCGACGTGGCGCGCTCGACGAGGATCTCGCCGGCGATGCCCGGCAGGTGCGGATCGCCGGACGGCACCTGCCACAGCCGCGACGGTCCCTGGTTCTCGCCCTGCGGCACGATCGCGGCGAGGAAGTACTTGTTCTGCAGGCCCACGAAGTACGTCTGTCCGGGGAAGACGATCGGGCCCTTGCGAAGATCCGGCGCCTTCTTCCGCTGGACCTTGCCCTCCGCCATCACGGTGCCCTCGAAGTAGGCGCCGCCCTGCCGCGACACGACATGCTCGGTGATCCCGAGCCCGCCGGACCATGACAGTCCCCAGGCGCGCACGCCGAGGTCGTCGCGCAGCAGCTCCTGCTCGACGTGGAAGATGCGGCCGTGATCCGGGATCACGTACGTCTTGCGCAGCTCGAGCCCGCGCAGCGAGAGATCCCACGTGATGCGCCGCGCATCGCCGTCGCGCGTGTCCGACACCAGGCGGAACGGCTCCGAGTACAGCCGCAGCGTGTCCGCAGCGGTCACGATCACGGTCCCGAGCGCACCGGCGCCCGGCGGCAGCAGCTCCACCTCGTCGCCGTTCGTCTTGGAGTACCCGGGAAGCGCCGCCCCCGTGAGTCGCGCGCCCATGCTGTCGATCGTGAGGTGCGTGCGGTCCCCCTCCACGTGCACCTGTGCCGCCGGCGGCGTCCCGCCGTCCTCGGCGCGCTCCAGCAGCGCCGCGTGCCCGGCCGTGCCGGTGGGCGCCGGCTGCCCTGCCGGCGGGATGCCCGTGTCCGCCGTCGGTCCGCCGCTCCCCACCGCACCGCTCTCCGGCGCCGCCGTGTCCTGCGTCGCAAGCTCCGGCGCGGACTCCGTGGTCGTCGGGCCCGGCTGCGCGGTCTCCTGCGGGTGCGGGGGCGGGAACATGACGTTCCAGAGCAGCAGGACCCCCATCGCGAGGACGATCGCGAGGAAGGCTCGTTTCTCCTGACCGGTGTCGCGCACGTTCGGTCCTTTCCGGACGACTCAGGGGACGGGGTCGAACCCGCCCGCGTTCCAGGGATGACAGCGGAGGATTCTCCGACCCGCGAGCAGCAGCCCGCGCCAGCCGTGGCGGCGCAGGGCTTCGTCCGCGTAGACGGAGCACGATGGATGGAAGCGGCAACGGGGTCCGAGCCACGGCGAGACCGCGACCCGGTACGCGGCGATCAACACGCGAAGCGGCGTCACGCTCCCGCGCTCGATGCGGCCAGGTCCCGGAGGAGGCGCCGCATCTCGTCCTCGACCTCGCCCGCGGTGCGCCCCTCGAGCTGCGGCGTGGCCAGGATGATCATGGAGATCCCTCGACACGGGAGCTCCCCCTTGTTGCGGCGATAGGCTTCGCGGATGCGACGCTTCAGCCGGTTGCGATGCACGGCGTTCCCGAGCCGGCGACCTGCCGCCACGCCGATCCGGTTCGGTGCATCCGCCTCGTCCCGGTCCGCGCACCACCTCACGTCGAGCAGCTTCCCCCGCAGGCGCGCGCCGCCGCGGAGGATCCGCGTGAAGTCGTCGCTCTTGCGGATCCGTTCGTCCTTGGGGAGCCCTTGCTTCTTCACCGGCTCCTCGGTCGAATCGGTTTCGCGCGCGTCCGACGTCGATCAGGGGATGAGTCGCTTGCGACCGTGCTTGCGACGGGCCTTGAGCACCTTGCGCCCGTTCTTCGTGGACATCCGCTTCCGGAAGCCGTGGGTGCGCTTGCGCCGGATGCGGCTCGGCTTGAACGTGAAGCTCACGCGGGTTTCCTCCTCCCGGGTCTGCATGCCGGCTGCGGGAGCGGACCCCGGACGGAGTCCGGCGCCGCTCGCGATCCGCGTGCCTCGGCTTTTCGCGAAATCGGGCCGGCAGTTTCCCAGACGGCCGAGGCCGTGTCAAGCCGCGGACCGCCCGCGCCCCGCGGCGGGGCGGCCGGACCCGGGCGCGCCTCGGCCCCGCGACCACACCCCGCTTGGGATGTATTGCTACACCCGGGGCGGGGTTTGTTCGGTCGGCCTTTGGCCCGCCACCCGCCAGGCCCCATCTTGCAGAAAGTTGCGGATCGGCGCCTTCCCCGGCGTGATCCTGCGTTGACACGGCCTCCTCCGAGACTTCATAATGCGCGCCCTTCCAAGGGGATACCCGGAATCGCACCCGGTGGACAACCCGTGGGTTCGGTCCTCCTGGAAGGGCTCCAGATCGCGGATTTCCGGGAGGTTAGCCCGATATCCACCGTTGTGGATAACCCGACAGGAGTTCGCCGACCCGCTCCCCCAACCCGCGGCCGGGCACCGATCCCACCGCAGACCCCACGTGAAGATTCCCCGATGCACTCCCCCTCGAGCACTGCGGAGAACCGCCGCATGACCGTTTCCCTGGGAGAGACCTGGACCGGGATCCTCGACGATCTCCGCCTGCGCTTGTCGCCGCAGGAGCTCGCCACCTGGATCCAGCCGCTCCGCCCGATCGAGGCCCCGGACGGCTCCCTCCGTCTCGTGGCCCCCAGCTCGTTCCATCTCCAGTACGTCGAGGACCGTTTCGGGTCCCTTCTCCGCCGCACGGCGGAGGGCCGGCTCGGTCCCGGCGTGCCCCTCGCGTTCGTCACGAGCGGTGGAGACCCCGGCCCGTCGCCCGGCTCCGCCGCCCCGTTCCACGGAGCCGCGAACGGCCACACCGTCGACGGATCCGCCCCGGGCGCACCCCGACCTGCCCCCCCGCCCGCGGTCGATCCCTTCGACGCCTACGCGTCCGCGCTCTCCCGCGCGACCCGGCCGCTCGCCGCGGAGGAGCGGCCGCGCCGCTCCACGCCGTTGAACCCGAAGTACACCTTCGAGAACTTCGTCGTGGGGAAGTCCAACCAGTTCGCGCACGCGGCCGCGCGCGCGGTGGCCGAGCATCCCGCCACCGCGTACAACCCCCTGTTCATCTTCGGGGGCTCCGGTCTCGGCAAGACGCACGCCATGCAGGCCATCGGGAACCACATCCTGCGGAACTCGCAGCCGGGGTCCATCCTGCACTACTCGTCCGCCGAGAGCTTCATGAACGAGATGATCGGCGCCATCCAGACCGGGAAGACCATGGACTTCCGGAACAAGTACCGGAAGATCGACGTCCTCCTGATCGACGACGTGCACTTCCTGCAGGGGAAGGAGTCCACGCAGGAGGAGTTCTTCCACACGTTCAACGCGCTGTACGACGCGCACAAGCAGATCGTGCTCACGAGCGATCGGCCGCCCAAGGAGATCCCCACGCTCGAGGAGCGTCTGGTCTCGCGCTTCGAGTGGGGGCTGGTCACGGACATCCAGCCGCCGGACCTGGAGACGCGCATCGCCATCCTCCGCAAGAAGGCGGAGGAGGACCAGTTGCTGATCCCGGACGAGGTGCTGGAGTTCATCGCGTCCAGCGTCCGCTCGAACATCCGGGAGCTGGAGGGCTCGCTCATCCGGCTGCTGGCGTTCTCCTCGCTCACCGGGAACGAGGTCAGCCTGTCGCTCGCGCGCGAGGTGCTGAAGGACTTCCTGAAGCAGCCCGAGCGCATCGTGACCGTGGAGCAGATCCAGCGCCTCGTGTCGGACCACTACGGGACGCCGGAGGAGGCCATGAAGGTCCGCAAGCGCACCAGCTCGCTGGTGGTGCCGCGCCAGGTGGCCATGTACCTCTGCCGCGAGCTCACGGGGCTGTCGCTGTCCGAGATCGGCAACCGGTTCGGCGGCCGGGACCACACCACCGTGATGCACGCGTGCGAGAAGATCGCGGAGATGCGCGAGACGGATCCCGAGATGCGGCAGATCGTCCAGCGGCTCCAGAGCAGCCTGCGAGGCTAGGGGAAAACGTGGGGACGACTTCCGGGACGGTTCGGGGATGGCGCCGCGGCGGTGGACAACCGGCCTCGCCCTCCCGGGCCCGTGTCGGCTTCTCCACGTCGCCCGCGCCCGGAGCCGACCCGCCCAAGTCCGCCAGGGACGGCACCTTCGCCGCCCGGGCGAGCGGGTTTTCCCCGTATCCACCGGCCCTACTGCTGCTACTCTCTTGAAAGAGATACGAAGAACAAATAGGAATGTCCGGGGATAACCCCGGCGGCACCGAGCGAGGAACCTCGAGGGAATCGAACATGTCGAAGGCTGCCACCGACGAGACCACGAGCACCGGCACCTCCCCCGGAGGGAGCGGATCGATGAAGTTCCGGACCCCGCAGACCACGCTGGCCGCGGCCGTCGACCGCGTGCTGAACGTGGTTCCGCAGAAGACCACCATGCCGGCGCTGGGGCATCTGCTCCTCGAGGCCGCGGACGGTCGCGTGCGGCTCACCGCCACGGACCTGGACCTCACCATCTCCACCACGATCCCGGCGGAGGTCTCGCGCGAGGGCGCGGTGGCGCTTCCGGCGCGGCGCACCTCCGAGATCGTGCGCGAGCTGGACGCTTCCGGCGACGTGGACCTGGACGTGCACCGCGCGAACTCCGTGATCACCGCGGGCCGCGCCAGCTTCCGGATCCTCGGCATGGGCTCCGAGGAGTTCCCGAAGGTCCCCGCGCTCGCCTTCAAGAAGGGCGTGAGCGTCCCGCCGGACAAGCTGCGCAAGGCCATCCAGAAGACGATCTACTGCGTGTCGCGGGACGAGACGCGTCGCGCGCTGACCGGCGTGCTCTGGGAGGTCACGAAGGACTCCATGTCGATGGTCGGCACGGACGGCCACCGCCTGGCGCGGATCAGCCTGCCCGTCGCCCTGGACGTCGAGAAGAAGACCGAGTGCATCGTGCCCACGAAGGCGCTGAACCAGGTGCTCCGCCTCCTGGGCGGCGAGATCGGCCCGGACGGCGTCCAGGTCAAGCTGGCGGAGGACCACGTGGTGTTCCGCTGCGGCGAGACCACGCTGTTCTCGCGGTTGATCGAGGGGCCGTTCCCGAAGTACCAGGACGTGATCCCGAAGCAGAACGACAAGAAGGTCATCGTGGCGCGGGACGCGCTGCTGGACGCGCTGCGCCGCGTGAGCCTGCTCTCGGACACGCTCACCCGCCAGGTGCGCGTCACGATCAAGCGGGATTTCCTCGCGCTGGCGGCCCGCACGCAGGACGTGGGCGAGGCCTCCGAGGAGGTCGAGGTGCGCTATGGCGGGGACGAGATCGTGCTCGGGTACAACGCGCAGTACCTGTCGGACGTGCTGCGGAGCATCGAGACGGACGAGGTGCTCATGTCGCTCAGCACGCCGCTGAACGCGGGTCTCGTGGAACCGATGGAGCAGGGCGGCGACGAGAACTACCTCTGCCTCGTCATGCCGCTCCGCCTGGTGGACTGACGTAGGCTGGTCGGACCGGAACGGAGCGGGGTCATGCCGATCGTCGAGGTGCGCGCGCTGCCGCAGCCGTCCACGGTGGACATCCCGTCGGTGCTCGCCCGGATCTGCACGGACCTGGCGAAGGCGATCGACTGTCCGGTGCGGCAGGTGTGGGCCACGTGGGCCACGCTCCCGCCCGGCACGTACGCGGAGGCGGACTCGGCGCCGGAGCTCCAGCCGCGGGCCACGCATCCCCCCATGGCGAAGATCCTCGCCATGGAAGGGCGGGACGCGGCGTACATCACCGCCATGCTGGTGTCCGTGTCGAAGAGCCTCGCCGCCACGCTGCCCATCGACGAGGACAACACGTTCGTGCGCTACGAGGAGCTGCGCCGCGGGCGCGTCGCGTGGGGCGGCAAGGTCCGGACCTGACGGCCCCGTGCACCTCCGCCATCTCTCCCTCTCCTCCTTCCGCAGCTGGCGGTCGCTCGAGCTTCCCCTGGAGCCCGGGCACCACCTGCTGCTCGGGCGGAACGGCGCGGGCAAGACGAACATCCTCGAGGCCGTGCACGCGCTCGGCACCGGCGCGTCCATGCGCGCCACGCGCGACGCCGTGCTCGCGTCCCACGGGGCGCCGGGGTTCCGCGTGGCCGGCCGCTTCGAGCGGGCCGACGCGGCGGCCCGCCGCGTGGAGGTGTCATGGGACGCCCGCGCCGGCAAGCGCATCGCGCTGGACAAGGAGCCGGCGCGCGCCTCGGACCTCCTCGCCGAGATCAAGGTCGTGTCCTTCGCGCCCTCGGACGTGGAGCTCGTGCGCGACGGCGGGCGCGTGCGCCGGCGCTTCCTGGACCTGCTCGGCAGCCAGCTCTCCGCGGACTACCTGCGGCTCCTCCGGGACTACGGCCGCGCGATCAAGCAGCGGAACGAGACGCTCACGCGCGCGTTCGTGTACGCCCGCGGCAGGACCGGCGCGCAGCTCTCGCGGGAGCCGTGGACGGAGCGCGTGATCGTCCTTGGGTCGGACCTGATCGCGCGTCGCGCGCGCATCGTGGAGGACCTCGGCGAGTCGCTCGTGCAGCTCACGACGGACGCATTTCCCGGGGCGGGTCGGCTGGAGGTGCGGTACGCCCCGGGCGTGGCGATGGAGAACGGCTCCGCGCGGGCGGCCATGCGGAAGGCGCTGGAGGAGTCGGTCTCGAAGGACGAGGCGGTCGGCTACACGACGGCCGGACCCCACACGGACGAGGTGGAGCTTCGCCTGGGCGGGAAGCTCCTGCGCCGCTTCGGCTCCCTCGGCCAGCAGCAGCTCTCCGCCATGTTCCTCAAGCTCGCGCAGGCCGATCTCGTACGAACGATCGTCGGCGTCGCCCCGATCCTCCTCGTGGACGAGATGTTCGCCGTCCTCGACCGCCCCGCGGCCGAGGAGTTCCTGCGCCGCGTGGAGGGGGAAGGGCAGATCTTCCTCGCCACCGCCCAGGAGGGATGGCTGGGCGAGCTGCGGGATCGCCGGTTCGTGATCCACCGCGTGGCGCCGGGATCCGTGGAGGGCGCAACCGAAGCCGCCGCAGTCGGTTGAGAGCATTCTCTCCACCCCGACCACAGACGAAAGGGCATTGACCGGCCCCGGACAACCCGTTGCGCCGCCGGAACTTCCCGCCCCGCCTCCCCGCCGGCGTCCCGGAAGCATAGATTCGAACCATCCTCGGGAGGGTTCCTGATGAGGAAGCGAGTCGTCATCCTCGGGGCGGCCGGCCGGGACTTTCACAACTTCAACACCGTGTTCCGGAACGACCCCGACACCGAAGTCGTCGCGTTCACCGCGACCCAGATCCCCAACATCGACGGCCGGCGGTATCCCGCGGAGCTCGCGGGCCCGGCCTATCCGCAGGGCATTCCCATCGAGCCGGAACGCGAGCTGGAGCGCATCGTCCGCGAGAAGAACGTGGACGTGGCCGTGTTCAGCTACAGCGACGTGACCCACGAGTACGTGATGCACCTGGCCAGCCGGGCGCAGGCGGCGGGCGCGGACTTCTGGCTGCTCGGGCCGCGGCACACGATGCTCAAGTCCAAGGTGCCCGTGGTCTCCATCTGCGCGTCGCGCACCGGCTGCGGCAAGAGCCAGACGAGCCGGCGCGTCGCGGAGCTGCTGCAATCGCACGGGAAGCGCGTCGTGGCGGTGCGGCACCCCATGCCGTACGGCGACCTCGCGAAGCAGGCCGTGCAGCGCTTCGCCACGTACGACGATCTCGCGCGCCACGACGTCACGATCGAGGAGCGCGAGGAGTACGAGCCGCACATCGACGCCGGCCGCATCGTGTACGCGGGCGTGGACTACGAGCGCATCCTCCGCGAGGCGGAGAAGGAAGCGGACGTGGTCATCTGGGACGGGGGGAACAACGACACGTCGTTCTTCGCGGCGGACCTGGCCATCGTGGTCGTGGACCCGCATCGCCCGGACCACGCGAAGCGCTACTACCCCGGGGAAACGAACGTACGCACGGCCCACGTGATCGTGGAGAACAAGATCGACACGGCGGACCGCGCGGAGATCGAGCTCTGCCGGCAGGTGGCGCGGGAGCTGAACCCCACGGCGGCCATCGTGGAGGCGGCCAGCCCCATCCGGGTGGACGACCCGGCCATGATCCGCGGCAAGCGCGTCCTCGTGGTGGAGGACGGGCCCACGCTCACCCACGGCGAGATGGCGTACGGCGCCGGCTGGATCGCGGCGCGGAAGCTCGGCGCCGCAGAGATCGTGGACCCGAAGCCGTACGCGGTGGGATCCATCAAGGAGACCTACGCGAAGTACCCGACCACGGGCGACATCCTCCCCGCGATGGGCTACGGCGCGGCGCAGGTGCATGACCTGGAGGAGACGATCCGTGCGGTGCCGGCGGACGTGGTGATGATCGCCACGCCGATCGACCTGCGCCGCGTCGCGAAGATCGACAAGCCGTCGGTGCGCGTGCGGTACGACCTGCAGGAGATCGGGGAGCCCAGCCTTGCCACGATCCTGGCGGAGTTCGTGAAGAAGACGGAGAGCGTCACGGTGTAGCCGGAAGCGGGGCGGCGGTCGGTGGCCGCCGCCCCCGCCGCCGGCCGCGCGACCCCCGCCCACCGCCCCGTCCGTCGGCCGGCGCCCCGCGGCGGGCCCATCCGGCGGATCCCCCCGCGCCGCGCCCGTCGCAACACACCCGCAAGACCGCACCTCCGACCGCCCCCCCGGCGTCTCGGCCCCGGGACGGGGCGGCCGACCGCTGCAACACCGTGTCGGCCGCGAAACCGGAACGCAACACCGGCGGCCCGCGCGCGACCGGCGCGCCCCGCGACTCGTCCCATCGAGTTGCAATCGGTTGGCGCCGCGGATCGGCTTCGGGGTAGGATCTGGGGCTGGCCGCGGGGCACGCCTCGGCCGCGCCGGCGCCCGTGCAAGCGCACGGACCCCCCGTCCGGAGCGGACCGACGAAGGGAGAGCCCGACCCCGATGCCGGTTCGGCGCCTTGCCGTTCTCCTGCTCTGCGCGTGCGCCGCGTCCGCGCACGCGGCGTGGCGCCCGATCAGCCCCGCGGCGAACGCCAGCGTGTGCAACGATCGCGCGGGGCGGCTCTGGATCCTCTCGCACCACGACGAGCTGGCGATCTGGCCGCTCGCGGAGCGCGGGTGGCCGGACTGCGGCGCCGCGTGGACCACGCACCATCTCCCGGCTGGCTTCCGCGGATTGCATCTCGCGGTCGCGGGCGACACGGCGTTCGTTTCCGGATGCTTCGAGTACCACGGCCGCCACACGGTGTTCCGCGGCGTCGCGGGGCGCGACGGGGCGATGCGCTGGGAGGAGCTGCCGGTGGCGGCCATCGGCATCCTCTTCGGCATGGCCGTCGACGCGCGGGGCGAGGTGTGGCTCGGCAGCGAGCGCGGGGAGATCTTCCTTCGCACGGAACGGGAATGGGCGAAGGAGGTGGCGCCGCTGCCGATCCACTGCCGCTCGCTGCACGTGTCCGAGGGGGGGCAGCTCTGGGCGTGGGGCCAGACGCGCCGCCGCTCGGCGATCTTCTTCCGGGACGACGCCACCGCGACGTGGCGTGTCGCGAAGACGTTCCCGACCGGGAACATGTTCCCGTGCCGGTTCGAGGACGACGCGTTCATCGTGCAGCGCGAGGACGATCTGCTCCGCTTCCGGCGAGGGTCGGCCGACCCGGAGTGGACGGTGCCGCTCCCCCCGGTTCCTCCGTGGCCATGGACTCCCCGGAGACCGGCTGGGTCCTGCGCGAGGGAGCGGCGGCGCGGCTCCTGCCGGGCGGCTCGCTGGAGCCCATCGCCCCGCCGCCCTTCCCGCCCGACCGGTTTCCGCGCGTCGTCGACGGCCGGCTCGTGTCGTGCTCGCCGTCCATGTGCTGGGTGTCGTTCCCGGACCCGGAACCGGAGGAGTCCCCCGGCGCGCTCGGCATGATCCCGCGGCGCCACCCGGACTCGCCGCCGTACGGCCACCCCACGCACGGCATCGCCGTGCTGGAGACCGGCGGCGCCACGTACGCCTACCTCACGCAGTACACGGAGCCCGATCGCGTCGTGCCGATCCGCGGCGCGCCCGTGCCCGGGGACGCGACCGCCCGGTTCGGGATCGATCGCCTCGAGGAGGGGCTCGTCCCCGACCCGATCTATCGCACCACGGCGCTCGCGGCGGATCTGAACGCGGACGGACGCGAGGATCTGCTGGTGTCGTCGATGTACGACGGCTGCCGCGTGCTCCGGAACCGGGACGACGAGCGCTTCACCGGGTGGACACGGGAGTCCGGGCTCGGCGGCCGGGGCGACGCGATCGTGGAGGACACGGAGCTGCTGGACGCCGACGGCGACGGGGATCTCGACGTGTTCGTCGTGGTGCTGCACGAGGCCGACCGGTTGTACCTGAACGACGGCGCGGCGGGTTTCCACGAGGCGACGGCGACCGGCATGCAGTCCGGCGCCGGCAGCGTGAGCGCGACCGCCGCGGACCTCGACCGCGACGGCGACACCGACCTCCTGGTGGCCACGTGGGGCCACGGGCTGCGCGTGCACGAGAACCTCGGCCGCGACGCCGCGGGACCCCGGTTCCGCACGCACGTCCTTCTCTCCGACATCGAGCATCCGGACGTGCCCGGCGGCCTCGCGCGCCGGAACCTCTCGGCCGTGGCGGTCGGGGACCTCGACGGCGACGCCCGGCCGGAGATCGTGGCGACCGTGCGCGCGGGAGCCCCGATCCTGCTGCGCAATCACGGCGAGCTGCGCTTCACGGAGGCGCCGGGAGCGTTTCCCGCCGACCCCGCGGACCCAACGACCGGCGCCCTGGAGCTCCTGGACGCGGACAACGACGGCGATCTCGACGTCTTCGCGGGAGGCCACGGCGGCACGAGGCAGTACGAGAACCGCGATGGGACCTTCTCGTGGACGCGGCCGCAGGACTGGGACGAGCGGGCGAAGCGGGGCACGCCGAGCATCATGGGGCTGGCGGCGGTGGATGCGGACGGCGACGGCGACCTCGACCTGCTGGAGGCCGGGGACCCGGGATCGCTGCTCATCCACGAGAACACGGGGCCGGTGGACGGCATCGTGACCGTCGTGTTGCGCGGGCCGCCCGGCAACCGCACCGCGATCGGCGCGCGGGTGGAGCTGTACGCGGACGGGGCGGAGCGGCCCGCGGCCACGGCGGAGGTCCCCGGCGGCACCGGCGCGGGATCGCACCGCACGAGGACCGTGGTCTTCACCGGGCTCCCGCCCGGCGCGGCGTACACGGTGATGGGCGCGTTGCCGAGCGGCGAGCTGGGCACGCGCCGGGTCGCGGTGCCGGGTCGCGTCGAACTGCCGCTCGCGCCGCAGGGTGCGGCGGGCCACCTGCGGCACGCGCGCGCCGTGCTCGCGGCGCAGGTCCTGGACCACTGGAACGTGCGCTTCGCGCTGCTCACCGCCGCGATGCTCGTCGCCGTGCTGCTCGTGCAGGCCGGGCGGACCCGTGCGCACCACCGGCCCGTCCGGCACCCGTGGCTGCCGGCCGCGGTGACCGTTCTGCTGGCGGTGGCGGTACGCGTCTCGCTCGGCGATCCCGGCGGCACGGCCGCGCTCGGCGGCGCGCTGGCCGGCGGCGCCGCCGGGCTCCTCGCGCTGGCCGTGCTCCCGCTGGGCCGCGACGGCATGAACGTGGAGCTGCTCGCCGAGCTGTCGATGGCGCTGCAGGCGTTCGACCACAACCAGACGCCGCGCCGCATGCTGGATCGCATCCGGTTCCTCGCCGCCAACTTCCCCGCGGCCGACACGCCGGAGAACACGGCGCTCGTCACGGGCGCGCTCGACAACCTCCGCGGCACGGTCCTGCCGGAGTTCCGCGCGGTCGTGGCGAAGGCGCGGGCGGCCGGGCTCGGGGTCGGCGTGGGCGGCACGCTGCTCGCGATGATGACGCGACGGGCCGACGCGGCGGCCGAGCTTGCGCGGCGGGGCGCCGGCACGCGGCGCCTGGCCGCGGAGGTGCCCGCGCTGGCGGCGCAGGCCGACACCTTCGTGCAGTGGACCCGGTCCCTCCGCAAGGAGGTGGACGCGGCGGTGGCCAGCCCGCTCGACGAGCTGATCGCGCGCTTCGCGGAGTCCCGCGCCCGCGAGTACCCCGTGTCGTTCCGCCTGGAGGTGGCGCCGGCGCGCGTGCGGCTTCCCGAGCCGGAGGCCATGCGCGTGCTGGACGTGCTCCTGGAGAACAGCCTGCGCGCGGTGGAGCGCGGGCTGGAGATCACCGTGCGGCTGGAGAGCGTGCGCGCGAGCCGCGCGCGGCTGACCTTCGCGGACAACGGACCGGGCATCCCCGAGGCGGACCGCGACAAGGTGTTCGAGCGCCACTTCACGCGGTTCGCGGGAGGCAGCGGCTTCGGCCTGTATGCCGCTCTGCGCACGGTGCGCCGTTTCGGCGGCGATCTGCGCCTGGACGAGGACGGCGCGCCCGGGGCGCGGTTCGTCCTCGAGCTCGAGGCCGTGTGATCCCGGGAGGCCCGATGCCGCGCGCGGTCCGCGTCCTGCTGGTCGACGACGACGACGAGTTCGCCGCGGACTTCGCGACGCTGTCGTCATCCCTCTTCGAGGTCGTCCGCGTCGCCGGCTACGACGCGGCGCTGCGCGCCCTCGAGGAGCAGGAGCTGCACGCGATCTTCCTGGACATCGACCTCGGGGAGGAGCGCAGCGGCATCGACCTCCTGCGCGAGCTGCGGCACCGCGAGCCGGACCTCCCCGTGATCATGATCTCCGGGGACGACCGGCGCGAGACGGCGGTGGAGTGCCTGAACCTGGGCGCCATCGAGTACGTGTCGAAGCAGCCGCGCCTCGGCGAGCTGCACGCGAAGATCGGCCGCTGGTGGAGCGACGTCCGATGGCGCCGGCACGCGCGCGGCATGCAGTCCGCGGACGAGCGGATCGTGGGTTCCAGCGCGGCCGTCCGCCGGCTGCGCGAGACCATCGCGAAGGTGGCGCCGCTGGACATCCGCGTCCTGGTCCAGGGCGAGACCGGGACCGGGAAGGAGCTCGTGGCGGACACGATCCACCGGGAGAGCCCGCGCCGGGACGAGCGGCTCGTGAAGACGAGCGCGGCGAACGACCCCGACGAGCTCTTCGAGGACCGGCTGTTCGGCCACGAGCGCGGCGCGTTCACGGGGGCGGCGCGGGGCCGCACCGGCCTCCTGGAGCTGGCGTCGGGCGGCACGTTGTTCCTGGACGAGGTGGGGCGGCTCTCCCTCGCGCGGCAGGCGAAGCTGTTGCGTGCGATCGAGGACCGGTCGTTCGATCCCCTCGGGGCCGAGCGGTCCGTCCGGAGCGACTTCCGCCTGATCACGGCGAGCAACGAGGACCTGCGCGCGCGCATCGCGGGCGGGTCGTTCGCGGAGGACTTCTGGTTCCGGATCGCCGAGTACGTGATCCACGTGCCCCCGTTGCGCCAGCGGCGCGAGGACATCCCGGCGCTGGCCGAGGAGCTCGTGCGGAGGATGGCGAGCCGCGGGTTCGCGGACCTGTCGCTGGCGGCCGACGCGTGCGACCCGCTGCTCGGCCACGACTGGCCCGGCAACGTCCGCGAGCTGAACAACGTGCTGGTGAAGGCCGCGATCGAGACGGGCGCGGGCGAGATCACGGCGGACCGCACGGCGCAGGCGCTGGCGCAGTGGACGGACCGGGCGGACGGGACCGGCCCGATGGATCTGAAGTCCACGCTGGAGTCCGTGGAGCGCGCCTGCATCGTGGCCGCGCTGCGGCGCCTCCCCCGCGCGGACGACGCGGCGGCGGCGCTCGGCATCGGCCGCGCCACGCTCTACCGGCGGATGCGCGAGCTGGGGATCAAGCGGCCGTAGCGCCCGCCGCCGCCATCCCCCGCCGGAACGCCTCCCGGTTCAAGTCCATCATGGCGCAGTCCGCCTTCAGGCTGCGCGCGATCACCGCGAGGAAGGACTCCTCGGGCAGGATCCGCGTGGCCCCGCACACGGCGCCCAGCGCGACCATGTTCTTCACCACGGCCTTGCCGAGGTCCAGCGCGGTCGCCGTGAACGGCACCGCCACCACCTTCACGCCCTTCGCGAGCGGCGGCACCTCGGTGATCACGGTGGAGTCGTACACCACCGTGCCGCCCTCGGGCACCGCCGGGCCGAACTTGGCCAGGCTCGGCGCGTTGAACGCCACGAGCACGTGCGGCCGCGGCGACGCGGGGGACAGCACCTCCGTGCGCGCCACGTGCACGTCCGCGTAGCTGGTCCCGCCGCGGGACTCCGGTCCGTAGCTCGGGATGTGCGTGGCGTCGAAGCCCTCGGCGATGGCGGCGCGGGCGAGCACCATGGCGGCGGTCTGCGCGCCGTCGCCGCCGGCGCCGGCGAGCTTCAGCGACACGTCGGTCGCGTGCAGGTGCCCGGGGAAGTTCTTCGCGAAGCGCTCGGGCGCGTCCGTGCCCGCGCCCACGACCCCGAGGACGCGCTCCGGATCGAACGTGGGGCGCTCCTCGCCGAAGAAGCCGCCCTCGCGGTCCTCGTCCTTCAGCACGCCGAGCGGGTACGCGGGCACCATGAAGTCCTTCACCCACTCCTCCGCCTGCGTGGGCGTCATCTTCAGGTGCGTGGGGCACTCGGAGAGCACCTCGACGAAGCTGAAGCCCTTCCCCTCCATCTGGAGCTGCAGGGACTTCCGGATGGCCTTCTTCGTGCGGAGACGCGTCTTCTGGTCGTAGAGCGCGGTGCGCTCCACGTACACCGGGCCGGCAAGGCCGGCGATCATCTCCGCCACCTTCAGCGGCGGGCCCTGGAACGTGCCGCGGCCGTCCGGCGTGGTGGAGGACTTCTGGCCCATGAGCGTGGTGGGGGCCATCTGCCCGCCGGTCATGCCGTAGATCGCGTTGTTCACGAAGACCACGGAGATGGGGATGCCGAGCTGCGCGGCGTGGATGATCTCCGCGAGACCGATGGACGCGAGGTCCCCGTCCCCCTGGTACGAGACCACGATGGAGTCCGGGTTCGCGGTCTTGTGCCCGATGGCGACCGCCGGCGCGCGGCCGTGGGCGGCCTGCGTGTTGCCGACGTCGAAGTAGTAGTAGAGGAACACCGCGCAGCCCACCGGCGAGATGGCGATGGCACGGTCCTGGATCTCCAGCTCGGAGATGCACTCGGCCAGGTACTTGTGCACGAGGCCGTGCCCGCAGCCCGGGCAGTAGTGCGTGGTGGAGGCTTTCAGCCCCTTGCCGTTCGCGTGCCGGTCGAACTTGCGGTAGAACGCCGCGCCGGTCTGCTTCGTCGCGCTCATGCCGCCACCTCCCGGATGCGCAGGGCCTTCTCCACGATCTCGTGCTCCTGGGGGATCACCCCGCCCAGCCGCCGCAGCGAGTGGATGGGCACGGGCTTCGCCTCCGCGTGCGACAGCGCGAGCCGCAGCTCGTCCTCCAGCTGCCCCGGCCCGGCCTCCACCACGAGGACGTCCCGCGCGTGCGCCAGCCGCGGCAGGAGCGCGTCGACCGGGAACGGCCACAGCGTGACCGGGTGGAAGAGCCCGGCCTTCACGCCGCGCTCGCGAAGGGCCAGCGCCGCCCCCTTCGCCATGCGGGCCGGCGTGTTGCACGCCACGATCAGGAGGTCCGCGTCCTCGGCAAGGAAGAGGTTCGCGCGCTGCTCCGCCGCGCGCATGCGCGCGTACTTGCGGTTCAGGTGCTCGTTGTGCCTCTCGAGATCCGGCTCCGCCAGGTAGATGGACGTGATCAGGTTGTGGCGGTGCTCGGCGTCCCCCCACACGGACCACGCCGGCCGGCCCGGCACCACCATGTGGTCCGGCAGGCGGACCTTCCCGGTCATCTGCCCGAGGTAGCCGTCCGGCAGCACGACGACGGGCGCGCGGTACTCGAAGGCCAGGCGGAAGGCGTCCATCGTGAGATCCAGCATCTCCTGCGGCGTGGCCGGCGCCAGCACGATGGCGTGCGAGTTGCCGTGCCCCAGGCCGCGGCACGCCAGCTTGATGTCGGACTGCTCCGGACCGATGTTGCCCAGGCCGGGGCCGCCGCGCTGCACGTTCACGAACACGCCGGGGACCTCGGCGCCCACCATGTACGAGATGCCCTCGAGCATGAGGCTGAAGCCCGGCGAGCTGGTGAACGTGATGCACGGCGTGCCTGCCGCGCCGCAGCCGTACATGTGGTTCACCGTGGCCACCTCGCTCACGGCCTGCAGGAAGATGCCGTCCATGCGCGGGAGGATGGCGGCCAGCAGCTCGGCGCCCTCCGTGGACGGCGTGATGGGGTACCCGAACACGTGCCGGCAGCCGGCGAGCACCGCGCCGATGGCAGCGGCGTAGTTGCCCTTGAGCACCATCGGCTCGTACGCCGGGAGCGGCAGGCGTCGCGCCGGGATGTCCGCCGGACCGAGCTCGGGAACGGCGCGCGGCCCGAAGAGGTGCGCGGGATCCTCGAGCTCGTAGGTGTCCGTGGCCAGGCCGTACGGCTCCGGGCATGCGGAGATGCAGACGCCGCAGCCGTTGCACACGTCGTAGTCGATGACGATCGGGACGAGCCCGGAGTCCTGGTTGATCTCGTGCCCCATCGTGATGCAGTGCTTGGGGCAGGCGTCGATGCACCGACCGCACCCCTTGCAGAGCTGCGGCAGGACGGTGGGCTTGGGGCGCTCTTTCACCGCGGACACGGGGGCACCTCCCTCGGTGGGGCGCAAAGCGGAATCCTCTGTCTTCAAATTACCGCCGGCCGCGAGGGAGGCAATCCGGGATCTCCCGCATGATGCGGGGCGTGAATCAGATCGACACAAGTGGTTTCCGGGCAGCGGGTTACCCGACGGCCACCGAAGGGCGACCGAGGGCGTCCCGGCCAAGCCGCTTGACAGGGGCCGGGGCCACACGGTATATAACCACACGGTTACGCAATCGGGGGGTTATGCACGATGTCCACCGATCCGCTCGACGCCACCTTCGCCGCGCTCGCCGACCCCACCCGCCGCGCGATCCTCGCACGCCTCGCCGCGGGCGACGCCACCGTCACGGAGCTCTCGGCCCCGTTCGCGATGAGCCAGCCCGCGGTGTCGAAGCACCTCAAGGTGCTCGAGCGCGCGGGACTCATCGCGCGCGGCCGCGCGGCGCAGCGCCGCCCGCGCCGCCTCGTCGTGGAGAGGCTCGCCGATGCGACCGAGTGGCTCGAACGCCACCGCCGGATCTGGGAGGACAACTACCGCCGCCTGGACGCGCTCCTGGACGCGATGAAGCTCGAGGCGTCCACCGCCGCCCCCGCGCCCGACACCGCAGCGAACGAGGCGGCAGCGAACAACCGCGATGTGAACGACCACGAAGCGAACGACGCCCCGAACCCGTCCGATGGAGGCCGCCCGTGACCACCGAGGGAACCGAGGGGACTTTGAGAGTGACCACGCCGTCGCCGCGCGAGATCGCGATGTCGCGCGAGTTCGACGCGCCGGCGCAGCTCGTCTACGACGCCCACACCAAACCGGAGTTCGTGCGGCAGTGGCTGCTCGGCCCGCCGGGGTGGTCGTTCCTCGTGTGCGAGATGGACGTGCGCGTCGGCGGGAAGTACCGCTGGGTCTGGCGCAACGGGAACGGGACGGTGATGGGCATGGGCGGCGAGTACCGCGAGGTCGTGCGGGCCGAGCGCATCGTGGCCACCGAGAAGTTCGACCAGGCCTGGTACCCGGGAGAGGCCGAGGTGACCACCACGTTCGTGGAGCGCGCCGGCCGGACCACCGTCACCATGACCGTGCGCTACGAGTCGCAGGAAGCGCGCGACGGCGTGCTGAAGTCCGGCATGGAGACCGGGGTGAAGGCCGGCTACGACCGGCTGGCGGAAGTCCTCGCGGCCCGCGCGAAGCGCCGAGGGGCGTAGACCCATGATCGAGACGCCGCGCATCCTCGCGACCGCAGGGCAGCCCACGGCAGTCATCCGCTGACGGGGCGGGCGGGGCGCGCCCGGCGCGCCCCGCCGCGGTGGCGCTACGGCGCCATGAAGTACATCGACCCGCCCAGGTGGATCCACTTCACGTCCACGATCCCCGCGAGCCCGACCCTGGCGCGCTCCGCCTTCGACGCGCTCGACACCAGCGTCACCCCGCCGGAGAAGGCGCGTTTCTCCGTGCGCAGGAAGTCCAGCATCAGGAGCACCATGGGATCCCGCGTGCCCACGAGGAAGCGGCACTCCGGGGGGCCGATCGCGTAGCACTCGTGGTCCACGTGCATCCCCGGGGACAGCGGTCCGGCCCACGCGGCCTCGGCCTCGGTCAGGTTCGAGACGGTCAGCGGTACGTCGGAGAGCTGCGCGTTGCCCGTGCGCGCCGCGAGGGACTCGGGCAGGTCCGCGCGGAAGTCGTCGAAGGGGACCTCCGCCGGCGGCACGAACTTCGGGAAGTGGAAGCGGAACGACTCGTCCTTCCCGAGGAGGTCGGTGAACTCCTCGCCCACGTACACGCGCTCCAGGATCAGGTACACGCTCGGCTCCCGCACGAGCCGCACCCCGAAGCGGGCGTTCGCCGGGAACGCCTCCAGGTTCTTCTTGAGGTCGGGCCCCACCAGGATGGCGAAGAGGCTGCCGTCCCGGATGATGCCCGTGTTCCGCCGCACGGCCGGAACGGGCGGCCGATCGATCAGGTACCGCTCCAGCGGCGCCGGCACGCGGTGCGCCAGCACGTCCGAAAGCGCCGTGTCCTGGTAGTCGGGTCGCTTACTGCAGCCGGCAAAGGCGAGGACGAGGAGCCCCGCGGCGAGAACGCCGGCCAGCCCGGCGTGGCGGTTCATGGAACAGCCCCCTTCCTCCCCCGGAAACCGGCGAACCGCGGCCGAGCGGGGGTGTTCCGGGGCCCGGGTCGCAGGGGGCGCGGCCCCGGTCCTCCGAAAATACGAACCCGGAATCGTGGGTCAAGAACCGGCGGGTCCGGAATCCCGCAGGCGGTCCACAAGGGCAGGATCCCGCGCCGGCCCCTGCCCCCCCAGGGGCCCGCCGCCGATCGAGGCCGGAGACCGTCCCGGACTGCGCCCACATGGCGAAAATCCGCCCCTCGCTTCCCGGAAATCGGGTACTCTGCATCCACCTGCGACCGGCCGGGGGCTCCGGCGCGTCCGGAGCCGGCGGAGGGGAGGACGGGTGGACCGGGTCGGGGTGCTCCTGGAGAGCCTCGAAGGGGCGGACGTCCTCCGGCGGAGGATCGCCGAGGCGCGCGGCCTCGCGAGCTGGCCCGAGATCGTGGGCACCCACCTCGCGCAACGGACCCGGGCGCTCCGCCTCGCCGGCGGACGTCTCTTCGTGGTGTGCCACGGGGCCGCGTTGCGGCAGGAGCTCGCGTTCCATAAGCGCGAGATCCTGCGCCGCTTCCGCGAGGTCGCGGGCGAGGGCGCATCGGCGCGGGAGCTCGTGCTCCTGGAGTCGGACGCGAACCTCTCCTCCCTCGTGCGGGAGGCGGAGGCCGGCGAGCGGCGCGCCGTCGCCACCGCCGCGCGCGCGGAGCCGGCGCCGGCCGGCGCGAGGAAGCCGGAAGGGGATGAGGGGACGGAGGAGGGGCCGAGCGTCGCGCAGCGCATCTCGGACGCGTATCCGAGGTTCGACGGCGCGGCGTACCGGGAGAGCATGAGGCGCATCGCCGAGGGCGACTGACGCGCCGGGTGCGACCCGCGGATCCGCGCGGGGGCGCCGGGCGCGCACGGAAAGCGAGATGGCCACGTGGGAGACACCGTGACGGAAGCGAACGAGACGAAACGACCGGCGCCGGGCAAGGCGGACTACGGCGCGAAGGACATCCAGGTCCTCAAGGGCCTGGAGGGCGTCCGCAAGCGCCCCGCCATGTACATCGGCTCCACCGGCGTGGACGGCCTCCACCACCTCGTCTACGAGGTCGTGGACAACTCGATCGACGAGGTGCTGGCCGGGTTCTGCACGCGCGTGGACGTGGTGCTGAACAAGGACGGCTCCGTCTCGGTGGACGACGACGGCCGCGGCATCCCCGTGGAGATGCACTCCGAGGGCAAGAGCGCGCTCGAGGTCATCATGACCACGCTGCACGCCGGCGGGAAGTTCGACCGGGAGGCCTACAAGGTTTCCGGCGGTCTGCACGGCGTGGGCGTGTCCGTGGTGAATGCGCTCTCGATCTGGCTTGACGTGGAAGTCCGCCGCGACGGCGAGGTGCACACGCAGCGGTACGAGCGCGGCGCGCCCACCGCCCCGGTGAAGGTGACGGGCAAGGCCCGGAAGAACGGCACGAAGGTCACCTTCATGCCGGACCCGAAGGTCTTCGAGACGACCGAATTCCACTTCGACGTCCTGTCCACGCGCCTCCGGGAGCTGGCGTTCCTGAACAGCGGCGTGCGCATCACGATCCGGGAGGAGGCCACCTCCAAGGCGCACGACTTCATGTACAAGGGCGGGCTCTCGGAGTTCGTCACGTACCTGAACGAGAACAAGAACGTGCTGCACAAGAAGCCCATCCACCTGACCGCCGAGAAGGACGGCATCACGGTGGAGGTGGCCCTGCAGTACAACGACACGTACGCGGAGACGCTGTTCTCCTTCGCGAACAACATCCGCACGGTCGAGGGCGGCACGCACCTCATCGGATTCAAGGCGGCGCTCACCCGCACGCTGAACAACTACGCCACGAAGGCGAACCTGTTCAAGGGCACCGCGAAGGACAAGATCACGTCCATCTCGGGGGACGACGTGCGCGAGGGCCTCTCCGCCGTCGTCTCCGTGAACATCCCGGAGCCGCAGTTCGAGGGCCAGACGAAGGCGAAGCTGGGGAACTCCGAGGTGAAGGGCATCGTGGAGCAGGTCGTGGGCGACCGGCTCGGCGAGTTCCTCGAGGTGAACCCGCCCGTCGCGCGCAAGATCGTGGAGAAGGCCATCGCGGCGGCCCGGGCGCGCGAGGCCGCGCGCAAGGCGCGCGCGCTCGTGCGGCGGAAGAGCTCGCTGGAGAACTCCTCCCTGCCGGGCAAGCTGGCGGACTGCTCCATCACGGATCCGGAGCACTGCGAGATCTTCATCGTGGAGGGGGACTCGGCGGGCGGCACCGCGAAGCAGGGCCGGGACCGCCGCTTCCAGGCCATCCTCCCCATCCGCGGCAAGATCCTGAACGTGGAGAAGGCGCGGGAGGACAAGATCCTCGCGAACGAGGAGATCCGCGCCATGATCACGGCCATCGGCACCGGCATCCGGGACGAGTTCAACATCGAGAAGCTGCGCTACGGCAAGGTGATCATCATGACCGACGCGGACGTGGACGGCTCCCACATCCGCACGCTGCTCATGACGTTCTTCTTCCGCGAGATGAAGACGCTCATCGCCACCGGGCACATGTACATCGCCATCCCGCCGCTCTTCCGGGTGAAGCGCGGCAAGGAGGAGGTGTACGCGTACTCGGACGACGAGAAGGACCGGCTCGTGAAGAAGATGGGCGACGGCACGAAGGGCGCGAAGGGCCTGCAGGTGCAGCGCTACAAGGGCCTCGGCGAGATGAACCCGGAGCAGCTCTGGGAGACCACGCTGAACCCGGAGACGCGCACCATGCGGCTCGTGCGCCTGGAGGACGAGGTGGAGGCGGACCGCATCTTCACGAAGCTGATGGGCGAGGAAGTGGAGCCCCGTCGCCAGTTCATCGAGCAGCACGCGGACCAGGTCCGCAACCTGGATCTGATCTAGCGGCGCCGCGCGCCGCCCAGCGGAAGGGAAGTCATGGCCGGACCGGAACGGATCATCCCGATCGAGATCGAAGACGAGATGAAGCACTCGTACATCGACTATTCGATGTCGGTGATCGTCTCGCGCGCCCTGCCGGACGTCCGCGACGGGCTGAAGCCGTCGCAGCGGCGCGTGCTGGTGGCGATGAACGACCTGAACCTCTCCCCCACCTCGAACTACCGCAAGTGCGCGAAGATCGCCGGCGACGCCAGCGGCAACTACCACCCGCACGGCGAGGCGGTCATCTACCCCACGCTCGTCCGCATGGCGCAGGACTTCAACATGCGCTACGCGCTCGTGGACGGGCAGGGGAACTTCGGCTCGGTGGACGGGGACCCGCCCGCGGCCATGCGCTACACCGAGGCGCGGCTCACGCGCGCGGCGCTGGAGCTCATGGCGGACCTGGAGAAGGAGACGGTCCAGTACGTCCCGAACTACGACGAGACCAAGGAGGAGCCGGTCGTCTTCCCGGCGAAGTTCCCGAACCTCCTGGTGAACGGGTCGTCCGGCATCGCGGTGGGCATGGCCACGAACATCCCGCCCCACAACGTGGGCGAGGTGTGCAAGGCCATCTGCGCCGTGATCGACGAGCCGGAGCTGGACGACAAGAAGCTGCTGCGCATCGTGACCGGCCCGGACTTCCCCACCGGCGGCATCATCTACGGCCGCGGCGGCATCCGGGACGCGTACCTCACGGGCCGCGGCCGGGTGGTGATCCGCGCGAAGGCGAACATCGAGACGTACAAGAACGGGCGCGAGGCCATCATCATCACCGAGATCCCGTACGCGGTGAACAAGTCCAACCTGCTGGAGTCCATCGCGCACCTCGTCCGGGACGACAAGATCCAGGGCATCAGCGACCTGCGGGACGAATCCGACCGCGACGGCATGCGCATCGTGCTGGAGACCAAGCGCGACGCGAACGCCAACGTGATCATGAACCAGCTGTTCAAGCACACGCAGATGCAGGTCACGTTCGGCGTGATCATGCTGGCGCTGGTGAACGGCCGCCCGAAGGTGCTCACGCTGCGGGAGCTGCTCACGGAGTTCGTGGAGCACCGCGTCCAGATCGTGCGCCTGCGCTCCGAGTTCGAGCTGAAGAAGGCCGAGGCGCGCGCGCACATCCTGGAAGGCCTGAAGATCGCCCTCGACAGGATCGACGAGGTCATCAAGGTCATCCGGGCGTCGAAGACCCCGGACGACGCGAAGAGCGCGCTGCAGGGCCGGTTCGGGCTCTCCGAGCCGCAGTCGCAGGCCATCATCGACATGCGCCTGGCGCGGCTCACGGGCCTGGAGCGCTCGAAGATCGAGGAGGAGTACGCGGAACTCCTCAAGCTCATCGAGCGGCTCAAGACCATCCTGTCCTCGCGGAAGAACATCCTGACGGTGGTGCGCGAGGAGACCGAGGGGATCGCGAAGGAGTTCGGCGACGAGCGGCGCACGGAGATCGTGGACGACACCGGCGAGTTCGCCATCGAGGACCTGATCGCCGAGGAGGACATGGTCATCACGATCAGCCACCTCGGGTACATCAAGCGCCTCCCGGTGGGCACGTACCGGCGGCAGGGCCGCGGAGGTCGCGGCATCACCGGCGCCACCACGAGGGACGACGACTTCGTGGAGCACCTGTTCATCGCCAGCACGCACGAGTACATCCTGTTCCTCACGGACCGCGGCCGGCTGTACTGGCTGAAGGTGCACGAGCTGCCGGAGGGCGGGCGGACCGCGCGCGGCAAGGCCATCGTGAACCTGCTCCCGCTGGAGAAGGAGGAGCAGATCTGCGCCTACGTCCCGGTGAAGCAGTTCACCGAGGACCACTTCCTGGTGATGGCCACGAAGCTGGGCACCATCAAGAAGACGTTCCTCACGGAGTTCTCGCGGCCGCGCCGGTCGGGGATCATCGCGCTGTCGCTGGACGAGGGGGACCGCCTGATCGGCGCGGTCATCACGGACGGCGCGCACGACATCCTCCTGGCGAAGTCCGGCGGCAAGGCCATCCGCTTCCCCGAGCGGGACGTGCGCCCGATGGGCCGCAGCGCCCGCGGCGTGCGCGGCGTGGAGCTGGAGGGCGACGAGCACGTCGTGGGCATGGTCTGCGTGAAGGGCGAGAACTCGTCCATCCTCGTGGTCACCGAGAACGGCTACGGCAAGCGCACCGTCCTGGACGACTACCGGATCACGCACCGCGGCGGGAAGGGCATCATCACGGTGAAGGCCACGGAGCGGAACGGCGCGCTCGTGGCCATCAAGGAAGTGGCGCCCACCGACGAGCTGATGCTGATCTCCATGAAGGGCATCCTCATCCGGATGTCGGTCGAGGGGATCGCGGAGATCGGGCGGAACACCCAGGGCGTGCGGCTCATGAAGCCGGGCGAAGGGGACCGCGTGGTGTCCGTGGCTCGCGTGGTGGGCGGCGAGGACGAGCCGGAGGCCGCCGGGGACGGGGACGGGGCGGCGTAGCGCCGCCCCCCCTCGGCCGCCCGGCAACGGCGTGGACCTTCGCATCCGCCTCGACGATCTGTCGGGCGAGCCCACGCGCCGGCTCATCGCGCGGCACCTGGCGGGGATGCACGCCAGCTCCCCGCCCGGAGCCGTGTTCGCGCTCGACGCGGACGCGCTGCGGGAGCCGGGCGTCACCTTCTGGTCCGCGTGGATCGGGGACGAGATCGCGGGCTGCGGCGCGCTGAAGCGCCTGGACGCGGAGCGCGGCGAGATCAAGTCGATGCGCGTGGCCGACGAGTTCCTCGGCCGCGGCGTGGGGCGCGCCCTCCTCGATCACCTGATCCGCGAGGCGCGATCGCGCGGGATCACCTCCCTGTGGCTGGAGACCGGCACGGGCGCCGCATTCACGCCGGCCCATCGGCTCTACGAGACCGCCGGATTCACGCGCTGCGGCCCGTTCGGCGACTACGCGGACAACGGATTCAGCGTGTTCATGACCCGGTCCGTCTGACCCCGACCGTGCGCTTGCCGGCCGCCACGCTTGGCGCGTAGGATGACAAGAAATCTTGTCGGCACCCCGGGCCACCCGGGGGTGACGGGGAGGCGAGCGTGGACGAGACCCTGATCGTGCGCGACGTCCGGGCCGCGGCGGTGCTCTTCCACCCCATGCGCCTGCGGATCCTCGAGCATCTCGTGGACCCGGACACGGCCGCCGGGGTGGCGCGGCACCTCCGCCTGCCCCGGCAGAAGGTGAACTACCACCTCCGGCAGCTCGAGGCGCGCGGATTCCTGCGGCTCGTGGAGGAACGGACGGCGGGGAACAGCACCGAGCGGCGCGTGCAGGTCGCGGCGCGCCGCATCGCGGTGAGCCCGCGCCTCCTCGGGCGGCTGGCCGCGGACCGCGAGGACGCGGGCGCGGCGGGAGCCGCGCGGCTGCTGGCCGCGGCGGCGCGCCTGGAGCGGCACGCCGCGGAGTCGGGCGGCAGCGGGGCCGGCGTCGTGGACGCGGAACTCCGGCTGGCCCCGGCGGAGGTGGGACCCTTCCTGGAGGATCTGCACCGGGTGGTGGCGCGCTGGACGGGGCGGGGCGATTCGACGGGGAGCGCGCATCGTGTGACGGTGGCGCTGCACGCGAAGTCCGCGGCGCACGCGACGCTCCCGGCGCCCCGGACGGACGCGGCCGGAGGCGCCTGACGATCCGGTGGGGTCAGGACCGCGCGGAGGCGCCCGCGTCGGCCTCGGCGGCGGCGGCGCCGTCGCCGGCCCCCGCGGTGGTGGCGTCGCGCGACGCCTTCGCGCCCTTCTCGATCGGCTCGTCGTTCTCGTCGAGGCGGTCCTTCTTGTAGAGCTTGAACAGCTTCCGGGCCTCCGTGCAGTCGTCCATCACCTTCGCGAGGTGGGGCGACATCCACGGCTGCCGCTTCAGCGTGCCGCTGCCCGTGTTCAGGAAGAACTTCTTCGGCGTGCACGGCAGATCCCAGAAGTTGTGCGTGGCGATCACCCGCGCGGAGCTGCTGGTCTGCACGCGCGCGTCCGCCTTGCCGAGGAACCGGTTCGCGTTCTCCGGGCTGCCGCCGATCAGCGGGTTCGAGTCCCCCTCGATGCCCACGTGGTAGGCCTCGTTGTCCTCGAACAGGCACTTGAAGATGCGCGGCTCACCCTCGATGGACGCGACGACGCCGTACTGGTTCTTGCGGATCGTGCTGCTCACGAGCGTGGCGGAGGACACCTCCATCACGATGCCCACGTTCTTGTGGCCCTCCACCAGCGCGTTGGAGATCTCCGGCGAGGTGTCCTGCAGGATGATGCCCGTGTCGCCGTTGTTCACGACGGTGGCGGTCTCGATGGACAGCTCGCAGTCCGACGCCTGGATGCCCACGTTCCCGTTCTCCGACGCGGTCACGTTGCGCAGCCGGACGGGCGTGGTGCCGGTGCTGACGTACACGCCGAACTTCTCGCTCCCGGTGAAGCGGCAGTCCTTCGCGTCGGCGCCGCCGCCCTGCACGAACAGCCCGGCCGTGCGGGAGCCCGTGGCCGACACGTTGCGCAGGTACGGCGCGGAGCCCTTGTGCGACGCCACGCCGTAGTCGCACCCGCTGATGGCCACGTCCTCGACGATCGGCCGGCTGTCCGAGCTCACCAGGAGCCCGCGCTTCGCCAGGTCCCGGCCGTCGATGCTGAAGCCGATGAGCTGCGTGGAGTTGGAGCAGCGCTGGAACGTGACCACGGCCTCGTTGATGTTCGCGGTGTCGCCGTAGGCGATCGTGGTCTTCGCGGCGCCCTCGGTGGAGCGGATGACCAGGCGGTCGCCCTTCGTCTCGGTGAGCAGCACGCTCTCGCGGTACACGCCGGGGCCGACCTCGATCACGTCGCCCGGCTCGGACGCGGCGATGGCCTCGCTGATGGTGGCGAAATCGGCGGGGACGCGGCGCGTGGTCTCCGCGAACGCGACGGACGCGAGAGTCGCGAGCAGGCCGAGCGCGGACAGGGCACGTGCGGTACGGCGGGGCGACAGGAACGACATGATCAGGCTCTCTCGGGGCATGCGGCCAGGGGGCGCGTTGACAGCCCCTGGACGGGTTGCTAGCTTGCGAAGGCTCTCCCCACCATCCAGGACGCTCCTGCCCATGTCAAGTCCGCGGAAGGTCTCGGACTCCACGGTCCGCCGCCTTTCACTCTATCTTCGCATTCTCCGGGACGTGCGCAGCCGGGGGGAGACCACCATCTCCTCGGATCGCCTCGCCGTCGAGGGGGGGCTCACGTCCGCCCAGGTGCGGAAGGACCTGTCGGTCTTCGGGAACTTCGGGGTCCGCGGGCGCGGATACGAGGTGGAGGCGCTGGAAGGCGCGCTCCGGGACATCCTCGGGCTGAACCGGACGTGGCGCACCGTGGTGGTGGGGGCCGGCCGGCTCGGCTCGGCCCTCACGGGCTACACCGGGTTCGCCGCCCAGGGCTTCCGGATCCTCGGGCTCTTCGACACGGACCCCGCGAAGGTGGGGCAGCGCGCCGGCGACGTGACGGTCCGGCCGATGGCCGAGCTGGAGGGGTTCGCCCGGACGGAGGGCGTGTCCCTGGGCATCCTGGCCACGCCGGCCGCGGCGGCGCAGGAGGCCGCGGACCGCATGATGGCGGCCGGCATCCGGGGCATCCTGAACTTCGCGCCCACGCGCCTGGAGGTCCCGGACGGCGTGTCCGTGCGGGATGTGAACCTCGTGATCGAGCTGGAGGGGCTGTCCTACGCCCTGTCCGCGGGGGAGGCCTTCCCGGGAGGCGGCGGCGCATGACGAACGGCCGGCGAACGCGCTCCGCGGAGCACGCACAGCACCGGCACGATCTCCGGGAGAAGCGCCAGGAGGAGCGGCGGGCCCGACGGGGGCGTCGCGGCGCCACCAAGGATCCCCGGAAGATCGCGGGCGAGGAGGTGGCCATCGTGGCGGGGCTCCGGCTGCCGGCGGTGTCCCGCGAGGAGGCCGAGGAGAGCCTGGACGAGCTGGCGTCGCTCGTGCGCGCGTCCGGTGCGCGCGTGGCGGCGCGCGCGTTGCAGAGCCGCGCGCGCGTGGACGGGCGCACGTTCCTCGGCAGCGGCAAGGCCACGGAGCTGAAGGACGAGGCGGCGCGCGTGGGCGCGAACCTCATCGTCCTGGACCACGACCTGTCGCCGGCGCAGGGCCGCAACCTCGAGAAGATCCTGGACATCAAGGTCCTGGACCGCACCGAGCTCATCCTGGACATCTTCGCGCGGCGCGCGCGCACGCCGGTGGCGAAGCTGCAGGTGGAGGTGGCGCAGCTGGAGTACCTGCTGCCGCGGCTCACGCGGTTGTGGGAGCACCTCAGCCGCACCGGCGGCGGCATCGGCACGCGCGGCCCCGGCGAGACGCAGCTGGAAGTGGACCGCCGCCGCATCCGCGACCGCCTGACGCGGCTGAAGGAGCGGTTGTCCCGCACGGGCGAGCGCCTGGAGATCCAGCGCAACCTGCACGCGAACGTCTTCCGCGTGGCGCTCGTGGGATACACGAACACGGGGAAGAGCACGCTCATGCACGCGCTGACCGAGGCGGACGTGGAGCGCCGCGACCGCCTGTTCGAGACGCTGGACGCCACCACGCGCGTGCTCGACCTGGGCCCGGGGTTCCACGTCACGCTCACGGACACGGTGGGGTTCGTGCGCCGGCTGCCGCACTCGCTGGTGGAGTCCTTCCGCGCCACGCTCGCCGAGGTGGCGGGCGCGGACCTGCTGTTGCATGTGCAGGACGTGGCGTCGAAGCACGGCGACGCGCAGCGCAAGTCCGTGGACGAGGTGCTGAAGGAGATCGGGGCGCAGGACATCCCGCAGCTCGCGGTGCTGAACAAGAGCGACCGCCTGGATGCGGAGACGCGGCTCGCCGTGCAGAAGCGCACGGAGGCCGATCCGGATGCGGTGCTGGTGTCCGCGCGGGACGGGCTCGGCCTGGAGGCGCTGTGTGAGGCCATCCGCGCGCGGCTCCGCCGCGGCTGGCTGGAGGTGCGCGGCGCCGTGCCGCTCGCCGACGGCGAGGTGCTGGCCCGGCTGCGGGCCGTGGCGGAGATCCTGGAGGAGACCCCGCACAAGGACCAGCTGAAGCTGCACCTGCGCATCGAGCCCGCGGAGTGGCAGCGGCTGGCCGCGCGCTACGCGGAACGCGCGCCGGCACTGTTCCGCGCGACCGCGGTTCAGCGGTAGGCGGCCTTCGCCCGCCCCCAGGACAGGAACCGCGGCGGCTCCACCGGGGTCCCGGTCGCGGCGATCGTCAGCGCGGGGCGCGGATACCACCCGTCCCCCGACCTCTGCTAGACTAAGGCGCTCCGACCCCAGCGCCGAAATCCAGGGTTGCGGCTCATCCGCCCCGGCGCCCCCCGAAACCACGCGAAAGGACCCCCGATGCTCGTCCTCGGCATTTCGCCCCTCGACAAGGACTCGACCGTCTCCCTGCACGAGAACGGCCGCATCACGTGGGCGATCGGGGAGGAGCGGCTTTCCCGGGTGAAGCTGCAGGACGGCTTCCCCCACCTGGCGCTGGACGAGATGTTCCGCCGGGCCGGCGTGAAGGCCGCGGAAATCGACGTGGTGGCCTACCCCTTCTTCGACGGGGCCGAGGAGTCGCGGCTGGTCTGGAAGGGCTTCCGGGACGAGCTCTCCCGGGTCACCGGGGCTTCGCTGTCGGAGTGCCACCGGGCGCTCCGCGCGGTGGCCGGTTCCGGTCGCGTTCCCTCGCCGGGACAGCCGGTGCGCTTCGAGGGCTATCAGAACTACATGGACAAGGCGGCGTCGCGCCGCCTGCTGTACAAGCTGACCGCGTCCACCACGATCGCGGACAAGCTCTCGCACCTGGTCCGCTACTGGCAGTGGTGCCGGCAGGCGTCCGCGGACCACCACAAGTACTCGAACGAGCTGGTGCGCGAGCTGCAGAAGCGGGGGCTCCTGGCGAAGCTGCAGCGGGTGGAGCACCACCACGCGCACGCCGCGAACGGCTACTACACGTCCGGCTTCGACGAGGCGCTGTGCCTCTCGCTCGACGCGTACGGCTCCGGCATGACGGGCTGCGTGGCGGTGGGCCGCCGCGGGAAGCCCATCGAGATGCTGCACCGCACGCCGTTCCCCCACTCGTTCGGCGTGTACTACGAGCAGCTCACGTCCGCGCTCGGGTTCAAGCCGAACCGGCACGAGGGCAAGATCCTCGGGCTGGCGGCGTACGGGGATCCGAAGCTGCTGATGGACGTGCTGATGGCCCGCTTCGAGGAGGGCGACGGCGAGGTCCGGCTCAAGGGCACGCTGAACGCGTTCTTCCCGCGGCTGCTCTCGCTGCGCTTCACGAAGCAGGACATCGCCGCCGCGCACCAGGTGGCCATGGAGCGCGTGGTGCAGCGCATGGTGAAGCACTGGGTGGACCGGACCGGGATGAAGGACGTGGTGCTGTCCGGCGGCGTCGTGTCGAACGTGAAGCTGAACCAGCGCATCTTCGAGGTGGCCGGCGTGGAGCGGATCTTCATCCACCCGGGCATGGGCGACGGCGGGCTCGGCACCGGCGCGGCCTTCCTCGTGGAGGAGAAGAACGGCTTCGAGCCGTACGTGCTGGACGACGTCTACTTCGGCCCGGACTACACCGAGGCCCAGATGCGCGCCGAGCTGGAGAAGGCGGAGCTGCCGTACGAACGCTTCGACGACGTGGAGGAGCGCATCGCGGACCTCGTGGCTTCGGACATCGTGGTCGGCCGCTTCCACGGGCGCATGGAGTACGGCCCGCGCGCGCTCGGGAACCGCACCGTGATGTACCGCGCGAAGGACGCCAGCGTGAACTCGTGGCTGAACAAGCGGCTCGGCCGCACGGAGTTCATGCCGTTCGCGCCGGCCACGATGTTCGAGCACCGGCACGGATCCTACCGGAACATGGACGGCGGCGAGTACGCGGCGCAGTTCATGACCATCACCTTCGACTGCACGAAGGAGATGATCGACCACAACCCCGCGGCCGTGCACGTGGACGGCACCGCGCGGCCGCAACTCGTGACGAAGGACTCGAACCCAAGCTTCCACCGCGTGCTGGAGGCTTTCCGCCGCCGCACCGGCGTGCCCACGCTGATCAACACGAGCTTCAACATGCACGAGGAGCCCATCGTGTGCTCGCCGTTCGACGCGGTGCGCGCGTTCAAGCTGGGCAAGCTGGGCGTGCTGGCCATGGGGCCGTACATCGCGTGGCTGCCCGAGGACGGGAAGCCGAAGGCGCTGGCGGAGGCCGCGGCCACCGCCTGAGCTTCAGATCTTGAAGCCGCGCTCGAGCCGCTCGGGGCCGGGCGAGTACTTCGGGGGCGGCGGCGCGTACAGGACGCCGCCCGGCCGGAAGTGCAGCTTCTTCAGGCTGCCCGAGAAGTGGATCGTGTGGCCGCCGACGAAGGGGATCCAGCCGGACATCCCGTAGCCCGCGCTGGTCCAGCCGAACACCTCCCCGCCGCCGCGCCGGAGGAAGACCCGCCCCACCATCTCCAGGAAGCCCGTACCCAGCGATCCCTCGGCCACGTTGCAGCCGTCGAAGTAGATGCGCGTGTAGAGCGGGAAGAGCGCGTCGTAGCCGCGGCCCGAGAAGTCGTCCCGGAGCGTGGTGTCCCAGATCGACCCGCCGTTGATCTTGAGGTTCCCGGGACCGCCGTGGCACTGGACCAGGAGGCGGGAGAAGTACGCCTTCTCCTTCACGAGGCGGTCCAGGATGAACAGCATCGCGCTCTTGCTGTCCACGCCGTAGGACCGGACGCCGTCCGACGCGCTGAACCGGCCGTCGGCCTGGCTGCGGTCCTCCTCCGTGCTGGAGTCGTACAGGTACAGCTTCCCGAACATGGCCGACCTCCCGGGACGGGGACCGGACTGCGGTTCGCGACGTGCCCGATCCGGATACGTCCGGCCCGGCGCACGCGAACGCGCGCGGCGCCGCCCGCGTTGCGGCGGCCAGGCTTCTTCACGCCTTCGCGGGAACTTTCCGACGGCCCGGGCATCCAAAGGGTAGCGTCGGTCCCGTCGCGAGGGCCGGCGCGGAGGTCGTTCCCGCGATCCCCTCCGAAGGCGAGGTGTCTCATGGCAAGCCGCCCCGACGTTCGGATCTTCACGATCCGGGAAGCGAACGAAGCCGTGAAGGAGCTCCGGCAGACGCTCCCCGCGCTCCGCCGGACGCTGCGCGAGATCGAGCGGCTGGAGGACCGGCTGGAGGTGCTGGACCTCATCTGCGACCGCGCGGTCTCGTCGGACAACCCCGACCTGCGCGAGTACCTGTCCGCGAAGGTGCGCTACCACCGCGGGATCTCGGAGTTCGAGGGGATGCTCGGCGCGCTGGAGACCCAGGGGTACCTGCTCCGCGACCTGGAGAAGGGCGTGGTCCACTTCGTGGCCCGGCGCGGCCACCGGAACGTGCTCCTCTGCTGGACGGAGGGCGAGCCGGCCGTGTCGCACTGGCACCCGATCGACGGGGACGCGCCGCCGAGCGAGGACCGCCGCCGCGCGATGACGCCGGGAGACGGGTTCCCGGCGGGCTAGTCCCGGCCGGGCCCGGGGAAGCGCCGGACGATCAGAGCGGGTTGCGCGCGTCGTCGGACGGGGAGTCCGGCGTCGTCGTGGTCCCGTTCGCCCCGGTCGAGGACGATGCCGGCAACACGGCGGGCGGCACGGGCTTGCCCTCGCGACCCCAGCGGCGCGCGGCCAGCAGCTCCGCCGGGCTCGTCATCACGCGGGACTGCCGCCGGCTTTCGCCCAGCTTCGCGATGAACTGCCCGAGGTCGTCGATCTCGCGGTCGCCGGTGGTGGGCACCTGCACCACGGGCTCGCCGTCCGCCAGGGACATCGCGGCGCGGCCGATCTCCTCCAGCGGCTGGAGGATCGTGCGTGTGAGGTAGTTCGTGAGGATGAAGAACACGACGGTCGTGAACAGGAACAGCGACGCGAACAGCCAGCGCACGTTCTCGAAGTCCCGCACGAGCGACGTGCTCGAGTAGCGGATGGCCAACCAGGGGGAGCCGGGGTCGCCGGGGCGGAGCGGCTGCACCGCCACCGTGCCGGAGGGCACCACGCGCACGTGGGCATCCCCCGTGTCCGGCAGTTCGCCGAACGAACCGGCGGAGTCCGGCCAGCGGTCGATGGCCCGGCCGTTCGGATCCACCAGGACCGCCGCCACGAACGCGGGGTCGGACGCGAGCCAACGCGTCACCGGGTCGAGCGCGGAGCCGTCGAGCACCGGCGAGCCGCCCACCATGGCGGTCACGCCGCGCGCGGCCGCCATCACGCGATCCTGGAACGCGGACATCGCCTGCGCCTCGTACGCGCGCGGGAGCACCACGCACACGACGGCGGAGAGGCCGAGGAACGCCAGCGCGGACGCGGCGAGCACGCGCGTGCGCAGCGAGCGCTGCACCTTCACGGACTGTCCGCGCATCGGCCGCTCCCGCCGCGCGAAGGCGCGGCCCTCCGGGATGATGTCCGTTTCTTCGGGACGGGGCGGGAGCCGCTTGAGCGCCGAGTGACAGGCGCCGAGCGGTTGCAAAGAAACCGCTAGGGAAGGTAACCGAGCGCCTGCAATTGCTCACGAATGGCCGGGTCCACGTTCGCCCCGAGGTCGGACGAGCCCACGCCGTCCGAACCGACCAGCCGGCGCCACTCGGAGATCGCCGCGAACAGGGTGTCCACCTCGGCCGGCACGGCGTCCGAGACGTCCAGGAGCTCCTGCGGATCGAACGCGAGGTCGAAGAGCCGCAGCGCGGCGGAGGAGTCCGCGGCCGGCTCCAGGACCAGCTTCCAGCGCGGGGTGCGGAGGTACTTCTGCTCGGGCCCGTACAGCACGGCCTCGCCGTAGGTGGAAGGGACGGATGCGTCGCCCAGGAGGTCGTGGCCGCGGGTCGCGGGCGGTTCGTCGCACTCGACCCCGGCCAGCGCGAGCGCCGTGGGCGCCACGTCCACGAGCCGCGCGAGCCCGCCGTCCAGGCGGCCGGGCGCGCCGCCCGCCGGACGCACGAGCAGCGGCACGCGGATGACCTCGTCGAACATCGCGTGTCCGTGGCCGTAGCCTTCGTGCTCCCAGAACTCCTCGCCGTGATCCGCGGTGAACATGATCGCGGTGCGCTCCAGCGCGCCGTCGGCGTCGAGGCCGCGCAGCAGGCGGCCGATCGCGCGGTCCGTGTACGCCACCTCGCCCACGTACAGCGCGTGGATCTCCGCGCGCCCCTCGGCGCCGCCGGGGAACTCGCCCGCGCGGATCTCCTCCACGGTCAAGGACGACCCCACGAGCCGCGGCGGGCGTCCGCGCGCCAGGCGATCGAACGGGACGGGCGGCCAGTTCGGCAGGTGCGGGTCGAAGTAGTGGACCCAGAGGAAGAAGCGGCCCTCGCCGGCGCGCAGCCAGGCCAGGGATCGCCGCGTGAGACGCGCGGCGTCGTCCGGCTTCACGAGCCGGAGCGAAGCCTTGGACAGCGCGAGCGCGAGGTTCGTGCCGCGCACCGGGTCCAGCAGCTCGGGACGCTCCGCCACGTCGAACACGTCGAAGCCGCGGGCCAGCGATCCCGTGGCGAGCCAGGGATTGGAAACGAACGCGGCGGTGCGCAACCCGGAGTCCTTCGCGCACTCCGCGAGCGACGTGACCGCGTCCGACAACCCGGAGAGTTCCTCGAGCACGCGGTGCTCGCCGGGGTACGCGCCGGTGAGCATCGACGCGAGCGACGGCAGCGTCCACGGGGAGGGCGTGACGCACAGGGAACGCTGCGTGCCGGTGCGCGCGAGACGGTCGATCCACGGCGTGCGCGCGTCCGGGTCCCCGCCGGCGCCGATGCGATCCGCGCGCAGCGTGTCCACGGACAGCAGGAGGAGGTTCGGGCCCTCGCCCGCGCCGCGTCCGCCGTCCGGCCCCTGCCAGGCCGCGGCCGCGCGGATCGCGGCGGGCACGAGGAGGAGCGCCACCAGCGGGGACCAGCGCGCGAGGCGCGCCAGCAGGCGCGGGCCGCGTCCCCCCAGGGCGAAGCGCACGGTCTCGCCCGCCACGACCACCAGCAGCACGAGCGCCACGGCGCCGCCGAAGGCCGGTCCGATGTCCTGCGCGCCCCACGGGATCCGCTTGTGGAGGTCCCGGGCGAGGGCGAGGGTGGCCGGGGCCGTGGCCAGGAAGGCCGTGATAAGCCCGATGGCGCGGCCGGCCGAGCGAGGCCGGGCCGTCAGCGCGAGCAAGAGGGCGAGGGGTGCGGCCCCGAGCAGGCCGACCGCCGCCCCGAAGGAGGCCGCGTCCGGCACCAGCCCGAACAGGTTCCGCGAGGTGTGCCCGCGCAGCGCCGTCGCCAGGGCGTCCCCCGCGCCGGCCAGACCCCCGAGGAGGGTGGCCGCGGCGAGGAGGGCGAGGAGCGTGGTCAACCGGGATGGCCGGGGCGAAGGCTGCACGCGCGCTCCGGGGAGGGGGCGTTTCCTCACCGGAGGGTAAGGAAAGGTCCGCGGAAGCGTCAACGCGGCGCGCCTCGGCAAGCCCGGACGTTGCTAGACTCTACGTCGTGCGCACCTCCCCCCTCTTCCGGACCTTGCCGCTCGCGGCGCTCACGGCCGCGACCGCCCTGGCGGCGCCGGCGGCGCCGGAATTGCACGAGCCGCGACTCCTCGTGGAGGCGCCGTCGGAGGTCGTCGTCGGCGAGCCCACGAGCTACTCCGTGCTGCTGCAGGAGGAGTGGGGGCGCGAAGGCCCGTGGCTTCCCACCGCGGGGATCGAGCGCGCCATGCGTCTCGAGGTGCTCGCGAGCGACCCGGCGGCGGAACTGGAGCCGCGGGTCCTGCTGGAGCGGACGGATCGCGGGCGCCGCCGGATCCCGGTGGTGTTCCGGACGCCCGGGCTGCAGCGGATCGAGGTCGTCGGCGACGCCGGGATCTCCGGACGCAGCAACCCGGTCCGCGTGCTCCCGGCGTCGCCCGGAATGCGCGTGTACTGGGGCGACCTGCACGGCCACCTGCACACGCCGGGCGCGGGACACACCGGCCCGATGGACCCGGCCGAGTACGCGCGGATCCTGGCGGAAGGCCTGGCGTTCGCGCGCGATGCGTCGCGGCTGGACTTCGCCGCGTTCACCGAGCACATCCAGACCGCGGGCGGCCTTGCCGTGGCCGACACCGCCGGCCGTTCGCCGTGGAGCGTCACGCTGGAGGCGGTGGAGGCCGCGCACGAGCCCGGACGCTTCGTCACGTTCCCGGGCTTCGAGTGGCAGGGCGAGCAGGGCGACCACTGCGTGATCTACCCCGGGCCGGGGCCGCTGGAGGCGCCCGCGGGCTGGGATGCGCTGGTCGCGTCGGTGCGCGCGCGCGGCGCGCTGCTCACCGCGCACGCGGTCTTCCTGCCCGACACGTTCGAGGACGCGCCGGACGCGCTGGCCGCGATCGAGGTCACGCGCGACACGAAGAGCACCGAGTGGCTGGGCCGCAACGCGATGGCCAACGGCGTGGTCCGGCCGTTCCTGGGATGCAGCGACACGCACGGCGGCGCGCTCGGCGCCACGTCGCTCACCGGGGTGCGGGCCGCGGCGCTGGACCGCGCTTCCATCCTGGAGGCGATCCGCGCCGGCCGCTGCTGGGCCACGAACGGCGAGCGCATCGTCCTGGACGTACGGGTGGACGCGACCGGACCGCTTCCGCGCATCGACGTGCGCGGCGTCGGCACCGCGCCGGTGGACCGCATCGAGATCCTGCGCAACGGGGAGATCGTGGCCGACGCGCGCGGCTTCGACACCGGCGACGCCTTCGCCTTCGCGTGGGAGGACGACGACCTGCTGCACGCCGACTGCATCGCGGGCGCGGTGTCGTACCACGCGCGTGTCGTGCAGACGTCGACGAACCGCTACGACCCGACCGAGCGCGACCTGGCCGTGTCGAGTCCCGTGGCGGTGACCATCACGCCGCGCCACGTGGACGCGGCCCACGGGCGTCGCGGCGGCGCGCGGACGGCCGCGCCGGGAGCGGCCCTGGAGCTCGTGCGCGCCGCGTGGGAGACGCTGCGCGCGGCGGACGGCCGCCCGCTGGCCGCCGCCCCGCGTCCGGGCGCGGAGCTGCCCGCGTGGAGCGCGGCCGAACTGGCGGCGCTGCGCACGGCCGTGCGGTCGTTCGAGCGGCTCGCGCAGCGCGACACCACGCTCGTGCCGCTCGCGCGGGCGCTCGCCGCGCTGCCCGAGGTGGCGGAGGCCGTGTCCGCGGTGGCGCGCACGGGCGCGGCGGTGGAGGAGGCGCGCGCCACGACCGGGGCCGTTCCCGCGCGCGTCGCCGCGCTGCGCGCCGACGTGGAGCGGATGCACGTGGCGGTGCAGACCGCCGAGGCCCGGCTGCGCGACGCGGGCGGCGAGCGCGCGGCCGTGGCGCGGGCGTGGTTCGCGCCGCGCGTGCTGGAGGATCGCCGCCTGCGGGTGGACGACGCGCTCACCGCGTACGCCACGCTGCCGGAGCGTTCGCGGCCGGCCGTGCGCACGGTGGGCGCACCGGTGACCGCGGTGACCGTGCCGGTGGATCCGCGGATCGCCGCGGAGGTGCGCGCCGTGGAAGCGCGCGAGTCCGAGCTGCAGGCGCTGCACGAGAAGGCCTGGGGATACACCGCGCCGTCGGCGCCGCTGGGCGCGGGCGAGCCGGCCATGCGCGTGCGCGTCGTGGCGGAGGGACGCCCGGAGATCGCGCGCCTGGTGGGCGGCGGCATCGATGCGGGGAGCCCCGTTCCGTTCACCGCCGCTCGCGACGGCTGGGTGGCGCTGCTCGACCGGCGTCAGGTACCCGTGGCGGGCGAGGCCCCGCTGGAGATCCGCCTGGACCGCTCCACCGTGGTGTCGAGCGTGTTCCTGGAGAGCCCGCGCGGCGCGCCGCTGCGCGAGTGGGGACGCGTGTCGCGCCTCGAGGTGCGCAACGGCGGCGACGCCACACGGATCGTGGTGCACGTGGAAGGCGGGGACGTGCACGTGGAGATCGCATCCGGCGCGCGCGTGGTGTGGACCGGCGAGCTGCGGGAGGGACCGTACCCGCTCGCGCTTCCCACCGCGGCGCTCGGGGACCCGGACAGCGTGCGCGTCCGCTGGGGCTTCGCGGGATGGCGGCGCGTGGCCGGCGTGGAGGTGCCCGGCCACGACGTGGCGCGTGCCCTCGGGTTCGGCGCGCTCGCGGACGGCCGCGCCGCGCTCGCGCTGGCCGACGGCATCGTGCTCGTGGACCCGCGCAGCGGGAAGCTCGCGCGGCGGCTGTACCCCGAGGGCGTCCGCCTCGATCCGGGACGCACGTTCTGCGCGGCGCCGTGCGCGGACGGTACCGTGCTGCGCGGCGCATCCGCGGACGGGTCGTGGGCATGGCTGCTCGCGCGGGACGGGGAGTGGCGCGCCATGCCGCCGGGCCCCGATCTCGGCTCGGTCGTGGCGGACGGGAGCGGGGGCCTCGCGTGGCTCGTCGGCAACGAACTGCACCGGCGGGACGCGGCCGGCGTGGAGGCGCCGCCGCGCCGCCTGGACGCGACGGGCCGGCTTCTCGCGATCGATGCGGGCGGGCGCGCGCTGGTCCGGCTCACCGGCGGCGAGACGGTGCGCGCCGACCCCGCGGACGGGCGCATCGTGGAGCGCCTGCCGGCCTCGGTGTTCGGCGTGGATGCCGCGGGAGCCGCGCTTGTGCTGGACGGGCTGGATCGGCGTCATGCCGAGCTGGCGACCGGCGCGTGGGTCTCGCGCTGGCCGGGCGACGGGTCGCGCAGTGCGCGCTACCCGTGGGCGATGAAGGCGTCCCCGACGATGGATCCCCCCCTCGCGTGCGCGCCCGCGCCCGACGGTTCGTTGCTCGTGCTGGGCGGCGCGATCGGCTGGCGGCGCGGCCCGGAGAACGACTGGTGGGGGGCGCAGGTGGAGCTCTGGGAACCCGCCTGGGTCGGCGAGGCGCGCCCCTAGCCCGGTGGCCGGCGTCCCGAGCCGGCGTCCTCTTTCGAGGACAGGACCTGCACGCCGGGGAACACGAACCGTCGTCGATCGGACTCACCCCGGCGGGCCGGCGCCCGGCCGCGCGGCCCCCGCGCCCTCGCGCAACCCGCTCTCCCCCAAGGTGTTCCACCCATCTGCCGCCGGCCGGCGCCCGCTGGCACGGCCTCTGCTAGATCTCCGAGCGCTGGCTCGTCCGGCGGGAATCGGACGGAGGTAGATCGCGATGTTCAGATCCTATCCCTCGGGCCCCTTCGCCCTCGCGATTGCAGTCCTGGTGGGCCTGGCGCTCGCCGGTTGCGACGACGACGTGGTGTACGTCGAGGATGGGCCGCCGGCGGTTCCTGCCGGCGTGACCACGGTGACGGGAGACGGCTGGGTGGAGATCCTGTGGTACCCCGTGCGCGAGGACGACGTGGTCGGATACGGCGTGTACCGCAGCCGCACGTTGACGGGCGCGTACGACCGCATCGCCACCGTGCACGGCGTGGAGAACACCTCCTACGTGGACAACGACGTCACGAACGGCTCCACGTACTACTACGCCGTCGACGCGTTCGATCGGCGCGGCCACGAGAGCGAGCTCTCGTACGAGGACGCGTTCGACACGCCGCGGCCCGCGGGCGCGGGCATCACGCTGTGGGCGTACCAGGAGGATCCCGCGCGATCCGGTCTGGACTGGTCGGACTGGGACCGGCCGCAGTTCGTGGGCTGGTGGAGCGCGGCGGACACGGACCTGTTCATCCAGCGCCTCGACGGCGTGCTGTACGCGAAGGGCACGCTGATCGGCGGGTACTGGAACGACCTGCAGGATCTCGGGTGGACCGCGTCCATGGACGACGTGTCGTGGGCGCCGGCGGACGGGTGGTCCGTCTCGCCGAACGGCGTGGAGCTGATCCGCGGCCACACGTACGTGGTTTGGACGCACGACTCCTTCTACGCGAAGTTCCGCGTGGTGGACATCGTGTCGAGCTCGGGGGTCCCGGTCGCGGTGGTCGTGGACTGGGCGTACCAGATCGATCCGGACAACCCGGAGCTGAAGGCGCGGCGCGCGCCGGAGGAGGCGCAGGTCACGGACGCGGGGCGCGTCTCGTAGGTGGTGGACCGGACGGGACGGCGCAGCGGTCGCCTCGGCGGCCGGGAAGTCGGTCCGGTGGGCCGGGGGAAGGCCGGAGCGGAAAGGCGACGGCCGCCCCCGGAACGAATCAGGCGAGCGGCGGAAATCGGGGAACCAAACCGCGGCTCGAGGCGTTGAGAGGGTGGCAAGCGACATCGAATGGGGCGTGTCGCCCCACCTTCTCGAGGGAGTGGGCAACGTCAGCCCGCCGGCGCCAGCCCGGCGGTCAGGTGCGACGGAATCGACCCGGGGAACAGGGGCCCTGGGAAGAGGAAGGGCACCGGCTCCCTCAACGGGAGGGAGAGAGCCTAGCTCTCTCCCTCTTCGTGTTTCGGGCGAGGCCGCTAACTCGCCCGCCCGCAACGGGATGGGCGGGGACGCCTCGCCCCCGCGCGGATTGACACCCGGAAGAGCCGCTCCCTATACTGAGTTCCCCCTTCGCTCCAGAATCCTCCCCTGAGCCATCGAGGATCCCAATGCGTGCGTCGTCCTTCGTGCGGGCCCGGGGTGCCGCTCTGGCCGCTCTGGCCGCAGTGTTCGCGTTCGCGGCCTCGGCCCACGCGGTGGAGCCCGGCGAGACCGGCCTGGCGTTCCTGAAGATCGGCGTCGGCGCGCGCGCGGCCGGCATGGGCGAGGCGTACGTCGCGGTGGGCCAGGACGCGTCGGCCACCTACTGGAACCCGGCCGGCATCGCGAACGCGCTGGGCACGGAGGTGCACGCCACCCACAACGAGTGGATCTCGGACGTGCGGTACGAGTACCTCGCCGCGGTGCGCGGCCTGCGAGGGCACGCCATCGGCGTGCACGCGGCCGTCCTGCACATGGGAGAGCTGGAGGGCCGGGATCTCGACGGGAACTTCACGCAGTCCTTCCGCGCGTACGACTTCTCCGCCGGCGTCACGTACGCGCGGCGCATGTCACGCGCGCTGGAGCTCGGCGTCACCGGGAAGGTGCTGTACGAGAAGATCGAGGACTACTCCGCCACCGGGTTCGCGGGGGACATGGGACTGCGGTACCGCACGCCGGTGCGCGGTCTCACCGCGGCGGCCACGCTCACGAACGTGGGCCCCGCGATGAGCTTCGTGGAGGACGACTTCTCGCTCCCCGCCGCCGGGCGCGTGGGCGCGGCGTACCGCACGCGCGCGCTGCTGCAGGGGCTGATCGTGGCGGCGGACCTGCGCTTCCCGAACGACTCCGATCCGCGCGGGCACGTGGGCGTGGAGATCGCGCCGCACGAGCTGTTCGCGCTGCGCGGCGGCGCGAAGCTCGGGTACGACGAGGAACTCGGCGGCGTGGGCTTCGGCGTGCACTGGCAGACGTACACGTTCGACTACGCGTTCGTGCCGTTCTCGTCGGAGTCCGAGCTGGGGGACACGCACCGCATCTCGGTGACGTGGGAGCCGCGCAACGCCGCCAAGGACGGCAACGGGAACGGCGACACGAACTAGCCGGGCGGGGGCGCCTCGTCCCCGTGGCCGCCGAGGATCGTGCGCGCCGGGTCGGGATCGTCCACGCCGCGTCCGGACGACCAGTCCTCCCACGCGAACTCCCCGCCGGAAAGCCGCAGGGCGGAGAAGATGGACATCCAGTCGCCCAGGATGAACAGGCGGCCGCCGCCCGGCCGCGTCTCCGTGTGGCGCGCGTGCAGGTGCCCCATGAGGAACGCGTCGTGGCCGCGCGCGAGCGTGTCGTCCACGAACGCGGCGAGCGCCGGCTCCACGGAGAAGCGCCGCGCGGTGAGGTGCGTGCGGCTGAACCTCGACAGGCGGTAGCCGAACGCGTACGCGAGGTCCGGGTGCACCAGGCGCAGCACGCGGATCATCCAGGGATTGCGGAGCACCGTCTTCAGGACGAGGTAGCCGCTGTCCCCGGTGGAGGCGAGGCCGTCCCCGTGGGCGAGGAAGAGGCGCCGGCCCTGGTGCACGGCGGAGAACGGCTCGCGCCGGACCTCCATTCCGGCGAAGGTCTCGAACGTCCGTCCGGCCCACCAGTCGTGGTTCCCGCCCAGGAACGTGACCGGGACGCCGGCGTCCACCACGCGGCGGATCTCCCCGAGAATCCCGGCGTGGCGGTGGGGCATCACATGGGCGTATTCGAACCAGAAGTCGAAGAGGTCGCCGAGGACGTAGAGGCGCTCGGCGCCCCGCGCGGCCACGGACCGCAGGAACGGGACGAGGCGGGCGAGGCGCGGGGCGTCGTCCTCGGGGTTCCCGGACGAGCCCAGGTGCGCGTCCGAGATGAAGTAGACGGGCCGGTCCACCCCTCGCCTCCTCGCGTCGGCCCCGGAGCCTAGCAACGTCGGCCCGGGACGGAAAGGACGCGGGCGCGCGAGGCAACTTTTCCGCCCGGAAGGGGTAATTCGGGTCAGCGAGCGACGGGGCGGCAAGCCCCGGGAAGGACACGCAAGGAGGCCGCTCCCGGCCTCGGGAGGGAAGGAATGGCATCCCCTGTGAAGCGGTTCCTGCTCGGCGCCACGCTGATCGGCGCCGGCCTGGCGGCGGGACTCGTCCTGTCGTGGCAGGTGGACGTGGGCGGCACGAAGGCCGGGCGCACGGTGGCGCTCGCGGACAACCCCGCCCTGACCGCGGAGGCCGTGCCCTCGAACCTGGAGAGCCCGTTCGTCGCGGTCGCCGAGCGTGTGGTGCCGGGCGTGGTGGCCATCTCCACGGAGACGCGCAGCTCGGATCGCCGGCGCGCGGGCACGTTCCACCCGTGGGGCGACATGTTCGAGGACCTGTTCCCGAACGACCCGCGCCGGCAGCAGGACGACGAGCCGCGGCGCGGACCGCGGCAGCAGGGCTCCGGCTCCGGGTTCATCCTGGACCGGGACGGCTACATCATGACGAACAACCACGTCATCAACAACGCGGAGAAGGTCACGGTCACCTTCGCCGACGGCGAGGAGCTGGAAGCGAAGCTGATCGGCCAGGATCCGGAGACGGACGTGGCGCTGATCAAGGTGGACCCGAAGGAGTACGAGGGCGGGAAGCTGCCGTCCCTGGACATCGGGAACTCGGACGCCATCCGCGTGGGCGACTGGGCCATCGCGGTGGGCAACCCGTTCGGGCAGCTCGCGGGCAGCATGACGGTGGGCATCGTGAGCGCGAAGGGTCGTCAGGATCTGAACATCATGGGCGGCACGCCGCAGTACCAGGACTTCATCCAGACGGATGCGTCGATCAACTTCGGCAACTCCGGCGGACCCCTGGTCAATGTGCGCGGAGAGGTCATCGGCGTGAACACGGCGATCAACCCGGCCGGCCAGGGCATCGGGTTCGCGATTCCGATCAACATGGCGCGGCGGATTGCCGACCAGTTGAAGGATGGCGGTCGCGTGGTCCGAGGCTACCTCGGCATCTATCCCCAGGCGCTGACCCCTGAGCTCGCCGAGAGCCTCGACGCCCCGACGAAGGAAGGCATCCTCGTCGCGCGGATCGAGGACGACACGCCCGCCTCCCAGGGCGGTCTCCAGCAGGGCGACCTGATCGTGGAGATGAACGGCGAAACGGTGAAATCGGACGTGAACACGTTCCGGATGACCGTGGCGCAGCAGCCCGTGGGCGAGAAGCTCCGGCTCAAGGTCTTCCGCGACGGCAAGACGCGGAACCTGGAGGTCACGCTGGCGGAGCGGCCGAGCGCGGTGCCGGCGAGCATGCCGGGCGGCGCCCCGGAAGAGGAGCGCCCCTGGGCCGGGCTGCGCGTGGAGGCCGCGGGACGCGGCGAGACGCAGGGCCTGGACGCCACCGAGGGTGTCGTCGTGACGGACGTGGAGCCGGAGAGCGCGGCCGAGGACGCCGGCATCCGGCGCGGGGACATCATCAAGGAAGTGGGCAACGTGGAGATCACGGACCTCGGGGACTACCGCGGCGCCGTGAAGAAGTACGAAGGGAAGAAGGCGGTCGCGCTGCTGATCCAGCGCGGCGAGCAGACGCTGTACGTGGGAGTGAAGCCCTAACCCCCGGGTGAGGACAACGTAACGTGGCACGACGCGCACCCAACTTCGTCGACAGCGACGACTCCTCGCTGGCGATCTACCTCCGGGAGATCCGGCGGACCGACCTCCTCACGCCCGAGGAGGAGGTCAAGCTGGCCCGGAAGATCCGCCGCGGGAACGCGGACGCGCTGAACCGTCTGGTGCAGGCGAACCTGAGGTTCGTCGTGACGGTGGCGCGCTCGTACCAGGGGCGCGGGCTCGGCCTCGCGGACCTGATCGAGGAGGGGAACCTGGGGCTGATGAAGGCGGCGAAGCGCTTCGACGAGAAGCGCGGCTTCCGCTTCATCTCGTACGCGATCTGGTGGATCCGGCAGTCCATCCTGCAGGCGCTGCACGACCACTCGCGCGTGGTGCGCATCCCGGTGAACCGGGCGGCGCGCGCGTCGCGGATCGAGCGGACGGCGCAGGCGCTGGAGCAGACGCTGGGCCGGCCGGCGTCCCTCTCGGACGTGGCGGAGGCGCTGAAGATCACGGAGGACGAGGTCCGCGAGCACCAGGCGCTGATCCAGCGCGCGGTGTCGCTGGACGCGCCCGCCGTGGACGACGGCGAGACGCCGCTGCTGCAGCTCCTGTCGGACGATACGCAGGACGCGGACGAGCGCATCGCCGAGAAGGACCTGGCGAAGGACCTGCGCGAGGCCATGCAGGACCTGGACCCGCGCGAGCGGAAGATCCTCACGGACTACTTCGGCATGGAGACCGGCGAGGGCGTGACGCTCGAGTCCATCGGGAAGGAGCTGGGGCTGACGCGCGAGCGTGTGCGGCAGCTGAAGGAGCGCGGCATCCGGAAGCTCTTCCTGCGGAAGGACCGGGAGAAGCTGCGGTCGTACCTGCAGTAGGCGGGCGGGGGGCCGCCGGGCCGAACCCGGGCGCGCGTGGGGCGTTCGAAGGCGAAGGACGGACGGCGCGGGAGGATCTGTCCTCCCGCGCTGGCGTTTGCGGCCGGGGCCGCGGCACTTCGGCCGGGGCCGCCTCGCATCCGCTGGGCATCCTTGGCTGACATTGGCAACCCGCCGCCGCCCGGGTATTTCTGCTTGAGGGCCGCCCGCGGCCGGCCGATTCCTGGGCAGGCGGAGGTGGGGCAGGGGCAGCCATCCCGGCCGGGTTGACGGGTTCCGGGATGCGGGTTAGGGTGCCCGGTCGAAACCGATCAAGATTCGCAAAACCGCGGAGGACACGGGGTTGAAGGCACTCCGCCAGGCGTGGGCGTCCATCGTCCGCCGGGCCCGCAAGCGCTACTCCGTGATGGTCCTCTCGGGACCCGAGGGGCGGCTCCGCCAGTTCCAGATCCCCGGCGTGGTGATCCCGGCGGCCATCGGCGTGGCCTCGGCCGGCCTCGTGGGCGGCGGCGCCATGGTGGTGGACTGGGCCACGCAGCGGGCGGACCGCATGCACCGCGCCGCCCTGGAGCTGGAGAACCTGCGACTGGGCGAGCAGCTCACGGACATCCGCAAGTCCGTGGAGCTCTTCGAGCGGCGCATGTCCGAGCAGCTGGAGCTGGAGCGCACCTTCCGCAGCCTGGCGAACCTGGAGCCCATCCCGGACGACGTGCAGCTCCTCGGCGTGGGCGGTCCGCCGCCGTTCGAGCAGCTGGCGGACGAGGCGTCGCCCTTCCCGCTGGTGCGGGAGGCGCGCACCACGATGGACCGCCTGGACGACCTGAACCGCCGCGCGCGCTTCCAGACCGAGAACTTCCAGGACATGGTGGACAACCTCCGCATCGCCCAGGACGACCTGGACCGGCGGCCGTCCATCTGCCCGGTGCGGGAGGGCATGTTCACCTCCGGCTTCGGCGTGCGCACGGATCCCTTCACGGGGCAGCCGGCCATGCACCGCGGCGTGGACTTCTCCGCGTGGCCGGGCACGCCGGTGTTCGCCACGGCGGACGGCGTGATCGTGCAGGCCACCACGAACGAGACGCTGGGCAAGTTCGTGGAGATCGACCACGGCAACGGCATCCTCACGCGCTACGGACACAACAGCAAGGTGCTCGTGAAGGCCGGCCAGAAGGTGAAGCGCGGCGATCCCATCGCCGAGGTGGGCTCCACCGGCCGTTCCACCTCCCCGCACTGCCATTACGAGGTGGAGGTCAACGGCAACCACGTGAACCCGTGGCGGTTCATCCTGGACGGCGGCCCGGGGCTGGTGCGCGGGGCGTAGCGCGCGGCTCCCGACACGGCGTTTCGTCCGCGTCCGCGTCCGCGTTCCCGTCCCGCACTTCGCCTCCCATTGCCGGAGTACGGTTGACGCGTACGTAGTGGCCCATGGCCGGGCCGCGCCTCATGGACCGCTTCCGCGAAGCCATCGCCGTCCGGCGGTTGAGCCGGAGGACGGAGAAGGCGTACGCCGGATGGATCTGCCGCTTCGTGCGCTTCCATGGCGGACGGCATCCGAGAGAACTCGGCGCCGACGAGATCCGGGCGTTCCTTGCCGCACTGGCGGTTGAGGGCAAGGTCAGCGCGTCCACGCAGAGCCAGGCGCTGAGCGCCATCCTGTTCCTGTACAAGGCCGTGCTCGAGGTGGATCCGGGGTGGATCGAGGATCTGCCGCGCCCGAAGCAGCCGACGCGCGTGCCGGCGGTGTTGACGCCCAGCGAGGTGCGACGGTTGCTGGATGCGATGACCGGCGTGCCGCGACTGGTGGCGTACGTGCTGTATGGGGCCGGTCTGCGGTTGCTCGAGGCGTTGCAGTTGCGGGTGCAGGACGTGGACTTCGAGCGATGCCAGATCACCGTGCGCCGCGGGAAGGGCGCGAAGGACCGGCGCACCGTCCTGCCGGCCGCGGTCAGCGCGGATCTGGGGCAGCACCTGGCGATCTGGCGGCGCGGCCACGCGGACGACGCCGCGCGGGGCGGCGGATGGGTGGCGCTGCCCGACGCCCTGGAGCGCAAGTACCCGGCGGCCGGCCGGGATTGGGGATGGCAGTGGGTCTTCCCGGCCACGCGCACCTACCGCGATCCCGCCACCGGCCGGCACCGGCGGCACCACCTGCACGAGACGGTCGTCCAGCGCGCCGTCCGGGACGCCGCCCGCCGGACGGGCATCCCGAAGCGGGTCTCGCCGCACACCCTGCGCCACTCGTTCGCGACGCACCTCCTCCAGGCCGGCTACGACATCCGTACCGTGCAGGACCTCCTCGGCCACCGGGACGTGAGCACCACGATGATCTACACGCATGTACTGAACCGGGGAGGACTGGGGGTCCGGAGCCCGCTGGACCAGCTCTGACCGCAGGGCGAAGCCGGCCTACGCAGACCTGCATATGCAGCGAGCTCGCGCCTTGGCGCCTGCCCCGCCCCTTGTCCGGACGTCGGTTGCACCACTTGCGCCGCGGATCGCGGCGGCGTTAGCCTCGGGAGGATGCTGGACGGCCCCGGTTGGGCGGGTCCGTCGAAGTTCAGTTATGCGTACGTTCGCTTGTAGCCGAGGGAGGTGGACCGATGGAACTTGAGCGGGCGCATCGTCTGATCGAGTTGGCCATGTGCGGTGCATGGCTCTTGGCGTACTACTCCCGGATGCGCACAACGGAAGTCGACGTCGCCGCGGGAAACCCGCTGGGCGGGATTCGGGCGGCGGTTCGCCCGCTTTGGACCATCGCGCTGGTACTGATGGGCCTGACGATTCCGCTGTGGCTTGAGCGCGCGTGGCAGCCTCTGGCCCACGCGATTGTCGTACCGACCCTCGTTGCCGGGGGGATCGCGGGTGTCCTCACGTCCCTGGCCACGCGCGAGAGCGTGAGGCGGCGTGCTGCCGGTCAGGGCGCATAACACCGGAATGCAGCGGACGACGCTTCGCGCCGCCGCTGATCCCGACGACGTTAGCGCGCGGGAGGGCTGAATTGGGTGCCAGGCAGTACAGAAAGTGGCGCGGGCGACCGATCTCAGATGCCGATCACAATGCCTGCGTCCGCGCGATCGGCCCGCGGTACTCCCAACTGATACACCCAGTAACGGCAGCGCTAGGCCTCGGTCCACGCGGCCGGTTCCATCGGAATCCCGATGCTCCGTGTGTGTACGTATTCCGCTCCCCGGAGCTTGCGGCAGAATCGCGGGGGCTCGTGTTCCATGTTCAGCTTTCTCCCGACGAGTCATTCGCGGAGTTGATCCTCCGCGAATGGGAGGGCGTCTCACCGTTGGACACGAAGGAGTGGAACGCGCTGCAGGCGAACACATGGGAGCCATCCAAGACTACTTGGCGGGGATTCAGAATCTTCAGGGAGTTCGACGTGGAACAAGCGACGGTTCTCGTGACGAAGGCCGTTGCCCGGTTTGACACGCTGTACGGTCCGTAGCCTGGCGCGCTAACAGGCGCTTGCAGCGGACGAGCGCCGGGGGTCATGATGCTGGAGGCTGTCGTTCGCGGCAAACGCGCCCGCTGTACCGACGGTGGTCGGTCGCGTTTGGCGCTCGCCGCTGAACCGCAGAACCGTTATCCGGGCGGGGACGTTCATGCGACCACTCGGCCTCAACCAGTTCGCGACGACCATGGGACTGGTTCTTGCGGCGACGCCGTGTCCGGCCTACGAGGCTCAGCACGTAGTGTCGTCGGACCTCCAAGGGGCGCCGCCCTTCGAGTGCGTCCTTCAGTACACCGAATCGGGCACGACGCTCCGCTTCGCAGCCTGCGCGGACACATCCGCCGTGGCAGGTGATCTCGTCGCGACGGTGGAGATCCGCGATCAACACAGGACGTTGGCGCGAACGCCGCTGCGGGGCGTACCGTGCCGTCTTGGTCTCGCATGGCACTTCTCGATCCAGCACGATCTCGCCTCTACGTCACGGCTCCACCTGATGGCTCAGAGCCGGGGCCCGCTGCCGGCCGGAACGACTTGGACATTTGAACTCGGACCTCTAATCACGACGTCCTTTCACGTGGCGGCGGGCCCATCTTGCACCGACCGAGATGGCCCGCCCAATTGCGGTGACCTTGAGATGCCGACGTTCCATGTCCTCCATCTGCGAAACGGCAAGCTCGTGGACCCGTAGTGAAGAGGCCGGATAACTACGCGCTTGCAGCGGACGAGCGCCGGGGATCATCATGCTGGAGGCGCTCGGGCGCGGCGTTCGCGCATCGTGATCCGCCAGCGGTCGGTCGCGCGAACGCTCGCCGCTGAACCGCAGAGTCGTTAGCGCGCGGGAGGGCTGAATTGGGTGCCAGGCAGTACAGAAAGTGGCGCGGGCGACCGATCTCAGATGCCGATCACAATGCCTGCGTCCGCGCGATCGGCCCGCGGTACTCCCAACTGATACACCCAGTAACGGCAGCGCTAGGCCTCGGTCCACGCGGCCGGTTCCATCGGAATCCCGATGCTCCGTGTGTGTACGTATTCCGCTCCCCGGAGCTTGCGGCAGAATCGCGGGGGCTCGTGTTCCATGTTCAGCTTTCTCCCGACGAGTCATTCGCGGAGTTGATCCTCCGCGAATGGGAGGGCGTCTCACCGTTGGACACGAAGGAGTGGAACGCGCTGCAGGCGAACACATGGGAGCCATCCAAGACTACTTGGCGGGGATTCAGAATCTTCAGGGAGTTCGACGTGGAACAAGCGACGGTTCTCGTGACGAAGGCCGTTGCCCGGTTTGACACGCTGTACGGTCCGTAGCCTGGCGCGCTAACAGGCGCTTGCAGCGGACGAGCGCCGGGGGTCATGATGCTGGAGGCTGTCGTTCGCGGCAAACGCGCCCGCTGTACCGACGGTGGTCGGTCGCGTTTGGCGCTCGCCGCTGAACCGCAGAACCGTTAGGCGCAAGAGGTGGGCAGGATGCGAGGCGGCCTTGCGGGGATCTGCGTAGCTGCCGGGATGTGCGCCTCCTGCGCGCCCATGCGCAGCGACGGCCCGCCGCCGGAGGCCCCTCCGACGTTTGATCAGATGACCGAAGAACAGCGCTTGGCGCTTTGGGACTTCTTGCCGATAGGCTCATCGTCTTCACAGTGCCGGGCAGTTGTGCCGACCCTGGGCGCGCTGCGGCCCGAGGGAGGACTTGGTCTGGAGGACGCAGTCGCCCAGGTATCCCTTCTCGACCGCCAGCTGAGGCTTGAGTTCAACTTCCTTGCGGACACCCTCTACAGTTGCTACTACAACTCTCTGGCGTCCGAGTCGGCGGCGTCCGGAGATTCTCTGTACGAGCGCCTGAAAGCGTTCTATGGGTCAAGACTCGGGACGCCCGAATGCTCGGAGTCGGTGGACGTGGACTACACAGTCCGAGGCTGCTCGTGGAATGCGGACTCAGTCTGTGTCGGTCTGAGCAGTTTCCACGTCGAGACGCCCTACCGGACACTGGGCTGGGGCTATCAGGTCTGCCGGAATCCACGTCCCTAGCGGCGCGCCTAACAAGCGCTTGCAGCGGACGAGCGCGGAGGATCAGACTCGATTGTGATTCCTCGCGTGCGCAGCGCCCGGTGGGCGGACGAGATCGCGTCCGCGGGTGCGCTCGCCGCTGAACCGCAAGACGTTAGGCGCAAGAGGTGGGCAGGATGCGAGGCGGCCTTGCGGGGATCTGCGTAGCTGCCGGGATGTGCGCCTCCTGCGCGCCCATGCGCAGCGACGGCCCGCCGCCGGAGGCCCCTCCGACGTTTGATCAGATGACCGAAGAACAGCGCTTGGCGCTTTGGGACTTCTTGCCGATAGGCTCATCGTCTTCACAGTGCCGGGCAGTTGTGCCGACCCTGGGCGCGCTGCGGCCCGAGGGAGGACTTGGTCTGGAGGACGCAGTCGCCCAGGTATCCCTTCTCGACCGCCAGCTGAGGCTTGAGTTCAACTTCCTTGCGGACACCCTCTACAGTTGCTACTACAACTCTCTGGCGTCCGAGTCGGCGGCGTCCGGAGATTCTCTGTACGAGCGCCTGAAAGCGTTCTATGGGTCAAGACTCGGGACGCCCGAATGCTCGGAGTCGGTGGACGTGGACTACACAGTCCGAGGCTGCTCGTGGAATGCGGACTCAGTCTGTGTCGGTCTGAGCAGTTTCCACGTCGAGACGCCCTACCGGACACTGGGCTGGGGCTATCAGGTCTGCCGGAATCCACGTCCCTAGCGGCGCGCCTAACAAGCGCTTGCAGCGGACGAGCGCGGAGGATCAGACTCGATTGTGATTCCTCGCGTGCGCAGCGCCCGGTGGGCGGACGAGATCGCGTCCGCGGGTGCGCTCGCCGCTGAACCGCAAGACGTTAGGCGGAAGAGTCAGCGGTAGACGTCCCGGCGGTTCCCGATCTTGATCACGGTGATCGTCCGCTCGGCGTCCGCAATCTCGTAGAGGACGCGATAGTCTCCCTGCCGGACGCGAAAGAGTTCGATGCCCCTCAGCTTTTCGGCGCCGGGCGGGCGAGGATCCTCGGCGAGCGCGCGGACGCGCTGCACAACGCGCCGACGGTCCCTCGTGGGCAGCGCCTCGAGTTCCTTGGCGGCCGACGGCTTGATCAGCAGCCTATAGCTTGCCACGGCGTCGGAGGTCCTTCAGGACCTTCTCCAAGTCGACGCTCGGCTCCTTGGCCCTCGCTCGGTAGGCCTCGAGATCGTCGGCGTCCTCGGCCAGATTCAGGCGCACGGCCTCGTTCACGAGGTCCGAGATGGAGCGGTCGGTCTCGACGGCCTTCAGCCGGAGGGCCCGGTGGAGGGCCTCGTCGAGATAGATCGTGGCGCGTCTTGGGGTAGCCATGCGGACACTGTAGCGCCATGACGTCATAGCGTCAACCTCCCCTCTGGGGTCCGCCTAACAAGCGCTTGCAGCGGCCGAGCGCCGAGGATCATGATGCTGGAGGCTGTCGATCGCGGCGACCGCGGCCCAGTGGACCGACGGCGGCCGGTCCCGCGCGAACGCTCGCCGCTGAACCGCAGAGTCGTTATGCGTACGTTCGCTTGTAGCCGAGGGAGGTGGACCGATGGAACTTGAGCGGGCGCATCGTCTGATCGAGTTGGCCATGTGCGGTGCATGGCTCTTGGCGTACTACTCCCGGATGCGCACAACGGAAGTCGACGTCGCCGCGGGAAACCCGCTGGGCGGGATTCGGGCGGCGGTTCGCCCGCTTTGGACCATCGCGCTGGTACTGATGGGCCTGACGATTCCGCTGTGGCTTGAGCGCGCGTGGCAGCCTCTGGCCCACGCGATTGTCGTACCGACCCTCGTTGCCGGGGGGATCGCGGGTGTCCTCACGTCCCTGGCCACGCGCGAGAGCGTGAGGCGGCGTGCTGCCGGTCAGGGCGCATAACACCGGAATGCAGCGGACGACGCTTCGCGCCGCCGCTGATCCCGACGACGCTATGCAGCAGAACGGAGATCCTCATGAAAAAGCGAGTAGTCATGGTGCTCGGGCTCGTGTTGGCGTTCATGCCTCGCCCGGCGCTGCCTCACTGCGATACCCTCGACGGTCCCGTGGTGCTTGACGCGAAGGCGGCCCTGCAAAAGGGCGATGTCACTCCCGTTCTCAAGTGGGTCCGTGCCGACGACGAGAAGGAGATTCGGCAAGCGTTCGCAAAGACGCTGAAGGTCCGCGGGTTGGGGGATGATGCGCGCGATCTTGCCGACCACCACTTCTTCGAATCGTTGGTTCGTATCCACCGCGCCGGCGAAGGCGTCGCGTACACTGGCCTGAAGCCGGCGGGGACGGTCGACCCCGGCATCGCGGCGGCCGACAAGGCGCTGGACAAGGGGTCGGCGGATCAACTGGCGACAGAGCTCGGAGAACACGTTGCGGCCGGTCTTCGCGAGCGCTTCGCGAAAGTCGTTGCGGCCAAGGCACATCGCGACGAGAGCGTCGACGCCGGACGGGCGTATGTGGCCGCCTACGTAGAGTACGTGCACTACGTGGAGGCGGTACATGGGCTGGCGACCGCTCCACCGAGCGAGCACCGTCACATTCACGCTGCGGACCGTTGAGGTGTGCCCCGCGGTGCGCCTGCGGCATAACAACAGCATGCAGCGGCCGGCGCTTCGCGCCGCCGCTGATCCCTAACCCGTTAGGCACGGCAGTAGGTGAGCGATGAGAGTCGAGTGGTTGACCACGAGCGTAGCCGCCGTCGCTCTCGGAGCGGCGGTCGATGCGTCTGCGGTGAGCCACACCTTCGACATCGACTCCAACAACTTGGCTGCTGTCCCATTCCACATCGTCCTCACGTACTGGGAGACCGACCACGGTCTGAGCTTCGAGGTCACCGTACCACTCACGGGACCACACCCGGACCTTGTGGGCGGCCTTGTCGTTACCGACACGACCTCCCAGATCGTATCTGCGCCGATCCGGCACCACGATGCCGACGGAGAGCGCATGTGGGCGTTTCGTCTGCGTGGAGACGTGGCTTCCCGAACCACGCTCCATCTCTCGGATGGCGTGAGGTTCTCAGTGGACACTTGGCGGTTCGCGCTCGGCAGTCTGATGGTCGGCTCCTTCGAGCGCGTTGCCGGGCCCGACTCCACCAACGTCCATTGGCGCGTGGAGGCGGGCAAGCGACCGCGGAGACGCTAGGGTGCCTAACAAGCGCTTGCAGCGGACGACGTTAGACCCCAGGGCGGGGTTTCCGGCCTTCGGCGTGGTGGTAGACTGGGCCCATGTCGCCGACGGTCATGAGGTCCGGGCCCTACCGCCTGTTCTTCTTCAGCAACGAGGGTACGGAGCCGCCGCACATCCACGTGCAGCGGGAACGAATGCTGGCCAAGTTCTGGCTGACCCCGGTGGGCTTGGCCCGCTCCACGGGGTTCTCTCCGCGGGAGCTTCGTCGGATCCAGTCGCTGGTGGTCGAGAACGCGGCAGCGCTTCAGGAGGCGTGGGATGAGCACTTCGCCGATTGAGCTTCGCCCCCTTGCCCGGACGGTCCTCGTGACCGAGGACGAGCTTACCGTCGGCCTCGCCGACGGGCGGGCAATCACCGTGCCCCTTGTGTGGTTCCCTCGGCTTCTTCGGGCGAATCCGGCGTCGCGCAGCCGTTGGGAGCTTCTCGGCGACGGCGAGGGCATTCACTGGCCGGACGCCGACGAGGACTTGAGCGTCGAGGGTCTTCTCGCCGGGAACCGGGCCCGAGGTGTGGCCTAACTGGCGTATCTGGACTCCTCCCGCAAGGCGTTCGAGAGATTGTCGAGCTGAGAGGCGCGGGATCTGACTGCAGTCGTATCTCCGGCCTTGGTTGGAGCGGCGTCGCTCCGGGCCATGATGGAGAGTCGCGCGCGGGGAGCCCATCGCTTGCGCGGCCTCGAAGGCCAGGCTAGTTGTCGGCTTCCCCTCGCGCCGGTCAGAGCCGGTGCGCCATCAGTTCGTTTCTCCCGAAGCAGCGTCGAGGGCGAGCACGGTGCCGTTCGGATTCAGGCCACCGTCACCTCCTGGAAGGGCATGTCCTTCCTCCAGACGGCCCAGACGATGCGGGCGAGCTTGTTGGCGAGGGCGACGGCGGCCTTGTTGTGCCCGCGCTTCATCTCGACGGCGAGCGCCCAGGCGCGGAGTCGTCCCGGGTCGTTCTTCTCTCGCGCTCTCCAGAGCACGGCGCGAGCGCCGTGGATGAGGAGCATGCGGAGGTAGGGATCGCCGCGCTTGGAGATCGCCCCGAGGAGTCGGGTCTTCCCCGATGATCGCTCGCGGGGGTGAGACCGAGGTAGCTGGCGAAGTGACGAGCAGAGGGGAAGCGCCGGACGTCCCCGACGAAGGCGACCAAGGCGGTCGAGGTGAGCGGCCCCACTCCCGGGATGGTCTGGAGCTGAGCGACGGCGGGGAGATGGTCGGCGAGGGCCTCCAGGGTCTTCTCGGCGAGATGGATTCGCCCTTCGAGCAGTCGGATCTCCTCGAGACCTTCGGCGAGGAGAGGCCGCAGCGTGTTCGGCACGACGGACTCGGCGTCGTCGAGCGCGGCGCGCAGATGAGGGATCACATGACGGGCTCCGGTGGGGATCACGAGCCCGAGTCTCTTTGGCGAAGCCGCGCGTTGCATTCAGGCGCGCGGTCCGGGTGGCCATCCAACTCGAGCGGAGCCGATGGATCGCCGCGATCGCCTGCTGATCGGGAGACTTCACGGGAACGGGATGGATGTCCTCGTTGCGGTAGGCCTCGAGCAGCGCCTTGGCGTCGGTCTGGTCGGTCTTGTTCCGAGTGACGTAGGGACGCACGGCATGCGGGGGCAGCAGGACGACGTTGTGGCCGAGGGCCTGGAGCTCGCGCGCCCAGTGATGAGCGGAGGCGCAGGCCTCGAGGAGGACGGTGGCGGTGGGCTGCTTCCGAAAGAAGGGCAGGACGCGACGGCGCGGGAGGCGATGGCGTTCCGTCACCCGCCCGGCGCGGTTGGAGACGGCGATCTCGAGGGTGGCGGTGGCGACGTCGACGGCGATGGTAGTAGGCTTCATGGAGGACTCCTCCTTCCCCGCGGTGAGGGGCACGGCGACCCTGGCACGACGATGCCGTATGAGTCGCGGGAGGAGTCCATTCCATCACTTGCAGCGGACGAGCGCCGGGGATCATGCTGCTGGAGCCTGTCGATCGCGGCGAACGCGGCTGGTGGACCGCCGGCGGTTGGTCGCGCGTGGCGCTCGCCGCTGAACCGCAAGCCGTTAGGCCGGTAGCGAGGCACTTGCGGCCCGTTCGGAGTCTGGCTATATTCTGGCCACTGTGCGATACGCGATCGTTCTGGCCCCTGGGGCGATTCGGGAACTGAAGGCGCTCGGCGCCCACGAGCGCGCGGAAGTCCGGGACGCCATTGATCGGCATCTTCGGCACGAGCCGACCAAGGTCTCGCGCAGTCGAATCAAGCGGCTGCGGGGCCTGCGCCGGCCGCAGTATCGGCTCCGAGTGGGCGAGATTCGGGTGTTCTACGATGTCTCAGAAGCGATCGTCGAAGTCCTCACAATCATCTCCAAGGATCAAGCGAGTTCGTGGCTCGCGCAAGAAGGGGAGCCCGACACGTAAGGTGGCGCTGGCAGAGGTGAAGGATGACCTGTCGCGTTATCTCCGCATGGCGGAGCGGGAAGAGGTCGTGATCACGCGTCACGGGAAGCCGGCCGGCGTCTTGATCGGCTTCGGTTCGGAAGATGCGTGGCTGGAGTACCGGCTAGAGAACCATCCGGAGTTCTTGGATCGTGTCGCGCGAGCCCGCGCCGACCTTGCCGCCGGCAAGGGTGCGCGGCTCGAGGACATCCCGGACGGGGCGGCCTAACACGCGCTTGCAGGACGAGCGCCGGGGATAACGATCCTCGAGGCCGTCGTTCGCGGCGAACGCGCTTGGTGAGCCGACGGGTCTCGGTCGCGTGCGGCGCTCGCCGCTGAAGCGCAGGCACGTGAGACACGAGGGTGACCGAAAGCGTGGCACTGCCGGATGGATGCGATCAGGATCGAGTCGCGGAAGTCGCGCTCGACCTTCTATGGCCGAGTGCGCACGGCCCGCGCGAGGCGCCGCGCGTGTGGAAGGGTCTGGACTGGGACGTGACGGACCTTCTGTTCGAGCGGGGCTGGATCGGAAACCCCCGGAGCAAGGCGCAATCCGTGGCATTGACAGACCAGGGGGCGCGCTTGGCCGAGACGTTCTTCCTCAAGCACTTCGGCGCGACGTAGTGACGAGGCGTGGGCGGCCGGTGCGACCCAGGCTTGGTCACGGACTCGACGCCGCGGCGCCTGCTTGGGCGTCCCTCGGGTCAGGGAGTGGGCTGAAGCTCCCATGACCGTGCTGCCGGGAACTCGAATCGGCCCGTACGAAGTCGTCGCGCTGCTCGGCGCGGGGGGCATGGGCGAGGTCTATCGCGCGACGGATCCTCGGCTTGGCCGTGACGTGGCGATCAAGGTGTTGCCGGAGGCGAGGCACGCAAGCCCTGACAGCATCGCCCGCTTCGAGCGCGAGGCTCGGCTGCTCGCGTCGATCAACCACCCCAACATCGCGACCATCTATGGCGTGGAGGGTGTCGGTGGGTCGAGAGCGATCGTGATGGAGCTGGTGGACGGCCCGTCACTCGCCGACCTCATCGCGCAAGGTCCCATCGATGTCGCGGCCAGTGCGCGGATCGCCGGCGAGATCGCCGACGGCATGATCAGCGCGCACGCGCGCGGCATCGTCCACCGCGACCTCAAGCCCTCGAACGTGCGGATCGCCCCCGACGGGCGCGTCAAGATCCTCGACTTCGGGCTGGCCAGGATGGTGGCGACCGATTCGAGCGGCGTGCCGGGTCGCGCGGGACCGGAGTCCGCGGATACCGTGGCCGCCGAGACGCGCGCGGGCATCATCCTCGGCACAGTGGCCTACATGTCGCCCGAGCAGGCGGTCGGGTCACCGGTCGATTCACGAGCCGACGTGTGGGCGTTCGGCGCCATCCTGTTCGAGATGCTCAGCGGAAGGCGCGCCTTTCCGGGCGGGACGCTCGCCGAGATCCTCGCATCCGTCCTGCGGGCGTCGGTGAATTGGGAAGTCTGGCCGGCCGGCCTCCCGCGTGACGCCCGACTCCTTGTCGAGCACTGTCTCGAATCCAAGGCATCCAGTCGTCTGGGCGATCTCGGGAAGGCACGGGAAGTGCTTCGGTCCCTTGCGGGTCCAGCGTTGGTCACGGTCATTCCCGAGCCGGACACGAAGTCGATCGTCGTGCTTCCGTTCGCCAACCTGAGTCCGGACCCGGACACGGAGTATTTCAGCGACGGGCTCACCGACGAGATCATCACGGACCTGTCGCGGGTTCGCGCTCTGCGCGTGATCTCCCGGTCCTCGGCGATGCGCCTCAAGGGCGACACGCGCGACCTCGCGGCCATCGGCCGGGACCTGGCCTGCCGATACGTGCTGGAAGGAAGCGTGCGCCGCGCCTCGAACAGCCTGCGCATCACCGCGCGGCTCGTGGACGCGCCGAACGACGCCCAGCTCTGGGCCGACAAGTACGGAGGGACGCTCGACGACGTGTTCGACTTCCAGGAGCGGGTGTCACGGTCGATCGTGGACGCCCTCGAGATCCGGCTCACGCCGCAAGAAGCCGAGCAGATCGCGGAACGGCCGATCACCGACGTTCGCGCCCAGGAGTGCTACCTGCGTGCCCGGGGCGAGATCTGGAGCTTTCTTCCCGGGAGCCTGGAGCGGGCGATCCGGCACCTGGAAGCTGCGCTCCGCCTGATCGGCGACAACGCGCTGGTCTACCAGGGACTCGGTGAGGCCTACTGCCAGTGCGTCAACATCGGCGCCGCCACGGGAAGGGAAGAGGAGTACATCCGAAAGGCCGAGTGGTGCGCGGACCGGATCTTCGCGCTCGAGCCCGGATCGCCGCGCGGATCCCTCGTCTCCGCGTATGTCCAGTTGGTGAGGGGCGAGATCCATGCCTGCGGCCGGAGCCTGCGACGCGTGTTGCAGGTGTTCCCCAATGAGATCGTCGCGCTCGCGCTGTACGTCCACGTGCTCGGCTGGCTGGTGGGCAAGCCGAACGCGGCGGCGCCGCTGGCGGCGCGGCTCGCCGCCGTGGACCCGCTCAACCCGATGAGCCTCCTCGTCTGCGCCATGGTGCCGCTGTTCGCCGGCCGGTTCCCGGAGGCGGTGGAGTCCGCGCGCCGCATGTTCACCCTCGACCCGGTCACCCCGGTCTGGCGCGGGAACTACGTCATGGCCCTCTGCTACAACCATCAGATCGACGAAGCGGAGGCGCTGACGGACGGGGTGACGGCCGACCCGGATTCGGACGTCGGTACCTGGTGGATGGGTCTCCTGCGGGCAGCCTGGCGCAGGGACCGCCGGGAGGTCTTGCGTCTGGCCGACGGCCCCTATCGGCAGGCGGCCGCATGGGATGTGGAGGTCCCGTGGTTGCTGGCGAGCGCCCATGCCGCCGTGGGCGCGAAGGACGAGGCGCTCCTCTGGCTCGACCTGGCCGTCCAGCGCGGGATGATCAACTATCCTTTTCTCTCCGAGCACGATCGGTTCCTGGCGGACGTGCGCGGGGACGCACGGTTTGCCCAGGTGATCGCTCGGGCCCGGCACGAGTGGGAGCGGTTCGAGGTCTGATGCCTTCCGGGGGTCGAGGTTCCAAGCCCGAATCGGCGCATCGTCGGGCGCCAGGAGACATCATGTCGGTCAAGCGCATGGACAACGTCGGCATCGTCGTGGAAGACCTCGGTGCCGCCATCGAGTTCTTCACCGAACTGGGCCTCGCTCTCGAAGGTCGAATGCCCATCGAAGGAGAATGGGCCGGTCGTGTCACCGGAGTGCGCGGCCAGCGCGTCGAGATCGCCATGCTGCGCACCCCCGACGGCCACAGCCGCATCGAGCTCTCGCGCTTCGACACCCCCGCCATCGCGTCGGATCACCGCGCGGCCCCCGTGAATTCGTTGGGATACCTGCGCGTCATGTTCACCGTCGAGGACATCGACGACACCCTCGCGCGGCTCGGGAAGCTCGGCGCCACGGTGGTCGATGAAGTCGTCGATTACGAAGGCATCTACCGGCTCTGCTATATCCGGGGCCCCGAGGGCATTCTCATCGGGCTCGCCCAACAGCTCGGGATGCAGGCCTCCCGGGAGAATCCCATGAAGCGTGGCCGGTGAACCCTGACATCCGTACCCACCCGGCAGTTCGGCCCGCCACGGGTCCGCTCTTCGCCGCCACGGAGGAGACATGCCCATGAACAAGGTGACACCGTTCCTCATGTTCAAAGACCAGCTCGAGGCGGCGATCGAGTTCTACACCGCGACCTTTCCGAACTCCGAGGTACGCAACGTCGCCCGCACGGGCAAGGACGGTCCCATCAGCTCCGCCGAGTTCGTCGTTGGCGGTCAGCTCTTCCTGGGCTACAACGGAGGTCCGTACTTCAGATTCTCCGAGGGCGTCTCGCTGTACGTGGACTGCGCGGATCAGGATGAAGTGGATGAGTACTGGGACAAGCTCGTGAGGGCGGGGGCGAAGCCGACGCAATGCGGCTGGATCAAGGACCCCTTCGGTCTTTCCTGGCAGATCGTCCCGAGACGGTTCACCGAGCTGATCCGGGACAAGGACCCCAGGAAGGTGAAGTCCGTGATGGAAGCCATGATGACGATGGTGAAGCTCGACGTGGCCGAACTCGAGAAAGCCCACGACGAGGCGTAGTCCTGCCCGTGCAGCCCAAGCGAACCCGGTGCCCCGGGGAGACCTGCCGGTGAATCATGACGCGGTCTCGTCCGTGCCGCGGCCGTCGGCGCCGGGGCGACGTTCGTCATGGACGCGTGGAACGCCGCACTCAAGCGAGTGTCCGGCCGGATGACTGGCCCACTACGCCGCCGGGGTGCTGTTCACCGTCGTGTTCGTTCTCGCGGTCGCCTGCGCGCCTCGCTGCTCAGCGGGTTCGCGCGCTCATGACGCCCTTCCACCCGACGCCGCCAGCCCGCCGGCCGACGCCGCCTCCGACATCCCGTCGATGACCGCGTTGAACGTGGCGCTCGGCCGCATGGCCGCGGTGCAGCGCGTGGCGTCGGGGTGGTAGTAGCCGCCGATGTCCACCGGCCGCCCCTGCGCGGCCAGCAGCTCCGCGGTGATCTTCTCCGCGCCCGCCGCCAGCGCGCGCGCGACCGGGACGAACCGCTCCTTCAACGCGGCGTCCTCGTCCTGCGCGGCCAACGCCTGCGCCCACGCCGCGGCCAGGTGGAACGTGGAGCCGCGGTTGTCGATCTCGTTCACCTTGCGCGACGGATACCTCGCGTCCTCGAGGTAGCGCCCGATCGCCTGATCCAGCGTCCTGGCCAGGAGCGCCGCGCGCGCGTTGCCGGTCCGCGCCGCCACCAGCTCCAGCGACGGCACCAGCGCGCAGTACTCGCCGAGGGAGTCCCAGCGCAGGTGCCCCTCGCCGAGGAACTGCTGCACGTGCTTCGGCGCGGAGCCGCCGGCGCCGGTCTCGAACAGGCCGCCGCCCGCCAGCAGCGGGACGATGGAGAGCATGCGGGCGCTGGTCCCGAGCTCCAGGATCGGGAAGAGGTCGGTGAGGTAGTCGCGGAGCACGTTCCCGGTCACCGCGATCGTGTCCTCGCCGCGACGGATCCGCTCCAGGGAGAAGCGCATCGCGTCCACCGGCTTCATGACGTGGATGGCGAGGCCGCGGGTATCGTGGTCCTTCAGGTACGTCCGCACCTTGCGCAGGATCTGCGCGTCGTGCGCGCGCGCCTCGTCCAGCCAGAACACCGCCGGCGTCCCGGTGGCGCGCGCCCGCGTCACGGCCAGCTTGACCCAGTCGCGCACGGGCTCATCCTTGGCCTGGCACATGCGGAAGATGTCGCCGCGCTCGACCGGCTGCTCGAGCAGCACCTTCCCGCCGGCGTCCACCACGCGGATCCTCCCCGCGCCCGCCGCGGTGAAGGTCTTGTCGTGGGATCCGTACTCCTCGGCCTTCCGAGCCATCAGGCCGACGTTCGCCACGTTGCCCATGGCGGAAGGATCGAACTGCCCGTGCTTCTGGCAATCCTCGATCATGACCTGGTACATCGTGGCGTAGCAGCGGTCCGGGATCATCGCGAGCGTGTCCTGCAGCGCATCATCCTTGTTCCACATCCTGCCGCCATCGCGGATGACGACGGGCATCGACGCATCCACGATCACGTCGTTCGGCACATGCAGGTTCGTGGTGCCCTTGCGCGAATCCACCATGGCCAGGGCGGGACCCTTCGCGTAGCAGGCGGCGATGTCCGCATGGATCGCGGCCTTCCGGTCCGCCGGCAGCCGGTCCACCTTCTCGAGCACGTCGGCGAGACCGTTGTTCGGATCGGCCCCGACCTCCGCGAGCGCGTCGGCGTGCTTCGTCAGGGCGTCGGCGAAGTAGACCGAGACGCAGTGGCCGAACATGATCGGGTCGGAGACCTTCATCATGGTGCACTTCAGGTGCAACGAGAGCAGCGCGCCCGTCTTCTTCGCCTCGGCGATCTGCTCTGCGTAGAAGGCGCGCAGTGCGGCCACGTTCATCACCGCGCAGTCGATGACCTCGCCCGCGAGTAGCGGGAGCTTGTCCTTCAGGACGGTGGCGGCGCCGCCGGCGTCCACGTACTCGATGCGCGCGCTGGTGGCGGCGGGGACGGTGACGGACGTCTCGGTGCCGTAGAAGTCCTTCTCGTGCATGTGCGCGACGCGCGTGATGGATCCGGAGGCCGGCCACGGCTTCATCATGCGGTGCGGGTGCTTCTTCGCGAACGCCTTCACGGACGCGGACGGCCGGCGGTCCGAGTTCCCCTCGCGCAGCACCGGATTGACGGCGGAGCCCAGGACCGCGGCATAGCGCGCCCGGATGGCGCGGTCCTCATCGGTGCGCGGATCCTCCGGGTAGACCGGCACGTCGAAGCCCTGGCTTCGAAGCTCCGCGATGGCGGCCACGAGCTGCGGCACAGAGGCGGAGATGTTCGGCAGCTTGATGATGTTCGCGTCCGGGGTCTGGGCCAGCGCGCCCAGGCGGCTCAGCTCGTCGGGGACCTTCTGGTCCGGGCGCAGCCGCTCGGGGAAGTTGGCCAGGATGCGCCCCGCGAGCGAGATGTCCGCCGTCTCGACATCGACGCCGGTGCCTTCCAGGAAGGCGCGGACGATGGGCAGCAGGCAGTGGCTGGCAAGAGCGGGGGCCTCGTCGACATGCGTCCACGTGATCTTCGCGGTTGACACGACGCTTCACCTTGGGTGGGGTGTATCTCGGGCTCGGCCTACCACGCCTGAGCAGATTCCTGACCCAGAAGGTTACTCCGTCCCGGCCAGATTTCCAGGGCTCGGGTGGGGAGGACATCAAACCACGTTCCTCAGGATCGCGAGCAGGTACTCCCAGTACTTCTCCACGGACGCGATCTCCACGTACTCCTCGGGCGTGTGCGCCCCCTTGATGGTGGGCCCGAGCGAGACCATGTCCATGCCCTGGACCTTCTCGCCGATGAGCCCGCACTCCAGGCCCGCGTGGATGGCCTCGACCTTCGGCTCGCGGTTGTAGAGGTCGGCGTACGTGCGCCTGGCGACCGCGAGGATCGGCGAGTCGAGGTTCGGCTTCCAGCCGGGGTAGGGGTCACTGCCGGCCGCCTTGGCCCCGCCGAGCTCGAGGATCGTGCGCACCGTCGCCACCATGTCGTCCATGCCGGTGTCCACGAGGCTCCGCTGGCTCGTGGCCAGCACGATCGCGCGCGGCCGCTGCGTGAGCACGGCCACGTTCGTGGAGGTCTCCACGAGCCCGGGGACCGCGTCGCTCATCCGCACGACGCCGTGCGGCAGCGCCGTGAGCGTGCGGAGCACGTTCCGCTGCAGCGCGCGCTTCCACACGCGCGCCGGCCTCCGCGCCACCGGCTCGATCGTCACGTCGAGGTCGGGCTCGACGATGCCCAGCTCGTCGCGGAACGCGCGGCGCAGGTCCGCCGCAAGCGTCGTGGCCTCGTCCACCTTCGCCCTCGGCAGGCACACGACCGCGGCCGCCTCGGCCGGAATGGCGTTGCGCTTCGAGCCGCCCTCCATCCTCGCGACGCGCGCGCCGAGCGGCTCCAGGGCGCGCAGCACGCGCGTGAGCACCTTGATCGCGTTGCCGCGCTGCGCGTGGATCTCGACCCCGGAGTGCCCGCCCCGGAGGCCGGTGACGCGCACCTCGATCGCCGCCGCGGATCTTGGCGACGCGTCGGTGGCCAGCACCCACGTGCCGATCGAGTCGGCGCCCCCGCGCAGCCCACCGTGAGCACGCCCTCGTCCTCGGAGTCGAGGTTCAGCAGCGTCCGGCTCCGGAGCAGCGAGGGGTCCAGCTCGCGCGCGCCCGAGAGACCGCGCTCCTCGTCGTAGGTGAACAGGAACTCGAGCGGCCCGTGCTCCAGCGAGGGGTCGGCCATGATGGCAAGGCTGGTGGCCACGGCAATGCCGTTGTCGGCCCCGAGCGTCGTGCCGTCGGCCTTGACGCGGTTCCCGTCGCGCACCAGCGTGATCGGGTCCTTGGCGAAGTCATGCACCTTGCCCGGGCGCTTGACGCACACCATGTCCAGGTGGCCCTGCAGGCAGACCGACGGCCGCCCCTCGCGGCCCGGCGAGGCGGGCTTGCGCACGACGACGTTGCCCCCCTTGTCCTGCTGGTGCGGGAGGCGCAGCCCCTTCGCGACCCGGATCACGAAGGCCTGGGCGGCCGCTTCGTTGCCGGATTCGCGGGGGATGCGGGAGAGTTGCGCGAAGTAGTCCCAGAGGCTGGCGGGAGCGAGCCCCTCGATGGCGCTGGAGGTCATGAATCGGCTCCGGGTCTTCGGGAACGAACGGGAGGTCCGCGGATTGAACGCCGGCGGACAGCGCGAACATGGTAGTCGATGGAGGGCGGGTGCAGGGAGTTTCCGACGCGCCCGGAGGCGGCGTGGCGGGTCGGGCCCCGCGGTGTCATGATGCAGGTCATCTTGCGGCCGTCACCATTCCGTCGTCGGAGCCGGACGGCGAGCGGCTCGTCGCGTATCCCGAACGGATGACCCCATGGGACTCCTGACCTTCAGCATCAACGTGACCCTCGACGGCTGCGTCGACCACCGGGAAGGAATCGCCGACGACGAGACCCACGCCTTCTTCACGCGCCTCATGGACGAGTGCGGGGCGATGCTGTGGGGCCGTGTCACCTACGAGATGATGGAGAGCTACTGGCCGGCGGTCGCCCGCGGCGACGCGGAGGCGCCGCCGGCGATGCGGGAGTGGGCGGTCAAGCTGGAGGCCAAGCCGAAGTACGTGGTCTCCTCGACGCGACGGGACTTTCCGTGGACGAACAGCCACCACATCGGCGACGACCTGCACGCGGGCGTGCGGAAGCTCAAGGACGCGACCCCGGATGGCGTGCTTCTCGGCAGCGGGAAGCTCGCGGCCGAGCTGGAGCGGCTGGATCTGATCGACGAGTACAGGTTGCTCGTCCACCCCAGGATCGCCGGCCACGGCCCGACGCTGTACGGAACCGGGCTGCCCGGCACGCGACGGCTCGAGTTGATCTCGGCAAAGCCGCTCCGCAACGGCGCGGTCGCCACGCACTACCGGCGGGCGCGCTGACCCGGAGACGGGTCATGTCGCCCGAGGACGTCACCTACAGGAGGCGCCCGTGCTGCTTGCAGCCACTGTGCTGATCCTGTCCGCCGCGGATCCGACTGCGGGCGTGGCATTCGAGCCGTACGCGGAACCGGCGGTCGTGCCGGATCGCATCCTGCAGGACGTGCACTCACTCCTGGGGTCCGCCTCCATGAGCGGGATCCGGATCACCCGCGGGATGGTCACCGATGACACGCCGCTTGCCGACGACCCATCGGTAGACAGCGTGTGGGTGGCCACGGTGGACTCGTTGCGCATCTCCGTCCCCGGGGGGCCGGGCGAGTTGTCGGGGTACGTGTCGCTCTCGCTGGCTCTGACCGCCGAGGGCTTCCTCATCGTCGTCGTGTCGCACCCGGTGGCCGTCGGTGGGTGGGACGACTCGACTTGCGGCAGGCGGCTCCGATCCGCCACCGACGCGGTGGGCTCGGGCCACTGGACGGTCTCGTCACTTCGCCAGCCGCTTCGGCGCACGATTCCCGAAGTGCTCGAGCTGTACTGGAAGTGGTTCGGCGGCCGCGTTCCGAGCGCACGCGTGGCGATCCGGCCCAGGCTGGTCGCGCGGTTCGGCACGGGACTCCCAACGCAACTCCAACCGGAGCCCGAGTGGATCGTTCACGCCGTGGAACCGTGCGTGCGAGCCGTTCTCCTTGCCCTTCCCGACAGAGCCGAGTCGCCGGAGCGGTTCGAGGGCCGGTTCCTGGATCCCACGATGTTCCCCGGTCCCATCCGCCCGGAGGATACGCGGCCAAGGTAGCCAGCCGGCGCTTGCAACGTACGAGCGCCGGGGAGCATGATCGGATCATCGCCCCCGGACGAACGACCAGGCCCGAGGGAGGGTCAGACAATGAGACGCATCTGGGCATCGGCCACACTGGCCGTCCTGGCGGTCGGACCCGCGGCCGTTGGAGCCCAGGAGTACGAGTACGGCTGGAGTCTCAGCCGGAGCGCGACGACTCCGGACGCGAACGTCGGCCCGCCGACGGCGGCGGGTGAACTGTTCGAGGTGCATCTTTGGTTGACCTGCTCATTGGATCCACCGAACTGGATCACCGGCGTCAGCGCGGCCGAGCTTGAGGTACAGACGACCTTCGTGAACCACGGACTCGCACTGCAGCCCGGGGTACTGAACGCAGGGGATCAGGACAGTCTTCTGCTCGCCATGTCGTGCCGGCACGCGCCGTCGCTCCTGGGAACGTGGACCATGGAGGACACGACGGGGCTTGGCGGGCAGGTATGCCCGGCGGGAGTACCGCTGACCGTCGAGTGCGGAACGGGAGGTGCGCCGCCGAGGGTCTACCCCTCGGCAGTCGTGGGATTCGGCAGTGACGGCAATCCGCCGTGCACCGTCGGCACCTGCGCCGGGCCGACAGCCGTGGAGCGCACGAGCTGGGCGCGGACCAGGGTGCGCTATCGGTAGCCGAGGATCGGCGCCGGCCTCCTGGCCTTCGTGCTCTGCATCCGGGCGATCAGCGTTCCGTATCCCGGGCCGCGAGATCACGAGGTCGCCTGACGGAGCGCCGCGGCACCGCGGGACGCCGAGCCGACAAGGACAGGAGTCCGAGATGCGAACTGCAAACGATCCCCGCCCGGCAGGCCGCGCGAGGCGCGGTGGCGCCAAGGGGGTCATGGCGCTGGCGCTTCCCGTTCTTCTGGCGCTTCCGGGCGTGCCGAGCGCGGGCAGCGCGGAAGAGGCGGCGCCGGCCTGGAGGAGGCACGTCCTCTCGGCCGGGTTCGGCTCGACCGTGGGGGGGCTTGGCGCCAGGTACACCTGTCGTCTGCACGAGAGCGGCCTGGCGGCCTCCGCGGGAGCGGGCCTGTTCGGCTACAGCCTCGCGCTCGGGCTCCCGGTCCACCGGGACCGATCCAGGCCGACCAGGGAATTGGTCGTGTACGGCAGCCTAATGCAGTGGCAGTTCCCGGGCGACCTGAACCTCAGCTACTTCGACATCGACGAGGGATCGCACCTCTGGGTCCTCGGTCTCGGCCCGCGCGTGTGGCCGGATCAGGCCGGACGCACGTACGCCGCCGCTGCCGGGGAGTTGCTGCTGTCCACCGATCGTCGCGGGCGGCCGGGCTTCTCGTTGGAACTCGGGTACGGCTTCTAGACGAGACGCGGGTCGTCACCGGGCTCCCCCTTCCCGCGGCGGGGCGTTGTAGGATGCCGCCCGTGCCGGGTTCCTGACCGTCGCGCAGATCCCCCAACATGTGTTCCGCCGGAGACGACCCCCAATGGGACGCATTCCCGTAGAGTTCCCCGCACTGGCGCGCCACTATCCGTACCGCCTCGAGAAGAAGGGACAGTTCGGCGGCAAGCTCGCGCACCCCGATCTGCGCCTGTTGATGGACCGCAACCCGGGCACGCCGTGCTGCGTGCAGGTCAGCCACTGCCTGAACATGGCGGGCTTCCCGGTTCCGGAAATCTACCCGGGAAACCGGAGACTCAACGACGGCCAGAAGATCAACGGGACCAAGTACTACTACGTTCTCGCGGTGGACGAGATGGAGGTGTACCTCACGCACGCGTACGGACCGGGGGATCTCGTGCGGAGCAGCGACACCAAGGGGCTCCGGCGCACCGCCGCCCAGGTGCGGTCCGCCATCAGCGGCCGCAAGGGCATCCTGGTGATGCGGGAGGGTGTGGCCGGCGTGCACACGGAGCTGTGGGACGGGGGCGCGTTCCTGCAGAAGGACATGGCGGTGGACCATCTGCTGACCCTGCCCCGAGTCCTGTTCTGGGACTGCACGACGGGGCCGGCCAAGTGGCTGTCCGACTACATGGGGTACTGAGCACTTCGGACGAACGGTCGAGGGAGCGAGGGGAATGTACGACGAGACGTTCTGGAACAACCGCTACGCCGGCGAGGACTACGTGTACGGCACGGAGCCGAACGCGTTCCTCGCGGAGCACTTTGCGTCCCTGCGCGGGCCCGTGCTGTCCCTCTCGGAGGGCGAGGGACGCAACGCCGTCTTCCTGGCGTCCCACGGGCTGGAAGTCGTCGGCGTCGACATCTCGTCGACCGCGCTGCAGAAGGCCGGGAAGCTGGCCGAGGCGCGCGGCGTCACCATCACCACCGTGGTCTGCGACCTCGAGATGTTCTGCCCGGAGGAGGAGCACTACGGCACGGTGATCTCGATCTGGGCGCACCTTCCGGGCAGGGTCCGCAGCCGCCTATATCCGCTCATCGAAAGAGCGCTGCGTCCGGGCGGGACCATCCTCCTGGAGGCGTACTCGGAGGCGCAGCTCTCCCGGGACACCGGCGGCCCCAAGGACCCGGACATGCTGATGACGGCGGACAAGGTCCGCCGCGAGTTCCCGCACTGCGAGCCCGTGCTGCTGCGCGAGATCGAGCGGACGGTGTCCGAGGGAGGCGGCCACACCGGCCCGGGGTCCGTCGTGCAGTTCCTCGGACGGAAGCGAGCCTAGGCACCCATGAAGAAGCAGGAGCACGACGCGCTGATCCAGGTCCTCCAGCGCCGATTCGAGAAGAACCCGAAGCGGCACCGCGGCGTCGCGTGGGACGACGTGGTCGCCCGGCTCGACGGTGCGCCGAAGGCGCTGGGTTCCCTGCAGCAAATGGAATCGACCGGCGGCGAGCCCGACGTCATCGGCCGCGACCGGGCGAGCGGGCGGATCACGTTCTGCGACTGCTCCGCCGAGAGCCCGTCCGGGCGTCGGAGCCTGTGCTACGACCGCGAGGCGCTGGACGCGAGGAAGGAGCACAAGCCGGCGGGAAGCGCGGTGGAGTCGGCCGCCTCGATGGGGATCAGCCTGCTGACCGAAGAGCAGTACCGGGCGCTGCAGGAGCTCGGGGAGTTCGACACGAAGACGTCGAGCTGGGTGCTCACGCCGCCGGACGTCCGATCGCTCGGCGGCGCGCTGTTCTGCGATCGCCGCTACGGCAAGGTCTTCGTGTATCACAACGGCGCGCAGTCGTACTACGCCGCGCGCGGATTCCGCGGCGTGCTGCTGGTGTAGGCGCGTCGCGCGAGGCGGCCGGCGACGGCCTCGCGACCACCGGGAAGGAGGACTCGATGAAGCGCGTGACGGGTGTAGGCGGCGTGTTCTTCAAGGCGCGCGACCCCAAGGCACTGGGCGAGTGGTACCGGCGCCACCTCGGGATGAACGTGGAGGACTGGGGAGGCGTGGCCTTCCCGTGGATCACGCCGGACAACCCGGGCGGCGTGGGGACCACGGTCTGGAGCCCGTTCAAGCAGGACACCGAGTACTTCGCCCCGAGCGAGAAGCCGTACATGATCAACTTCCGCGTGCACGACCTGCACGCGCTGCTCGAGGTGCTGCGGAAGGAAGGCTGCGCCGTCGACGAGAAGGTCGAGGAGTCGCAGTTCGGCAAGTTCGGGTGGGTCATGGACCCCGAGGGCAACCGCCTGGAGTTGTGGGAGCCGCCGGCGGGGCAGTAGGGGTGGCCGGAGCGGCTGTCACCGGTACAGCTTCTTCACCCGCCCCCAGCTCTCCGCCGCCACGGCGGTCGTCAGCCCGTACGACACCAGGTCGGGGGCCTGCGCCGTCGGATCGCGCACGACGCCCACGTTCTCCGCGTAGTTCAGCTCGACCCCGCCGCGCGTCCCCGCGGATCTCGTCCCATCCAGACCGAGCGCGCCGCCGGCGGAGTTCGCGAACGCGGTCGGAATCACCTGCCCGAGGTGGATGGCGTCGAACGTCCCCGCCGGCACCACCACGACCTGCTCCGCGAACACGTGGAACGCGATGTCGAACGTGAAGAGCGAGTCGCTCGTGAAGAGGTCGTGCACCACGATGGTCTGCTGCCAGGTCTGTCCCACGGTGGGCGGGGCCTCGAGGATCACGATGGGCGGCTCGTAGGCCCAGGCGAACTCGCCGGGCCGGTCGAAGCCGTGCAGGATCACGTCGCCGTCCGGGCCGTGGGACCAGAAGTTGCGGAGCCCGGGGTTCTCCGTGCTCGGGGAGTACAGGATGGGCTTCACGGCGCGACCGCGCACGGTCGTCCCGCCCTGCACCGTGAGCGTCTGCGCGGCGGACGGGCCGGCGTAGGACCAGGCGAAGCCGTCGTCGAGGGGAAGCCAGGTCTGCGCACGGCTCCCGGCGGCGCACACGAGTGAAGCCGCCGCCATCGCGGCGAGGAGCGGACGTTGCAGGGGCGTCATGGCGATCCTCCGGGTCGGGGTTCCCGGAGCATACCGATCCGTCACCCCCGATCCAACCCCGACGGCTCCCGCTCCAGGCGCGGTCCGACGCAAGCGGACGCGGTCCGGCCCGTCGGTCGCCTCAGGACCCCGCGGCCCGGAAGACGAGGAAATACTGCTCCGGCAGGAAGTCGTGCCGCGCCGCCGGAACCCAGCCGGCCGCCGCCAGCTCCGCCTCCACGACGTCGGGCGCCAGCTTCTCCCGCGGCCCCATCCCGGAGTCCGGGCGGTAGTCCACGATGGCCAGCCGGGCGCCGGGGTGGGTCTGCTCGAGCAGCTTCCGGAAGTACGCGGGGCGGTCCTCGATGTGGTGGTACGTGTTGCACACGAACACGAGGTCCACGCGGCACGGGAAGTGCGGGTCGTCCGGCCCGGCGAGCACGCTCACGAGATTCGGCAGCTCCTCGCGGCGCGCGCGGTCGTTCAGCCACGTCACCATCCCCGGCTCGACATCCGCCCCGATCACGCGCCCCTCCGGGAGCGCACGCGCGAAGCGCACGGGGAAGTAGCCGGTGGCGGAGCCGATGTCCCCGACCACGAGGTCCGGACGCACGGCCAGCGCGGCGACCACGGAGTCCGGAAGCTGCCAGGCGTCCCGGGCCGGGTCCTCGAAGCGCTCCGCCCAGGACGCGGCGTCCTCGAACCGGTGGTGGTGGTCCATGCCGTGCGCGTGCTGCGCGAGGGCGGCGGGCGGCGCGGCGAACAGGAGCATCGCGAGAACGGGCGCGAACGGCGGGCGGCGGCGGGTGTCCATGACGCGGCATGATACACGGGTCCGCAGGAGTCGTCCCGTCGTGCCGGGCGCCGCGGCTTCGTCCGTGGCCGCAACCCGGATCCGCCCCCCGCCCGCGGATGGTGTACGCTCCCGCGCCTCGCGACCTCGCACCGGAGGAACGAGCCGTGAAGAAGACTGCCCCCGCCGCGAACCCGGACGCCTACGTCGCCGCCCTCGACGGGTGGCGCCTCACGTGCGTCACGATGCTGCGGCGGAACGTCCGGGCGGCCGCGAAGCTCGACGAGGTCGTGAAGTGGGGCCACCTCGTGTACTTCGCGGGCGCGGGCCCGGTGCTTCTCATCCGCGCCGAGGAGAAGCGGGTGCTGTTCGGGTTCTGGCGCGGCAAGCGGCTCCTGGAGATCGAGCCGCGACTGAAGCCGGGCGGCAAGTACGAGCTGGCCACGCTGGACCTGCGCGAGGGGGATCGCATCGCGGCGACCACGGCGCGGCGGCTGGTGAAGGAGGCGGTGGCATTGGACCGGAAGCTCGGCAACGCCACGAAGGTCGCGAGGCGGGGCGCGCGCCGCACGGTGCTGCCCCTGGTCCTCGCGGTCCTGGCTACCGCCGCGCCGTCCTTCGCCGGTGACTGCACCGCGGACGCATTGCGGAAAGAGCTCACGGAGCGCGCCGCGGAGGACCAGAGCGCGCGAGCGGCGCTGCTGGCGTCCCCGGGTTCGAACGAGGTCGGCGATCGCGTGCTCCGCATCGACGCGGACAACACCGCGTTCATGCGCTCGGTGCTGGCCGAGTGCGGATGGCCGAGACAGTCCGTGGTCGGCGAGGATGCGGCAACGGCGGCGTGGCTGCTCACGCAGCACGCGGACATGGACCCGCAGTACCAGGCCATGGCGGCGCAGGCCATGAAGTACGCCGTACTTGCGAAGGAAGCGAGCCCGGTGCGTCTGGCGCTCCTCGTGGACCGCAACCGCCGCCTCACCGACCAGCCGCAGGTCTACGGAATGCAGACCTTCACCGGCACGGATGGCGTGGTCCGCTTCTTCGACATCGTGACCCCGGAGCGGCTGGACGCGCGGAGGGCGGAGATCGGGCTTGTCCCGTTCTACTGCCACGCGCTGGAGGTCTCCCGGCAGAACGGCGATGCTCCGGTCGCATGGCCGGAAGGCGTGCTGTTCGTGCCGGCGGACTGCGAGCCGTGAGAGGAGCGTGCGCGTGAACCCGATCCTGCGGAACGTGCTGGCCGTGTTCGCCGGTCTCGCGGCCGGCAGCGTGGTGAACATGGGACTCATCTCCGTGAGCGGCAGCGTCATCCCGCCGCCGGAGGGCGCGGACGTGACGACCCTGGAGGGGTTGAAGGCATCGATCCACCTGTTCCAACCGAAGCACTTCCTGTTCCCGTTCCTGGCGCATGCTCTCGGCACGCTCACGGGCGCATACGTGGCGGCGCGTCTCGCGGCGAGCCGCGGCATGGCGCTCGCCCTGGGGATCGGGGTTCTGTTCCTCGCAGGAGGGGCCGCGAACGTGGCGATGCTGCCGGCGCCGATGTGGTTCAACGCGCTGGACCTGGCGGGCGCCTACCTGCCGATGGCGTGGATCGGCGGCCGGCTGGGCGCGGCGCGGAGCGCGACGTGACGGGCCCCGCGGACGACCTCGCGGTGCGGCAGCGCGTCGAGGACGCCGTGGTCCGGATGTTCGTGGCCACGGACGAGCGGGACTGGCCCGCGCTCGAGACCTGCTTCACGGATCCCTTCGTGTTGGACATGACCTCGATGACGGGCGGGGACCCCGCCACGATGACCCCGCGCGACGTGGCCCGGGCGTGGGCGGAAGGGTTCCGGGCCCTGGACCACGTGCACCACCAGGTGGGCAACTTCCGCACGACCGTCGCCGGCACGCGCGCATCCGTCCGCTGCTACGGCACGGCGTACCACCACCGGGAGGCCGTCACGAGGGGGCCGAAGACGCGCACGTTCGTCGGCACCTACGAACTGGACCTCGTGGAGGAATCCGGGCGGTGGCGGATCGCGCGGCTCCGCTTCCTCCTGAAGTTCATCGACGGGAACCTGGCGCTGGAAGGGCAGCCCACGACATGAGGAGGGCGGGCTTGCCCCGCCGCCATTCGCTCCGTTAGCATCGATCCATCGCCGCGGCACGGTCCGATTCGCCGCGGCGCCGGGGGAAGCATGCGCCGCACGTGTCTGCTCATCCTCGCCGCCCTCGCCGGGTCCTCGCCGGCCCAGGCGGGCTGGTCCTTCGCCTGCTGGTCGATCACGGCCAACGAGGGCACCACCTGCGGGCCGTACGTCGACTCGCTGACCGAGCCGTGGATCGGTGACAGGACGCTGTACCTCCGCTCCTGGTGGGCGCTCTTCGCGATGAACGGCGCCGAGTTCGACATCGGGGGTACCCTCGAGGTCGTGAGCTTCACGCCGCGCCCCGGGTGGGTGAACCGCGGCACGGCCACGTCGCTGCAACTCGAGCGCCTTCCTTGCGACCAGGATTGGAGCGGCGGCGAGGTCGTGGGAGAGCTCGTCGTGCGGGACACGGCGGGGTCCGGCGGTCAACTCTGCTTCCTGCCGCACGCCGTGACGACTCGCGCGTGCTCCCGGCAGTGTACCGATTGGGGGCCGGATCTCTGGCTCTACTCGACGTTGCAGGGCTTCTCCTCCACCGGTACCAACGCCGTCTGCGACTGGCCGCCGCCCGCGGACTGCGAGACGCTGACCCTGGACTCCAACTCGTGGGGAGAGATCCGTTCGCAGTACCGATGACGGAGCGCACCGATCTCTTCGACAGCACCTACGGCCACTTCACCGCCGACGTCCTCGCGGCGATCCGCAAGGAGACGTTCTGCGAGGACATCGGGCAGAACAGCTGGCTCACGGTGGACGAGTACGACCGCTTCCTCTCGTGGCTGCGCCTCGCCCCGGGCGAGCGCGTGCTCGAGGTGGCGTCCGGGGCGGGCGGGCCGGCGCGGTACCTCGCGGAACGCACGGGCTGCCACGTCACGGGCATCGACGCCAACGAGCACGGCGTGGCGGAGGCGGCGCGCGCGGCGGAGGCGGATCGCCGGCACGACCGGCTCTCGTTCCGGCTCGCCGACGCGAACGCGCCGCTGCCGTTCGACGACGCATCGTTCGAAGGCCTCGTCTGCATCGACTCGATGAACCACCTCGCGGATCGCGCCGCCGTGCTGCGCGAGTGGCGCCGCGTGCTCCGGCCCGGGCGACGCGCGGTGTTCACGGACCCGGTGGTGGTCACCGGGCCGGTCACGAACGACGAGCTGGCGCTGCGCAGCTCCATCGGGTTCTTCCTGTTCGTGCCGCCGGGCGTGACCGAGCGCCTGGTGGCGGGCGCGGGATTGCACCTCGTGTCGCAGGAGGACGTGACGGCCAACGCGGCGCTGGTGTCCGGTCGGTGGCGCGACGCGCGGCAGCGGCACCGGAGCGAGCTGGTGCGGATCGAGGGCGAGGAGCGCTTCGAGGGGCTCCAGCGGTTCTTCGACACCGTGCACCGCCTCACGTCGGAGCGGCGCCTCTCGCGGATCGCGTACCTGGCCGAGGCGCGCTGACGCCGCGGCACCGCGCGGCGCGGCGTCAATCGATGCGGACGAGCTTCCCCCGCACGGACCGGCCGGCGATCTCGGCGTCCCAGAAGTAGACGCCGGAGGCGTGCGGCGCGCCGCGGCCGTCCCAGGGGAGCCGTCCGGCCGATGCATCGCCGGACAGCGCGGCGACCCGGCGCCCGGCCGCGTCCACGATCGTCACCTTCGCACGACCGGCCGTGCCCGGCGGCCACGCGAACTCCACCGAGGCGCCCCCGCGCGCGGGGTTCGGGCGGACCGTGATGTCGCCGGACGCCGCGGCAAGCGCCTCCGCGCCCGTGGGCAGGACGCGCTTGATGCGCCACACGCCCCACGCGCCGCCGTGGCGCATGAACCAGAGCGTGCCGTCCGGGCCCTGCCGCAACTCGGAGACGAAGCCGAAACCCTCGGCCCAGTGATCCGCGCTCGGCTGGCCCGGCGCCGGCGGTGCGATCTCCCAGCCGCCCGGACCCTCCACGAGGCGTCGCATCCACTGCCCGGACCAGTCCAGCAGGAAGATGCTGCCGTCGTACGAGGGCGGGAGCGCGTCCGGCGCGCCCGGGTCGTGCCGGTAGCGCGGCCCCGCGATCACCGCGGCCGAGAACTCCGCAGGGTTCGGGTAGTAGTGGATCGGCGCGGTGAAAGTGTTTCCCTGCCCGCACGTGAGCGAGAACGGCGGCGGCTCCGGGCCCTCGAGCTGCGGCCAGCCGTAGTTGCGCCCGCCGCTGCCGGGCGTGGTGGGGATGAGGTCCAGCTCCTCCCACGTCTGGCTGCCGGGGTCGCCCACGACGAGGTCGCCGGTGAGCGGATCCACCTCGAAGCGGAACGGGTTGCGCAGCCCCCACGCCCAGATCAGCCGCGCGTTCTCGTGCGGATGCGTGACGAAGGGGTTGTCCGCCGGCGTGATGTCCGCCTTCGGCGGCGGACCGGAGCCGGCGCCCGGCATGGCGGACACGTCCAGGCGCAGGATCTTGCCGAGCAGGTTCGTGAGGTCCTGCGCGTTGCACGGCACGGCGTCCTCGCCCCAGGACGCGTACAGCATCCCGTCGGTGCCGAAGCGCAGCGTGCCGGCGTTGTGGTTGATGGCGAGATCCGGCGCGGTGAGCAGCGTGAACGGTGCGCCCAGCGAGAGGCTGGTGCTGGCCGGGTTCGAGAGGTCGCCGCTCGCGGTGCGCATGTCGATCACGGAAGTCGAGTCCGTGCGCGCCCAGCTGAAGTAGAGGTACGGTCGCGCGGGCCAGGCCGGATCCACGGCCACGCCGAGCAGACCGCGCTCGCCGCCGGTCCGCACGGGGGCGATCGTGTGGATCACCACGGACGTGGAGGCGCCGGCGGCCGCGAGGCGGACGTTCCCGGTGCCGCGCTCGATCACGAGGACGCGGCCGTCGGGGAGCCAGGTGAAGCCGATGGGCTCGCCCCCGAACGGCGGGCCGATGACGGACTCCACGGCGAAGCCGGTGGGCAGCGTCTGGCCGGCGGCGGGGTCGGCCGGGACCGCGGCGACGGCGAGGGCGACGACGGCGACGAGCGCGGCGGCAAGGGGCGAGTCAAGCTGCACCGGACAATGCACGGAATGCGCCTCCCCGGGGGGATGCGGGGAGGATACCTTGCCGGAGCGACCGAACGCATCCCCGAGGTTCCGCGTGACCATGCCCCCGGCCACGAACCGAGCGCCCCGCGCGGCGCTCTTCGCCCTGTTCTTCGCATCCGGCGCCGCGGCGCTCGTGTACGAGGTGTTGTGGCTGAAGGAGCTGGGCCTCGTCTTCGGGAACACGGCGTACGCCGCGTCCACCGCGCTGGCCGTCTTCTTCCTGGGAATGGCGGCGGGCGGTCGCGTGTTCGGCCGGCGCGCCGCGGGCTACGCGCGGCCGCTGCGCGCGTACGCGTGGCTGGAGTGGGCGGTCGCCGGGTCGGCGCTCCTGTTCCTGCTGCTGGAGCCGGCGTTCCGCACGGTGTGGGTGGCGGCGTATCCGTGGCTGGAGGGGAACCTGGCGGCCGCGACCGCCGTCAAGGTCGTGCTGGCCGCCGGGCTCCTGTTCCTGCCCGCGTTCTTCATGGGCGGCACGCTGCCGGTGATGGGGCAGCACCTCGTGCGGAGCGCCGGCGAGCTGGGGCGCGTCGGGACGCTGCTGTACCTGGTGAACACGGTGGGCGCGGCGGCCGGCGCGCTGACCGCGGGATTCGTCCTGCCGGAAACGCTCGGGCTTCGCGCGTCCGTGCTGGCGGCCGCGGCGCTGAACGTGGCGGTGGGGATCGTCGCGTGGGCGATGGATCGGGGCGACTCCCGCGCGCGCGTGGCCGTCGATGACCTGGACGCCGACGGGCCCGCCGATGCTGCGGCCGACACCCACGCCGACGCCGACGCGCCGCCCGGACCCGGCGCCATCCGCGCGCTGGCGTTCCTGTCCGGCTTCCTCGTGCTGGGGCTGGAGGTGCTGTGGACGCGGATGTTCGCGCAGGTCCTGCAGAACTCCGTGTACTCGTTCACGGTGATCCTCGTCACGTTCCTCGCCGCGCTGGCGCTCGGCTCCGGCGCGGCGTCGCTTCTCGTGCGACGGACATGGGCTCCGGCTCGCGTCATCCCCGCGCTGGCGGTGGCGGCGTGGCTCCTCATCGCGGCATCCACGGCGCTCTTCGCGTCGGCCACGAACGGACTGGACGACGTGGCGCCGGGCGGCGGGTGGAGCGCGTACGTGGGGCGCGTCGCGGGGCTCGCCGCGGCGGTGATGCTCCTGCCGGGCGTGGTGGCCGGGACGCTGTACCCGTACCTGATCAAGGTGGCGGAGCGGCTGCACCTCGGCGCGGGGCGCACGCTGGGGGACCTGGCGGCGGTGAACGCGGTCGGCGGAATCCTCGGGTCGCTCGCCGCGGGCTTCGCGGTGCTTCCGGCGTTCGGACTGTGGCAGGGGCTGCACGCCTTCGCCGCGGCGTACCTGCTCGCGGCGGGGCTGGCGGTCGCGCGGACGACGGCGTCGCGCGCGGTGCTCGCGGCCGCCGCGGCCGCGGTCGCGGGATTCGCGCTCGTGCGCGTGGCGGTGCCGCCGTTGCCGCTGGTGCACGTCGATGCGGCGCAGGGCGAGCGGCTGGTGGCGGCATGGGAGGGCCGGCACGGGGTGGTGGCGGTGGTGGGGCGCGGCGACAACCGCACGATCAAGGTGGACAACCACTACACGCTCGGCGACCGCGCGGCGTTCGACTCCGAGCGACGACAGGCGCAGTTGCCCCTGCTCGTGCGGCCCGTGCCCCGCAACGTCTTCTTCCTCGGCATGGGCACCGGGATCACCGCGGCCGCCGCGCTGGACTTCCCGGTGACCCGCGTGGTCACGTGCGAGCTCGTGCCGGAGGTCGTGACGGCGGCGCGCGAGCACTTCGCGCGCGAGGCCGGGCCGCTCTTCCGGGATGGACGCTCCGTGATCGTGGTGGAAGACGGGCGGCAGCACCTGCTCGGGACGCGGGAACGCTTCGACCTGATCGTGAGCGACCTCTTCGTGCCGTGGCACGCGGGAACGGGATCGCTGTACACGCGCGAGCACTTCGCGCTGTGCCGGTCGCGGCTGGCGCCCGGCGGGACGTTCGTGCTCTGGGTCCCGGCGTTCCAGCTCACGCGCGAGGGATTCGACGTGCTGGCGAGGACCGTGCTGGAGGTCTTCCCGCACGTGACCGTGTGGCGCGGGGAGTTCGCGCCGCGCTTCCCCACCCTGGGCTTCGTGTGCGACACGGACGACGTGCGACTGGATCCGGGGATCGCGCGACGGAACCTGGCGCACGTGCTTCCTCCGGGCGCGCCGCCGGACGCGGCCGAGGGGCGCTACCTGCCGTGGATGCACTACGCGGGGAACCTGGCCACCGCGCGCGCGCTGTTCGCGCACGCGCGCGTGGACACGGACGACCACCCGGTGCTGGAGTACCTGGCGCCGAAGGCGCAGCAGCGCGCGGAAAGCCGGGAGACGGCGTGGCTCCGCGGGGACGAGATGGTGCGGCTGTCGGAGGAGCTGCTCGCGGCGGCGCCGCCCGAGTCGGACCCGTACCTGGCGGCGGCGTCCCCCGCGCAGGTGCAGTACGTGCGGGCGGGGCACCGGCTGCTGGCGGTGTCGGCGCACGTGGACGCGGGGCGGACGGCCGACGCGGCGCGCGAGTACCGCGAGTTCCTCGCGGTCGTGCCGTTCGACGTCTTCCCGGGGCTCGCCGGACGCTAGCCGCGGCGTCCTCCGGGCCGGCGCCGTGCCTCAGGGCGTGAACCACACCCGTGCCAGGTGCTCCAGGTCCCGGCATCCAAGCGGCACGGGCAGGCGTTCCAGGTACCAGGGCAGATTGCTGTACCGGTGGAGCAGCACGTAGGCCATCAGCCGCAGCGGCAACTCCGGATCGGGGGCGGCGCCGTAGCCCTCCAGCACCGCGCGGAGCAGTCCCGGCTCGGCGCACGCCAGGAACAGGCCGACGGAGGCGAACTCGTACTCGCGCGCCCCGCACATCGCCGGCTCGAAGTCCACGAGACCCGAGAGGCGCCAGCCGCCGTCGGACCCGGTGACGAGCAGGTGCTCGCGCATGACCTCCGTGTGCAACAGCGCGGGGTTGCCGCCATCCCGCGGCGCCCACCGCGCGAGGAACCCGTCCACGCCGTCCACCCATGGCGCAGCGAGGCCCTTCGCGACCTGGCGGCCACGGGCGGAGGCGGCCTGGTCGCGGACGAAGCGAGGCCAATCGACGCGCAAGGGTTCCAGGTCGCCCGCCGGCACCGCGTGCAACTCCGCGAGCGCACGACCCGCGTCCCACAGGAGGGCGCGCCGGCCGGGAGCGTCGATGCGCGGCCACGTCGCGGCCAGGGAGGCTCCGGGAAGCCGGGTCATGAGGACGTAGGACCAGTCGTCGCGCGTGCCGGACGCGAGCACGCGCGGCGTGGGAACGGAGAGCGAGCCGTCGATGCGCGCGAGGGCGGCGCGCTCGCTCTCGAACGCCGCGCGGTCCCCGGGGGGGAAGAGCTTCAGGACGCGCTCTCCCGCGGCGAACACCGGGACGGATCCGTCCGGGAACCGCTCGAGGCGCGGGCCGAGATCGAGATGACGACGCAGCGCTTCCGCGACGGCCGTCCCGTGGCTCCGCTCGTCCATGCCGCTCCTGCGTGCGTGTCGCCGCCGCCGTGGCCGCGGCCGTCCCGCCGCCTCGCCCTCCGGGAGGACTGGAGTCGGGGCACGACTCCGCACTATACTCCCTTGCATCCGTCGTCCGCGGGCCCCGCCCCGCCGTCCGGCGCCTCCCCCCTGTGCGCGGCCCGGCTCCCCCCGCACGTCACGATCGCAAGGACTCGCGACGCAAGGAGGCGGACGATGTTCCGGAGTCCCCGTAGCGCCCTGCTGTTGCTCGCCACGCTTCTCCCCTTCGCCACCGCCGCGGCCGGCGGGGTCCCGCAGACCGTGGGGCTCTTCGTGAACACGCCGCATGCATTCGAGGGATACACGCTCTTCGGTCCGCGGGAGTGGCCGGTGACCTACCTCATCGACATGGACGGCAACCTCATCCGTTCCTGGTCGCACACCTCGCAGTCCCGCAACTCGGCGTACCTGCTGGAGAACGGGGACCTGCTGCGATGCGGGCAGACCGTGAACCGCGTGTTCCCGAACATCGGGGCGGGCGGCCACCTGGAGCGCCGGGACTGGGACGGGAACCTGCTGTGGGAGTACGCGTACTCGGACAGCCTCGTGTGCGGCCACCACGACATCGAGCCGATGCCGAACGGCAACGTGCTCGTGGTGGCGTGGGAGCTGCGGACTCCGGCGGAGGCCATCGCGGCGGGACGGAATCCCGCGCTCCTGGGGTCGGCGCTCTGGCCGGAGCGGATCGTGGAGCTGCAGCCGGTCGGCGCGAACGACGCGATCGTCGTGTGGATGTGGCAGGCGTGGGACCACCTCGTCCAGGACTTCGACTCCACGAAGGCGAACTACGGCGTGGTGGCCGACCACCCCGAGCTGATCAACGTCAACGAGCGCGCGAACACCCAGGCCGACTGGCTGCACTTCAACGCGGTGGCGTATGACGAGGCCCTGGACCAGATCGTCGTGAGCCCCAACCGGTTCCAGGAGGTCTGGGTGATCGACCACGGCACGACCACGGAGGAAGCGGCCGGGCACACCGGCGGCGCCCGCGGCAAGGGCGGCGACCTGCTGTACCGCTGGGGGAAGCCGGCGAACTACGGGCGCGGCGCGGCGGCGGACCAGCGGCTCTTCAACAACCACAACGTGCACTGGATCCCGCCGGGCCGTCCCGGCGCGGGGAACCTCCTGATCTTCAACAACGGCACGAACCGGTTCCCGTCCGGCGCGTCGTACTCGAGCGTCGAGGAGGTCGTGACGTCCGTCGACGTCAACGGGGACTACCCGGATCCGCCGCCGGGATTGCCGCACGAGCCGGCGGATGCCACGTGGACGTACACGGCCACGCCCACGGGGGACTTCTACTCCCCGATCTACGGCGGTATGGAGCGGCAGCCGAGCGGAAGCACGCTGATCATGGCGAGCACGGCGGGGCGGATCTTCGAGGTCCATCCGACCGAGGGGCTCGTGTGGGAGTACGTCATCCCCGTGGACGGGAGCGGGCCGATGGTGCAGGGCACCGTGCCGGCCAGCGGCAGCAACGCGGCGTTCCGCGCGCCGCGCTACGCGCCGGACTACCCCGCATTCGACGGCCGGGATCTCACGCCGATGGGTCCGATCGAGATCGATCCGGTCGGCACGCCGGTGGCGGCGATGGCGCAACCCGCCTTCGCGCTGGCGCAGAACCACCCGAACCCGTTCCGGCCGTCCACCACGATCACGTTCACGCTGCGGCAGCCGGCGCGCGCGCGCCTGGACGTGCACGACGTGGCGGGGCGGCGCGTGGCCACGCTGCTGGACGGCGAGCTGGACGCCGGCGTGCATCGCCGCGCGTGGAACGCGGAGGGCGCGCCGAGCGGCGTGTACTACTACACGTTGCGCGTGGACGGGGACGAGGCGACGCGGAGGATGACCGTGCTGCGTTGACCGGTCGCGGCGGGCGGGCGGGGGCGCTCGCGCTCCCGGCCCGCCGCGCCGCGCAGTCAGCGGGACCCGATCACGCCGTCCCTGGTCGCGATCCGCCTGGCCACGCGCGCGCCCGACTGCAACGCTCCCTCCATGTAACCGACGAACTTGTAGCAGGCGTGCTCGCCGGCGACATGCAGGCCGCCCTCCATGTGCGGGGCCGCGAGGAGCGGGCCGACGGTCGTGACCTGCCCCGGCGCCGGGAACGAGTAGCTGGTCCGGATCCGGTCCTGCCGGGGCCAGTCCATGTAACGCGTCGCCACGACCTCGGCGCCGAATCCCGGATAGAACCGCTCCAGGAGCTTCGCGAACGCGCGCTCGCGCGCCCGCTTCGACATCCGCAGCGCACGCCGGACGACGCGTCCGCCCGCGAAGCCGGTCAGGCACGCCCCGTCGTTCGCGCCGTCGACCGCGCCCTGCGCGTCCGTCCCGTCCCAGGTCTGCTGGAGCAGTCCGTCCGAGAGCGCGTACTGGCTGCGTCGCGGTGCGGCGGTCTCCCAGAAACGCGAGCGGACGTGCGCCAGGTACTTCGCGTTGAGTCCCATCTGCGGCCGCATGGCGGAGGGGAGGCGCGGGGAGAAGTCGATGCGGTGCCACACCGGCGGCGGCGCGGTGAGCACCACGTCGTCGCACTCCAGCCGCCGCCCGTCGCCGGCCGTCACGATCATGCGACCGGACTCCCGCCGGACGGACTTCGCCGGGCACCCGGTGGCGATCCGCTCCGCGCCGATCGCGCCGGCGAGCGCGCGGGCGAGCGAGTCGTTGCCGCCGCGGCAGCGGTAGACCTCGCTCTCCGTCCAGTACCGCTCGAGGCCGCCGCCCTTGATCGCGGCGAGCTGGCCGAGCAGGGACTGGCGCTCCACCCGTTGCCCGTTGTCCGACTCCTGGTTGATCCGGATCGCCGCCTTCACGAGCGGGGGGACATCCTGCTCCTCGATCCAGCCGGAGGTCGGCGTGTGATCGAGGCGGGCGGCGTCGGGCGCGGTCCACGGCTCGTCCTCCGGGACCTCCGCCGCCAGCGCATCCAGCGCGGCGAGCGCGCCCTCCAGGTCCTCCCAGAGCGCGGCGCTCTCGTCGAAGGAGAGGCTGCGGCCGTCGATCACCACCGGGGAGACCGCGTCGCCTTCGTCCTCGGTGACGTCGAGCCACTCGAGGCCGAAGCGCTCGGCGTACCGGAGCCAGACCGGGTGGTTCGAGCCGATGAGCTCGCCGCCACCCTCGATGTTGCGGCCGCGGATGAAGGCGTTGCCGTTCGCGGCGTTGAAGGAGAGCACCCGGCCGCCGACACGGTCCCCGGCCTCGAGCACGACGACGTCGTAGCCGGCCTCGAGCAGCTCGAACGCGCAGGCGAGCCCGGCGAGTCCCGCCCCGATCACCACCACGCGCCCGCGACTGTCCCGGCCGAGCGGCTCGAGCGCGTGCAGCTTCGAGGACAGCAGCAGCCCGGCCCCGGCGGCCGTCGTGAGCCTCAGGAACTCGCGACGCTGCATGGCGGACACGCGGCGCCCGTGGCGGGCGGCGAGCTGGGCGATCAGGGAACGGGACATGGCGGCCTCCTGTGCGGGTCGGTGTCCGGCGTGCCGGGCATCCTACGCCGCGCGGGGCCGTGGGATCACGCGGGGCGTGCGATCACGCGGGCCGCCTGCTCACGCGGGGCCGGGCGTCTTCCCCTTCGCGCAGTGGACGGCCACCGTGAAGCCGGTCTTGTCCTTCTCGGGGCCGCCGAAGAACGGGCAGGCCTCGTGCTCGGCCAGCGCCAGCTTCGCGCCGCAATCCGGGCAGTAGGCCACCCAGCGCGGGGTGGGGGTGGGGAAGCCGTCCACGTCCTCCTCGCCGAAGTACTCGAGGTGCGGCGCGTCCTCCGCGCGCTCCGCCTGTCCTTTCAGGACGTGCGGCGTGGGGGGAGGCGGCGCGGGCGCGGGGGCGTCCCCGGCGGGGATCTTGCGGAATTCGACGGGCTTGCCACGATCCGGGGCAGACATGGCGACCTCCGGGACAGGGACGGACGGGGCAAGTTATCCACCGCGGGCGGCCGGGACAATGCGCCGGGCTTCCGCGGGGCAGGCCGCTCCCGTAACTTCGCGGCATGCTCCTCTCCGCGCTCGTGGGCGCCTCGGCCGCCGTGGCTGCCACCTCCTCGCGCAAGGCGAAGATCGCGCTCCTGGCGGACGTGCTGCGCCGGGGCGAAGGGCCGGAGGGACGGATCGCGGTGGCGTGGCTGACCGGGGCGCTGCCGCAGGGGCGGATCGGGCTGGGGCCGGCCGCCCTCCGCAAGGCGTTCCCGGACGGGGCGGCGAACGAGCCCGCGCTCACCGTTCGCGAGGTGGACGACACGTTCCAGCGGATCGCGGACGCCGCGGGCAAGGGGTCCGCGGGCGAGAGGGGACGCCTTCTCCACACGCTGCTGGCCCGCGCCACCAAGGACGAGCAGCGGTTCCTCGCGCGGTTGGTGTTCGGGGAGCTGCGGCAGGGCGCGCTCGAAGGGATCGTGGCGGAGGCCGTGGCGGAGGCGGCGGGCATTCCCGCGGCGGCGGTGCGCCGCGCGGTCATGGCGCACGGCGATCTCGCGGAGGTGGCCACCGCCGCGCTGGCCGGGGGGGAGGCCGGACTCGCGCGCTTCGCGATCCGGCTGTTCACGCCGGTGCAGCCCATGCTGGCGCAGCCCGCCGACGACACGGCCGACGCGTTCGAACGTCTCGGCGACGAGGCCGCCCTCGAGTACAAGCTCGACGGCGCGCGCATCCAGGCGCACAAGGACGGCGACGACGTGCGCATCTTCACGCGGCACCTGCGCGACGTGACACCGGCGTTGCCGGAGATCGTGGCGTGCGTGCGCGCGCTGCCCGCCCGGCAGCTCATCCTGGATGGCGAGGCCATCGCGTTGCGCGCCGACGGCACGCCGCATCCCTTCCAGGTCACGATGCGCCGTTTCGGCCGCAAGCTGGACGTGGAGGCGCAGCGCGCGGAGCTGCCGCTCTCGCCGTTCTTCTTCGACGCGCTGCTGCTCGACGGGACGTGCCTGGTGGACGAGCCGTACGATCGACGGGTCGCGGTCCTCGGGGAGGTCGTGCCGGCGGCGCGGCGCGTGCCTTCGCGCCTCGTGACGGGCGCCGCCGCCGCGGAGGCCTTCCTCGCCGAGGCGCTCGCGCGCGGGCACGAGGGGATCATGGCGAAGGCGCGCGCGTCCGCCTACGAGGCGGGCAGCCGCGGCATCGGGTGGATGAAGATCAAGCCCGCGCACACGCTGGACCTCGTGATCCTGGCCGCGGAGTGGGGCAGCGGGCGCCGGCGGGGCTGGCTCAGCAACCTGCACCTGGGCGCGCGCGACCCGCGGGCCGGCGGCTTCGTGATGCTGGGCAAGACGTTCAAGGGCCTCACGGACGCGATGTTGCAATGGCAGACGGAACAGTTCCTGGCGCGCGAGATCGCGCGGGACGAGTACACCGTGCACGTGCGGCCGGAGATCGTGGCGGAGATCGCGTTCGCGGACGTGCAGACCAGCCCGCGCTACCCGGCGGGGATGGCACTGCGGCTGGCGCGCGTGAAGCGGTACCGCGAGGACAAGACGGCCGCGGAGGCCGACACGATCGACGCCGTGCGCGCGATCTGGCGGAAGTCGCAAGGGGAGGAGGCATGACGATCCTCGGGACGATCGGCCGCACGCGGCTCCTGCCGCTGACGCGCATGGCGCCGGAGGGAAGCGCGCGCGTGTGGCTGAAGGCGGAGTACGAGAATCCCACCGGCAGCATGAAGGACCGGATGGCGCGGGCCATGGTGGAGGCGGCGGAGGCGGACGGCCGGCTTCGTCCGGGCGGCTCCGTGGTGGAGTACACCGGCGGCAGCACGGGCGTGTCCCTGGCGTTCGTGTGCGCGGCGAAGGGGATCCCGCTGCACATCGTCACGTCGGAGGCGTTCAGCCGCGAGAAGCGCGACCACATGGCGGCGCTCGGCGCGAAGCTCACGCTGATCCCCAGCGCCACCGGCGGGACCACGAAGCAGCTCACCCTGGAGATGATCGAGGCGGCGCGGCGGCTCGCGGCGGCGCCGGGGAGCTGCTGGACCGACCAGTTGAACAACACGGACGTGCTCGCGGCCTACGCGGACATGGCGGACGAGATGCTGGAGCAGACCGGCGGTCGCGTGGACGCGTTCGTGCAGATGGTGGGCACCGGCGGGTCGCTGCGCGGCGTGGGCGCGCGGCTGCGCGCGGCGCGGCCGGGCGTGCGCGTGACGGCGGTGGAGCCCGCGGAGTCGGCGGTGCTCTCCGGCGGCCCGAGCGGCTCGCACAAGATCGAGGGGACGGGCATCGGGTTCGTGACGCCCTTGTGGGTGGACGGGATGGCGGACGACATCCGGACCGTCTCCACGGCGGAGGCGATGGACACGGCGCGCCGGCTCGCGCGCGAGGAGGGGATCTTCGCCGGGACCTCCACCGGCGGGAACGTGGCGGTGGCGCTGCGCGTGGCGGCGGAGCTGGGGGCGGGGAAGGACGTGGTCACCGTGGCCGTGGACACGGGGATGAAGTACCTCAGCACGGCGCTGTACGCCAAGGACCAGGAGCCGCGTGGCGGGCCGGGTGTAGAATCCCCGCGGCCTCCGGAAACGAGGGAGGATGCCCCATGAGGTTCGACACGCGCGCGGAGCGCTCCGCGTTTGCCGCGGCGATCGCGGCCGCGGCCATCCTGCTGCTTCCGGCGGGCGCGATTGCCGGAGGCCACGGCCATCACGGCGGCTGCGGCCAGCACGCCCACCACGGCGGCTCCGTGGAGCACCCGAAGTGCGAAGCCGGCGCCGCCCACACGGGAAGCCCGCGCGGCGTGGGGGCGCAGGCCGAGGAGGCCGGGGTCTCGGACCGGGACCTCTTCCACGTCCTCCTGGATCACCGCGAGGCCATCACCCGGACCGTCACGCCGCTCGAGAACGGCGTGGACACGGTGACGGAGACCGACGACGCGGAGGTGCGCGCGGCGCTGCGCGCGCATGCGGAGTCCATGCACGGTCGCGTGGAGGACGGGCGTGGCATCCACCTGCGCGACCCGCTGTTCGCCGAGCTGTTCCGGAACGCGGACCGCATCACCATGCGCGTGGAGCCGACGGAGCGCGGCGTGCATGTCGTGGAGACGTCGGAGGATCCGGCCGTGGCGGCGCTCATCCGCGCGCACGCCGAGGTGGTCACGGCGTTCCTCGCGAACGGTCATGCCGAGGTGCGGCGGAACCACCCGGTGCCCGGCGCGGAAGCGGGATCCTGACGGGCCAGGCCGACGCGGAACCGTGCCGGGGTGCGGCCCCGCGGGTCGCGCTGCGGGACGCGAACGGGTCATGGGCGGTCAGTGCGCGTCAAAGCCGCCCACAACCCATGGGCGGCGGGCCTTGCCTCGCCGCCCGCGGATGCGGTAGGCTCCTCTTCTTCGCGCGGCACCCCGCCGCGCCTGCACGCGGGAGGAACGTCCATGGCTGCCGCCTTCGCCATCCGGATGCCACGTTCCTTCCGTGCCGTGCGCTAGGCCGGGCGCTCCCGCGCTCCGCCCTGCGGCCGCTCCGGAAGGGGCGGCCGATCTCGTTTCCCGGTCGAGGTCCGTCGCGTCGTGGCGAAAGCCCGGGTCCTCGCGCGCGCATCGTGCGCGCCGCGTCGTCACCGAATCGCGAGGTCTCCACCGCCATGTCGCAACTCCGTTCCTACGGATGGACCGATCGTCTCGAAGGGCTGTTCGAACCGCACCGCGCCGCGGGACTCGTCCCGGCGCGGATCCTGCGCGAGGATCTCGCGCGCTACCGCGTGCTCACCGCGGACGGCGAGCGCGCGGGCGAGGTGTCCGGCCGCTTCCGGCACGCGGCGCGCGCCCGCGCGGACTTCCCCGCGGTGGGCGACTGGGTCGCGGCGCGTCCGCCGGAGGGCGACGGGCCGTGCATCCTCGAGGCCGTGCTGCCGCGCGCGAGCGCGTTCACGCGGAAGCTCGCCGGCGAGACCACCGAGGAGCAGGTGGTGGCGGCGAACGTGGACACGGTGTTCCTGGTGTCCGGACTGGACAACGATCTGAACCCGCGGCGCATCGAGCGCTTCGTGGCCGCGGCGTGGGAGAGCGGCGCCGCGCCGGTGATCGTGCTCAACAAGGCCGACGTGGTGGAGGATCCCGAGGCGGCCGCGGCGGAGATCGGGCGTGTGGCGCCGGGGGTGCCGGTGGTGGCGGTGAGCGCGCTGCAGCGCGACGGGCTGGAGGAACTCGGCGGCTGGCTGGAGCCGGGGCGCACCGTGGCGCTGCTCGGGTCGTCCGGCGTGGGCAAGTCCACGCTGGTGAACGCGCTGCTCGGCGAGGAGCGGCAGGACACGGGCGGCGTCCGGCCGGACGACTCGCGCGGGCGTCACACGACCACGCACCGCCTGCTGATCCCGCTGGCCGGCGGCGCGGTGCTGCTGGACACGCCGGGGATGCGCGAGCTCTCGCTCTGGGCGGATCCGGAGAGCCTGGAGAGCGCGTTCCCGGACGTGGAGGCGCTGGCCGCGGCGTGCCGCTTCCGCGACTGCCGGCACGACGCGGAGCCGGGCTGCGCCGTGCGCTCCGCGGACGCGGACGGCACGCTGGAGCCGGGCCGCCTGGAGAGCTGGCGCAAGCTGCAGCGGGAGCTGCGTTGGCTGGCGATGAAGCAGGACGTGCGCCTGCGGCAGGAGGAGGAGAGCCGCTGGCGGGAGATCTCGCGGGCGCAGCGGCGGCACAAGCGGGAGCGGGGGAGGTGACTCGCCCCGTGCAACGCGCCCCCGCCGGGCGATCGGTGCCCCGACCCGGCGGAACCGGTCTCGTGACGGCGACCCCTCGGGAGCGCCGTCTCCCGATCACGACGCCGCGCGCACCCTCGCCACCGCCAGGCGCCCCTGCTGCGCGTAGTCCACGGCTTCCGCGAGGATCCGGGCCGCCTCCTGCGGCGCGTGGAAGCCCATGGAATTCTCGGCGTTGATGAAATCCACGCGGTACTGGGCACGGCGCTGGAGCGCGCGAGCTTCCGCGAGCTGCTCGTCGGTGGCGCCCGCGGCCATGGCCGCCTCGATGTCGGCGATCAGCGCGACGACCGCGTCGAGCGAACGGTCCATGAGCGCCTTCGTGCGGTCCTGGATGATCGTGACGCGGGCGACGAGCTCCTCCTCGCCGTTCCGGTGACAGACCTGGCAGGCCTTGTCCACGTGGAGGAGAGGGCTCCGCACGTGGTGATCGCTCACCTTCATGGCACCTTCGCGGACGTAGGGCATGTGGCAATCGGCGCAGGCGACCCCCGCTCGCGCGTGGACTCCCTGGCTCCAGAGCTCGAACTCGGGGTGCTGGACCTTGACGACGGGAGCGCTCGTCCGCTTGTGCGTCCAATCGGCGAACGCGGTGTCGTCCGGGAACCGGTAGTCGTCGTAGTAGCTCTCGATGTTCTCGACCTTGAGGCCCTGGTGCCACGGGAAGAAGAGCGTGGTCTTGGACGCGCAGTAGTACTCCACGTGGCACTGCCCGCAGACGAGCGAGCGCATCTCCTGGCGGTTGGCGAGCCGGTTCGGGTCATACGGTTCCGCGCGGTCACCCTCCCGCCACTTCTCGATCGAAGGGAGGTGGGGCAGGGGGTCGGCGCTCTCGGCGAGAGCGACGAGACCGTTGAGGAGTCCGGGTCGGGTCACGCGGAGCTGCATCGACCCGGGATCATGGCAATCCAGGCAGGTCACGGGGTGTTCGAAGCTCTGGGCAGCCTCCGCGTACGGCTTGGCGGAGATGATCTCGAAGCCCTTCTGGAGCTGGGCGCGTCCGTTCGGGCTGTCGAGCGGCTCCTCCAGCGACCCGGGGGCGCCGGCCGCGATCCCGGCCTCGCGGTAGCCGACCGTGGTGGACGCATGGCAGTGGAGACAGGAGCCGACCTGCGGCCGCTGGAGGACCCGGTCGGTCTCCGCCTGGTCGTGAAGCATGTAGGCGTGACCGCGCTCCTCGCGGAAGTCGATGGCGAACGCGTAGCCGTCCCACATCGTCTTGAGGCGCGGGTCCTGCTCGATCTTGCTCACCGTCTTGGGAACGTCGTCGGCCCCCATGGCGAAGGGATCGGCCTCGCTTCCGCCGTAGCGGGTGCGTTCCATGTCGACGGTGCGCTTGTAGCTGTCGTACTGGCGCGGGAAGTTCTTCCCCCACTCCGCGGGATCGGTGGTCAGCTCGCTGAGTTCGACGATCTGGAAGGCCGTCCTCTTGCCTTCCTCCTTCCGCTCCGCGATGTTCTCGCGGAGGAAGAAGACGAGCGCCACGAGCACGGCGGTGACGGCGACGGCGAGCGCGTATCTCACGGACGTCTCCTTTCGGCGGTGGATGCCCGGCGGGCGGGTTCCGGGGAGCTCAACGGGCCGGTCCGTGTCCGGCGGTCAGGTGGCAACGGATGCAGTCGAAGCGCGATTCGTCCTCGGAGTGCGCGGAAACGACATCCTCCACCAGGCCGTGGTGGCACTCCTGGCAGTTCGCGTTGAGGATCTTGCGATTGTGACGGCGGATCCGGATCGGCTCCGGGAAGTCCTGGAGCGTGAATCCCTTCGAGTGCCAGAAGCCGTTCTCCGCCTTCGTGAGGTACTTGGGCACGAGTGCGTGCGGCGTGTGGCAGTCGTTGCATGTGGCGACGGCGTGATGGCTGGACTTGAGCCAGCTGTCGTACTGGTCGTTCATGATGTGACAGTTCTTGCACGCGGCCGGATCGTTCGAGAGGTAGGCATGGCCCTGCCCGTACCAGAAGGTGTAGCCCCCGGTCCCGAGGAGCGCGCCCACGAGGACGGCGAGAAGCAGCTTCATCGCGGCATCCGCTAGAATCCCGCTCCGAGCGCCGTGTACATCCACAGCCCCGGATCCGGGTCGGCCATGCCGGCGAACGACTCGCTCGGCAGGAAGAGAGACGCACCGAGTTCGACCTGGGCACCCCGCACCCGCGTGGTGACCGCCTGGAGGTCGAGTTCCACGCCCACGTCCCGGGTCTTCGCCCCGTCGAAATCCGTGTACTCGGCCGCCGTCCGGAAGAGATGGAGATCGCCCTTGAGGGTCCAGCCCTGCGCCGGCTGGAACGACCCGCGGAGCATGGTGTCGAGGAGCCCGGCGGGCGACGAGGCCACGAAGTAGTCCATGAATCCGCGGAACTTGTGCCCGGTGTAGTAGAGGTTGTCGTAGCTCCGGATCCCGTCGTCGCCGGGGTCGTCGTCACCGGAAGCGAGATCGACTCCCGCCGCGACGCGGGCCTTGTCCCCCACGGGAGCGCCGACCTCCAGGGTCACGAGGTAGGCGGACAGGTCGACCTCTTCGGCGACCGAGGCCGCGTCGAGGCGCTCCAGGGTGCCGAACTGGTAGACGAGGTTCGTCTCGACGTCGAAGCCGTCGTAGGCCCGCTTCGCGTGCGCGACGAGGTCATACCGATCGAGACGACCGTTCGTGCCCGCGACCGTGGCGGCCTTCCCGTCGCTCTCGAAGAACGCGCCGACCTGGACGCCCGGTCCGGGCAGGGTCGCGTGGACGCCGAAGATGTCGAAGTCCCGGTTCGCGTCGGCGTCGTTGCGCTCGACCGCCTTGAGCCAGAACCCGTCGATGCGGGTCCGGCCCAGCATGTACCAGGTGTCGAATCCCTCCCACGCCCTCCCCACGTTGTTCCAGCCGACCGCGCCGAAGACGCGCTCGTTGCCGAGGTTGAGCTCGAAGCGCCCGGCCTGCAGACCCCAGAGTGCGGAAAGGAAGCGGTCGAACCGGAGATATGCCTGATGGACGTCGACGTTCGCGCCGTGGTTGAGGGTGCCGGAGGTCGCGGCCCCGTCGATGCTCCCCCCGAAACGGCGACTGTCCTGGAGCTGCACGTAGGCGACGCCGTTGTCGGCCAGGTTCGCCTTGGCCCCCAGACGAACGCGCAGGTCCGTCGTCTCGCGCGTGGTCGCGTCGGGGTGGAAGGCGCGCGCGTCGAGTTCCGTCCGGACGCGCACGTTTCCGTCGAAGACGACTTCGCTTCCCGCGGCGGGCCCGGGAGTCGCTGTCGACGCGAACGCGACGAGGAGGCAGCAAGCCGTCATCGCAGGGGCGGCGGGTCGGGACATGACGTTCTCCGTTCCGTGGGTACGCTTCGGCTCGATCCGAGCCCAAGCTATCCGTGTTCGTCCGAACGAGCAACCGGCGAGGACCGAGGCAACCACCACCCCTCGGGTAGCTGTCGGACCCCTCTCCGGCGCATACTCGCGGCGCGCGGCGCTGGACGTACCGGGCCGCAGGAGGGGCCATGGTCCGGATGGGTGTGCGCCCGCCCCGGGGGCTGGCGGGCGCGGGATCCCGGCTCGCGGTCGTCGTGCTCCTGGCTGCGGCGGAGCCCGCCCCCGCGACCTTCCTGCTCGGCGGGGACGTCTCGATGCTGCCGCGCCTCGAGGCTGCCGGCGCCGTGTACCGCGAGCGCGGGACGCCGGCGGATGCGCTGCAGATCCTGCGCGACCGCGGCGCGAACGCGTTCCGCATCCGCCTGTTCGTGGACCCGGCGCACGGGGACGACGGGGCGATCCAGGATCTGCCGTACGCGCTGGATCTCGCGCGCCGCGTCGAGGCCGCGGGGGCGGCGCTGATCCTGGACCTGCACTACTCGGACACGTGGGCCGATCCCGGCCGGCAGACGAAGCCGGCGGCGTGGAACGCGCTGGACTTCGCCGACCTCGAAGCGCGCGTGGAGTCCTGGACGGCGGAAACGGTCGCGGCCTTCGCGGCGGCGGGATGCGCTCCGGAGCTCGTGCAGGTCGGCAACGAGATCACGGCCGGGTTCCTGTGGCCGGACGGGCGACTCGACGGCGGCGACGAGAGCTGGGACCGGTTCGCCGCGCTCCTGAAGGCCGGCGTGCGGGGGGCGCGCCGCGCGCACGGCGACACGCGGATCCTCCTGCACATGGACACCGGCGGCGACGCCGCGCGCACGGCGTGGTTCTTCCGGAACGTCGTGGCGCACGACGTTCCCTTCGACGTGATCGGGCTCAGCTACTACCCGTGGTGGCACGGGGGGCCCGCCGCGCTGGAGGACAACCTCCGCCGCACCGCCGCGGAGTTCGACAAGGACATCCTGCTCGTCGAGACCGCGTACCCCTGGCGTGCGGACGACGCGTCGGGCACGATGCCGTGGCCGCCCACGCCCGACGGGCAGCGCGCGTTCCTGGAGGACGTGATCCGCATCGTCCGCGAGAACCCGCGCGGTCGGGGCGTTCTCTGGTGGGGCCCGGAGGCGATCCCCGCGCCGGGCGTGACCGTGTGGAAGGACGGCGCCGCGGCGCTGTTCGACGCGGAGGGACGCCCGTTGCCGGCGCTGGAGGCGTTACGCGCCGTCGCGCCCACGGAGGAGACCCGATGACCTTCGCCCGCAGTGCGCGAGGCCCCGCGCTCGCGCTGCTCGTCGCCGCGGCCGCGCCGGCCGCCGGCGCGCCGCCGGATCCCGTGACGGTCCACGTGTTCCACCGGCAGCCCGTCCGCTTCGCCCCGGAGGACGCGGCGCGCTTCGACGCGCCCGCCGTCCGCGCCGCGGACAACGGCCGCGAGATCGAGCGCACCGTCACGCTGCCGGAACCGGACTACCCCGTGCGGATCGTCGCGCGCGTGCGGCTCCACCCGATCCCGAAGGACGCGGCCTCCGTGTGCGATCCCTGGGACCGCGCGGGCAACGTCCGCCTCGTGGCGCCGGGACGCCCCGACGTGGAGATCGTGAAGTTCATCACCGCGTACGGCGGCGCCACCACGCACGAGCTGGACGTGACGAACCTGGCGCCGCTGCTCCGCGGGAAGTGCACGTTCCGCGGCTTCGTGGACACGTGGTTGGACCCGGCGTGGCGCATGGACTTCGAGCTGGTGTTCGAGCCGGCGGACACGGAGGCGCCGCCGGACTGGATGCGCGAATGGCTGGAGCCGTGGGATCGCCGCGCGCCGGACTGGGTGGTGCCGGTGGCGTGCGAGACGATCACGCGCGAGCGCATGGACGCCGGCGACGTGACCGCCACGGTCACCATTCCGCCGGGAGCGGCGCGGATCGTGCTGGAATACCTCGTGTCCGGGCACTGCACGGACGGACGCGACGCGGACGAGTTCGTGGCGAAGGACAACGTGGTCACGGTGGACGGGGTCGAAGCGCACCGCTTCCGCCCGTGGCGCGACGACTGCCGGCGCTTCCGCGACGTGAACCCGTACTGCCGCCGCTGGTTCGACGGGAGCTGGTCGGCGGACTTCAGCCGCAGCGGCTGGTGCCCGGGGGACGCGGTGCGCCCGGTGCCGATCGACCTCACGGGGCGCCTCCCCGCCGGCGAGCACACGATCGGCCTCCGCGTGGAGGACGTGCGACCGGAGGACGACAGCGGCCACGGCTACTGGCGCGTGTCCGCCCGGCTCGTGGGGTGGAACGGCTAGCGGAGCCGGAGCAGCTTGCCGGTCGCGCGGCCGTCGGGGCTGTCCAGGCGGACGAAGTAGACGCCGGCCGGGACGGGCGCGCCGGTCCGATCGCGTCCGTCCCACACCACCGCGCGCGATCCGCCGGCGGCATCCGCGGCGTCCGCGAAGCGGCGGATCGTGCGGCCCGTGACGTCCACGATGGTGACCGCGGCCGCGCCGCGGGACGGCACGGTGTAGCGGATCGTCGTGGCCCACCGGAACGGATTCGGGGAAGACGCCTCGAGCCGCAGCGGCCCGGCCGCGGCGGCTTCGATCCATGGCGCGCCCACCGGGTCATCGAGCGGCTTCGACGGATCGACCACGTGGCACCACATCGTGTCCGCGTCGCCGGCGCCGTTCGCGGCCTCCACCTGGAAGAAGAGCGAGCGCGCCGCCTGCGACGAGACCGCGTCCACGCGGAGCACGGAGTCCTCCTCCAGCGCCACGAAGTCCGGCGCGCCGAGCAGCGTGAACACGGCGGGCCCGCCCAGCGCATCCACACGCAGCGTGTCGCGCTGCACGGTGCCGTCGATCCGGTACGAACGGCCGGCGGGACGGAAGCGCGGCGCGTGGCGAGTGGCCGCGCCGACCACGAACGGCTTCTCCACGACCGGCGCGCCGTCCACCAGCGCGCGCGCGGTCCACGTCCCGTGATCCGCGGGGCCGAGCCGCGCATCCCACTCGATCGGGAAAATGCCGGTCTGCGGGAACGCCTGGAACGCGATCGGGAACGTGACGGTCCAGAAGAGGGATCCGTCCGGGCGGCGCACCTCCATCGTGAACGCCCCACCGGGATTCCCCTGGAAGAGGATCCACAGCGCGAGCTCGATCTCGTCCGCGCCGTACACGGGGCACGGCACGAAGCCCTCGAGGAGCTGCTCGTACGTGACGCCGATCCAGGGCCCGCCGGCCGCCGCGGGGGTGAGGATGCCGAGGTCGTGCACGATCGCGGGGACGTCGCCCACGTACGGCTCCTGCGCGATCCACAGGCTCGGGAGCGTGTTGTACGCGCCGTGCCACGGATCCCGCAGCGTCCAGCCGGGCAGGTACTCCCCCAGCTCGAAGTGCAGGTGCGGGCCCCAGGTGTAGCCGGAACTTCCGGCGAACCCGATCATCTGCCCCGCGGTCACGCTCTCGCCCGGGTCCACGGTGAGGGAGTGCTTGCGCAGGTGCAGGTACCACGCGAGGGAGCCGTCGCCGTGGTCGATCGCGAGGTAGTTCCCGTCGTCCGGCCACGGCGCGCCGATGCTGCGGTCGAACATGCCGTCCTGCTTGTAGGCCACCACGCCGTCCGCCGCGGCGTAGACCTCCACGCCCCGGTCCATCGCCCGGAACGAGTGGATGCCGAAGTCCGTGCCGGTGTGGCCGTCCCCGGCGGCGTCCCGTCCCATGTAGTCGTGGACCACCTCGAACTCGGGGTCGTCGTCCGGGTAGTTCCCGAGCAGCGTGCCCTCGTTCAGGGCATGCTCCATGGGCCAGAGGAGGAGGGGGTGGGAGACGGTCGGCGGCAGGTCCGGGTCGCGCGCGAAGCCCTCGAAGAACCCCGGGCGGACGCAGGGGCCCGGGGAAGCCGGAGCGGCGGGGGAGCCGGCCGCGGCCGGGAGGGCGGCGAAGCAGGCTGCGAGGGCGAAGATGAGGGCCGCGGCGAGACGCATCCGGGGATTGTACCGCACCGGTCCGCGGCCGCTCTACCAGCGGCGGCGGAATCCCGCGTTCGCGCCCGCGGCGCGGATGCCGTCGTCCCGCGTGAAGCCGTAGGCGGACAGCTCCAGCTCGTCGGGGAACACGCGGTCGCCGCGCGGAACCGTCACGGAAATGCCGGCGGAGTTCATCGTGAAGTCGCCGAGATCCGAGTCCTGCGTGCGGTAGCGCGGCACGGTCGTCAGATCCGGCAGGTAGTACCGCGCCGCGTCCTGCGACGAGATCCGCCACCACGACCGCGCCCGCCCGCCGCCGGGCAGCGGGAGCGACACGCTCGGCTCCGCGGACACGTGCACCAGCTTCCAGTCGTCGCGGTAGACGCTCACGTCCAGCCCGCCGGCCGCGCCGGGCCGCGGCGACCAGCGCACGCGCCCGTTGAGCTGGCCGCGCTGCCGCACGTCCGGGAGCAGCTCGCTCGTGGCGGCGAACGGGCCGGCGGCGTCCGACAGCAGCACGTAGTTGAACGAATCGCCGAGATAGCCGTCCTGCCGCGTGTACTGCGCGCCGAGGAGCGTGGTCACGGAGGGCGAGAGGTGCTGCCGCCACGAGATCCCGAACGCGTTCGCGGCGGCCAGCTCGGAGCCCGCTTCCGTGCCGAACCACGTGTCCAGCTCCAGGAAGGACGCGCGCACCTGCAGCGTGGCGGTGAGCGTGGCGTCGCCGCCGGCGAGGTGGCGGTCGATGGCCAGGTCCAGCCCCTCGGCGATGTATCCCTTCTGGTGGTGGTACGTGACCGCGGGCCGGAACGTCCACGTGTCCCCGGCGCGATGCTCCACGCCGACGGACGCGTCCATCGCGAGCAGCCGCGACGACGCGGACGTGATGGCGTCCACGCGCGGGACGTCGGCGGGATCGTCGTTCGTCACGAAGGACAGCGCGACCGTGGTGCGGAAGAGCGTGGCCGCGCCCGCCGCGAGATCGAGCGCGGAGCGCAGCCCCAGGTACCGCAGGCCCTCGGCCTTGTACGCCTGCCCGCCGCGGTCCTGCTGCGCGAAGGCGAAGACGTCGAAGGTGGCCTCCTGGGGGTGCCACGCGCCGGGCGCCGCGGTCGTGCCGAGGAGCACGGCCGCGGCGGCGGCGGCCGCGGCGGCGCGGGCCCGGCGGGTCACTGGCACCCGCACCCGCCGGCCATGGCGTCGCCGTAACCGCCGAGCGATCCCTCGCGCGCGGCCTCCATCTTGAGGCGGAGGTACTGGAGGCCCGCGTCCGGATCGAACTCCATCGCTTCGGAGGCGAGGCGCGCGCGGTCCGCCGGGGCGGTGACGGCGCAGCCGGCCATGCCGGACGCCGCGGCGGCGGCGCCGAGGAGGGCAAGGACGCGGGCGGCAGCGCGGCGCGGGCGACGGGACATGCTTCCCCGGGGTGCGAGAGGTGCGGGCGATCGTGGCCCAGCGCCCGGGCGCGGTCAAGGCGGCGGCGGGGGCGCGCGCGGGACTCGACCGCGCGCGCCTCCACCGTCTACTCTTCCCGCGTCATTGCCCCCGCGGCGAAGCCCGCGCCATCCGCGTGCCGAACGGAGTGTGCCCCGTGATCATCAAGCCCGCCCTGCTCGACCCTCTCAACGCGCAGATCCAGAGCGAGTTCACCGCGTCCGCGCAGTACGTGGCCATCGCCGTGCACTTCGACCAGGAGGCGCTGCCGGATCTGGCCGCGTACTTCTACCGGCAGGCCGAGGAGGAGCGCATGCACGCGATGAAGTTCGTGAAGTTCATGCTGGAGACCGGCGCGAAGCCGATCATCCCGGACCAGCCGAAGCTGCGGAACGACTTCAAGAGCGCGGCGGACGCCGTCGGCTACGCGCTGCAGCAGGAGCTGAAGGTCACGGACCAGATCAACAACCTCGTGACCATCGCCACGCGCGAGAGCGACCACACCACACGCGAGTTCCTGCAGTGGTTCGTGACGGAGCAGGTGGAGGAGGTGGACTCCATGGGGCAGCTCCTGCGGACCATCGAGCACGCGAAGGACAACCTGCTGCTCGTGGAGGACTACGTCCGCCGGCACGCGCAGGCGGACGCGCCGGGCGGGGGCGAGGGCGAGTAGGTGGCTCCGGTCGCCCGGAGGCGCTCGGAGGGGCTCGCCGGTCGGGACGAGTCACGATCCCCGGGAGGTCGAGGATGAACGCCGGCGCACGGTCGGAGCCCGACGTCATGCAGGTCGTCCCGTTCCTCGCGGTATCGGACATGCAGCGCTCGCTGCGACTCTATGTCGACGGTCTCGGCTTCAACATGACGGACCGGTGGGTGGACGATGGCACGATCCGCTGGTGCCGGCTGCAGCGGGGAGGCGCCGCCGTGATGCTGCAGGACTTCCGCCGGGATGGAGGCGGGGTCTGGTCCCCGGGTGGCACCCTGGGCCTCGGCGTCTCCATCATGTTCATCTGCAGCGACGCCGTCCTGCTGTACGAGGAGTTCGTTGCGCGCGGCGTCGCCGCGTCGAGGCCGTTCGTGGGAAACGGCATGTGGGTCACGACGGTGCGGGACCCGGACGGCTATGTCGTCGAGTTCGAGAGCCCGACCGGGATGCCGGAGGGTACGGAGCTGGGCGACGGGCCTACAGGCCCCGTGGTCTGAACCGGGCCGTTTCCGGCGACTCGTCGCCCGGATCCGCCGTTCGTCGCACCCGCCGCCCGTACCGTGCCGTGCTCCGTCACACTGCCCCGCATGAGAACGCACTTCGCTCCGGAAGCCCCCGTGCCCGCCGGGCTCACGCCGGCGCTGCGGCGCAGCGCGCGCGAGGCCGGGCTCCTCTATCTCGCGGTGGCCCTCCTGGCGCCGCCGATCTACCTGCACTTCCCGCGCGAGTTCGTCGTATCGGGGGATGCCCTCGCCACGGCGGAACGCCTGCGGCTCCGGGAGGGGCTCTTCCGCGGCGTCATCGCCGCCTCGCTCGTGCTCAAGGTGGTCTGGCTGTTCCTGGTCCTCGCGCTCCACCGGCTCCTGCGGGAGGTCGACCCGGCGGACGCGCGGCGGATGGTCATCCTGGGTGCGCTGGTCCCGGTTCCCATGGCGTTCCTGAACGTGCTGCCCCAGCTCGCGGCGCTCACGCTCGCGAAGGGGCCGGCCGTCTTCGCCGGGCTCGACGCCGCGCAACGGGAGACCCTGGCGTACCTCTTCCTGAACCTGCACGACCAGGGGGACAACATGGTCTCCCTCTTCTGGGGGCTGTGGCTCTTCCCCTTCGGCCGTCTCGCGATCCGCTCCGGCTTCATGCCCCGGGCCGTCGGGGTCCTGCTCATGGCCGCCGGCGTGTCGTACGTCGCGGGGTCCCTGACGACGATCGTCGCGCCGGCCCTCGCGCGCGGACTGCAGGGCATCCTGATGGCGCTCGCCTTCGGGGAGATTCCCGTCATCGTCTGGCTCTTGATCGCAGGCGCGAGGAAGGAGAGGACGGCATGATCACGGACCTGGAGGAACGCCCCGGCCCGACGCCCGTGCAGCGGCATGCGGCGAGGGTCGTCGGCGTCCTGTACCTGCTGACGATGGCCACCGGCATCTTCTCGGAGATGCTCGTCCGCGAGCGGCTCATCGTGCGCGGCGACGCCACGGCGACCGCGTCGAACATCGCGGCGGCGGAGTTCCTGTACCGGCTGGGCCTGTACGCGGATGTCGTGACGATGACGGGTGTCGTGGTGCTCGCCTGGGCGCTCTGGGTCGTGCTCAAGCCCGTCGGCCCGCACCTGGCCGTCCTGGCCGTCCTTCTCCGCGCGGTGGAGGTCGCGGTGTCGGCGTCCGGACTGGCCGCCGGCCTCGGCGTGCTCCGCTGGCTCGGGAGCGCGTCCTACCTGTCGGCGTTCGAGCCCGCGCAGCGCCACGTCCTCGCGCGCGTGCTGCTCGGAGCCCAGGCCGCCGCGACGCAGATCGCCTTCGTGCTCCTCGGCCTCGGCTCCGCGGTGTTCGCGCTCCTCTGGCTGCGCTCGCGATACGTGCCGCGGCCCCTCGCGGCGCTCGGGGTCGTCGGCTCGCTCCTCCTCGCGGCGGTCACGAGATTGAGCCTCGTGTTCCCCGGTCTCGACGCGCTCGGGATGAGCGGCCGAGGCGCTCGTGCGTGCGTCGCTCAAGGAGCTGGCGGCGCAGCTGGACCCCGCGCAGTTCGCGCAGGTCCACCGGTCGGTCGTGGTCAACCTCCGCTCCATCAGCCATGTCGTGCGAGAAGAGGAGTCCGCGGAGATCCACCTGAAGGGGCGCCGGGAGGTGCTTCCGGTGAGCCGGCGGTACTTGCACCTGTTCCGGGGGATGTGAGCGCCGCGCCGTCCGCCGGCGCCGGCCGAGGCAACCTCGGGGTCCCCGGGTCCGTTCTCGGACCATGGCCGAGATCCGCGCCCAGCTCATCCGGTACCTGCCCGGCCGCCGCATGGACGACCACGTGGATGGCTGCCATCGCCTCAGCGTGGTGGTGGCCGGGGCGAACCTGGAGAGCGCCCGGACTGGCGCGGAGCGCGGCGGCGTGGGGAGCGTGGGGCTCAAGGCGTCGAACCTGGTGCACCGCAATCGCTTCGGCCCGGCCGGGACCACGATCGTGTCGGTCCGGCTGACCGACGACGCCATCCGCCGGCTGGCCGGGCGGCAGGCGGCACTCGCCCCCTGGCGCTGGCACCACGGTGGCGCCCCGTCGCTCCTGGCGTTGCGGCTGGCCGCGGCGCTCCGGCGCGGCGAGGGCGGGGTGGCCGAGGAGAGCCTCCGCCGGCTCCTGACGCGGTTCGACACGGCGGCGGCGCCTCTGCCGCCCGCGTCGGAGCGGATGGAACGGATACGGCACGCGCTGGAGGCGACCCCGGCCGCGAACCCGTCGGTGGACGCGATGGCCGGCACGGTGCGCATGCATCCGGTCTCCCTGGGCCGCGCGTTCCGCCGCACCTACGGCTGCTCGATCACGGAGTACCGCCAGCGCCTGCGCGTGGCCGCCGCGGCGCGGGTGCTCCTGGAGACCGACACCGCGCTCGTCGACGCCGCGCTCGACTTCGGCTTCGCGGACCTGAGCCACTTCACGCGCGTCTTCCGCCGGATGCTCGGCGTGCCGCCCGGCGAGTTCCGCGCCGCGCTGCGCGACGTGGAGCCCGGGCTGGATTCGTTCAATACGCAGTGGCGGCTCCCGGCCTAGCTTCGTGGTGGCACGAGGCTTCGATCCCGAGGAGACCATGACCATCCGCCGCCGCCCGCTGTTCGCTCCGCTCGCTCCGGTTCTTGCCGTCCTGTCCCTGGTCCCGCGCCCCGCCGTCGCCGATCCCGCGCGCCGGCCGCCGTCCGATGCTCCCGCGTTCGTCGCGGAGACGGACGCCTTCGTCTCGGATGCGCTGGAGCGTCTCGAGATCGTGCCCGCGCTGACGATGGCGGTGGCGGTGGACGACCGCGTCGTGCTCGCGCGCGCGTGGGGCATGGCCGACCGCGAGGCGGGCATCCCGGCCGATGCGCGCACGCAGTTCTACATCGCGTCCGCCACGAAGCCGTTCACCGCGCTGCTGGCCGCCCTGCTGGACGCGGAGGGCAAGGTGGACCTGGACTCGCCGCTCGCCGCGCACCTGCACGGCGCGACGCTGGCGCCGGAGCTGCGTCCACAGGACGTGAAGCTGCGCGATCTCCTCACGCACACGTCCGGGATCGAGAGCCCGCCCATCGGGTACCGCCTGGCGTACACCGGCGAGCACGATCCCGATCTGCTGTGGAGCCTGCTGGATGACGCGATTCCCGCGAAGGACGCGCCACTCGGCACCTACCGCTACACGAACTCCGGCTACAACATCTACACGATGATCTCGGATCGCGAGACCGGGAAGCGGTGGCAGGACCAGCTCGAGGACCGGATCTTCCGCCCGCTCGGGATGCAGCGGACGACGGCGTACGCGTCGCGCGGGGCGCGCGAGAGGTGGGCGTCCGCGGCGCCCTACTTCGCGTTCGGGCGCGACGGGGTGTGGCGGATCCCGCTGGAGAAGACCGACGCCACGATGCAGTCCGCGGGAGGGCTGCTCACGACGGCGGAGGACCTGGGCCGCTGGCTGGTGTTCCAGTTGAACGACGGGCGCCTGGACGGGCGGCAGGTGGTGGACGCGGCGCTCGTCCGCGCCACGCACGAGCCCCTCGTGTCCACGGGGGACGCGAAGTCCGGGTCGCCGTTCGCGCAGACCGACTACGGCCTCGGCTGGTCCCACGGCACGTTCCGCGACCGGAAGGTGCTCTCCCACGGCGGCGGCTTCGTCGGCTTCCAGAGCCTGATCGCGTTCCTGCCCGAGGAGCGCATGGGCGTGGCGGTGGTGGTGAACGAGGGCTCGATCGGCGGGATGCTGCTGGAGGCGACGGTGACGTCGGCGTTCGACTGGTGGCTGGGCACCGCGGAAGGGCCGCCGGCGGCGCAGGTGGACGCGCTCCTGCAGCGGAAGGCGATGTTCACGGAACGGATGGCGGCGGAGTACGCGAAACGCGACGCGCGGTCGTGGATGCTGTCGCGTCCACGGTCCGCCTATGCCGGGACGTACACGAGCGAGCTCTACGGAACGGTCCGGGTGGTCGCGGACGGGGAGCGGCTCGAGGTGACGCAGGGCAACCTGAAGTGCGTGGCCGAGCCGTTCACGAAGGAGGAGACCGTCCGCGTGGAGCTGGTCCCGGGCGAGGGGCGGGTGCTCGCGTTCGAGCCCGCGGAGGGCGCGGTGGAGCGCATCGTCCTCGACGGCGACACGTACGTGCGGACCCGCTAGCTCAGATCCGCGCCGCCTCGACGACGAGATCGGGATCCCACACCGAGACGGTCGTCGGGGCGGCGGCGGCCGGGCCGCCGAAGCGGATGCGCACGGCGGGCGCGCCGGAGGGGAAGAACTCCCGCGGGCCCACGGCCGTGAGGTTCCTCCCCGCGCGCTCCCCGCGACGCAGCATCAGGCGCTTGGACTGGTTCTCGTAGACCTCCAGCTTGTCGTCCGGGCCGTCGCCGAACGAGTACATGCCGAGCAGGAGCACCTGCTCCTCCGCGGGCAGCGCCACGGTGGCGGGCTTCGGATCCGCGCCGCCCACCTCCTGCAGGTACGCCACCACCGCCGCGGCCGCGTCGCCGCCGGCCTCCGCGTGCGCGAGCAGCGTGATGCCGTGCGGGCCCGGGGTTCCCTGGATGCCGGGCGACGCCTCGACGTGCGCACGCACCACATCCGTCTGCCCCAGCATCGCGGCCGAGAACAGGTTCGGCCGCGCGCCCTTCGCCAGCAGGTACTCCGCGATGTCCCGCCGTCCCATGTGCGACGCGGCGCCGAGCGCGGACTCCCAGTCCCCGAAGCCCCAGTCCCACGTGGCCTTCGCCAGGGTGGGGCGCGCGTCCACGAGCTCGCGCAGCCGGTCGAAGCGACCATGCGCGGCGCCCACCACCTCGCGCACGACCTCCGGATCCTGCGTGGGGAACTCGGGATTCACGGTGCCCGCGCGGGGCGCGGCGTCCGCGGCGTGCGCCGGGAGCGGGCCGAGCCAGCGGGCGGCGGCGAAACCGAGCGGCGCCGCGGCGGAGGCGGCCAGGAAGGAGCGGCGGGAGCGGACCACGGGACACCTCCGGACGGGTCTCGAAGCATACCGGCGGGACGGCACCGGTCGCACCCCCGCACGACGCGCCGGTTCGGCCGCCCGCGTCACCCGGCGACCGGTTCGTCCCCGTGCTATGCTCTCCCGCCGATTTCCCGCACTCCCGCGAGGTCCCCGTGCTCGTCTCGCTCGCCGGCGCCAACTTCGGCTACGCCGCCGACCTCATCTTCGAGGGGCTCTCCTTCCAGGTGAACCCCGGGGAGAAGCTCGGCGTCGTGGGCCCGAACGGGCACGGGAAGTCCACGCTGCTCCGGCTCATCGCGGGCACGCTGCCGATCGAGACCGGCGAGCGCAGCGTGCGCCGCGGGATCGAGATCGGGTACATGCGGCAGTCGCACGAGTTCCCGAGCGACGTCTCCGTGCACGACCTCCTCATGGCCACGTTCCCCGAGGTGCTCGCGGTGGAGCGGAGGATGGCGGCGGTGCAGGAGCGCATGGACGGCGGGGACCACTCCGAGTCCACCATCCGCGAGTTCGGCGACCTGCAGCACCGCTTCGAGGAGCTGGACGGCTGGATGCTGGAGGCGCGCGCGGCCGCGCTGGCCGCCGAGGTGGGCTTCGAGGAGCGGGACCTGAAGCGGCCGGCCGGGTCGCTGTCCGGCGGCGAGCGCACGCGCTTCGAGCTGGCGCGCGTGCTGTTGCGTCAGCCCGAGGTGCTGCTGCTGGACGAGCCCACGAACCACCTGGACCTGGTGCAGACCGAGAAGCTGGAGCGGCGGCTGGCCGAGTACCCGCACACGTTCCTCGTGGTGTCGCATGACCGCGCGTTCCTGCGCGCGGTGTGCACCGGGATCGTGGAGGTGGAGCGCAAGGGGGCCACGCGCTACTCCGGCGGCTACGACGCGTGGAAGCGGCAGCGCGAGGAGCGGCTGCAGCTCGCGCTGGAGGCGTACCTGCGCCAGCACGAGAAGATCGAGAAGACCGAGGACTTCATCCGCCGCAACATCGCGGGGCAGAAGACGAAGCAGGCGCAGTCCCGCCGGCGCATGCTGGAGAAGATGGAGAAGCTGGAGCGGCCCGAGGACGTGTGGGAGGCCGCCACGCATCTCGGCATGGAGTTCGAGCCGGGGGACCATCCGGGCGGCCGCGAGATCCTCCGCGCGCGCGACCTCACGATCGGCTACGAGGGCAAGCCGCCGCTCTTGTCCGGCTTCGACTGGACGCTGCACCGCGGCGACCGCGTGGGCATCGTGGGGCCGAACGGCGCGGGCAAGACCTCGCTCGTGGAGGTGCTGCTGGGGCGGCGGCGCGCGCTCGGCGGCCTGGCGGAGCTGGGCTACCAGGTGCACCTGGGGTACCTGGACCAGAAGCTCCGCGCGGGGCTGGACGAGCGGCGGCAGCTCGTGGACGAGATCCGCGCCGTGCGCCCGGACCTCACGATCGAGGGCGCGCGCGACGCGCTCGCGCGCTACCGCTTCCTCGGCGAGGACGTGTTCAAGGCGGTGGGCGGGCTGTCCGGCGGCGAGCGCTGCCGGCTGGCGCTGCTGAAGATCTCGCTGCTCCCGCACAACCTGCTCGTGCTGGACGAGCCCACGAACCATCTGGACATCCCCGCGTGCGAGGTGCTGGAGCGCGCCATCGCGGGATACGACGGCACGCTGCTCGTCATCTCCCACGACCGCGAGTTCCTCGACCGCGTCGTGACGAAGGTGCTGTGGGTGGAAGGCGGCGCCGTGCGCGTGTTCGAGGGCAACTGGTCGGACGCGCGCCGCAGGATGCGCGAGGAGGCCGCGGAGGCGGCGCCCGCGGCCGCGACGCCACCGGCATCGACCCCGCATCGCGCCAGCGAACCCGCCGCGCCGCCCGCGCCCGAGCAGCCGTCGCCGGCGCCGCCCGCCCGCCAGGGCGCCAAGGCGCACGAGGAGACGAAGCGCCGCCGCCGCGAGCAGCAGCAGGCGAGGAACCGCCTCGCGAAAGTGGAGGAGGAGATCCAGCAATTCGAGGCGCGACTGAAGGAGCTGCAGGACGCCCTCGCACACCCGCCGGAGGGGGACTGGTCCAGGCTCCACGCGCTCGTGAACGAGGAGCAGGAGTTGCGCGGGCGGCTCGATCGCCGCTACCGCGAGTGGGAGCGTCTCAGCTCCGCCCTCGATTGACCCCCGCCGCCGCGGATGGCACCCTCCGCGCTTCCGGCGTCCGCTCTGGGCGTCGGCCGGGAGGACTCCGATGCTGGTCAAGTGGCTCTTCGCCTCGTTGCACATCCTGGCGCTCGGCCTCGGGCTGGGCGCCGTCTACGCGCGGGCGAAGGCGTTGCGCGGGCCGCTGGATTCCGCGGGGCTCTCCCGCGTGTTCCTGGCCGACATGTTCTGGGGAATCGCCGGGATGCTGTGGCTGGTCACGGGGCTCGTGCGCGCCTTCGGCGGGCTGGAGAAGGGCACCGTGTACTACATGGCGCAGCCGCTCTTCCATGCGAAGCTCACGCTGTTCGTCGTGATCCTCGTGCTGGAGGCGTGGCCGACCATCACGCTGGCGAAGTGGCGCTTCGCGCGGCGTCGCGGGGAGACGCCGGACACGTCGGCGGCGCGGCGGCTCGCGTCGATCAGCCACGCGCAGGCGGGCATCGTGGTGCTCATCGTGCTTCTCGCCACCGCGATCGCCCGCGGGATGTGGATGCGCACCGGCGGCTGACGGTCCCGGGAGGAGGAGATCGATGGATCGCAGGAGCTTCCTCGGCACGTTCCTCGGCATGACCGCCGCCGCGCTCGCGGCCGGCGGCGTGGCCGAGGCAACCCCCGCCCAGCGCCGCCGGCGTCGTCGCGTGCGCCGACGCGTCCGTCGCCGGATCCGCCGGCGCGTCGCGTTCCGGACCATCGCCGGCCGCCGCTGGTGGGTGGTGCCCACCCTGTGCGCCGTGGGCTGGGAGCTGGCCTGGTCGAACCGCGTCGTGGTCGTCAAGGAGATCCGCGTCGTGGAGGAGGACGGCAGGGAGATCGAGATCGCGGTCCTGGAGCACGACGACGGCAAGACCGAGGAAGTGCCGCTCGTCCGCGAGGACACGAAGGAGAATGCGAAGGAGCTGGAAGGAACCCGCCTGCCGGACGACGACACCGCCACTCCCGCCGTCGAGCGCGAGGAAGAGGTGGAAGAGGACGTGCCGGCAGCGGAGTCCGCGAAGGAGCCCGAGGACAAGCCGAAGGGCTCCGGCAAGTAGCGCGCGTTCGGTGTGCGGGGCCCGCGCCCGGCGGGCCCCCGGCCATCGCGTGACCTTCACACCCCCGGGAGGTCCCGAGATGACTCGCCCGTTCTGGGCTTCGGCCCTGCTCGTCCCCGTGCTGGCCTTCGCGGCCGACACCCCGTCGTCGTCCCCCGCTTCCGCCGCCGCGACCGCGGCGCCGCTCGCGGAGATCGACGGCATCGGCAAGCTGCACCGCAAGGTGACCACCTCGTCGGCGGAGGCGCAGCGCCTCTTCGACGAGGGATTGATGATGATGTACGCGTTCAACCACCAGGAAGCCATCCTCCGTTTCGAGAAGGCGGCGGAGGCGGACCCCGCGTGCGCCATGGCGTACTGGGGGAAGGCGCTGTGCCTCGGTCCGAACATCAACTACCCGATGATGGACGAGGAGACCACGAAGCTGGCGGTGGAGACCGTGGCGCTGGCGCGGGAGCACGCGCCGAAGGCCACGGCGCTGGAGCAGGCGCTCGTGGACGCGGTGGCGGCCCGGTACGCGCTGCCGTACGCGGAGGACCGCTCCGGGCTGGACTCGGCGTACGCCGCGAAGATGACCGCGATCTGGGAGGCGCACCCGGAGGACGCGGACGTGGGCGCCATCCGCGCGGAGGCGCTGCTGGATCTCAGCCCGTGGAACCAGTGGACGAAGGACGGCAAGCCGCAGCCCGGCACCGGGGAGGTGGTCCGCACGCTGGAGTCCGTGCTGGCCCTGGCGCCGGAGCATCCGCTCGGCCTGCACCTGTACATCCACACGATCGAGGCGTCGTCGGACCCGGGGCGCGCGCTGCCGGCGGCCGACCGGCTGCGCAACCTCGTCCCGGGCGCCGGGCATCTCGTGCATATGCCGGGGCACATCGACATCCGTCTCGGGCGGTACGCCGACGCGATCGAGGCGAATCGCAAGGGCATCGCGGCGGACCTGAAGTACGTGGAGCAGGTGGGGCGGCACGGCTTCTACACGATGTACCGCGCGCACAACTACCACTTCCTGGTGTACGCGGCGATGTTCGACGGCCAGAGCGCCGTGGCCCTGGAGCACGCGCGCGGCGTGCAGCGCGAGCTGCCGATGGAGGTGGTGCGGCAGTTAGGGGACTTCCTCGACGCGTTCGTGGCCACGCCGTACCACGTGATGGTGCGCTTCGGGAAGTGGCAGGAGATCCTGGACGAGCCGATGCCGCCCGCGGACCTGAAGGTGTCCAGCGCGCTCGCGCACTACGCGCGGTGCGTGGCGGCGTCGTCGCTCGGGAAGGTGGACGTGGCCACGAAGGAACTCGAGGCGTTCGAGAAGAACTACGCGGAGGTTCCCGAGTCCGCCGTGGTGGGGAACAACGCGGCGGCCACGGTGCTCGACATCGCGCGGCTCATGGCGAAGGGCGAACTGGAGTACCGCAAGGGCAACCACGACGAGGCGTTCGGGCTCCTGCGGGATGCCGTGGCGAAGGACGTGGCGTTGAAGTACGACGAGCCGTGGGGCTGGTTCCAGCCCGTGCGGCACGCGCTCGGCGCGCTGCTGCTGGAGCAGGGCCGCGTGGAGGAGGCCGAGACGGTCTACCGCGACGACCTGAAGCTGCACCCGTCCAACGGCTGGTCGCTCACCGGGCTGGCCGAGTGCCTGCGCCGCACGGGGCGCACGGAGGACGCGGCGAAGGTGGAGGCGGAGCTGGCGAAGTCGTGGGCTCGGGCGGACGTGAAGACGAAGGTGTCCTGCTTCTGCCGGAGGGCGTGACGCGGGACGAGACGCTGCGGGGAGGGGACGGAAGGGCGCCGTGCGGGTGGCGGCGCCCTTCCGCGTTGCGGACAATCGCGACATGAGACGCTCGATCCTCGGCGCCCTCGTCCGGGCCGCGGTTCCCCTCGTTCTCGCGCCGGGTGTTGCCGGTTGCGGGGGTACTCCCGGCCCGGATGCGGACGCCGTCACGGCGGGCCGCTCCTGGCATTCGGCTCCGCCGATGCGGAACGCACGCGCCGCGCACGCGGTGGTGGCTACGGACGACGCGGTCTTCGCGCTCGCCGGCACGAGCGCCGGGGGCATGCCCGTGCTCGCGGTGGAACGCTTCGACGGCGCGACGTGGTCCGCGGACGCCGAGCTTCCCGGGGACGGGCTCAACGCGCCGGCGGCCGTCTTCCTGGACGGGCGCATCCACCTCATCGGCGGCTTCAGCACGGTGACGAACGTGCCGGTGGCGGACGTGCTCACGTACGACCCGGGCGCGCGCGTGTGGGGCACGGCCGCGCCGCTGCCCGCGCCGCGCGGCGGGCACGCGGCCGTCGTGCTGGACGGCAGCATCCACGTCCTCGGCGGCGGCAACTCGGTCTCCACACTCGCGGATCACACCGTGTACGACCCGGCGACGGACGCGTGGACGGAGCGCGCACCGCTGTCGCGGCCGAAGGGGAGCCCGGCGGCGGTGGTGTTCGAGGGGCGACTGTGGTGCCTCGGGGGGCGGAGCGGGCCGTCGGACTTCGGCGACGTGGAGATCTGGGATCCGGCCACGGACACGTGGAGCGACGGGCCGGCGCTGGAGCCGCGGGGATCCGCGGGCGCGGTGGTCTCTGGACCGGACGATCCTTGTTGTCGGGGGCGAGTCCCAGGCGGAGCGGCGCTGCCTTCCGGACGTGCTGCGCCTGGATGCCGCCGCGCGCACCTGGCGCCGCGAGGCGCCCATGCCCACCGCGCGCAACTTCGCCCGTTCGGTGCTCTTCCGCGGTGACCTCCTCGTGGTCGGCGGCAGCCTCGAGCCCGCGACGAGCCACTCCCCGGTCGGCAGCGCGGTCGTGGAGCGGTTCGGCCGCTGACTCCGGCGCTGGCCGTGTCCGGATCCGGGCGGCACCTGCGTTTCCCGGGGCATCGGAGGGTCCATTCATGCGATGTCCCATCGTTCTCGCTGCCGTGCTCCTCGCGTATCCGGCCGGCGCCCAGATCCCCGGCAATGCCCTGTCCCTGGACGGCGTGAACGACATCGTCCAGACGAACCAGCCGCCCGGCCAGCCGGGGGCCCTGACGGTCGCCGCCTGGGTGAGGCTCTCGCCCGGACCGGCGGGCGGCGGGACCATCGTCGGGAACCACTTCCACGGGACCCAGTGGGAGTCGTGGGAGTTGACCGTGGGGAACTTCGGTGTCAACTCGGCGCCGAGTGCCGCCACCCGCCAGTCCTGCCCGTTCCCGCGGATCGACGACGGGACATGGCACCACGTCGCGGGTGTCTGGGACGGGGACTCGTCGGTGGTCTACGTGGACGGCGCGATCGCCGCCGGCCCGGTGGCGGCCCCGCTCGGGCCATGGGCATCCCCGTACTCCCTCTCGATCGGCGGGCGTCGGAGCACCGAGACGCCGCCCGTCTCGAGCGACGCGTACGGCCTCATCGACGAGCTGCAGATCTGGAGCGTGGCGCGAACCGCCGACGAGATCGCGGGATCGATGTACGCCGTGCTCGGACCCGAGGACACGGAGTCCCCGGACAGCGGCCTCGTCGGGTACTGGCGCTTCGAGCAGTTGCACGACGACGGCTTCGCGACGCCGGGCACCAATGACGTCCGCGATGCCTCCGCCTCGGCCTACCTGGGGGACGTGCTGGGGGGGACGCTGGCCCCGACGGGCGCGGTGGCGGCACCGGTCGTGGGCGTCCCAGGGGCGCTGCGGCTGGCCGCGTTCCCGAACCCGTTCCGCTCCTCCACGGAGATCGTGGCCGAGACCGGCGCCGACCGCCTCACCGGCATCGCCGTGTTCGACGTGGCCGGCCGGCGTGTCGCGGCGTGGTCCGGAGCGGACGCGCGGCGGACATGGAACGGGGAGGACTTCTCAGGTCGTCGGGTGGGAACCGGCGTCTACCTGGTCCGCGCTTCCACCGAGAGCGGCGCCGCCGCGACGACGCGCCTCGTGCGCGTCCGGTAGCCGCCGCGTCATTGCACGAACGTGACCTTCGCGCCGGCCCGCGATCCGTCGAGCGCGCGCAGCTCCAGGAACGCCATGCCCGCCGCCACCGGTGCGCGCGAGAGATCCGCGCGGCCGGCACCCGCGGCGTCCAGGGCGACCGCCGCGCGGTGCACGTTTCGCCCGCGCACGTCCACCACGCGCAAGATCACGCGCTCGCCCCCGTGTCCGGCCCAGCGGAACGCCACTTCTCGCGGACCGGAGAGGGACACGGGGTTGGGCCAGACCGCGGGGCCTTCCGCGCCCACGGCCGCGGCCGCCGCCGCGGCAGCGAGCGGCGCGCCGGTCGGCGCGTCGTCCTTGAACCCGAAGATGCCGTTCGAGAGGCCGGCCACGAGGAAGCCGTCCGGACGTGCGAGCACGTCGTCCACGAAGTTCGACATGGGCGTGGGAATCAGCGTCCAGGTCACGCCGGCGTCGGTGGTGCGACGAACGCCCTGCAGGAACGCGTCCACATACCCGGTGGAGGGGCTCAGGAAGTCCATGGCGTAGCCGCCGGAAGCGAGGACCGGCGTGCTCCACGTGGCGCCGCCGTCCGTGGTGCGCTGCACGCGGGAGTCGCCGCAGACGAGACCGGTGGCGACGTCGAACCAGTGCATGTCGCGGATCATGCCGATGTGGAGTCCCGCGCCGCCGATAGCGATCCACGACGCGCCACCGTCGGTCGTGCGCGACAGCGTGGGGCTCCCGAACTCGCCGCCGCAGACGAGGCCCGTCGCGGGATCCAGGAAGAAGAGGTCCATGAGGCGCGGCGTGGAGAGGCCGGCGTCGCGGCGGTGCCACGTGACCCCGTGATCGGTGGAGCGGTACACGCGGTTCAGGCTCGAGCCCCCGTAGGTCACGCACCAGCACGTCCCGTCGGGGAACGCCGCCAGTCCCTGCGGGCTGCCGGCGTTCGTCGTGTCCAGGGGATGCACCGTCCAGGTGGCCCCGCCGTCGGTGGAGCGCCGCACGCCGGGGGATCCGGTCGCCGAGCCGCCGGCGAGCACGAGGGACGGGTCGCGCAGCGCGAGCGCGAAGATCACGTCCAGGCCGGGATCCGACGCGGGATCGAACCAGGAGTCGCCCCCGTCCGTGGTCTGCAGCCACGCACCGTTCCATCCGCCCGCGAACCCGAGCCCGCCGGGGAGCACACGAAGCGCGTTCAGGTTGTCGCGCTCGTCGGGGCCGGCCACCGCGGTGAAGTTCGCCCAGGTGCCGCCGTCGTCCGTGGAGCGCAGAAGATCGCCGTCCGAGGACACGGCCACGAGCGCGCCCCCCGGGAGGCGCTGCAGGTCCGTGATCCCGCGCGTGCCGGGATGGTTGAACCTCTGCGACCACGTGTCGCCCCCGTCCGTCGTCTTCCAGATCTCCGCGCCTTCCCCATCCGTAGCCACGAGCCGCGTCAGCGGGCCGAGCACCACGCCCTCGTTCTGGTAGATGGGTCCGAGCGGGAACGCCGCGCCGGACTCCGTCCACGTGGCGCCGCCATCGGTGGTGCGGTACGTGTCGAAATCGCGCAGGATCCAGCCGTTCGTCGCGTCCGTGAAGGACACGTCGCCGCCCAAGAAGCTGGCGAAGTCGTTGATCCCGGGTACCGGCGTCCACGTGCCACCCCCGTCCGTCGTCCGCCGCACGAGAGCCGGGCCGAGCACCCAGGCCGTCGTCGAATCCGTCCACCACTGGTCGGTGACGTCGTTGCCGGCGGCTCCGAGCAGCTCCCAGGAGGCGCCGGCGTCCGTGGAGCGGATCACGCGGCCGCCCGCGCCCGCGGAGAAGATGGTGTCCGCATCGAGACGGAAGAGGCTTGCCAGTTCCGCGGCGGCCGGGTTCACCAGCGGGATCCACGTGACACCGCCGTCCGTGCTGCGGTGCAGCCCGGGAGCGTCGCCCGCGGCGAGCAGAACGCCCGATCCGTGGATGAGGACGTCGTTCAGGTCGGGTGACGCGGGATCGAGAACCGTGAGGTCCTCCCAGGTGGCGCCACCGTCCGTCGTGCGCAGCGTCGTGGCGAACTCGCCGACCGCCCAGCCGGATGTGGCGGACTCGAACGCCACCCCGCCCAGCTCGGCCCCGGTGGGGGAGGGATTCGCCCAGAAGAAGCCGGCGTGCGCCGGGCGTGCCGCGGCGGCGAGGATGGCCGCAAGGATGACCGCGAGGACGTCGGCGGCGCTGGCGGCGGGAACGAGTGGACGGTGCATGACGAGTTCCTCCCGGAAACGGCGTGGGGCGAGTTCGGGGGGAACTCGGCGGGCGAGACGCCATTGTGGGAGAGCCGGACCGGCCGGGTCAACCCGGGCGGGCCGGCGCGCCGGCGGTCAGACCTTGAAGTGGAACTGGAGGACGTCGCGGTCCTTCACGACGTAATCGCGACCCGCCACGTGCACGAGTCCCTGCTCGTGGAGCACCTGCCGGCTCCCGTGCCGCTTCAGGTCGGCCTGCGTCATGACCTCGGCGCGGATGAAGCCCTTCTGCATGTCCGAGTGCACGGAGCCCGCGGCCTCGGGCGCGGTGGCGCCGCGGCGCAGGGACCATGCGCGCAGCTTCCCGTTCGCGATCGTGTAGAAGGTGAGGAGATCGAGCAGGCGGTAGCCGGCCGCGATCACGAGGTCGAGCGCCGTGTGCTCGAGGCCGAGCGCTTCGAGGAACGTCGTCTGCTCCTCCGGCGGGAGCTCGGACACCTCCTCCTCGATCTTCACGGAGACGGGAAGCACGCGGTCCGCGCCCTTCGCCGCCGCGAGCGCCTTCACGAGCGGTCCCTCGCCGTGCGGATCGTTCTCGTCCGTGTTCGCGAGGAAGAGCGTGGGCTTCGACGTGAGGAAGCGACCCTCCGCGAGCCACAGACGCTCCCGCTCCGTCAGGCCGGCGTCGTCCACGCGCGTGCCGCGTTCCAGCGCCGCCGCGGCCTTCGCCCAGGCGTCCCGTTCCTCGAGGCCGACCTTCCCGCCCTTCGCCACCTTGCTCCAGCGCTCGACGCCGCGCTGCGCGGTCTCCAGGTCCGCGAGGAGCAGCTCGGTTTCCACCACGTCCACGTCGCGGACGGGATCCGGGGCGCCGAGCGCGTGCACCACGTCCTCGTTCTCGAAGCAGCGCACGACGTGGAGGATGGCGTCCACGTCGCGCAGGTTGCCGAGGAACTTGTTGCCGAGACCTTCGCCCTTGCTGGCGCCGCGGACCAGGCCGGCCACGTCCACGAAGCGGATGGTGGCGGGCGTGGTCTCCTGCGGCTGCAGGATCCCCGCGAGGCTCGCGAGCTCCGGATCCGGCACGGCCGCGACCCCGACGTTCTGGTCGATCGTGCAGAAGGGGTAGTTCGACACGCCGGCGCGCGCGTGCGTCAGCGCGTTCAGCAGCGTGGACTTGCCGACGTTCGGCAGCCCGGCGATTCCCACGGCGAGCGCCATCGGGGGCCCCCTGCGGCGTTGGCTCGCGCCGGGGCGACGGCGCGGGGCAGTTGCCGGGAGGGTACCCCCGGCTGGCGCCCGAGCCCAGGGCGGGAGGCCGCGCCCGGGCCCGGGCACGGGGGGACGCCGGCCGGGGCCAGAAGTTGATGACCCAACCCTCCGCTTTGCGGTCCGGCGGAGTATCCTGGAGGGGTCCGACCCGCCGCCGGCCCTGGCCGCGCGGCATGCGCCGAGCCTCGCGCTCGAAACCCCGGTCCGTCGAGGAGTCCCATGCTCCGACTGCCCTTGCCCGTCATCCGACCCGCGCGCCTGGCCGCCGCCGCCGCGATCCTGGCGCTTGCGACCCCGGGATTCTCCCAGGAAAGCGCGAACTCGACCGCACAGGCCGTCCTGGATGAGCAAACGACCGATCGTTTCCCACACCGGGCGGAGGAGGCCCGGGCGAAGGCCCGGCTCGCCGCGGAACGCCTCCAGGCGCCGGCGCAGGCGATGACCCCGGCGCAGGACCAGTACGACGTGAAGCACTACAACCTGAACCTCACCCTGAGCCCGACCACGACCACCCTCTCCGGGACGGTCACGACCACCGCCGAGGTGACGGCCGGGCCGCTCACGGCCTTCGACCTGAACCTCTTCGGGAACATGGCGGTCTCCGCGGTGACCTCGGGCGGCGTGCCGGCAACCTACTCGCGCGCGGCGGCCATCCTCACCGTGAACCTGGACCGCACGTACTCCACGGGCGAGACGGTCGTGGTGTCGGTGACGTACTCGGGCAACCCGTCCGGCGACTCCTTCGGCTGGAGCAGCTTCGGCGGGCAGCCCATGATCTGGACGTTGAGCGAGCCTTTCGGCGCCCGCGAGTGGTGGCCGTGCAAGGACCACGCGGACGACAAGGCGGACTCGGCCGACATCGTGGTCACGCTGCCGGACAACCTCATCGTGGCTTCGAACGGCGTGCTCGTCTCCGACGTCGACAACGGCACCACGCGCACCACGCACTGGCGCAGCCTGTCGCCGATCCCGACGTACCTGATCTCGCTGGCGTGCCACCCGTACACGGTCTACTCCGACTGGTACACGCCGCAGGGCGGCGGGTCGCCCATGGAAGTGAAGTTCTTCGTGTACCCGAGCCACTACCCGCTCGTGCAGGCCACGTACGCGCTCACGGTGCCCATGATCGACGCCTTCGCGCAGGCCTACGGGGAGTACCCGTTCCTGAGCGAGAAGTACGGCCACGCGGAGTTCGTGTGGGGCGGCGGCATGGAGCACCAGACGTGCACGAGCCTCGGCGGGTACTCCGAGGACCTCATCTCCCACGAGCTGGCGCACCAGTGGTGGGGCGACATGGTGACCTGCGCCACGTTCAACCACATATGGCTGAACGAGGGCTTCGCCACCTGGAGCGAGGCGTACTGGAAGGAAGTGACCGCGGGCGTGGAGACCTACCGGGACTACATGGACGGCGCCGCCTTCATGGGACCGGGGACGATCTACGTGGAGGAGACCACGGACTTCAACGCCATCTTCGACTCCAACCTGAGCTACAACAAGGCGTCGTGGGTGGTGCACATGCTGCGCGGCGTGCTGGGCGACACGGACTTCTTCGCCGGCCTGGCGCACTACCGCTCGCTGTACCAGTACGGCAACGCCACCACCGAGCAGTTCCGGGACGCGATGGAGTCCGTCTCCGGCAAGGACCTCGACGCGTTCTTCCAGCAGTGGATCTACGGCGAGTACTTCCCGGTGTACGGGTACTCCTGGAGCCCGAACGGCACCGGGGTGGACCTGAGCATCGAGCAGCTCCAGACGAACACGGGGCTCTTCACCATGCCGATCAAGGTCCGCGTGGTGAGCGACGCGGGGACGTTCGACACCACCGTGGAGAACTCCCTCGCCGTGGAGGACTACGCGCTGGTCGTCCCCGGCACGGTGCAGGACGTGCAGCTCGATCCCGACAAGTGGATCCTCCGGCAGGTGCAGTCCACGGTCACGAACGCCACGCTGGATCAGGGCATCCTGCTCGTGAACGGCGTGGACTGGGCCACGTACGGCGCCGAGATCACGAGCGCGTACGCCGACAGCGCGTTCTGGGCGGATCACCCGATCACGTTCTGGGACACGTTCGCGGAGCCCGCGGGCGGCTACCCGGCGAACGTGCCGGCCCCGCTCGGCCACGGCGCCGTGCCGGCCGGCACGCTGGGCAAGTACTCCGCCGTGATCTGGGTGGGCAACAACTTCGGCGGCGACCTCGTGGACTGGGCCGAGACGCCGATCAAGTCCTACCTCGAGGCCGGCGGCAACGTGCTGCTCATGACCCGCATGGGCTCCAGCTTCCTGGGCACGGACCTGAACGCGTACCTCGGCATCACGACGTCGCAGGTGCAGGTGACCATGTCGAACTGCACGGCGCAGGCCGCGGGGTTCGTGAACATGTCGCTCCTGGGTTCGCAGAGCCTGGTGGACTTCTTCCAGCCGGCGGTGGGCGCGAACAGCACGCTGCTGTTCCGGGACACGTCGAACAGCACGCGCGGGGCCGGGGTGATCGTGGTGCCGCCGGCGGGCGGGACGGCGCGGGAGGACGGCGGGCGGATGGCGTACCTGGCCGGGCGCCCGTACCGGTTCAACCACGCGCAGCTCCGCGCGAACGTGGACCTCATCCTGACCGACTGGTTCGGTGAGCCGTACACGCCGCCGACGCCGGTGACCGAAGCGCCGCCGGTGGCGATCCCGTTCGCGCTCGCGGCGCCGCGGCCGAACCCGTCGGCGGGGGAGACGGTGCTCTCGTACTCGCTGCCGGCGGAGGGGCACGTGCGGCTGTCCGTGTACGACGTGGGCGGGCGGCTCGTGCGCACGCTGGTGGACGCGGCGTGCCCGGCGGGGCGGCACGAGGCCCGCTGGGACGGGCAGGACGCCGGCGGCGCGGCGGTGGCGCCGGGCGTGTACTACGTGCGGCTCACGGGGGCGAAGGAGGCGGCCACGCGGCCGGTCGTGCTGATCCGGTAGGCCGCCCGGCCGACGGAGCGACCCGGGGCGGGACCCGCCGCGGTGGCGGGTCCCGCGATCCCGCGGTACCGTTGTCGGCCCACGCCGACACCGGGAGTCCACCCTGCGCCTCGTCCACCCCCCTTCGCCGCGCCTGCCGGTGCTCCTGGCCGGGGCGATCGCGTGCCTCGCCGTCGCGGCGGCGTCGGCGTGCGCGTCCGGCTCCCGGCCCGCCGACGACCGCTGGAACGTCCTCCTGATCACGTCCGACGACATGCGCACGGACCTCGGCAGCTACGGCACGGCCGAGGTGCGCACGCCGAACCTGGATGCGCTGGCGCGCCGCGGCGTGCGCTTCGACCGCGCGTACAGCCAGTACCCGCTGTGCAATCCGTCGCGTACGTCGATGCTCACGGGGCGCTACCCGCTGCGCACGGGCGTGCTGGACCAGCACGCGCGCCTCGACGAGCTGCACCCGGAGTTCGTCACGCTGCCGCGGTACTTCCGCGAGCACGGCTGGGTCACGCTGTGCGCGGGGAAGATCTTCCACGCGGGATTCGACGACACGGCCGCGTGGGTGGAGGGCGCGGATCGCGGCCGGCCGCAGATCGAGGGGGACGAGGCGGCGGAGCGGGGCCCGGCGCGGCGGCGGCCGATGGGCGATCGCGTGGCGGCGCTGCCCGACACCGGCGCGCGGCACCCGGACCTCGATGCCGTGGCGGAGGCGATCGCGTACCTGCGCCGCGATCACGAGGCGCCGTTCTTCCTGGCGCTGGGCGTGACGAAGCCGCACCCGCCGCCGGCGGCGCCGCGCTCGCTCGTGGCGGCGTATCCGCCCGGGGACGTGCCGTTGCCCGTGGACTTCCGGCCGCGGGCGGAGGCCTCGCCGGGGTTCCCCGCGGTGAGCATCACGCCGAATCGCGGGCTGTTCGTGGACCGGGAGGCCACGGCCGCCGAGGCGCGGCGCATGAAGGCGGCGTACTGGGCGTCCATGACCTGGACGGACGCGAACGTGGGGCGCGTGCTGCACGAGCTGGACGCGCTCGGACTGGCCGGGCGGACGGTGGTGGTGTTCTGGAGCGACCACGGCTTCCACCTCGGCGAGAAGGGGAAGTGGGCGAAGGACCAGTCGCTGTACGAGCCCTGCGCGCGCACGCCGCTCCTGATCGCGGCGCCGGGCGCGCGCGGGAACGGGGGCGTCGTGGCGCATCCCGTGGAGTCCGTGGATCTCTTCGCCACGCTGTGCGAACTGGCGGGGCTCGACGTGCCCGACGGCCTGGACGGCGTGAGCCTCGCGCCGCTGCTCGCGGATCCGGCGGCGGCGTGGGACCGGCCGGCGTTCACCGTGGTCGCGGACGGGGACATGCTCGGGGTGGCGGTGCGTTCCGAGCGATGGCGCTACGCCGAGTGGGCCGGCGGCGCCGCGGGCGCGATGCTGATCGACGAGCAGGAGGAGCCGGCGGAGACCGTGAACCGGATCGACGATCCGATGCTGGCGCCGGTCCGCGAGCGGCTGGCCCGCCTGGCGCGGGAGCACGCGGCGATCGGACGTTAGCGGCTAGGCCGCACCCGGGCGAGGCTCGTCCAACCGACGCGCGCCATGCCAGACGGCGACGACCCAGACCGTCCGGCCGTCGACGCGATGGAGGAATCGATACGCACCGACAACGACCTCGCGGTGCGGAAGATCCGGGTACTCGGGAAGGACACGCCCCGACTGCGGGAACTCCACCAGGCGTCGCAGCGCGGTCTCCGCGCGCTCCCGGAACCGACGCGCGGCCGACGGCTTGTCCTGGCGGATGAATGCGAGCGCCTCGAGGAACTGCGTCCGCGCGGTCGGCGTGAAGCGGAGCTTCAAGGCTCGTCCTTCAACAGGGCATCCGCTTCGCGGAGCACCGCGTCCAGCGAGTGGCCGCGGCCGGAGCCGATCTCCTGTTCCCCGCGCGCGAGCTGTCGCAGCAGCTCCCGCTCCTGGCGCGATCTCTCGTACGCTTCCAGGCTGATCAGGACTGCCGCGGCGCGACCGCGCTGCGTGATGACGAGGGGTTCGGAGGAAGCCTGGAGCCGCTTCAGGACGGCCGCGGCATCCTGGCGCAGATCCGTGACGGGCACGATCCGGGGTACGCGCTGCATGGGATGTCCTCCAGAAGTACGTCCAACAGTACGTCTGAAGGATCTCTTGCGCAAGGCCTGCGCTCCTCGGCCGGAGGCCTTGGTGGCGGGCATCGGCTTGGCCGCGCAGGAAGCGCTTGCGTGTGTCACGTCTCCGTCACGAATGGGCCGCGGCCGCCTCCGCCCTCTGGTCCCGCCCGGACCGGCCGATATACTGAGTGCACAGTCGTGATCCGGGAGGCCATCCGGTGCTGCACAGCGCCCCCCAGACTCGCCCCACGACGCCCTCGCCCCGCCGCCCGGCGGTGCGCCGCCTTCTGGGGAACGCCGCCGCGGAGTTGCGGGCGCTTGCGGCTCTCGACCACGAGCCGGAAGAGCGCGCGCTGCCCGGGCCGGCCGTGAAGGTCCGCCGCCGGCGGATCACCTGGATGCGCCGCGGCGTGCAGGCGCTCTTCCTGCTGATCATCCTGCAGATCGGGTTCGCGTTCGTGCGCTGGGTGGACGGTCTGGAGGCCGGGCGCATCGTGGGCGAGCGGCCGCCGGGCGTGGAAGGGTTCCTTCCCATCGCCGCGCTGATGAGCCTGCGCCAGCTCGTGGAGACCGGCGTGGCCACCACCATCCACCCCGCGGGCCTCGTGATCTTCGTGCTCGTGCTGGGCACGGCCGTGCTCCTGAAGAAGGCGTTCTGCTCGTGGATCTGCCCGGTGGGCGCGGTGTCGGAGGCGCTGGCGTGGCTGTCGCGCAAGGTGTTCCGCCGGAAGCTGCGGCTGCCGCGGCCGGTGGACATCCCGCTGCGCTCCGTCAAGTACCTGCTGCTCGCGTTCTTCGCGAACGTGATCTTCCTGAAGATGAGCGCGCGCGACCTCGTGATGTTCCTCGAGGCGCCGTACAGCCGCATGGCCGACATCAAGATGCTGTACTTCTTCGAGCGGCTGTCGCCCACCGCGCTGTGGATCCTCGGCGCGCTCGTGGCGCTGTCGTTCGTGGTGCCGTACTTCTGGTGCCGCTACCTCTGCCCGTACGGCGGACTGTTGGGATTGCTCTCGCTGCTGTCCCCGCTGAAGGTCACGCGGCACGCGCCGTCCTGCATCGACTGCGGCCTCTGCACGAAGGCGTGTCCGTCGCACCTGCCGGTGGAGCGCCTGGCGCGGGTGCGCTCCGACGAGTGCATCGGCTGCCTCTCGTGCGTGGCGGCGTGTCCCGTGCCGCGCGCGCTGCGCGTGGAGACGCCGCGCCCGTGGCGGCGCGCCGTGCGCCCCGCGGTGTTCGCGGCCGCGGTGCTCGTGCTCTTCGGCGGCGGCATCCTCGCGGCGAAGGCGGCGGGCTACTGGAGGACGTCCATCACGGACGAGGAGTACCTCGCGCGGATCCGGGAGATCCACTCTCCCGTGTACACGCATGCGGAGGGCGAGATGGGGCGGGGACAGGGCGCGCCCGGGCGCTAGTTCCGGCGCTTCCGGAGGGCGGGGAGATCGGCCTCGTCCTTCGGACGCCCCGTCGCCTCCTTGTTCGCGATCAGGGCCAGGTCGCCGGTGGCGCGGGGCACGCCGTGAACGGCCATCGCGGGCGCGCCCACGACGAGGTAGCGGACTCCGGCCGAGTCCAGGGCAGCGAGGAAGTCCTGGAAGTCGTCATTCATCGTCGTCGCCCAGGCGGCGGATGCGGACGGGCCACTCGGAGCGGGGGAGATCCGGAAGCGGGCGCCCGGTCAGGCTCCATGCCTCCACGGTGAGCTGCCAGACCATGGCCAGGCGCTCCTCCGCCGTGGTGGAGTCCCGCAGATCGTCGGGCGGTTCCTCGCCGAGGGCGTGGCGGCGCACGGGCCACTTCGCGCGTGCCTTAGCTCGAGCCTCCGCGTCCATGGCGACCTCCGCTTCGCAGTCTACTGCAGGGTCCTCGCGCCGTCGCGCGAGGCAGATCACGGGCGGCGGCGCGCTCCGGCCGCTCAGTCCCCGCTGGCGGTGAACGCCGCCCACGTGAAGGGGTGCGTGCCCTGCCCGGCGGCGCGGCGCGCGCGCAGCACGTCGCGGGACGCGCGCTGCATCGCCTCCGCCGCGGTCTTCGCGCCCTCGCGGCGCGCGCGGTAGAGCCGCGTCATCCACTCGCGCGTGGCGTCGTCGTCCACGGCCCACTGGCTCGCGATCACCACCGGAACGCCGGCGAGATGGAACGCGCGCGTCATCCCCGAGAGTCCCTGGCGCGCCACCACGCTGCCCGCCGCGGACTGGCACGCGGAGAGCACCACCCACTCCGTGTCGCGCAGGTCCAGCGTGCTGACCTCCTCGGCGGTGAGGAGGCCCTCGTTCTCGTCGCGGTCGTGCTCGCGCGCGCGGTTCGCTCCGGCCAGCGCCAGCAGCACGCGGCGCGCGAGCCACGGGGAGGGCGCGCCGGCCATCGCATCCGCGTCCTCCTCCACCGCCGCCACGCCGCCCACGCCGCGCATCCCCTTCGCCGCCGCCTCGCACGAGTCCGCCAGCACCACGGCGTGCGTGGCGAGGTGCAGCACGCGCCGCCCCGCCGCCATCTCCTTGAAGCGCGCCTCCGTGGCGTCCGCGCCGCGCAGGATGCGCGCCGCCGGATCCAGCCGCGCGATCTCCTCCACCTCGCGCAGCGATCCCGGAAGCGGGGCGAAGTCGTCCGGGATGCCCACGCAGCTCGCGATCACCGCGCGCGTGGACGCGGCCAGGAGCACCGGCGCCGCGGCCGAAGGCGCGGAGAGATCGAAGTCCACGCCGCCGATTGCCAGCACGCCCTCGCCGGCGGGCGTCGCGCGGGCAGCGAGGTCACGTTCGGCTTCGAGCACGTGGATCCGCAGGTCGGTCTCCACGAGATACCCCTGCGGGCCGGAGGGAAGCGCTCCCCAGGGGACGGACACGAGCGGGCCGTCCGGGACCACGAAGACCTCGCGCGCATCCGAAAGCGCCGATGCCAGCGGATCCCACACGAGACGCCGCAGCCGCAACCCCTCCTCGCGGCACCGCGCCTCGCCGTTCGCGCTCCCGGCCGGCGGCCGGCCGGCCACCGCGAGCCACCGCGCGATCTGCGAGGAGACGGGCCCCAGCTCCCCGAGATCGACCATGCGCACGGCGTCCCGCGCGGCCTTCGCCCGGTCCTTCCCGGTCACGACGAACGCGGCCAGCCGCGCCGGGCCCTCGTCCGGCTCCACGGTGGCGAAGGCCACGAGGACGGCCTCGCGCGGGAGCCGGCCGCGGACCTCCTCCAGTCCCGTCTCGGCCGGATCCGCGAGCGACGGATCGCGCGGCGCGACGGCGAGCCACCGCCGCTCCGAGTCCTCCGCCGCGCTGCGCGCCGCAGCGAGCTGCGCCGCCGCGTCCTCGCCGGGATCGCCGGCCAGCTCCACCTCGAGGCGCGCCAGCTTCCGCTGCGCCTGCGTGAACGCGCGGTGCGCATCCCGCGCCGCGGGGTCCGCCGTCGCCTCGCGGGGAGCGCGCCGGCGCGCGACCTCGGCGCGCACCAGCCCGCGCCAGCGGATCAGCTCGTCCCAGACCGCGGGGACGTGCGCCGCGTCGCCCGCGAGCCCCTGCGCCAGGAGCAGCTCGAGCGGGGCGCTCCGCCGCCCGGCGAGGAGCAGGCCCTGCCGGTCGGGAAGGGCGCGCGCGTTGCGCACGAGCTCCCACCGCGACACCTCGGCGGCGGCGCGCGCCAGGCGCATCCCCTCGTCCGGGCGCCCGCGGCGGACGGCGGCGCGGCTCATCGTGGCCAGCGCCACGGCCTCGTTGTCGGTGCCGCGGAGGCCGTGCGTGTCCAGCTCGCCCTGCAGGCGCGCGGCGATGCGATCCACCTCGTCCCATCGTCCGAGGAGGGACGTGGCGTGGAGCCTCAACGATTGCGCGCCCGTCAGCGTGCGGCCGTTCGGCGCCGGCCGCGCGCGCTCCAGCCGCTCCGCGTCGTCCGCGTGCGCGAGCGCGGCGGCGGGATCCGAGGTCGCGAGGATCTGCCCCAGGCCGATGTGCGCCTGCGCCAGGAGCCCGGGATCCGTCACCGCGGTCTCCTCCACGGGCGCGGCGCAGACCGCCTCGAGGCTGGCGCGCGCGCCGGCGGTGTCCTCGAGCGCCAACTGCGAGTAGCCCACCTGGAAGCGCGCCCAGAGGGTGCGCGCGTGATTCGGCCCCAGGCGCGCCTCGAACACGGGCAACACCTCCTCGAACAGGGCCCGCGCGCGCACGTGGTCGCCGATCTCGCCGAGCACGACGCCGAGGTTGCCGCGGAGGAGCGCGAGATTCCCGGGATTGAACCCGGGACTCGCCTCCGCGATCTCCACCGCGCGCAGCGCCATGTCGGCGGAGCGCGCCAGGTCGCCCTCGCGGTAGACGAACGCGGAGTAGCGCTGCAGGCCCTGGCACATGGCCGGGTGCGTGGGGCCCACGCGGGACTCGTACGCCTCGAGCATCGCGTCCAGCTCGGCGCGCGCCTCCTCGCGGCGCCCGGTGCGCTCCAGCACGGTCGCGATCTCGGAGTGGTAGTCCCCGATGCGCCGCCCGCCCGGGTTGTCCCCGCGGAGGCGCACGTCGATGGCCGTGCGCAGCGCGGCGATCGACGAGTCGGGCTCGCCCACCATGTCGAACGTGATGCCGAGCCGGTACCAGGCCCCGGCCACGTCGTCGTGCACCTCGCCGAGCTTCGCGCGGCGGATCTCCAGGGCGGCGCGCGCGTGCGGCAGCGCGTCGGCGGCGCGGTGCAGCTCGCCCAGGATCCCGGCGAGCACGTCGTGCGCCTCGCCGACGACGAGGTCGTCCGCCGGGAGGACGCGCGGCAGCAGGTCGAGCGCGCGCTCGGCGGACCGGATGGCCGTGGAGTCCGCGAGGAGGAACTGCCCGTAGCGCCCCTGGGCGAGGCGCAGGTGCGCCGTGCCGAGCTGGAGCGTGTCCGGCGCGGCCACGCCGGCCAGCAGCTCCAGCGCGCGCGTGCCCAGGCTGTCCATGGCGACCACGTCCAACCGGTCCCAGGCGGCCTGGGCCTGCTCCAGGAGTTGCGCCGGGGTGGGCGCCGGCTCCGCGGCGGGCGCGGGGCGCGGAAGCCCGGCGATGACCGCGACGGTTGTCGCCGCCAGCATCGTGAACCGAAGCGCGAACCGCGTCGCGAGATCACGGACCGGCATGCGACGGAGCCTCCTTCACCCGGGATGCGGGCGATTCTACCGGAGGACTTCGCGCCACGTCTGCGGCCGGTCCGGCCAGCCCGCCCCGACGTGGACCGGCACCCCCCCGCGGCATAGAATGCGGAACGGATCCGTGTCCCCCGCCCATCCGCGAGAGGTCGCCCCATGAGAGCCGCGTTCCGTCGTTCCGCCGCCCGTTGCCTCCCGATCCTCCTCGCCGCCGTGGCCGCGCTGACCGGGCTCGCGACCGGCCCCGACGCCGCCCGCGCCGAGGACGTGACCTTCGCCTACGAGGCCGGACGCGGCGCGAAGGCCGTGTTCCTGGCCGGCGAGTTCAACAACTGGAATCCCTCCGGCAAGGCGATGAAGGACGACGACGGCGACGGCACTTGGACCGCCGTGGTGGACCTGCCGCCGGGACGCTACGAGTACAAGTTCGTCGTGGACGGGCAGTGGCTGGAGGATCCGAAGGCGAAGGAGTCCGCGCCGAACCCGTTCGGCGGGAAGAACTCCGTGGTCGTGGTGGGCGGCGGCGGCGCGGCCGGCGGGTTCGTGGCGGGCACCACGGACGCGAGCGGCGCGAAGCCCGCGGCGGAGGCGCCGCCCGCGGCGAAGGCCGGCGGGGCCGCGAAGTCCGTGGCGCCGGGCGACGTGGTCATCGAGTGGAAGCCGGGGAAGAGCTTCTCGCAGGTGTTCCTGGCCGGCGAGTTCAACGGCTGGAACGCCACCGCGCTGCCCATGACGAAGTCCGGCGACACGTGGCGCGCCACCGTGAAGCTGGATGCGGGGCGCTATCCGTACAAGTTCGTGGCGGACGGCACGTGGATGGAGGACCCGAACGCCGCGGAGTTCGTGGACGACGGCTACGGCGGGAAGAACTCCGTGCTCGTGGTGGGGGACGGCGGCGGCGCGGCGAAGCCCGCGGCGGCGGCCGCCACGCCGGCGGCGAAGCCGGCCGCGCCCGCCGGCGATCCGGTGGAGGCGGAGTTCTCGTTCCAGCCCGTGATCTCCGGCGTGAAGAGCGTGCACCTGGCCGGGGACTTCAACGACTGGAGCACCTCCGCCACGCCGATGGCGGACGCGGACGGCGACGGCAAGTGGACGGTGAAGCTGAAGCTCACGCCGGGCCCGCATCTCTACAAGTTCGTCGTGGACGGCGCCACGTGGATGGAAGATCCGAACGCGGAGGACTCCAAGGACGACGGCTTCGGCGGCAAGAACTCCGTGATCTACGTGGGCGGCGAGGGGAAGCACACGTTCACCGGGCAGCCGCGCCGCGTGGAGTTCGCCTTCAAGCCGGGCAAGGCGGCGCAGGACGTGTCCTTGGCCGGCACCTTCAACAACTGGGCGGTGGGCGCCGACCCGATGTCCGATCCCGACGGCGACGGCACGTGGACGATCACGATGCTGCTCCCCGAGGGGGACTGCCAGTACAAGTTCGTGGCGGACGGACAGTGGATCACGGACGAGGGCGCGGACGCGTTCACGGACGACGGCTTCGGCGGCAAGAACTCCATCCGCACGGTGGACGACCGCTTCCCCGCGATCGACGTGGCCGTGGGCGACGGCGAGATCTTCGCGGAGGGCCTGCGGCACGAGCAGACCGTGCGCGACGTGAACCGCGTGTCCGACGACGAGCTGGTCTTCGTGGCGCGCACGTGGCCGGGCGACGTGGAGGCGGTGGAGCTGGAAATCCTGGACGCGGACGGCAAGGTGTCCACGAAGGTGCCGGCGCGCCGCGCCCTGAGCGATCCCACGTCGCAGTCCTGGCGGATGAACATCGCGCGCGCCGGCGGCATCCCGGACTTCCGGTACCGCGTCGTGCTGAAGGACGGGCCCACGTCCTGGTACCTCGGCAAGGAGGGCCCGGTGGAGACGAGCGTGGCGTCGGCCGCGGGGCCCGCCACGTTCACGTACTCCGAGACGGCGGTGCCGCGCTTCACCGTGCCGTCGTGGGTGCAGACCGGCGTCTTCTACCAGATCTTCCCGGAGCGCTTCGCGAACGGGGACCCCGCGAACGACCCGGACTTCTCCGAGGCGTACTACAAGGGGCGGACGAAGCTGCCGTCGTCCGGGAAGACGAACGGGGAGTACTACCACCTCACTAAGGACTGGTACGACATCGCGGGGCTGGCGAAGAGCCCGTACCGCACGGACGGCCGCCCGGACTACATGTCGTTCTACGGCGGGGACATCGCGGGCATCCGGCAGAACCTGGACTACCTGCAGGATCTCGGCGTCACGATCATCTACTTCAACCCGCTGTTCCCGGCGCGCTCGAACCACAAGTACGAGGCGTACGACTACAAGGCGATCGACCCGCACTTCGGCACGGCGCAGGAGTTCCGGGCGTTCGTGGACGACTGCCACGCGCGCGGCATCCGCATCGTGGCCGACTGGGTGATCAACCACATCGGCGACCACAGCCCGTACTTCCAGGACACGATCGAGAAGGGGAAGAAGTCCGAGTACTGGGACTGGTTCGAGTGGAAGAAGTGGCCGCTGCCCGCGACCGAGCCGAAGGACTGGCGCGAGTTCTACGAGTGCTGGTGGGGCTTCAGCCACATGCCGGACCTGAACTACGACCTGTCGCGGCAGGGCGGGCAGGAGAACGGCGTGCGCGACGCCGCGGACGCGAAGGTGAACCAGCCGGTGGTGGACTACATCCTGGCGTCCGCCGAGTGGTGGATGAAGGACATGGACATCGACGGCTTCCGCCTGGACGTGCCGAACGAGGTGCCGTTCTGGATGTGGAAGATCTTCCGGGACAAGGTGCGCTCCATCAAGCCGGATGCGTACCTCGTGGGCGAGCTGTGGGCCGACGCCGGCGACTACGTGGCGCCCGGGTGCTTCGACGCCACCATGAACTACAAGTACTTCAAGGATCCGGTGACGTCGTTCATCGGCCAGGGTCGCACGGACGCGGGGCAGTTCGACCGGGAGCTGGCGGCCGGGCGCGGCGCGTACCCGGAGCAGGCCGTGCGCGCGATGATGAACCTGGTGGGCAGCCACGACACGCCGCGCTACCTCACATCCATCGGCGGCAACCGTGCGCGGCAGAAGCTCACCGCGCTCTTCGCCATGACCTACGTGGGCGCGCCGCACGTCTACTACGGCGACGAGATCGCCATGGAGGGCGGCGCGGACCCGGACTGCCGGCGGCCGTTCCACTGGAAGTGGACGGACGAGGCGGCGCGCAAGGAGATGCACGACTGGTACCGCTCGCTGATCCGGCTGCGCAACGCGAACCCGGCGCTGTCCATCGGGGACTTCACGACGCTGGTGGCGCAGGGCCGGACGTACGCGTACGCCCGGCGGCACGAGGGCGTGGTGTTCGTGGTCGTGCTGAACGCGGGGGATGCGCCGGCGGAAGTGCAGGTCCCCCTGGAGGAGCTGAAGCTGCCGGCGGGCGCGGGGTTCGAGGATGCGCTGACGGGGGCGAAGGTCGCGGCGGTGAACGGCGCGCTGCCGGTGCAGCTGGCGGGGACGTCGGGGACCGTGCTGCGGTTCGCGCGGTGACGCCCGAAGTCGCCGCAAACGACCTCGTCCGGCGCGTGGAAGCGGGCGAGCAGATCCACGTCCTCGACGTCCGCGCGCCGTTCCGGCTGGAGAGCGGCCGGATCGACGCCGTGCCGGCGGAGTGGTTCCACAACATCCCCGGCTCGCAGCTCGTGACGCTGCCGGATCCGGCCGCGGCCGGGATCCCGCGCGACCGGCCCGTGGTCGTCGTCTGTGGCCGGGGCAACGACAGCCGCTTCGTGGGCGCGCACCTGAACGCGCGCGGCTTCACGGCCGCTTCCCTGGCCGGGGGAATGCGCGCCTGGATGGAGCTCGTGGTGCCGCGCGCGCTCCCGCCGCCGCCGGGCAGCACGCGGCTCGTGCAGCTCGACCGCATCGGGAAGGGCGCGCTGGGGTACGTGCTGGTCTCCGGCGGCGAGGCCGTCGTGATCGATCCGCCGCGGCATCTCGGGGTCATCCGGGACGTGCTTCGCGAAGCGGACGCGCGGCTCGTGGCCGTGGCGGACACGCACGCGCACGCGGACTACGTGAGCGGCGGGCCGGCGCTGGCGAAGGCAGCCGGCGTGCCGTACCACCTGCATCCGGCCGACGCGCGCTATCCCTTCGACGGGACGCCGGCGCGGGTGGACTTCACGCCGGCGGAGGACGGACGCGGGATCCCGGTCGGCGCGGTGACGCTGCGCGTGGAGCACACGCCGGGGCACACCGAGGGCAGCGTCTGCTACCGCGCCGGCGCCGACGTCGTGTTCACGGGGGATTTCGTCTTCGTCCGCTCCATGGGCCGCCCCGATCTCGGCGGGAAGGCGGAGGAGTGGACGGCGGCGCTGTGGCGGAGCCTCGAGCGCGCCCGCGCGAGCTGGCCGCCGGGACTCCGCGTGCTTCCGGGACACCTCGCGGACGCCGCCGAGCGGAACGCGGACCGCACCGTCGGCCGCCGCGTCCACGAGCTTGCGGCCGGCAACGTCCCCTTCGCCATGACCGACCGCGACCGCTTCACCTCCTGGGTGCTCGGCCGCACGGGCGCCTTCCCGGACGCCTACCGCCGCATCAAGGCGATCAACCTGGGCCTGGAGTCCCCCGGCGAGGAGGAGCTGGTGGGCCTCGAGGCCGGCATGAACCGCTGCGCCCTGGGGTAGCGAAAGAACGGCCGCCCCCGCAAGGCGAGGGCGGCCGTCCGGCGCACGGACCGGGACGACGGGGCTACATGGCCCCGTTCAGGATCACGTCGCACTCCTCCCTGTCCACGTCCATCACGAACGGGATGCCGCTGATGTCCGTGGCCTCCTTCGTGAGGCTGGCGATGTCGTCCCGCTGCAGGTGCGCCATCGAGAACTTGCGCGTGCCGGCCATGAGCTGGCGCAGACCTTGCGCGAGCCGCTCGTAGTACGTGTACAGGCCGATGGCGCCGGTGGGGAGGTGCTCGAACTCCTCGTCGCCCAGCTTGCGGCGCAGGTCGGCCGCGGTCACGAAGACCTCGTCCTTCGTGCTGCCGAACCGCTCCACGTACACGGGCAGCTCGTGCCGCTCGATGGCTTGGCCGAGGGTCTTGCCGACCATCGCCGCCGCGATCGGCGCGCGGGCCATGCCCACCATCTTCACGTACGGCGCCCCGAGCGCCAGGCCCTTGAAGATCTGGTCCTCGAAGGTGAAGCCGCCGGCCACGACCAGCGCCGGCACGTACCGTCCCTCGTCGGCGAGGCGCTTCGCGTACTGCCACAGCAGGGAGTGCAGCTCCACCGGCGGCACGCCCCACTCGTTCATCATGCGCCACGGGCTCATGCCCGTGCCGCCGCCCGCGCCGTCCACCGTGAGCATGTCGATGCCGTACTTCGACGAGTACGCCACGGCGCGCGCGAGGTCCGCCGGCCGGTAGGCGCCGGTCTTGAGGAAGACGTACTTCGCGCCGGCCTTCCGCAGCTCCTCCACGCGCTGCGCGAACGACTCCTCCGAGACCATGCCGACGCGCGAGTGCCGTTCGAACTCCTTGAACGTGCCGGCCTCGAACGCGCGGACCACGTGCGGATCGGTGGGGTTCGGCAGCACGATGTAGCCGCGCTCGTACAGGGTCTGCGCCTTCTTGAGGTTGTTGATCTTGACCTCGCCGCCGATGTCCTTCGCGCCCTGGCCCCACTTCAGCTCGACGACCTCCACGCCCAGCTTCTCGATGGCGTACTCCTGCGTGCCCAGCCGCGTGTCCTCCACGTTGGCCTGCACGATGATGGCGCCGTAGCCGTCGCGCTGGTGGTCCTTGTACAGCTTCACGCGGCGCTTCAGGTCCACCGTGTCCACGACGCGGCCGTCCTTGAACGTGGCGTCCGGGTCCATGCCGACCACGTTCTCGCCGATCGTCAGGCCCGTGCCGGAGATGGCCGCGCCCGCGGCGATCCCCTCCCAGTTGTTCTTCGCGATGTTCGTGGACCCGATGCCGGGGATGATCCACGGCAGGCGGAACTTCACGCCCTTGTCCCGGCCCACCGCCACCTCCAGGTCCACCGCCGGGAAGATGGCCTTGTCGCTGTCGGCCTCCAGGCCGTGCGCGCCCACCGCCGTGCCCATGATGCTGAAGTGCGAGTAGTCCACGGGGTAGGTCTTCTCGCCCGCGGTGGTGATGACCCCGAAGGGCTGCGGGTAGATGACCTCGTGCCCGCGGAAGGCGGACTTGCCGATCTCGCACATGCCCACGCACCCGTCCACGCAGGTGACGCACATGCCCGACGTCGGCACGATCGAGTGTTCCGTGCGGTTCTTCGTAAGGGTCGCAGCGGAGGCATTGACTCTCGTGAGTGACATCGTCTCAGTCCCTTCGTGGCGAGGCCGCCGCCTCGGGGTTGGGGTCCTTCCGGATCTCGCAAGCGACACAGGGCGACATGAAGCACATCATGTCGTCGAACGGGGCCTTCCCGAGGCACGGCGGGCTGAGGTTCGCGCAGCCGCCGCAGACCGCCTTGTCGGGCTCGTTGAACGTGCAGCGGAGATTGCACACCGGGCACACGTAGATGCAGCCGCCGCACAGCCGGCACGTCTCGGACTTCATGTCGAACGGCGTGCCGATGGACCGCGTCTGCCCGCGGCCGCGGAAGCCGATCGCCCCCGCCACCATCTGCTCCGCGCACATGCGGACGCAGAGGCCGCAGAGGATGCAGTCCTCGTGCTCCTGCCGGAACCGCTGCTGCTTCACCTCGAACTGCGCGGCGAGGTCCTGGATCGTCTTCGACTGCGGGCAGGACGCCAGCAGCAGCTCCAGGACCATCCGGCGCGCCCGCATCACGCGGTTCGACGCGGTGCGCACCTTGAGGCCCGGCTCCGCCCGGTACGTGCACGCGGACACGAGCTTCGCCTTCGGGCCCTCCCCCAGCTCCACCACGCACAGCCGGCACGCCCCGTAGGGGGAGAGGCCCTCCATCTCGCACAGCGTCGGGATCGGGAACCCGAGGCCTCGCGCGGCTTCGAGGAGCGTGGTGCCCTCCTCGACGGAGGTGCTCAGGCCGTTGATCTCCAGGGTGATCATGAGGGACCTCCGTTCCCCGGGACCGTCGCCGCCAGGGCGGGCTCGGGCTCCGTTGCCGGGGCGGTGAACTCGAGGTCGCAGCGCAGGCAGCGGCACGCCTCCCGCCGGGCGTCCTCCTCCTTCAGCGACATCTCGACCTCCACGAAGCTGTGCCGTCGCAGCTGCAGCGGCGCGGTCGGCGCCTCGGCCCGGTCGGCGCTCTCGGCGCCTTCCGGGACGGCCGCCGGCTCCACGTGGACGCCGGGCCGGATGGGCTCCGGCGTCCGCCGCAGCGGCTCCCCGCGGAGGTGGCGTGTCATCATCGCGGCGGCGCGCTTCCCCGCGGCGATCGCCTCGACCACCGTGTTCGGGCCGGTGACCACGTCGCCGCCCGCGAACACGCCCGGGCGGTTCGTGGCCATCGTCTCCGGGTCGATCCTCAGCGTGCCCCGGTCCGTGGTCTCGATGCCCATGGACTTCATGTAGTCGATGTCCGGCTCGTCGCCGATCGTCACGATCAGGAAGTCCAGCGGCACGAGGAACTCCGTGCCCGGGATCGGGACGGCGCTGCGCCGGCCGCTCTTGTCGAAGTCGCGCAGCTCGGTCCGGCGGCACTGCACGCCGGTGAGCCGGCCGTCCTCGGAGCGGATCTCCACCGGCGCCACCAGCGTCTCGAGCCGCACGCCCTCGTGGATCGCCTCGGCGATCTCCTCCTTGAGCGCGGGCATCTCGTGGCGGGTCCGGCGGTAGAAGATCGTGACGCTCCGCACGCCCTCCTGCCGCAGCGCCACGCGCGCCGCGTCCACGGCGGAGTTGCCGCCGCCGATAACGCCCACGTTCCCGGTCGCGAGGCGCTCGTGGCCGAGGTTGAACCGCTTCAGGAACTGGATGGCGGGCCAGACGCCCGTGACGTCCTCGCCGGCGATGTTGAGCCGCCGGCTCTTGTGGGCGCCGAGCGCGAGGAAGACGCTGCGGTAGCCCTGGTGCAGCAGGTCGTCCACGGAGAAGTCGCGCCCGAGCGCCGCGTCGCACTTCAGCGTGATGTTCTCGTCCAGGAGCGCCTCGATCTCCTTCTCCAGCGTGTCGCGGCGCAGCCGGTAGGCCGGGATCCCGCTCACGAGCATCCCGCCGGGCCGGCTGTCCGCTTCGAACACGGTCACCGCGCAGCCCTCGAGCGAGAGGTAGTGGGCGGCGGTCAGCCCGGCCGGCCCGGACCCCACGATGGCCACGCGCGGCGGCGCGCCGTCGCGCCAGCGCCGCCGTTGCGGCTTGTACGTGGAGGGCTCCACGCGGTCCGTGACGAAGCGCTTGAGCGCCCGGATCGCCACCGGGCGCGCGCCCGTGGCGCCGAGCCGGCAGCGCGACTCGCACGGGTGGTCGCACACGCGCGCGCACACGGACGGGAACGGGTTCGCCTCGCGGATGGCGAGGTAGGCGTCCTCGTACTCGCCGCGGGCCAGGTGCGCCACGTACCGCCATGCCTCCGTGCCGATCGGGCAGGCGGACTGGCACGGCGCGCCCACCAGATCCTTGCAGACGAAGGCATCGCACCGCTTGTCCACGATGTGCCGCATGTACTCGTCGCGGAAGTAGCGCAGCGTGCTGAGCACGGGATTCGGCGCGGACTGGCCCAGCCCGCACATCGACGTGTCGCGCACGACGAGCGCGAGGTCGTGCAGGAGATCCAGGTGCTCCGGCGTCCCGCGGCCGGAGGTGATGTCGTCCAGCAGCTCCCACATCCGCTGCGTGCCCTTGCGGCAGGTGAAGCACTTGCCGCAGGACTCGTCCTTCAGGAAGTTCATGAAGTACTTGGCCACGTCCACCATGCACGTGTCCTGGTCCATCACGATCATGCCGCCCGATCCCATGATGGAGCCCGCGCGGGACAGACTGTCGTAGTCGATGGGCAGGTCGAACATGTGCGCGGGGATGCAGCCGCCGGACGGGCCGCCGGTCTGCACCGCCTTGATCCGGCCGCCGTCCACGGGGCCGCCGCCGGCGCCGAACACGAGCTCCCCGATCGTGGTCCCCATGGGGACCTCCACGAGGCCCGTGTTCCGGATCTTGCCCACGAGGCTGAAGATCTTCGTGCCCGTGTTGCCCGGCGTGCCGGTCCTCGCGTACTCCGCGGCGCCGTCGAGGAGGATGCGCGGCACGTTGGCCCACGTCTCCACGTTGTTGATGGCGGTGGGCTTGCGGTCGATGCCCTCCTGCACGGGGAAGGGCGGACGCTGGCGGGGCTCGCCCATCCGTCCCTCGATGGAGGCGATGAGCGCCGTCTCCTCGCCGCACACGAACGCGCCCGCGCCGCGGACGAGCTGGATGTCGAAGCGGAAGCCGGTGCCGAGGATGTTCGCGCCCAGGAGCCCCAGCTCCCGCGCCTGGCGCAGCGCGATCACGAGGTGCTTGATGGCCAGCGGGTATTCGTTGCGGACGTAGATGACGCCCTCGTCCGCGCCGGTGGCGAACGCGCCGATCAGCATGCCCTCGAGGATGCTGTGCGGGTTGCCCTCCAGGACGCTGCGGTCCATGTACGCGCCGGGGTCGCCCTCGTCCGCGTTGCAGACCAGGACCTTGCCGCGCGCGCCGGGCTGCCGCGCCAGGAGCTCCCACTTCGTGCCGGTCGGGAAGCCGGCGCCGCCGCGGCCGCGCAGCCCGGACTCCTTGATCTCCCGCAGGACGCGCTCGCGGTCGTTCGCCTCCAGCGCCTTCGCGAAGGCCTCGTAGCCGCGGTCCTGGATGTAGGTGTAGACGCGGATCGGGTCGACCCGCTCGTTGTGCGAGAGGATGGAGCGCGTCTGGTTGCCGAAGAACACGAGATCGTCCTGCTTGCGGACGGTCCGGCCCGTGCGCACGTCCACGGGGAGCAGTTCCTCGATCACCTTCCGGCTCACGGCGGCGCGCACGATGCGGGCCATGTCCTTCGGGGCGACCTTCGGGTAGAAGGCGCGGGTGGGCTCCACGAGCACCGACGGCTCCATCTCGCAGAAGCCGTGGCACCCGGTGACCCGCAGTCGGACTTCGCTGTCCAGCTCGCTGGACAGGATCTCGCGCTTCGCGGCCCGGATCAGGGCGTTCGCCCCGCTGGCCTGCCCGCAGGTGCCCGCCGAGATGACGATGACGGGGACATGCGGGTTGACATTGGCCAGGATCCGGTCCCGCAGCGCGTGGAACGCGGCCAGCGATTTCAGAGTGTCCACAGGAACCGTCCCTTTGACGTGAGGTCGTTGCGGGTGGGGTTTCCCATTCGTCGTGCCTCAGGCGTTGATGCCGCTCAGGTCCAGCATGTGGCCCCGGCATCCCCGGCGGGCGCAGATCTGCACGATCCCGCCGCCGCGGACGACCATGGGCACCATCGGGTTCTCGCAGTCCGGACAGTGCGACGCGCCGGTCAGCTCCGCGTGGCAGTGCGGGCAGAAGAAGTCGGCGACCGCGTCCATCGGGATGTCGTGCTCGGATTCGATGCGATAGCTGCCGTACAGGCTCGAGAGACGCAGCCAGCCGTGCCGGAGCCCGTGGGCGATGGTGACGTGCACGGAGGGATGGCCGTCCACGAGGTGCACGGTGTCCATCAGGCTGTGGTTGCAACGGGGGCAGCTGATGTCCAGCGGGAACCTCCGGTCGTCGTCCCCGGGCTCGAACCGCTCCGTGCCTTCGCGCGCCGCCTCGAGCAGGCGGGCGACCTCGGCCTTCCGCACGTTCGAGAAGTAGTGGCCGTCGATGGTGACGATGGGCCCGAGCGCGCACGCGCCCAGGCAGTTGACGGTCTCGAGCGTGAACTCGCGGTCCGCGGTGGTGCCGCCCGGCTCGACGTCCAGGCGGCGCCGGAACTCCTCGGCGACGGCGGGCGCGCCGCGGACATGGCAGGCCGTTCCCTGGCAGACCGAGCAGAGGTGCTTGCCCCGCGGTTCGAGGCTGAAGGAGCGGTAGAACGTGGCGACGCCTTAGATGTCGATGAGCCGGCGCTGCGTGCGCTGCGCGAGCAGACGCAGCGCCTCCTCCGGCAGGTAGCCGTACTGGGACTGGATGGCTTCCAGGATCGAGATCAGGGCGCCTCGCTCCCCGCGGTGCTTCTCGATGGCGCCGAGGACGCTTTCCGCTTTCACGGGTTCCCTCCCGGGATCCGGAAGACCGGGATCCCGTTGGCGGCGTGTGGGGTGGGCGGCAGGTGGGTCGGTCGGGACGGGCGGGCTGGTCGCGGCGGGAGGGACCGCTCCGGAGGGGGACTCCCGGGAGCGGGACAGGGGCGGGGCAGGCCAAGCAGACCCCTTCCGGCGGGGATGCCCGCGCCGGACCGTCGAACACGACCGTGCGGAAGACGAGTCAACTCGGCCTCCGACCGGGGGCATTTCCACGCTACCCGTGGCCGGAGGCGGATTCAAGACGCGGCGGTCTGCTTTCTGGGGCCGGACCCGGTCGGGGCGGCGGCACGGGTGCCCGTCGAGACGAAGGCCCGGGAGGCGGCGCCCCCCGGGCCTCGGGAATACCCGCGAATGCCGGCGTTTGCCGGCGTGTGCGGCGCCTACCGGGCGAGCACCACCTTCCGCGTCTGCGACTCCTCGCCCGCGGTCAGCCGCAGGAAGTAGACGCCGCCGGGGAGCAGCGTGCCGTCCACCGCGCGGCCGTCCCAGACCACCGTGGACGCGCCCGCGGGCCGGGTCTCGTCCAGCAGCGAGCGGACGTGGCGGCCGGAGACGTCGTACACGTCCAGCGACACGTGACCCGCCTTCGGCAGCGAGTAGGAGATCGACGTGGTGGCGCGCATCGGGTTCGGACGGCTCGGATCGAGCGCGAAGCCGCCGCCCACCGCCAGCACGGGCGCGTCCGTGGCGAACGCGCAGTCGTCGTAGTGCGCCAAGGCGAGCACGATCGGGTTCGAGGTGGAGAAGATCGTGTCGTCCAGGAACACGTTCCGGTTGCTGCCGCCGGAGCACTCGAATTCGAAGGCCAGGCCGCCGTTCGGCTTCAGCAGGTACTTGTAGTCCACGCTCTTGAGCGTGCCGGCGGGGAACGTGAGGCGCTTCGTGAACACGCCGTCGCCCGCCGTCACGTCCGGCCACACGCCGTTGTCGGCGAGGCGGTTCACCGGCGGGTTCTGCCAGTCGATCGGCAGCGCGCTGCCGCCGACCCCGAGCGAATCGCCCGTGCCGAACGGCGGGTTCGACGCGAACGAGCGCACCGTGAACATCACGTCCACGGCCTGGGTCGTGAAGTTCGACGGCGCCTCGTCGTTCCACCAGATGTCCACCGAGTCCACGCCCGCGCCGAGCGTCACCGGGTCGATGGCGTAGAAGTGGTTCGAGACGGTCTCGTACTCCGTGCACTGGTGCGTGAACTTGTACTCGAGGTTCGTGACGACCGGGCCGCTGCCCGTGCAGGGCAGGCTGAAGTCCAGGTTCGCGGTCCACACGGAGTCGTTGTCCGCGTCCGTCAGGAGGTTGTCGCACAGCGGGTCCCAGGTGAGGGGCGCGGTGCTGCCCTCGATGGCGAACGTGTGCGGCGGCGTGTCGTCGTTCCGCATGTGGATGTTCATGTGGCCGCGCACGTGCAGGCGGAACGCGTAGAACCGGCCGACGTTCGTGGTGCCGTTGTTCACGATGGTGTTCAGCGCCACGTCCTTCACGTTCGTGACCGTGATCTGGTTGCAGGGGCCGAAGGTGTAGATCGGCGAGATCACGAGGTCCACCTGGTCGGGCGCGGGCTGCGAGGGCGTGAACACGCTGCGCCCGGGCGCGGCGTAGTTCGCGGCGTTCGTGGCGCTCGCGGGATCCAGCGGCTCGCTGAACGTGAGGCGCACCGTGTCCGAGAAGCCGGACGCCGGGTCCAGCACCTGCGCGCCGACCACGGTGGGCGGCGTGGTGTCCGAGCCGGACGAGCGCGGCACGTTCGTGGAGTTCGCGATCGTGGACGGAGTGGACCAGTCCACGGCGTTCCAGTCGTTCGCGGGGTCGTTGCAGGTGTCCTGCGCGTTGTCCGAGGCGCCGCCGCCGGTGGAGACCACCTCCACCCAGATCTGCGACGGATCGCCCAGCTTCGAGCGCGCGATCTTCCACTCCACGCCGCTGACGGCGCCGGCGCTCACGGCCGCGGCGTCCGCGGTGCCGTTCTGCGACCACGCCGTGCCGCTCCACTGCCAGAACTGGGTCTTGGAGACGCCGTAGGAGCCGCCGCCGTCGAACCAGCCGCGGAGCGAGAACTCCGCCTTGTGCGGGTCGCTCACGGTGATGGCGCGGCCCCACGGATCCGTGGTGCCGCCGGCCGTGTTGTTCGTGGTGTCGATGAAGATGAGGTACTTGCCCCAGTTCGTGGCCACGATGTCCGTGTTCACGGTGAAGAGGAAGTACCAGAAGGTCGCATCGTTCGCGACGTACAGGCTCCCGAGGTCCATCGGCGCGTTGCCCTGGGGCGGATCGATCGGATCGACCGCCTCGGCCGCGCCGTAGATGGCCGCGTCGACGACGCCGTCGATGACCGGGGTGCCGAAGCCGGCGGCGTGCGCCGACGGCGCGAGGGCGACGAGGAAGGCGAGTGCCCCGCTCAGGGGCGGGATCAGCCGACGCATGGGTACAGGCTCCTTGCTGCGGGAACGGCGAGCGGCCCGAGGGAAAGGTCGCCGGGATTGCGGCATCCAGCGTAGCAAAACGGGGACGCGGGGCTCAACGTTGACCCTCCGGGGTCCGCCTCCTATCATGCCGCGAGCCTGAGAAGTCCCCTCTCCGAGGCCGGAGACGCGCCGTGATCCGGATCCCCCGCGCCGCGAAGCCCCGTGCGGCAATCTCCGCCGCCGCCCTGTTCCTGACAACCCTGGCCGCCGGGTGCGGCGGGGGCGGCGGCGACGCCGGCGGGCCCGTCACCGTGACGCTGTGGGAGATGATGGACCCGCCGGAGCGGGCGCTCCTGGCCGAACACGTGGCGGCCTTCGAGGCGGCGAACCCGAACGTGAAGGTCTCCACGACGCACCTGGGCGTGGAGGACGTGCGGAACCAGTTCCTCACAGCGGCCCTCGGCGGCGGCGGGCCGGACGTGGTCTACGGACCTTCGGACCAGATCGGACCGCTCTCGGTGGCCGGGACCCTGCGGCCCGCGGAGGAGGTCTTCGGGGCGGACTTCCTGGAGCCCTTCCACGAGCTGACCCACGAGGAGCTGAACGGCCACTACTGGGCCGTCCCGGAGCAGTTCGGGAACCACCTGCTTCTGGTCTACAACAAGGCGCTGGTTCCCGCGGCGCCGGCCGACACGGACGAGCTGATCCGGGTGGCCAAGGCCAACACCGTGGACGAGAACCGGGACGGCGTTCCGGAGCGCTACGGGCTGGCGTTCGAGACCAAGGAGCCGTTCTGGCTGGTTCCCTGGCTCGGCGGCTTCGGCGGCTGGGTGATGGACGACGCGGCGCAGCCCACGCTGGACTCGCCGGCGATGGTGCGGGCGCTGGCCTTCGTCCGGGACCTCAAGACCGTGCACGGCATCCTCCCGAAGGACTGCGACTACGAGCTGGCGGACACGCTGTTCCGGGAGGGGCGCGTGGCGTTCCTGGTCAACGGGCCGTGGTCCTGGAGCGCGTACCGGGAGGCGGGCATCGACATCGGGCTGGCGCCCCTGCCGCGCATCCCGGAAGTGGACGCCTGGCCGGCGCCGATGGTGTCGTTCCGCGGGTACTCGGTGAGCCGGTCGTGCCCGGAGAGCCGGCTGCCGGCGGCGCGGGCCCTCGTGGAGCATCTGACATCCGCGGACGTGCAGCGGGATCTGGCCGCGAAGATCGGGGCGCTGCCCAGCCGGGTGGCGCTGCAGGGGCCGGAGATGGACGCGGACCCCGTGCTAGGCCCGTCCATGGAGCAGGTCCGCCACGGGCGGATCATGCCGGTCGTGCCGGAGATGCGGGCCGTGTGGGATGCCATGCGGCCGTCCTTCCAGAACGTGATGAACGGCGAGGCCACGCCGGAGGCCGCCGCGGCCACGATGCAGGCGGACGCCGTCCGCAAGATCGCCGAGATGCGCGGCTGAAGGAGACCCGGGGCTGAAGCGCGCGCTGCCGTACCTTTTTCTCCTGCCGGCGCTCGTCCTCATGCTCGCGGTGGTCGTGTACCCCTTCGGGTACAACGTGTGGATCTCCCTCACGAACATGAATCTGTACCACCTCGCGGACCCGTCGTTCGTGGGGCTGGAGCACTTCCGCCGCATCGTGGCCGAGCCGGACGTGTACCGCGTCCTCGGCAAGACGCTGGTGTGGACCGGCGTGAACGTGTTCTTCCACGTGGTGGTGGGCACCGCGCTCGCGCTGCTGCTGAACGGCGACCTGCGCGGGCGCGCCGTGTTCCGCACGCTGCTGATCCTGCCGTGGGCCATGCCGCAGTTCATCACGGCGCTCACGTGGCGCGGCATGTTCAACTACGAGTACGGCCAGGTGAATCTCATCCTGACGAAGCTGCTCGGGATCTCCAAGGTGGCGTGGTTCGGGAACGAGTCCGCCGCCATGTCCGCGGCCATCGTGGCGAACGTGTGGCTGGGATTCCCGTTCATGATGGTGGTGGCGCTGGGCGGGCTGCAGACGATCCCGAAGGAGTTGTACGAGTCCGCGCGCATGGACGGGGCCGCCGCGTGGGACCGGTGGCGGCACGTCACCCTGCCGTTCCTGAAGCCGGTGATGCTGCCGGCCATCCTGCTCGGCACGATCTGGACCTTCAACAACCTGAACGTCGTGTGGCTCGTGACGAACGGCGGCGAGCCCGCGGACAAGACGCACATCCTCGTGTCGCACGTGTACAAGGCCGCGTTCACGTACTACCGGTACGGCTATGCGGCGGCGTTCAGCCTCGTCATCTTCGCCATCCTCATGGTGCTGGTGGCGGCGTACATCCGGCAGGCGAAGGCCACGGAGCGGGGATGGTGAAGCGCGCGCTGCTGTACGCCGCGCTCGTGGCGGTCACGGTGCTGACGCTGTACCCCATCCTCGTGGTGATCGGGATCTCGCTGCGGCCGGTGGGGTCGCTGTACTCCACGTCGCTCGCGATCATCCCGGACGGGGCCACGCTGGAGGCGTACCGCGTGGTGCTCCTGGAGCGGCCGTTCCTGCGCTGGCTGCTGAACTCCACGGTGGTGGCGGTGTCCGTGACCATCCTCGGCGTGGCGCTGGCCTCCACGGCGGGCTACGCGTTCAGCCGCTTCCGGTTCCCGGGCCGCAACGCCGGCCTCACGGTGTTCCTGGTCACGCAGATGTTCCCGGCCACGATGCTGCTGCTCCCGCTGTACGTGCTCATGCGGAAGCTGGGCCTCACGGACACGCTCGTGGGCCTGGCCGTGGCGTACTCGGCCACGGCGCTCCCGTTCTGCGTGTGGACCATGAAAGGGTACTTCGACTCCATCCCGTTCTCGCTGGAGGAGGCGGCGCTGGTGGACGGCGCGGGGCGGTTCGGGGCCTTCGTGCGGATCCTCCTGCCGCTATCCGCCCCGGCCCTGGCCATCACCGCCCTGTTCTCGTTCCTGGCCGGCTGGAGCGAGTTCATCGTGGCCCGCGTGATCATCTCCTCCCAGGGCCTGTACACCCTGCCGCTGGGGCTGGAGGGGCTGTCGAATTCGTTCCAGACGGAGTGGGCCAACTACTCGGCCGGCGCCATATTGGTCTCGGCGCCGGTGGTGGTGGTGTTCCTGCTGTTGAACCGTTTCCTCGTCTCCGGGCTGACGCTCGGCGGCGTGAAGGACTGACCCCGTGCGGACCCGCGTTGACCCTGGCCGCCGCGGCTGGCTACGATGCGCGGCCCGCGTCCTTCCGCACGGAGCGATGATGCGCGCACCCTCCCGGCGCCCCGTCCGCCGCACCGTGTCGTCCGCCGCGCCGGTCGCCCTGGCGGCGTGCCTCGCGGCGCTCGCCGTCGCGCCGCCGCCGGCCGCCGCCGTCACGCGCCTGGACCTGTCGGATCGCTTCGAGATCGACGGTCTGACCCGCGAGTGGGCGGCCGACGAGAGCCTCCTGCAGACGAACGATTCCGACCCCACGAACCCGGTGCCCGAGGAGTCCATCAGCGACTCCAAGTGGGGCTTCAACAACGACGTCCGCCAGATCCGCCTCACCTGGGACGCGCGCTTCCTGTACGTGGGCGTGGACGCCATCATCTGGGACAACAACGTGATCCTGCTCATGGACTTCAAGCCCGGCGGCATGCAGGAGATGACCGGGCTGAACTCCTGGCGGCGGAACTTCGTGTTCCAGGGGATCCAGCCGGATCTCTTCCTGGCCACGTGGGACCGCAACACGCTGCCGCAGGTGTGGTCCGTGGAGAGCTCGAACAACGTGACGCAGAAGGACGCCACGTCCTTCGCCACGGTGGCCACGTTCTCGCAGGGGACGGACGGACGCGCCATGGAGGCGGCCATCCCGTGGACGTTCCTGCTCGGGGACGACGCGGAGTTCGTGTTCTCGTCCGCGCACGGGGACAGCGTGTACGAGCTGCCGGGGGACATCTCCGAGATCCGCCTGGTGGCGGTGGTCACCGCCGGCCCCGACGGCACCGGCGGCCCGGACTCCGCGCCGGACAACTCGCGCGGGCACGACAACAGCAGCACCACGCAGGTCACCATCGACAACTGGGTCACGGTGCCGTTCGACCTCACGCGCCCGGGCGGCGGGGCGCCGGACGGCGTGCCGGACTTCAACGCGAACGTGCGGGACCGCGTGTCGTTCCGCGTGCGCCCGCCGGTGCGGTCCTTGCGGCAGGAGATCGGGGACATCGTGATCGCGCGGCCGCTCATCTCGCCGGAGCAGGGCGGGGAGCTGGAGTTCCGGGTGGAGCTCACGCCGGAGGCGCCGCCGGAGGAGGACTTCCGTGTCGCCACGCTCACGAGCGAGATCTACGACCTGCGCGGGGAGAAGGTGCGCACCCTGTACCGCCTGGACGCGCGCTCCGCGTCGGATCCGCTGGACCCGGCGATGGACCGCTGGGACGGGCGCGATGACGGCGGGCGTCTGGTCCCCGGCGGGATCTACGTGCTCCGCGTGGTGCTGGAGCCGGACGCCGACCGCAAGACGCGGTCGTTCACGGTGCTGCGATGAGGGCGGCGCGCGCGGCGGCGGCAGGGCTCGTCGGCGCGGTCCTGCTGGGCGCGGCGCCCGCGGGGGCGTGGTTCGAGAAGACGGAGATCGGCGCGCGGGCGCTCGGGATGGGGCGGGCGTTCACCGCGGTGGCGGACGACGCCAGCGCCATCTACTGGAACCCCGCCGGGCTCTGCGCGCTGGAGCGCCCGGAGCTGCACGTCACGCACCACCGTCCGTACCTGGTGCCGGACCTGTCGCTGAACTTCGTGGGGTTCGCCCGGTCCATGAAGCCCGTGAACGCGCACGTGGCGTGGTCGCACCTGGGCGCCTCCGGCGCTTCGGAGGACCTGTTCTACCTGGGCGCCTCGCGGCGCGTGTGGGAGCAGGGGGCGCGGGCCGTGGACGTCGGCGCCACGGTCAAGCTGGCGCGGGTGGCACCGTCCGGTCCCGTGGCCACCGCGGCGGGCGACGCTCCGGAGCCGGCCGCGGAGAGCAACGTCACCGGGGACGCCGGCGTGATGCTGCGGCTCTCGCCGCGGCTGACCGCGGGCTGGGTCTTCCGCAACGTGACCACGCCGGAGTGGGACCTGGTGGGCGGCGGCGGCGGCACGAAGCTCACCACGGTGGGCGAGGGCGGTTTCTCGTACCGGTGGCATCCCGAGTCCCTGGTGTCCCTGGCCCTCGTGGAGGACAACGGCGGCACGCTCACGCCCGTGGCCGCCTCGGAGATCCTCTTCTACGATGTGTTCGCCCTGCGCGCCGGCGTGGGGGACGGCCAGTTCTTCGGGGGGGTCGGCGTGAACACGGACCACGTGGTCGTGGACACCGGGTTCGCCACGCACAACACGCTGGGGATCACCACCATGATCTCGCTGCGCTTCCGGCTGGGGGACGCGTCGTGACGCCGCGGCGCGCACCGTCCGGGATCGTCGCGGCGTTCGCGGTCGCGGCGTTCGCGGCGTCGCCGGCCGCCGCCGCCACGAAGATCGAGGGCGAGTACCAGATCCAGATCGACGCGCGCAAGCAGGACCGCTTCTTCCCCTGGGACTACGACTACAACAACGACGACAGCTTCGGCCTGGTCCAGTTCCGGATCTTCTCGCAGCCGGCCCAGGGTGTGGAGGCGTATCTCAAGTTCGAGGAGGACTGGAACCGCGGCAACAACTCCGGCCTCCGCCCGGAGTTCCAGTTCCGCGACGCGCACGTCCGCTACCGCTGGGAGAAGGCCGGGCGCGGCGTGGACTCGTACCTCTTCTCGCGGCAGTCCCGGTTCTGGGTGGAGAACCACCTCATCGAGGTGGTGCGCAACGACAACGTGAAGGACGGGGACAACGCGCAGGGCTTCCGCACGGACGTGTTCGGGTACCTCGGCACGAACTTCACGTACGTGTACTCGGACTTCTCCAGCCAGTCGAACCCGAACACCACGTCCGACCCGGCGCAGCCCGCGGCCACGGACGACGCGCACGTCTTCCGCGCGCGCCGCGAGTTCCTGGACCGGAAGCTGCGCGCCGGCATGACGTACAACCGCAAGGTGGAGGGCGAGCTGCGGCTCGGCGAGAGCGGGCACACCGAGGTGCTCGCGGGCGACGTGCGGTACGCGCTGGGCTCCACCGACGTGCTGGTGGAGTACGCGCAGAGCAGCACGCACCACATCGACCGCCCGGACTCCATCCAGATCCCGGGCCGCCCGGCGTACCGCCCCGGGGACGGCTACTACGACGACGCGGACTTCGGCGACATCCTGCGCCCCGCGCGCTGGCTGCCGTCGGACGCCACGGTGAAGGCGGAGGTCCGCGCGGTGCAGGTGGGCACGCCGAAGCTCGGCTACTACAACCTGGCGCCGTACCTGTGGTACGCGGGACCGGACTACACGAACCCGCTCGGCGACGGCCTGAACGACGAGCGCGGCTGGCGGCTGAACTCGTGGTACCTCGTGCCGCAGCGCGCCATCACGATCACCGCCAGCTACGCGCAGTGGACGAAGGAGATCTACGAGCAGAAGGACCTCCGCGAGCTGTACGTGGAGATGTACACGGAGTACGTGAACGGGTTCACCAGCAAGATCTTCCACCGGCGCAAGCGCACGGAGGACCACGCGAACCCGCTGCGCACCGAGGTCACGGACAACAACGACCTGTTCGCCGAGGTCTCCGTGGAGAGCCGGCTCGCGTGGATGCGCGTGCAGGGGAAGCTGAAGGATCTGGACACGGAGAACCAGAAGGAGCTGGCGTCGCTGGAGACCGCCGTGAACCTCACGCGCACGCTGAAGCTGTACAACCGGTTCACGTTCGGCAACGACCCGGCCAGCCTGCGCGAGAGCCTGTTCGCGGAGCTGCAGTTCCGCCCGCGCGGCGGCACCGAGATGTTCCTGTCCTACGGCCCGTGGTGGATCGGGGATTCCACGAACCCGGTGGACGACGGCGACCTGGAGGGCGGGGCGCGGAACAAGGACATCGTGAAGTTCACGCTCAAGGGGTACTTCTGACCATGAAACGGAACCCTCGTTCCCGGCTCGTCCTGCTCGCGGCCGGCGCGGCCCTGGCCTTCGGGCTGCCGCTCGCCGCGCCCCCGCGCGCGGGCGCCGACGTCGTGGCCACGCCCGGCGGGCTCCGGTTCTCGTACGCCGCGCCCAACGCCGGGTCGGTGGCGCTGGCCGGCTCGTTCAACGACTGGAGCACCACGGCGAACCCGATGGTGCGCGAGGAGGACGGCACCTGGTCCACGGTGCTGAAGCTGGCGAAGGGGACGCACGAGTACAAGTTCGTGGTGGATGGCCAGTGGCTGACCGACCCCGGCAACCCGGTGACGATGGGGGACTACGGGAACTCCGCGGTGAGCCTGGACGACAAGGGCATGATCACCGCGGCGCAGGCCGCGTCGAACACCACGTACTCCACGAAGATCGCCATGAACGGCCGCACGATCGGGCTGTACCGGTCCCTCCGGAACCCGGACACGGGGGACCGGTTCGAGCTGCGGCGGCCCACGCTGGACATCGACCTCGGCTTCGACATCCGCGTGAACGACGCCATGGACGCATACGTGCTCACGAACATCCACAACGAGGCCGAGAACATCGAGCTGTACCGGACGCGGCTGAACTTCGACCGCGGCTACCTGCACTACGACGGCGGGGAGCTTGGGCTGTTCGCGTGGGACAACTTCGCGGTGGAGCCGTGGGGCGATCCGCTGCATCTCGTGGGCGACGTGGGCATCTATCACCACGCGTACGGCTTCGGCACCCAGGGCGTGACCGCCACCCGGGACTTCGGGCCGGTGCTGGCGCGCGTGCTGTACGCGGACCGGTTCGAGGACGGCGGGCAGGGGACACCGGCGTACGACGCGTTCTTCGATCTGGCGGCGGCGCTGGCCTCCGCGCCGGACGCGCTGTACTGGACGCTCGCGCCCGGGGACGACCGGATGCGCTTCACCCCCGCCGTGACCCGGTCCTACCGGTTCAGCGCCGCGGCGAACGACGAGGACGTGATGGCCGCGCGCGTGACCGGGGAGTGGGGACCGCTGCAGCTCGGCGCCAGCGGGCGGCTGGACCGCGGGTACAACCCGGGCAACTACGGGTTCCTCGAGGACTTCGTCGAGGGCGACGTCCTCGTCGAGGTGAGCCTCGGGGACAGCACGTTCGTCGGCGTCGTCCCCGGCGTGCAGGCCGTCCGCACGCTCTACCCGCGCGGAACGGAGCAGTGGAAGGCGGCGGGCGTGGACGCCACGTGGCCGGACGCGGCCCTGGGCGCGGACGTGACCGTGGAGGGGCTGTTCGGACGCGCGGAGTTCGTGGGGCGCGGCGGGCGCCGGGACATCGTGGGTCTCGCCACGCTGCCCGCGGGCGCCCTCGGCTCCGCGGATCCGGTCGGCGCGTTCCTGATGCTGCAGGAGGCGCCGGACGCGGTCGGCGACGACTCGTTCACGCTGGACGACAGCTGGCGCGCGCACGTCGGGGCGACGGACCTACCGATGCCGTACGGGATCCGGGCCGAGGGCAGCATCGAGGTGGAGTCGCACGAGCTGGATCCGCGGGTCACCGGGCTGACGGACGCCATCACGAACCGCGCGTGGACCTACCGCGCGGAGCTGGCCCGGGACGTGTCGTGGCTGGACCGCCGCTTCGGCCTCGGCCTGGAGCTGGAGGCCTGGGACTTCCGCTATGACCGGCAGGCGCCCTGGGACACGCAGATCTGGTTCGACCGGCGGAACTTCTGGCTGGATGCCGGCGAGCACGACGTCTCCTACGAGCGGCTCCTGTTCCTCGGCGGGGAAGACGCCGTCTTCTGGCGCCCGCACGTGGACTGCGACGTCTGGAGCGGCCCGGACATCCGCCTCGAGTACGACGGGCTGATCGGCGCGTCGGGGTTCGACCGGGAGCCGAAGTACGTGGAGACGCTGCTCAAGGCCGTGTGGACCATCCGGCCGCGCTGGACGTTCGGCACGGACCTCCGCTTCGCGAAGTACAATGATCCGGTGCTGGACCTCAACGACTCCTTCAACGACACGTTCCTGGAGCTCAAGCACGTGGTCCAGGAGGGGATCGAGGTGGCGCTGTCCTACGGCGTGGATCCGTGGGTCCTGGACGAGCCGGTGAACGAGTACGCGTACATCGGTCGGGACGCGTACCTGTTCGGCCTGGGCGCGAACGCCGAGACCGCGCGCTCGAACTACCTGGGGCTCAAGCCGCGCATCCAGGCCGCGGAGAGCGCCATGGCGAACGCCCGCGTGCTCCAGCTCGAAGCGATCGTGAGGTTCTGATGCCGCGCCGCCGTCTTGCCGGGATCGTGCTCGTCGCCGCGGCGCTCGCCGCGGCCGCGGGGTGCTCGTCGCTGGGCTTCGTGAAGCGCCGGCTGCCGCCGCCGCAGCGCGTGCCGGGCGGCATCCTGTTCCAGTACGAGTCGCCGTCCGCGCGCGTGGTGCAGCTCGCGGGAAGCTGGCCGGAGAACGACTGGCTGCGGGGGCAGGGCGAGACGGCGCGCTACGACATCGGCCGCATGGAGGATCCGGAGGGCGACGGCGTGTGGACGGCCGTCGTGGACATCCCGTCCGGCCGCTGGCAGTACAAGTTCCGGATCGACGAGACGAACTGGAAGGAAGATCCGAACAATCCGCAGAAGGTGGACGACGGGTTCGGCGGCTCCAACTCGCTGCTCATCGTCGACTGAGGAGACGCGGCATGCGAACGACATTCCAACCACGGTCCCTCGCCGCGCTGCTGCTGCTGGCGGTCCTGGCCGTGGCGGCCATGAGCTGCAACGAGAACACGCCGAACCCGCTGCTCACCGCCACCGGCGGCGGCGGCGCGAGCTTCGTCTCCCAGTACACGCGCCTGCAGGTGGTGGGCGGCTTCAACGGGTTCTCGGCCACGGCGCCCTTCATGAGCCAGCCGGAGCCGGGGATGTGGAAGGACACGCTGACCGTGCAGGTGGGGTGCTACTTCATCAAGATGCGCACGGAGAACGACTGGGACGAGACGCCGGACTTCGGGCGCTGCACGGGCTCGGAGGACTCCTGCCAGTCGCCGGTGCCGGACGACGGCACGCCCCTGGACCTGGACGTGTGCGCGGTGACGGGACAGGGTACGGCCATCGGGCAGCTCGAGTTCGCGGTGACCGGAAGCTACGAGTTCGTGTTCGACGAGCCCGCCGTGCAGATCCATGTGCGGCGGCTCAGCGACGTGGGGAACATCGCGGGGACGCTGTCCTTCGAGGGCGGCGGATTCCCGGCGGCCACGATCTCCGTGTACACGGCCGGCACCACGGACCTCGTGACCACGGTGGCCAGCAGCACGGCGGACGGAACGTTCCTGGTGGAGGCGCTGTCGCCCGGCACGTACGACGTGACCGCGTTCGCGAACGGGTTCGTGGAAGCCCGCGTGGACGGCGTGGTCGTCAGCGCGTTCCAGACGGCGGACGTGGGCACGCTGGACCTGGTGATCGGCTGCACGTCGCAGTTCACGCAGATCCAGCTCGTGGGGGACTTCAACGGATTCAACGACACCGTGGAGTCCATGACGCAGATCTCGCCGTGCGTGTGGGCGGACACGCTCACGATCACGACCCCGGCGGACGGCTGCGCGTTCCTCAAGTTCCGGACCGGCGGGAACTGGGGCGCGAACGACTACGGCGGCTGCGTGCCGGAGGCGCCGGCGTGCCCGGGCACGGTGGCGCTGACCGGGAGCATCTGCACGGGGACCACCGGCGATCCGCCGGCGCTGGGCAAGATCCAGTTCGACATCGGCGGCACGTACGAGTTCGTGCTGGACGAGGGCGCCATGACCTACGCCATCCGGAAGCTCGGCGCCGTGGAGACGGGCAGCGTGTCCGGGACGGTGGAGTTCGCGGGGACGCCGTCGCCGCGGCCGATCGCCACGGTCAACGTGCTGACCGCGGGGACGGGCACGGTGGTGGGAACGGCGCAGTCGGATTCCACGGACGGCACCTTCACCGTGGCGGGGCTCCTGGCCGGGAACTACGACGTGCGCTTCACGGCCGCGAACTTCGTGGACTCGCTCGTGACCGGGGTCGCCGTCACGCCGCCCGCCGACACGCCGCTCGGGACCGTGACGCTGCGCGCGGTGCCGAAGGGCGCCATCCGCGGCGTGGTGAACTTCGCGGACAGCCCGGCGCCGCGGCCGGCGGCGCTGGTGGTGGTGTTCAACGGCGGCACGAACGTGGTGGCGCGCTCCACGAACTCCAGCACCGTGGACGGCTCGTTCGTGGCCGGGAACCTCGTGGCCGGGACCTACGACCTGGAGGTGCGCGCCGCGGACTACGTGACGCAGTCGCTGGACGGCGTGATCGTGACGCCCCCGGACACGACGAACGCGGGATCGTTCACGATGCCGCGGGATTGCGCCACCACCGTGCAGGTGGTGGGGGACTTCAACGGCTGGGCGGCGAACGCGCCGTTCATGAGCCAGACGGACATCTGCCTGTACGCGGACACGCTGTTCGTGCCCGCGGGCGTCACGCGCATCAAGTTCCGCACGGACGGGGACTGGGACGCCACGCCGGACTGGGGCTGCTGCGCGGCGCCGAACTGCGCGTACCCGGTGAGTGGGCTCCAGATCGGTCCCGCGTGCCCGGGAGTGGGGCTCGGGGACGCGCTGGAGCTGGACTTCGCCACGGAGGGCACGTACCTGTTCCAGCTGGACCAGGACGCGGGCCAGTTCTTCGTGGGGTACCTGGGGCCGGCCCCGGGCGGCGCCGCGCCGGCCCGGCCGCACGAGCCGCTCGTCATACCGCCCGGCGGCCGCTGGATTCGCCCGTAGAGCGACCACGCGGGACCGCCACCCCGGTCGGGCTGCCCGCGGCGCACGGGGGGTGAGTGCGCAGCGCCGCGCTTTCCCCCCCCGGTCCGCTCACCGGAGCAGCACCACACGCCGCGTGCGGCTCGCGTCCTCCGTCGTGAGCCGGGCGAAGTAGACGCCCGCGGCGAGGCCGTCCGCATTCCAGGCGACGGCGTGCCGTCCGGCGCCGGCGGGGCCGTCCGCGAGGGACGTCACCTTGCGTCCCGCGACGTCGAAGATCGCGACGGACGCGACGCCGGCCTTCGGCATCTCGTACTCGAGGATCGTGGACCCCACGAAGGGATTGCGCAGCACGTCGAACCGGACCGACGCGACCTGCGGCGGGACTTGCGGCGCCCCGGTCGCCGGCGCTCCTCCCATGCGATACAGGCCGTCCCCGAGCGTGCCCAGGAGATCGACGTACGTCCCGCCGCCGCGCAGCGGATCCGCCGCGAGGCGGAAGCCGCCGAACTCCCCGTAATAGCGGGCGGGATCGGGCCCGGGCAGGTCACTCCAGTCGTCCAGGGCGAAGCCGCAGACCGCCGGGCTCGCGTAGCGGAGGCGATCCTCCTCCCGCGCGACCCACCGGTCGCCGGCCTTGAGCACCTGTTCCGCGTCACCGAGCGAGTACGTGGCATTCAGCGTCCACGTGAGGCCGTCGAGGTCGTACAGCCCGGTGGAAGTGGCCGCGGTGATCCCGCAGAGGCCGCCGCCCGCGTCCGGATCGATGCCGATGTCCCGGACGACCAGGTTCGAGAGACCCGTGTTGAACGGGGAGAACGTGGCGCCCCAGTTCGTCGAGCGGAACACGCCCTGGGCGCCGAAGTCGAAGAACCCCGTGGCGACCCAGACGTCGCTTCCGGAGCACTCGATATCGGAGATCCCGTTCACGCCGGGCAGGATGGCGACCTGCGGCCACGTCGCGCCGTCGTCCGACGAGCGGAAGATCCGGCTCCCGGAACCGGCGAAGATGTAGCCCCAGTCGTTCGCGGCGAGCGCGGTGGCCGCCACGGGGGAGACGTTCGTGAAGCTCGCGCCGAAGTCCGACGACCGGTGGATGCCGGTCGCCGCGCCGCCCACGTACAGGTCGCTGTTCGGCGCCACGGTCATCGAGCGGACGAGTTCCGTGGAAAGGACGCCGCTGCCGCCGGGCGTCCAATCGATGGCGTCCATCGAGGCGAAGATGCCGATCTGCTCCACCGCCACGTAGGCCACGCCGGCCACGTTGTCGGCGGCGATGCCGTCGATGAACACGTTGCGCATGCCCGCGTTCATCAAGTCCCAGGCGCCGCCCTCTCTCCGGTAGGGGCCCGGGCCTCGCGTGCCGAGGTAGAGCCGACCCGACGTGTGGCCGAGGTTGCTGAAGGACTGCACGGGAACGCCCGGCTCGAGCATCCAGTCCGCGCGGAAGCCCGCGGCCCCGACGTCGGCGGAATAGATCCTGGCGCCCGTGGCCGATCCGTTGTACTGCGCGGCGTAGATGCGCCCCTGGAAGACGTCGACGTCGAGATACGCGCCGGACGGCGCCGCCAGGGAGGTCCATGCCAGTCCGTCGTTCGTCGACCTGTACACGTTGGCCGCGTCGGCGGCGTAGAGACTCCCCGTCGCCGGGTCGACGACCAGCGAGTTGGCATCCGAGGCCAGACCGGCGTCGCGGGCCTGCCACGTGGCGCCGCCGTCGGAGGAGAAGTAGAGGTTGACCGTGTTGAGCTGCACGCCCACGAAGAGGAGCCCCGCGGCGTTCGCCCGCACGAACAAGGGGAACGACGCCGGGAAGCTCGCGACCGGGGCGAACGTCGAGCCTCCGTCCGTCGACCGGTGGAGTCCGTCGTCGAACGTGCAGGCCCAGATGGTCTGGTCGTCCGGCATGGGGAGGATATCCCGCACGATCTCGTCCGACAGCGACGTGTTGATCATCTGCCACGAGGCGCCGTCGTTCGTCGTGCGGAAGAACCCCGTGTTGTTGAAGCCGTCGGTCCCGATGTACGCCCTTCCCCCGGTTCCCGCGGCGACGGAGCGCGGATCGATGTCGGGGTCGTCGAAGACCTGCACCCACTGGGCGGCGCCGTCGGCCAAGCGGTAGACCCCGCCCCGCGAGGTCGCGGCCCAGACCCGGTCCTGGGCGTCGGCGAAGAGATCGTTGGGCCAGCCCCCGTACAGCGCCACCTCCTCCCAATCCTGCGACCCGGCGCGCGAGGGGGCCAGCATGATGGGGATCACCGCGAGCAGGACCGCCCCGAGCGTCTTCATGGATGCCTCCGTGACGGGTGGCGTCGAGCCGGAACGCCCGGCCCCGGAATCCCGTCCACCCGGCAAGCCGCAAACGGGCGGGAGAACCCGACACGCGGCGGCCGCCGGGTTCGCCCGGGCGACCCGCCAAACCTGCCAAGGGGGGCCTGTTCCGGCCCCCCGACTCTGGTATCCTTCCCGATGGACGGGTTCGCCAGAACCTGAACGACGGGACCGGACGGCGGGATGCGCCGCCCTCCCGCATCCAGTCCGACCCACCACGCAGGAGGACGGCAACATGACGAGGATCACGAGGGGCCTTCTCGCGATCACGGCCGCGGCGGCGTTCACCGCCGTCACCACGTCGAGCGCCTGGGCCACGATCGGCTGGGCGGGGAACGTGTGGCCGTTGCACAACTCGAACCAGGCGCCCACGGGCCCGCTGAGCGTGTACGCGCAGGTCTGGAAGGGCGGCGTCACGGACGCGATGGGCCAGGGCGCGGACATCTCCGCGGTCCTGTACTACACGCCGCAGGGCGGCAGCCAGCAGGCCGTGCCCATGACCTACCAGGGCGACGTGGGCAGCAACGACGAGTACACCGCGCAGGTCCCGCAGGTGGATCTGGTGCCCGGCAGCTACGTCGACGTCACCGTGATCTTCACGGACGAGACGGACTCCAGCACGTTCGAGGTCACGGGCGACCAGTCCAACAACCCGCCGCCCATCCGCTACAACATCACGAACGTGCTGCCGAACGCCGTGGACGTCACGTTCACGATGTGCATGAGCGGCACGGCCACGGCCGGCGCGCCCTGCGTCATCGGCTCCGCGCCGGAGATCGGCTCCTGGGGCACGGGCGTCACGATGAACCCCGAGGGCAGCCACTCCGACCTGTGGACGGTCACGGTCACGTTCGCGGCCGGCAGCAACCCGAACTTCGAGTACAAGTACAAGAAGGACGCCTGCAACGACTGGGAGTTCGTCGGCAACCGCGTCGTGGCCCTGCCCACGGACGGCACCACCGCGGTCACGCTGGGCGTGGACAGCTGGAACAACTCGCCGCTCGGCTGCGACATCGGCGAGGTGCTCTCGGCGGCCAAGGAGATCTGCTTCCGCGTGTGCCTGAGCGAGGTGGGCTACACGGGCGGCACGTGCGTGATCGGCTCCCCGAGCCAGCTCACCGGCTGGACCACGGGCGTGCCGATGAGCGTGATCGGTCCGGACTACTTCGAGGCGTGCGTCACGTTCGCGGCCGGCACCCCGGTGCAGAACGTGGAGTACAAGTTCAAGAAGGACGACTGCGCCACCTGGGAGGGCATCGGCAACCGCTCCATCATGGTGGACAACTCCAGCCCGGTGACCCAGATCCTCTCCCACAACTGGGATGACGGTCCGGGCGCATGCGGCACGGTGGGCGTGGAGCCCACGTCGTGGGGTCGCCTGAAGACGCAGTACCGGTAGCACGGCGCCGCGCGGCGAAGGCCGCGCCCGCCGCGAAGGACGAAGCCCCGGTCTCGCCGCGCGAGGCCGGGGCTCTTCGTTCGGGTGCGCCACTCGCGTAGTCGGGCGCGCGTCAGCGGCGGCTCGGCGCCACCTCCAGCCGCGCCACGAAGTCCTCGAACGCCGTGGGCGTGGTGTTCTCCGGCTTGCGCCCTTCGAGCGGCCGGATCCGGTCCTCGCTGATGGCCCGGCTCATCTCCGCGTACTGCTCCGCGGCATCCTTCGCCACGCCCATCCCCGTGAGCGCCCCGATGAAGTCCGCCTCGGGGAACTGCACATAGGGGAGATCCGGCTTGCCCAGGTGCTCGCCGAGGATGCGCGTGGCCTCGGTCATCGTGAGGTCGCGCGGGCCCAGGAGCTCGCGCACGGTGAAGCCGGTCCAGTCCCGCTTCCGCAGCGCCTCCGCGGCCGCGGCCGCGATGTCCTGCGTGGCGATCATGGGGAACGGCACGTCCGGCGCGATGGCGCCGCCGTTCACGCCCTGGCTGCGGATGAGATCCAGCGTGGAGAGGTGGTTCTCGAAGAAGTAGGTGGGGCGCAACGCCAGCACGTCCACGCCGTCCAGCGCGCGCAGCTTCCGCTCCTGTGCGCCCAGTCCCGCGATCGGGCCGGTGCCGGAGGGGAGCTCCGCGCCCAGGCTGCTCAGGAAGACCACCTTCTTCACGCCGCTCCTGCGCACCGCCTCGGCGAGGGCCGTGCCCATGCGGTCCTGGCTGGCGCGCAGGCCGGGGGACGACGCGTCGGAGGGGATCAGCGCGTAGACGGCGTCCGCGCCCGCGAGGGCCCGCGCGAGCGCCTCCACGTCCCCGATCTCCCCGACCGCGACCTCCGCCCCGCGCGCGGCGAGGTCCTTCATCCTCTCCTTGGAGCGGCCGAAGACGCGCACCTTCTCGCCGGCATCCAGCAGTGCGGCGGCGATGCGGCCGCCCGTGTGACCGGTCGCGCCCAGAACGGTGATCATGGGGCCCTCCTTCCGAAGCGGTGGATGGTGGGGCTCGTGCCCCTCGCAGGGTCTACCCGCGGCCCCGCCATCCGTTCCCCGCCCCGTGCAGGCCGGGCCTCAACGCACGAGCGTCATCTTCCGCGTGCGGGATTCGCCGTTCGCCTCGAGCTTCACGAAGTAGACGCCCGGCGCGACCGCGCGGCCCGCGGCGTCGCGGCCGTCCCAGGTCACCTGCGTCATCCCCTCGCCGCGCGCCTCGTCCAGCACGGTGGCCACCCGGCGCCCCGCGGCGTCCAGCACCGTGAGCTTCGCGTGCCCGGCCCTCGCCAGCGCGAACCGGATCGTCCGCGGGCCGGCGGCCGGGTTCGGCGCGGGCACGTCCAGCCGCAGGGCCACGCGCTCCGGCGCCACCACCGGCGTGTCCACGAGGGAGGAGCCGTGGCGCAGGACCACGAGGCCGCGCGCCGGCACCTCCAGCAGGACGGACTGCGGATACGTATCGTACGGGAACGCCTGCGCGATCAGCGGGTTCGGGTTCTCCGGGCCGCTCTCGCCGTACGCCGCGGCCTGGCTGTTGAGGATCTCGTTCCACTCGCCGCCCTGCGGCACGCCGATGCGGTAGCCGTTCCGGTCCACGTTCGCGAAGTTCGCCACGATCACGAGGTTCTCGCCGGCGAAGTCGCTGCGCTCCCACGCCAGAAGGTTCCCGCCCTCGTTCTCGTGGAAGACCACGTGGTACGCGTCCGAGCGGAGCGCCGGGTTCGTGCGGCGCAGGGTCACGAGGTCCCGGAAGTACGCGTACACCCCGGCGTACGTGGTCTTCTTGGACCAGTCGATGCGGTCCGCGAAGCCGGTGCCGAAGCCCGTGTCCTCCAGCCACTCGTCGCCCATGAGCATGGCGGGGACGCCCGGCGCGCACATCACGATCCCCTCGGCCAGTTTCATGCGCCCGCGCGCGAAGATGTCGTCGTGCGGGAACGTCGTGTCGATGGTCTTCACGAGCCGCTGCCCGCCCGACGACGGCCACGCCTCGTCGTGGAGCTGCACGTAGTTCGTCACGCGCGTCTGCGACAGCTCGAAGCCGTAGCCGTTGATCACCTCGCGGACCTTCCAGATCTCGGGGTCGCCGAACGCGGAGTCCAGCAGCTCCTCGCGGAGCCGGTCGGTGAACGCGTCGAAGTACTGGGAGTCGAAGCCGGCACCGCCACTCGCGGTGGAGCGGGTGACCCAGGAGTCGTCCGGGAGCTGCTCCGCGATGACCACCTTGTTCGCGAAGCGGCGGTCGATGAGGTTGTTGAAGTCCTGCATGAGGCTCCAGCCCGCGGCCTCCTGCGCGCCGATGTTCATGTACTCGGTGGCGTCCATGCGGAAACCGTCCACCTTGTACTCCTCCAGCCAGTGCAGGGCCGAACCCAGGAAATAGTCCCGCACGGGGCCGGAATCGAAGTCCGCCTGGTCGCCCCAGGGCGTGCCGATGGCGGGGGAGTCGAAGTAGCGCTGCGTGCCGTCGTAGAACCAGAGGTGGTTGTCCGTGGATGAGAAGTGGTTCCACACGATGTCCAGCAGCACCGCGATCCCGTTCTGGTGCAGCACGTCCACCATCTGCTTGAACTCGTCCGGCGTGCCGTACACCCACTCCGGGGACCACTGCGTGATGGGGTTGTAGCCCGCGGACTCGTCTCCCGGGAACTCCGTGATCGGGCACAGCATCACCGCGTTCACGCCCAGGTCCGCCAGGTGGCCCACGCGCGCCGTCACGTCGGCGTACCCGCCGGGGAACGGCGGCGTGCCGAGCGGGTCGTTGCGGCCGGAGAACGTGCCCAGGTGGAGCTGGTAGACCACCATGTCCTCCAGCGGCGGCGTGTCGAAGTCCGGGACGGTCCACGCGTACCGGAACGGGTTCTCGACGACCGAGTTGTACGGGCCGCCGTCGTCCAGGTTCCGCGCGCGCGCGTCCGGTCGCCAGATGGAGTTGTTGAAGAAGTACTTGTACTGGTGGAGGTCGAGCGCGTTCGTGATGCGGCGCGTGAAGTACTCGCCGGTCTTCGTCATGGAGTTCGCGGTGGTCCAGCCGTTGAACTCGCCGCGCACGTGCGCGGTGGTGGCGCCGGGGGCCCACACGCGGAACACGGCCCCGCCGCCGGACAGCAGCGTGGCGCCGAGCGGCGCGTGCGAGAGGGTGGAGTAGTCCACCACGAAGCCGCCGTCCGCGGGCACGCCGTCCGTGAGGCCGTTCACGCTGAGGTAGTCCACGTCCGCGCCGTCGGTCAGCTCGATCCAGTAGGAGAGCGTGGTGCTGCCGGTGGCGGGGACGGTGGCGGACCACACGTCGTACGGGCCGCGCTGCTCCACCACGGCGGCGGCCACGAAGACCGCGGAGCCGGTGTTCACGTTCACGCGGGCGGCCGTGAGGTCGTTGTGCCAGGTCTGGAAGCGGACATCGAAGGTCTGCCCGTCCACCGGGCACAGCGGGCGGCGATCCTGCCAGGGGACGTGGGAGACGCCCGCCCACTCGACGTTCCCGTCGGCGGAGGCGAGCAGGAGGACGGTGGCGGCGGTGGTCAGGAAGGGCACGGGGACGCCTCCGGATGTCGATTCCGCGGGGGGAGGCATCGAGTATACGGGAGGGGAGAGGACGCGGGACACCCCGGGAGGGGGCCGCGCCGGCCCGCCGGCCGGCCCGGGCCTACGGGCAGGGGCGGCCGGACCAGGTGACGGTGTCCGCACCGCGGGCGCACCGCTCCGCGCGCAGATCCGCGGCGATGCGCCATGCCCCGTCCGGTCCGCGGACCAGGTCCACCGACGCCCAGACCCCGGCCATCGAGTCGTCCCGGAGACCCTCCTCGACCACGGTCGCCCGCAGCGAGCCCGGCTCCTCCCGCGTGTCCGTGCGGACGATCGAGACGTCCAGGCTCCAGGACACCTCGCCGGAGTCGTTCGCGAAGCGCCGGGAGAGCACGGCAAGCGGATCGCGCACCCACGTCTCGCCTGCGGCCGCGGCGGCGTCGATGGCGGCGTTGAACTCCGCGAATTCCAGGGGAACGGGATCCACCGCGATGATCGCGGCCGCGTCGCCGGCCACGGCGCCGGTCGTCGGGAGGGCAAGAGCCAACGCGGCGGCGGCGAGCGCCGGGAACGCGGCGGTCGCGCGGATCGGCGTTCGGAAAACCATGGCTGCCTCCGGGCACGTTCCGGGAAGCCGGCAGTGCGCCGTGGGGAAGATAGCACCGGGGCGCCGGCGCGCGGCGCCCCGGCTTCTCGCCCTCCGGGCGCGCCGCCTACCTCTCGCCCGTGATCAGCCGCGTGGCGTTCTTCCGGAGGTCGTCGTACGCGCCGTTGTCCTGGTTCGAGAACGCGATCAGCGTGATGTCCTGCCGGGGGAAGTACCGGAACTCGAAGTTCACGCCGCGCGTGATCCCGCCGTGGCCGAAGGACGGCGCGCCGGGCGCGTTCTGCGGCTCGAAACCGAAGCCGTAGTCCATCTGCGCCTCCGGGATGCCCGCGGTCTTCGACGCCACCATGTCGCCCAGCGTCTCCTTCGACACGATCCGGCCGGCCACGAGCGCGCGCGCGAACCGGAGCATGTCCGCCATCGTGGACACGGCGCCGCCGGCGGAGGACCCGCGCCCGCCCCCCGGCTCCGCCTTCCAGCCGCCGGCGTCCCGCGTGAGACGCTGCGCCTGGGACGCGTCCGCGGGGTCGATGCGGAAGAGCCCCGTCTCCGTCATCCCGGCGGGACGGAAGACGCGCTCCGCCAGCACCTCGTCGTACGTCTTCCCGGTGACCGCCTCGAGCACCATGCCCAGCAGGATGTAGTTCGAGTTGCTGTAGCGGAACTTCTCGCCGGGCGCGAAGAGGATGCCGGCGTCCAGCACGAAGGGCAGGAAGTCCGCCACGCGGTCCAGCTCCCGCGCGTGCTTCTCGTAGTTCGCGTTCCAGTACTCCCCCACGCCCGAGGTGTGCGACAGGAGGTGCGCGATCGTGACCTTCGCGGCGAAGTCCCGGTCCTTCACGGCCGGGAGCACCTTCGCGAGCGGATCGTCGTACCGCAGCCGGCCCTCCTGCACGAGGGACGCGATCGCCAGCGCCGTGAACATCTTGCTGCCCGACGCCAGCGTGATCCGGGTGTCGTCCGTCATCGGGCGCGTGCGGGCCGCGTCCGCGAACCCGAACGCGCGGCGGAAGAGCACCTGGTCCCCGCGCGCGATCAGGAGCGCGCCGGCCAGGTCGTCGTCCTTCACCAGCTTCTCCACGTAGCTGTCCAGCCACGCCTGGGTTTCCGGGCTCGTGATCTCCCCGTTCGGGAGGTACACGGGCTCGGACACGTTCGCGAGGAAGATCAGCTGCCGGATCCCGTGGGGCGGTGCGGGATCCAGCATGAACTGGAGATCGTGCCAGCCGCCGGTCTTCGCGCTCTTCGCGAAGACGTGCAGGGCGAGCCGGAGGTTCGCGCCCTGCCCGCTGCCGCTCGCCTCGGCATGGTGGAACTCCAGACGGCCGAAGTCCTGCCGCAATGTGCCCAGGCGCGCGGCCAGCTTCGCCTCGCCGTCGCCGGCCAGGGCCTCGGGCGAGTAGGCGGCGCGAAGGGCCTTCGACCGCGAGGCCGCATCATCCGCATTGAAGGCCTCGATGAAGTGCCGGCCCTGCTCGTTCCGGGCAGCGACGAAGGCGGGGTCGGTCCGGTCGAGCGCGCGGGCGGGCGAGGCCGGCGTGGCGAGGGCGGCCAGCGCGATCAGGGCCCACCGGATCACCCCGTTGCGGGCGAACAGTCGGAAGCCGGGTGGAGTGGACTCGTGCATGGGGACTCCCTGGGCAAGGCCCGGAACGGGGATGGCAAGGGCCGGGCGGTCCGGTCCAGACGGGCGGCCCGGGCATGCCGTTCAACCGGAGGGGTGCCGGCGTGGAGTCCGGCGCCGCGGACTTCCCGCGTCACCCCCGGCGCCACTACCATCCGCGCATGTCCGACGACCTCTCCCTCGCGCTCCGCCGGCTCGCCGACGGCGACGCCGCGGCGCTCGATCGCGTGATGCACCTCCTGTACGACGAGCTGCGCGACCTGGCGCGGCGGCGGCTGCGCGCGGAGCGGGCCGACCACACGCTCGGCGCCACCGCACTCGTGAACGAGGCGTACCTGCGGCTCGCGCGGCAGCACAGTCTGGACGTGGCCAGCCGGACGCAGTTCTTCATCGTCGCGGCGAAGACGATGCGCCGGATCCTGGTGGACTACGCGCGCAAGCGGAAGCGCGTGAAGCGCGGCGGCGACCTGGAGCGCGTGCCGCTCGACGACGACCTGCCGTTCCTGTCCGACCAGGCGGCGGACGAGCTGCTCGCGCTGGAGGACGCGCTCGAGCGGCTCGCGGCGGCGAACCCGCGTGCCGCGGAAGTGGTGGAGCATCGCTTCTTCTCGGGCCTGACCGTGGACGAGATCGCGGCCGCGCGCGGCGTGTCCTCGAAGACCGTGCAGCGCGACTGGGTCGTGGCGCGCGCGTGGCTCCGCAAGGAAGTGGCCCGGGATCTCGGCATCCCGGACTGAGCCCGGGCCGGCCGGCCGCGTGTCCGATCCCGCGGCAATCCGGCGCGACACGGTCAGGAGGAACCGTTGGACTCGCAGACGTGGGCCCGCCTCGAGACCGTCTTCTTCGCCGCGCTGGATCTTCCGCCGGGGCAGCGCGCCGCGTACCTCGACGAGGCCTGCGCCGGCGACCCCGCCCTTCGCGCCGAGGTGGCGGCGATGCTGGCCGCCCACGAGGACTCCGGGACGGACGGCCTCGAGATCGAGCGCGCGCTGCTGAACGAGGGCGGCCATCCCGCGCTGCGCGATACGGCCGCGCACGAGGGGATGGAGGTGGGGCCGTGGCGGCTCTCGCGGCTCCTCGGCACCGGCGGGATGGGCGAGGTGTGGCTGGCGTCACGGACCGGCGGGGACTTCGAACAGGCGGCCGCCGTGAAGCTGGTGCGGCCCGGCTGGCGCACGACGGAGTTGGCGGCGCGCTTCCGCCACGAGCGCCGCCTGCTGGCGCGGCTGGCGCACCCGAACATCGCGATGCTGCTGGACGGCGGGCTCACCGCGGAGGGCACGCCGTACCTCGCCATGGAGTACGTGGACGGGCGTCCGATCACCGCATGGTGCGCGGAGCGCAGCCTCGACCTGCGGCAGCGGCTCAAGCTCTTCCGGGAGGTGTGCGAAGCCGTGCGCTTCGCCCACGCGAACCTCGTGGTGCACCGCGATCTCAAGCCGGCGAACATCCTGGTCACCGGGGAAGGGCGCCCCGTGCTGCTGGACTTCGGCATCGCGAAACTCCTGGACGCCGAGGACGCGGACACGGCGGTGACGCGGGCGGACGACCGCCTGCTGACGCCCGAGCACGCGGCCCCGGAGCAGCTGCGCGGCGAGGCGGCCACCGTGGCCACGGACGTGTGGGCGCTCGGCGCGCTGCTGTTCGAGATGCTGGCGGGGCAGCGGCCGTTCGACGTGTCCGGGAAGACCCCGCGCTCGATCGAACGGATCGTGTGCGAATCGGATCCGCCGCGGCCGAGCGCGGTGGCGGCGCCGGCGGACGCGCGCGCGCTGCGCGGCGACCTGGACGCCATCGTCCTCACCGCGATGCGGCGCGACCCGGAGCAGCGGTACCTCTCCGTGGAGCAGCTCGCGACGGACGTCGAGCTGCATCTGGCGGGCATGCCCGTGCGCGCGCGCCCGGAGGGACTCGGCTACCACGCGGCGAAGTTCGTGCGCCGGCACCGCACGGCGGTGGCGGCGATGAGCGCGTTCGTGCTGCTGCTCGCGGCATCCGCCGCGTCCTGGTGGCAGCAGGCGCGCGTCGTGTCGCGGGAGCGGGACCGCGCCGTGTCGGCGAACCGGGACTCGGAGCAGGCGATCGCGATGATGATCGGCCTCTTCGGCGTGGCGAACCCGCGGGTCGTTCCCGGCGGCGACACGCTGCGCGTGAACGACCTCCTGCGCCTGATGACGGCGGAGCTGGACAGCTCGACCGAGAGCCCCCGCGTGCGCGCGAAGCTCTGGTCGGCGCTGGCGGAGATCCACACGTCGTGGAGCCGGCACGAGGAGGCCGAGTCCGCGGCGGTCCGCGGCATCGCGGCGGCGCACGAGGGCGATCTGGTGGCGGAGGATCTGCTGCTGTCGCACCAGCGCGCGCGCGTGGTGCTGTACCGGGACGGGCAGGAGGACGCGGAGCCGCTCCTCCGGGAATCGCTGGCGCGGCACGAGGCGCACTTCGGGCCGACGCATCAGGAGCTGGTCCCGGTCCTGCAGGACCTGGCCCTCGCGACGGTGGATCGGGACGAGGCTGCCCGCCTGCTGGCGCGCGCGCTGGACATCACGCGACGAAGCGGCGACGGGACGTCGCTGGCGTCGCTGCACAACGCGATCGGCTCGAACCACTGGGCCGCCGGCCGCCGCGACTCCGCGCTCGCGTCCTTCGGACGCGCCTACGGGCTGCTGGCGGCGCGTGTGCCCCCGGGCAGCCCGGATCTCCTCTCCGTGCGGAGCAACATGGCCGTGTGCGAGGCCGCGCTCGGCCGGTACGCGGAGGCCGAGCGATCCCATCGTGAGATCCTGGAGGGACGGCGCCGGATCTTCGGGGACGCCTCGCTGCCCGCCGGCAACAGCCGGCACCAGCTTGCGGTGGCCCTCTCCCTGCAGTGCCGGCACGAGGAGGCCGTGGCGGCGCTCCGGACCGCCATCGAAGCCCTGATCGAGGCGGTCGGTCCCGAGCACGGGGACACCATGCTCGCGCGCCGGAGCCTCGCGTCCGCGCTCATCCGGGCGGGGCGCGTGGACGAGGGGTTCGCGGAGATGGCCGCGGTGCAGGAGGCGTTCGCCGCCCGCGGGGACGCCGACTCGGAGGAAGGGCTCCGGGTGCGTCTCGCCCGCGCCGAGATGGAGCTTGCGTGCGGCCGGGCGGTGCCGGTGGGCGGCGTGCGCGCGATCGCCGCGGCGGCGAAGGAGGCCGGGCACGGGAGCGCGCAGCGGGACGCGGCCCGGGTTCTCGGGCTCGCCGCGTTGACGGCGCCGGCGGAGGCGCTTCCGGGGGAGGCCGAGGCCGCGCTCGGCGACGCCCTCGCGGCGGTGGAGGCCACGGACGGGCCGGACCACGCGAACACGCACTTCCTGCGCACGGCGTTCCTCCTCGCGCGCCACCAGGCGGGCAAGCCCGTGGACGCCGCGGCCCTGCGCACGGCCCTGGACGGCTGCAATCCCTGCGGGATGGCCAGCGCGCCGGTCCTGCACCGGGCGCGGGAGGTCCTTGCCGCCCTTCCGAGGGCCGCGCTCCCCGGAGGACGCGCCGCCTCCTGAGGACACGCCGCCTCCTGGGGTCATGTCCCCTCCCGGACGCGAACGGTGTGATCCCCGGAGAAGCCCCGAACGGGCATCCCGGAGGTCCGTCTTGCGCAATCCCGCATCCACTCTCGTCGCGTCCCTGCTGATCGCCGCCGTGGCCGGCCCCGCATCCGCGGGATCCGTCTGCGGCCGGGTGACGGATGCGGAGACCGGCCGCCCGGTCGCGCGCGCCGGGGTCTTCGTCCGCACCCCCGACGGCGCCTACACCGGACGCGTCGGCGCCAGCGACGACACCGGCGCGTACTGCGTCCCGGATGTGGCCCCCGGCACGTACGACCTCGAGATCCGGCACGACGACTACGCGCTGCGCTACGTGCGCGGCGTGATCGTCGACGATCCCGTCACGGGCGTGGACGCGGCGCTGGCGTCCACCGGGCTCACGCTCGAGCCGCCGCGACCCAACCCCGCGCGCCGGTCGCTCTCGTTCGCGTTCCGCGCGGACACGGATGCGCGCGTCGTCGTGCACGACGTGCAGGGACGCTTCGTGCACGGCTGGACCGCCACCGGCGGGGCGTCGCTGCGTCAGGTGGACTGGGATCTGCGCGATCGCTCCGGGAACCCGCTCGCCTCCGGCATCTACTGGCTTCGTCTCGAGACCCGCGCGTCGGTCGTCGCGCGCCGCTTCGTCGTCCTCCACTGAGGTCCGATCCCATGAACCCGTCCACTTCCTGTGCCGCGCGCGTCGCCCTCGCCCTGCTCGCCCTCGCCGTGTCGTCCTGCGACGACGCGCCGCCCCTCGCCCCCGTGCCGGACGCGCCGGAGGCCTCCGGCGCGGTGGTCGCGGGAACGGTGCGCGTCCCGGACGGCGACGCGGTCGCCGGCGTGGCTGTGTCCCTCGAGCCGCTGCGCGACGGGATCCCGGCCTCCGTGTGGGCGCGCGTGCACGCGCCCGCAGCGGAGCTGCGGGGCGGCGGTGCGGCGGGCGAAGCGGCGGCGGCCGCACCGCGCGCCGCCGTCACCGACGCGCACGGCCGCTTCGCCTTCGCCGGCGTGGAGCCGGGCGCGTACCTGGTGCGCTCGTCCGCGCGGGACCATCGCGCGGGCGCCGGCACGGCGCAGGTGCTGCCGCCCGCTGAGGTCGCGGCGGAGACCACGTTCGTGGACATCGCCCTCGTTCCCGTGGGGAAGGTGCACGGCACGGCCACGCTCTCGGGTCACGGGGGATCGCACGCGAACACGATCGTGTACGTGGGCGGCACGTCGAACGTGGCGGTCACCGACGACACCGGCGCCTGGCTCCTGGACGACGTGCCGGTGGGCACGCACGGGATCCGTGCCACGCACCCGGGCTGGCACGACGCCACGACGACCGCGGCGGTGACGGCGGCCGGCGACTCCGTGGCGGCGGGCGCGATGACGCTGCTGCCGCAGACGAACATCCCGCCGACCGCGACCGCGACGGCGGCGGCGTACGGGAGCGTCGTGCTGCCGTTCGCCCTGGGTGGCGCGGGCGTCGACGTGGACGGCACGATCGTGCAGTACGCCTGGGATTTCGAGGACGACGGCGTCCTGGACTGGAGCAGCACGACGTCCCCGGCGACCACGCACGCGTACGCGGCCGCCGGGGCGTACCGGGCGAAGCTGCGCGTCGTGGACGACGAGGGGGGCGTGGCGCACGCGGTCGTCACGTTCCACATCCACGACGCCCTGCACGTCACCACGTCGGGAAGCGACGCGAACGACGGAACGGCCGCGGCGCCCTTCGCCACGATCGCGCATGCCGCGGCGGAGGCCGGCGCGCTGGGCGGCATCCCGGTGCGCGTGGCGCTCGGCACCTACGCGGAGACCCTCGCGTTCGCGAACGGGACCACGATCGTAGGCGGCTACAACGCCGCGACGTGGACGCGCGCGGCGGGGTCGCGCAGCACGGTGGTGGGGACGGCGGAGGCGACCGCCACCGCGCTGACCGCGCTGGGCGTGACCGGGCTCCGCTTCGAGCGCGCCACTCCCGTGGCCGCCGACGCGATCGCGATGCGCGTGCGGGACTGCGGTCCGGGCGTGGTCTTCACGGACTGCGCGTTCGTGGCGGGCGACGCGGCGGACGGCGCGCCGGGCACCGACGGGGGATTGACCTACGGGCCCGCTGGCGGCGGCGGGGGACGTGGCGGGGACTGCTCCGGCCCATCCGCGAACGGGACCGCCGGCAGCGGTCCGAGCGGCGGCGCGGGCGGACCGCGCGGCACCGGCGGCAGCTCGGGCGGGAACGGCGGGAACGGCGGCCCCGGCACCGACGGCGCGCACGCGACGGCACCGAACGCCGGGGGATTCCTCTGGGTCGACACCTGGGTTCCCTTCGTGGGCTACACGGGCGGCGCAGCCACCCCGGGCAGCGGCGGCGGCGGTGGCGGCGGCGGCGACTTCCTCGCGGGGTGCGCGAACGCGGGCGGGGACGGCGGGGACGGCGGCTCGGGCGGCGCGGCCGGTCAGGGCGGCACGGGCGGCCAGGGGGGGCGAGTCTCCTTCGCGCTGCTGAGCATCGACACCGTGAGCCCGACCGCGCAGTTCGTGAACTGCGCCTTCCTCTCCGGTGCGGCGGGGGACGGCGGGGCGGGCGGAAAAGGCGGCGCCGGCAGTCTGGGCGGCACCGGGGAGCCGGGCGAGACGCCTCCCTTCCTGCCGTCCGGCGGCTCCGGCGGCAACGGCGGCGCGGGCGGGTGGGGCGGCGGCGGGTCCGGCGGCCCGGGCGGCCTCAGCTACTGCGTGTACGCGCGGGGGCTCGCACCGTCCCTCACCGGCTGCACGTTCACGCCGGGAACCGCGGGCGCCGGCGGGCTCGGCGGCTCGGGCCGGTTCCTCTACCTCACGCGCGCGGCCAACGGCCCGGCCGGCACGGCGGGCGGCGTGCTGATCGTTCCCTGACCCTCGCACGGCGCGGCCGTGTCCGGTTCGCGCCGTGGACCGCGCGATCCTCCTTCGAACCCCAGAAGGAGGAATCGTCGTGAGGATCGGGAGAATGGGCGCGGCGGCGGCCGTGCTCGCGCTGGCCGCGCTTCCCTCGGCCGCGGTCGCCGCGCCCGGCGACCACGTGTGGAGCGTGGGCTGGAACGTGAACGGCGTCGGATCGTCGGTGGACGGGAGCGGCGGCGTCGGGATCGCGGGCACGTTCTCGGGCACGGTGGACTTCGGCGGCGGTCCCCTGACCGCCACCGGCGCGGATGTCTTCGTCACGAAGCGCAGCGCGACCGGCGCGCACGAGTGGACCGCGATCGGCGACGGCACGTCGTTCCCCGCGGTGACCGCCGTGGCGTGCGCGCCGGCCGGGGACGTGTACGTCGCGGGCGTGCTGCCGAAGGGCGGGACGATCGACTTCGGCGGCGGACCGATCGGCCTGCCGGACGGCGGGCTGTGGGCCGTTCGCTTCGATCCGGACGGCAACCACGTGTGGAGCGATACGTTCGGCTTCGGCACGATCAACGACATCGACGCCACGGACGCCCTCGTGGCCTTCGCCGCGCGCAACACGAGCGCGGTGGACTTCGGCGGCGGCCCGCTCGGCGCGAGCGGGGACATCCAGGCGATCGTGGCGGTGCTGCTGCCCGACCGGACGCACGTGTGGAGCGCGGCGTACGGCGACGCCGCGACGCAGGAGGGCCGCGAGGTGGGGCTGCTCGCGTCCGGGGACGTGATCCTCATGGCGAACGTGCTCGGCACCACCGACTTCGGCGGCGGCGGGCTGGCGGCGGACACGGACACGGACTTCGCCTTCGCGCGCTTCGGCGCCGCGGGCGCGCACGTGTGGAGCCGTATCGCGCACGGGAACTTCTCGTCGTTCCGCAGCGGGATGGACGTTACGCCGACCGGCGCGATCTGCGCGACCGGCGCGTTCACCGGCAGCGCGGACTTCGGCGGCGGCGTGCTGACGTCGTCCGGGCAGGACGCGTGGGTGGTGCGGTACGACTCCAGCGGCAACCACGTCTGGAGCGTGCGGCTCGGCGGTACGGCGAGCGACACCGGGATGGGCGCGTGGTGGGATCCGGACAACCACGTGATCGTGTCCGGCACGTACACGGGAGCCGTGGACCTCGGCGGCGGGCCGCTCCCGGTCTTCGGCGGCGGGGACGCGTTCCTCGTGTCGCTCGACACCGCGGGTGCGCACGCGTGGAGCCGCGGGTGGGGGACGGCGAGCGGGGAGTTCCGTTGCGAAGCGGAGGTGGGTCCCACCGGCGATCCGGTGCTCAGCACGTCGGGCGGCGCCGTGGACTTCGGCGGCGGCGCGGTGGGCGGCTCGTTCGGCGTGGCGCGCGTGGAAGGGGAGGGCGGCACCACGACCGCGGCGCCCGTTCCGGCACCGCGCGCCGGCGCGCGGATCAGCGCGGCGCCGAACCCGTTCGCGCTCGCCACGACCATCCGACTCGCCGGCGCCCGGAGCGACGGCATCGACGCGCTCCGGATCGTGGATGCGGCCGGGCGCACCGTGCGCACCTTCGAAGCGCGCGGCGCGGAGCACGTGACGTGGGACGGCCGTGACGACGCCGGGCGGCGCGTGGCCGCGGGCGTCTACTTCGTGAGCGCCCGGTCGGAGCGCGGCTGGACCACCGGCCGGGTCGTGCGGCGGCAGTGACGGGCCGGCCGGTCCGGCATCGGGACGGAACCCCCGGTGCCGGACCGCCGCCTCACGCCGGCGGGGTGGGCTCCGACAGCGCGCCGAGAAGCCACGAGCGCGCGAAGGTCCAGTCCCGCTTCACCGTCCGCGCCGTCACGCCGAGCACGTCGGCGGTCTCCTCGAGGGTCAGGCCCGCGTAGAAGCGCAGCCGCACCACGGTGGCGCCGCGCTCGTCGATCGCGCGGAGCCGCTCGAGCGCGCGGTCCAGCGCCAGGATGCGGTCCAGGTCGTAGTCCATCGCCAGGTCCGCCGCACCGAGGTCGGACACGGACACCCGCTGTCCGGGGCGTCCCTCCACGCCGCCGCGCTTCTCGCGGCCGCGCGCACGGGCGCGCTCGATGAGGATGCGCCGCATCGCCTCGGCGGCGGCGGCGAAGAACTGCGCGCGACTGGCCCAGTCCTTCGCGCCCTCCCGGGCGAGGCGGAGGTAGGCCTCGTGCACGAGCTCGGTGGACCGGAGCGTGGCGCCTGGCCGCTCCCCGCGGAGCCGTGCGTGGGCGAGCTCGCGAAGCTGCGCGTACACGGCGGCGAGCATCTCGGCGGCGGGTTGGCCGGGCGGCGCGGGCCCTTCGTCTTCAGTCACGCGGGGAAGGGTATCACGGCGACGGGGAAGGGGCGGCGAGGCTGTCCAGCGATACCCGGTAGGCCGCGGCCTCCGTCCGCCTTCCCAGCGACTCGAGCGCGTCGATCGTCGCCTGCAGGGCGGCGCGCTTGCTGCCCTTCGCGAACGCCGCATCCGCGAGAAGCGTGGGCACGCTGCCGGTGAGCAGGCTCTCCGCGCCGGCCGCGTCGCCTTCCGCCAGCGCGCACTGGCCGAGGAGGTTCCGGCTCCACGCCAGCGCCACCGCGTCCGGATCCGTGGCGGCGGCCTGTCCCGTCACGCACTCCTGCATCACTGCGCGCGCCTGGTCGGGCCGGCCGCGCTTCAGCAGCACCTGGGCGAGGAACTGGCTGAACCGCGCCACGTCCGGATGGGCGGGACCGAGGAGGCGGCGGTTCGTCTCCAGCGCGCGCCGCTCCATCTCCTCGGCCGCCTCCAGCTGCTGCGTCCGGTACAGCAGTCCCGCGAGCAGGTGGCGCGTGATCGCGACGTCCCCGTGCTCCTCGCCCTGCGCCTTCAGGCGGATCGCGAGCGACTCGCGGTACAGCCGCTCGGCGTCCTCGAACCGGTCCTGCTTGAAGTACAGGGCGCCGAGGTTGCCCAGCGATGTCGCGACGGCGGGATGCTCGTCCCCGAGGATCCGCCGCTGGATCGCAAGACCCTCGAGATAGAGCGGCTCGGCCTCGTCGTAGCGTCCGAGGGACTTCACCAGGACGGCCAGGTTGTTCAGCCCCGTGGCAAGGTCGGGGTGGTCGTCCCCGAGGACGCGGCGCTCGAGGGCGATCGTCTCGCGGTAGAGCGACTCCGCCTCGGCGTACTTGCGTTGCATCTTCAGCACGTGCGCCAGGTTCGACATGTCGGTGAGGACCGACGGATGGTCGGGCCCACCGGCCGCACGGTGGATGGCCAGCGCCTCGCGTTGCGCGGCCTCCGCCTCGGCCAGGCGGCCCTGCGCGCGCAGGACCTCGTACAGGCTGACGAGCCCGCCGGCGTAGCGCGCGTCCGCCGTGCCCACCGCGGCGCGGTAGCGATCGATGGCCTCCCGGGCGGACTGCTCCGCCTCCTCCAGCCGGTCGAGCGCGCCCAGCGTGTTGGCGCGAAGGCCGCGGTGGTACGCGACCTCCTCGGGGGGAACGTCCCGCCGTCGCGCGAGGATCGCGCCGGCGACGTCCAGCTCCGCCAGCGCGGAGTCCGCATGGCCGGCGGCCAGGAGCGCGTTCGCCAGCGCCACGCGGGCCGACGCCGCATCGCGGCCTTCACGCCCCCGGCGCCGCTCCGCCAGCGCCACGCGCGCGCGCGCGAGCGGGAGCGCCTCGCCGGGGAGCCCGAGCCCGCCGTAGGCGGAGACGAGCGTGGCGAGCACGGCGTCCGTCACCTCGGGGTCGGCGTCGGGGTCGCGCGACACGCGCTCCGCCGCGCGGTCCAGGATGTCGCGCGCGAGGATGCGCTCCCCGCGCGCGATCGCGGGATCGGAGGCCGAGAGCATCTCGCGCAGGAACGCGCTGACGTGCTCCGCCTTGCGTCGCTCCGTGCGCTGCCGGTCGTACAGCACGGACATGGAGATCCCGAAGGCGACGATCGCGAGCAGGAACGCGGCACCGAGCATCGCGATCCCGCGGTGGCGGGCCACGAGCTTCCGGACCTGGTACGCCGTGCTCGGCGCGCGCGCGAGGATGGGGAGATCCGCGAGGTGCCGCCCCACGTCCTCGGCGAGCGTGGCGGCGCTGGAGTAGCGCCGGGACGGCTCCTTCGCCAGGGCCTTCGCCACGATCGCCTCGAGGTCGCCGCGGAACCGGCGGGCGAGCGCGGAAGCGTCCGTGCCCCGGCGCTGCGCGATCGCCGCGGCGTCCGCCCGGGCGGACTCCAGGCGCGCGGCGAGCCGCGGCGGTTCCGTGTCCCGGATCCGCTGCAGGAGGTCCAGCAGGCCGCCGTCCGGCGTGTCGCCCCGCTCGAAGGGGAGGACGCCCGCAAGCAACTCGAAGAGGAGGACGCCCAGGGAGTACACGTCGCTGCGCGTGTCGACGCCGGCGCCCGCGGAGGCCGCCTGCTCCGGACTCATGTACTCCGGCGTGCCGACGACCACGCCCGCCTGCGTGTGGAGCGTGCGCTCCGTGAAGCGCGCGCCGAGCGCCTTCGCCACACCGAAGTCGATCACCTTCACGACGTCCCGGCCGTCGATGCGCGCCACCAGCACGTTGGAGGGCTTGAGGTCGCGGTGGATCACCCCCTTCTGGTGCGCGTGCTGCACCGCCTCGCACACCTGCCGGAAGAGGCGCAGGCGCTCGTCCACGTCCAGGCGATGCTCGTCGGCGTGCTTCGTGATGGGCAGCCCCGCCACGTGCTCCATGACGAAGTACGGATCGCCCTCGTCCGTGACGCCGGCGTCCAGGGCCACCGCGATGTTCGGATGGTCCATGGACGCGAGGACCTGCCGCTCCGCATCGAAGCGCGCGAGCACCTCCGCGGATCCCGCGCCCGCGCGCACGCGCTTCAGCGCCACGCGCCGCCGGATGGGCCGCTCCTGCTGCGCCAGGTACACCGTGCCGAATCCGCCCTCGCCGAGCGTCTCGAGGAGCGTGTACGCCCCGATCGTGCGGCCCGCGACGGGTGGCGCGGGCGCGGCGGGGGAGGCGGCGGGGGACGGGTCGGACGGGAGGAAGGCGCCGGCGGCGTCGTGGTGACGCAGCAGCCGCTCGACCTCGTCGCGGAGCGGGGAATCGCCGGCGCACTCGCGGTCCAGGAACGCGCCGCGGTCCCCGGCGGGAAGGCCGGCGGCACGGTCCAGGAGGCTCTTCAGGCGATCCAGGGACCGTGGGTCCACGGCGGCGAGGTCCTCTTCCGGGACGCGGCGGCCCGGGACGTCGAACGAGCGGATTCTAGCATGTCCCCTTCCGCGGGCCGGCGGCGCGCTAGGGAGGCGAAGGAAGGAGCCTGAATGAACCTGAACCGCCTCCTGGTCCTGCTTGCCCTGGTCGCCGCCGGTTGCGGCGGGGGCGACTCCTCCCCGTCCGGGCCCGACCCCGAGGGGAATGCCATCCCGACCGACCCCGGGACGCCGACCGGCGCCCCGGCGTCCGCGACGATCGGCGCGGCCGGCGGGACGCTCGCCGTGGACGGCGGGCGCTTCACGCTCCTGGTCCCGCCCGGCGCGCTCGGCGCGGACACGGCGATCACGATCCGTCCGATCACGAGCACGGCGTGGGGCGGCGTGGGCGACGCGTACCGTCTCGAGCCGGACGGACTGACGTTCGCGCTGCCGGTCGGCCTGGAGTTCCGGCCGACCGCCGGGGACCTCGAGGGGAGCGCGCCGGTCTTCGCGGACGTGGCCGTGCAGGACCACGACGGCTACTGGTTCGTGCTGAAGAACCGGACATGGGACGGGATCGCCGGAACGCTCACGGTCTCCACGTCGCACTTCTCCGACTACTCGCTGATCGAGGGCGTGCAGCTCCGGCCCGCGCGCGCCACCGTGAACGTGGGCGGCCACGTGGCGCTGGAGGTGCAGTACTGCCACCGGGAGACGATCACCGGCGGTGAGGACGATCTCGTGGCGCTCGTGGCCACCTGCGACGACGAGCTCGCGCCGCTCGGCACGTTCACGGACTGGTCCGTGAACGCGGTTCCGGGAGGGACCGGCTCCTACGGCAGCGTGACGCCGGGCGCCTCGGCGCACGCGGCGACCTACACGGCGCCGCCGGAGGTCCCGTCGCCGAACCCCGTGGCCGTGAGCGTGCGAGCCACCTACCAGTCCCGGAGCGAGCTGCTGGTCTCGAACATCACGGTGGTGGGCGAGGAGTGGATCGGCACGTCCACGGTGGACTACGAGGTGTTCCTCATGACCGTGAACGTGACGTGGCGCCTTCTCGGCACCGACGGGACGAGGCGCTCCTTCACGCCGGTGGGCAACGTGACCGTCGCCTCCCTGGATCCGTGCCTCGTGTTCGACCCGCCGAGCATGCCCATCGGAAGCGACGACGGCGTCCTCGTCGTGGATTACGCGACCGATCCGCCCACGTTCGAGGGCGTCGGCGAGACGTCCTGGAACGGCACCCTCTGCTCGACGTGCCCGGAAGGGTGCTTCCCGTTCCTGATCGGCGGGGCGTGGTTCTACGCATCCGGCGCGGTGACGGACGACGGCGACACGATCGAGGGCACGTCGGACATCGGCGGGGCGACGAACACGTTCGTGTTCACGCGCACCACGCCGTGACCCGGAAGGAGACGGACATGCGCTTCCCGAGGTGGACGGCGGCACTCCTCTTCGCGGCGTTCGCGGCCGCCGTGCTCGCGACGGCGCCGGACGCGCGCGCGGGACTGACCGACCGGCTGAAGAAGAAGGTGGAGGACAAGGCGACGAGGAAGGCGGAGGACGCGATCGCGGGCAAGGAGGCGGCGGCGCCGGAGGAGGCGGCGGAGGCCGGGACGGCGGAGCCCGGCGCCGCCGCCCCGAAGGTGTCGGAGGTCTCCACGAAGTTCGACTACGTGCCCGGCGACAAGGTCCTCCTGTTCGACGACTTCACCCAGGACGAGCTGGGGGAGTTCCCGGCGCAGTGGAAGCTGGCCGGCGGCACGTTCGAGGTCGTGGAGCAGGACGGGGAGCGCTGGCTGCGCTGCACGAGCGTGGACGGCCACGTCCGCATGAAGCGGCCGGAGCCGCCGTCGCTCCCGGAGTACTGGACGCTGGAGTTCGACTTCCAGGCCGCCGAGCCCATGGGATCCGCGCTCACGGTGCGCGGCCTGGGCAAGGGCGGCAGCACCTCGTGGGAGGCCACGTTCCCGCAGGGTCGGGACCTGGCGTTCCGGTGCGGGGAGCTCTTCGCGACCACGCCGCTGGAGGCCGGCACGGTGCCCGGGCGGCACCACGTGATGTTCATGGCGCGCGGCGCCTCGTTGAAGGTGTACCTGGACTGCCAGCGGATGGCGAACGTGCCGGACGTCTCGGCGGCGGCGGGCATCCCCACCGATCTGGAGATCCGCCTGTGGGCGCCGACGCATCCGATGATCACGAACGTGCGCTTCGCCGAGGGGTGCCGCCCCGCGCCGGACCTCCTGGCGGAAGGGAAGCTGGTGACGTACGGCATCCGCTTCGACAGCGGGTCGGACGTGGTGCGGCCGGAGTCCGCGCCGGTGCTGCGACAGATCGCCGCCTATCTCGAGAAGAACGCGGCGGTGAAGCTGCGCATCACGGGGCACACGGACAACGTGGGAGCGCCCGCGTCGAACCTGGACCTGTCCCGGCGCCGTGCGGCGTCCGTGGCGCGCGTGCTCTCGGAGCAGTGGAGGGTGGACGCCGGGCGCTTCGCGACCGACGGCAAGGGTGACACGGAGAAGGTGGCGGACAACGCCACGGCGGCGGGCCGGGCCATGAACCGCCGCGTGGAGTTCGAGAGGATGTGAGCGGCGGCGCCGCGGCGGGGCGCCTGGCAATGCTCAGGCGTGCAGCTCCACCACATCGCGATCGCGCACCACGTGGTCCCCGCCCACCTGCTGACCGTCGAACTGGCCGCTTCCCCAGATGCGGGCGAAGCGGAGCGTGGCGGCGAGGTCCCGGTGCACCAGACGCGCCACGTCCTGCACCGTGGCGCCCGCGCGCAGCGTGTAGGGACGGCCGGTGTCCGCCGGCCGTCCCGGCGCCTTCGTCTGCACCCGCACGATGCCGAGCCCGGCGAAGAGGCGCGGGGCGATCCCGTCGAGGCCCTCTCCGGTCACGGCGGACACGCCGAGCGCCGGGAAGCGCACGCCGGTGATCTCCTCCAGCACCGCGACCTCCTCGGGATCGGGATCCAGGTCGCGCTTGTTCGCGAGGAGCAGCGTGGGGAGGTGGACGCGGAAGGGGTCCGGCACGTCGTCGTCCTCGCCCGCGGCGTCGTGTGCGTCCCCGTCGGTCGGGGCGGACGGGAGCGCGGCCGCTTGGCCGGCGTCCAGCGGGAACGGCCACCGCTCCTCCAGCGAGACGCGACGCTCGTCCAGCCGCTCCCGGATGGCGACCACGTGGTCCGCGCACTCCGGATCCGCCAGGTCCACCACGAGCAGCGCCGCGTCCGCGCTCTGCAGCGCGTTCGCGTACCACGGCTCCATGAAGTCGCGCGAGATGGGCGGCAGGTCCACGAGCTGGAAGTGGACGTCCTCGAACGGCAGCATGCCGGGGATGGGCGACTTCGTGGTGAACGGGTACGGCCCGATCGCGGTGTGCGCACCGGTGAGCTTCTCGAGGAGCGCGGACTTCCCCGCGTTGGGCGGTCCGATCAGGACGATCTGCGCGGCGCCCTCGGGCCGCACCGCCTGCGTCGGGCCCTCGCGCGCCGGCCCGCCCTTGCGCGGTCCGGACGTCTCGTCCGTGAGCTGCTTGATGCGGGTCTTGATGTCCGCCTGGAGGCGCTCCGTGCCCTTGTGCTTCGGGATGGTCCGGAGCATCTCGTGCAGCCAGCGGAGGCGGTCCTTCGGCTCCCGCGCCTTCCGGAACTCCGCTTCCGCCTGCTTGTACTCGGGCGACAGGTTCGCAGGCACGTGCGCAGTATACGCCGCGGGCGGCCGGTGGAAAGCGTGGCCAGCCGCCCGCGGACGGGTGCGCGCTAGCGGTAGGTGGACTTCAGCCGGCCCCAGCTCGTCGGCGTCGTGGCGGTCGGGCCGCACGGATCCGGCGTGCAGGAGGATCCCGGCGCGCCCGGCGTCCAGCCCTCGCCCAGGCACTGCGCCGCCGTCAGCATCTGGCAGAAGCCGTCCGACGTGCAGCACGCCACGAGCTCCGGTGCGGCGAGCTCCACGAGCACGTCGTCCACGTGGTAGTAGCTGACCGGCCACGCCATGCCCGTGGACTGCGTGGCGGTGTTCGCGTCGTCGTGGAAGTTTCCGATGACCAGGTGCGTCTCCGTGCCGTTCGCGGTGAACGACCCGCTGACCGTCATCCAGTTCACGGTGTCCGTGAGGAACGTGTTCGCGGGGGTCTCGATCTGCGGCGTGAACGCCAGCGGCAGGTCGTTGCCCGTGGGTCCCACGGGTCCCGCGGAGAAGTCCGCGCCGATGCGGTCGATCGCGAGGTAGCTGGAGTCCGACAGGTTCACATGGAACGTCACCGTGTAGGACTGTCCGTTCGCGAGCGGCGCGGACAGCGGGACCTGCAGGTACTCCCGGTAGCTCGTGTTCAGCGAGTTCCGCACGATGAAGCCGCCGTAGCCGTTCCCGCTCAGGGGCGTCTGGAAGCCGAGCGGGTTCGACGGCACCGCCGGCACGGGGAAGGACGGCCACCCCGTGACGCACGTGTTCAGGCAGTCCGACGTGCCGTCGGTGGGCGCGTTCCAGGACGCGGCGGCGGAGAGCTGGCCGAACCCCGTGGGACACGTGTTCAGGGTCTCGAAGCCGGGGTTGGGGACGAGGTTGATCGCGCCGGCGGGCACGAGCGGGCACACGAGCAGCAGGAGGGCGGCGGGAAGGCGGCCCGGCTTCATGGGGTGCGACTCCGGTTGGGGGGACGAACGCGGGAGCGACCAGCCTAGCAGAACGGCCGCGGGCGCCGGTAGGGGCGCGCGAGGGCGCGGCGCGAAACCGGACACGCCCTGTCGAAGGGAAACGCCGGGCGGACGCCCCGGGCGGCAGCGGCGCATCCGCGGCCTCTCCGCGCCCGGCACGGGTCATGCTTCACCTCCGGGTGGAGGGCACTGCTTCGGTGCCGGGACCTCGCGAAAGGAGACGAACATGCTCAGGCACTCGACGATCCGGAAGCGCGCGCTGGCGATGCTCGCGCTCGCCGTGCTGATCGCCGCGCCGGCGAACGCGGACGAGGCGAAACCGATGGACAAGGCCGACGAGGCGAAGAAGGCGGAGAAGGCGGAGAAGAGCGACGAGGTGGAGCGCGTGGAGAAGGCCGCGGAGGTGCTTCGCGCCGCCGTCAGCGGCGAGGACGCGGAGATCCCGAAGGCGCTGCTCGAGAAGGCCTGGGGCGTGGCGGTGATCCCGCACGTGGTGAAGGGCGCGGCGCTCGCCGTCGGCGGACGCTGGGGCAAGGGCGTGGTGGCGCGCCGTGCGGAGAACGGGAAGTGGTCCGCGCCCGCGTTCGTGTCGCTCGGCGGCGCGAGCTACGGCTTCCAGATCGGCGTGGAGGCCACGGACCTCGTGCTCGTGTTCACGGATCCGAAGGGCATCGATGCGCTCCTCGAGGATCACCTCAAGCTCGGCGCGGAAGCCGGCGTCACCGCCGGGCCCGTCGGCCGCAAGGCGGAGGCGGGCGTGAACCTCACGCTGGACTCGGCGATCTACTCGTACTCGCGCAGCAAGGGCCTGTTCGCCGGCGTGTCGCTGGACGGCGCGGTGGTGGACGTGGACCGGGACGCGAACGCGAAGGTGTACGGCAAGGACGTCACCGCGAAGCAGCTCCTCGACGGCAAGGTGGGCCCGAACGCCACCGTGCAGCCGTTCCTGACGGCGCTCGCGAAGCACGTCCCGGCGCGCGAGGCGTGACCGGCCGCATCACCGCACGCGCGTGACCCGGGCCGCGGCGGAGCCGGCGGCGTCCTCCAGCCGGAGGAAGTACACGCCCGCCGGCGCCGCCCCGTCCGGGCCGTCGCCGTCCCAGCGCACGGTCCGCGCGCCTGCCGGGGCGTGGATCGTGCGCAGGCGGCGTCCGGTCACGTCGTGCACGGAGATGCGCGCGCCGGGGCCGAAGGGACGCGACGCCACGAGTTCCGTGCCGCCGCGCGTGACGCTGGGCCGGGCGCGGAGGGCCGGCCCGATCGCCGCGACGGGCGGGATCGCGGGCGCATCCGTGACCTGCGTGAGGTTCCAGTCGGAGATCCACGTCGCGTCGAACAGCGGGTAGGAGGATTCCACGCCGCCCGTCGACGTGTAGTCGAACGTGATCTCGAAGCCGTTCGACGAACCGAGCCCCGGCGTCACGGTCACGTACGGGAAGATCGCGCCCTGCCGGGGATCCACGTCGAAGTGCCAGCGCGTGAGCGACTCGCCGACGATGGCGCCCCCCGGGGCCACGACGACGATCGGAAACTCCAGCAGGAACCCGAGTTCGTCGTGGATCGGGTCCGGAGGGAACACGACGCACACGTTGCCGCGCGATCCCGTGAACTCCGCCGAGATCCGGAAGGTGGTGTCCGAGAACGGCTTGCCGTCCGACCAGGCGAACGACGTCACGGAACGTCCGAACGCCACCTCCTCCCAATCCGCCGAGACCTGCGGCGTGATCGCCGACACCGCGTCCTGGATGACCACGCGGTTGGTCACGAGGGGGAAGAGGCTCAGGTGGTGCGTTCGCCACTCCAGGGGCGGGGACGGGATCGGCGGGACCTGCGTGGCCACGAACATGCCGAGGAAGTTCACGTCCAGCGAGCCGGTGCGGCGGAGCCGGATCTCGGCCACGCGGTAGTACCCTTCGGCGGCGTCGAAGCGGAACGCGATCGTGTCCACGGCGGTGGGGTCGGCGAAGCCCCACTCGGAGAAGTGGAACTCGAGCGTCTGGCCGCCGTTCGTCGGCTTCGTCACGCCCTCGCCGCCCCCGGGGCCCACGAGGATCGCCGTGACCTGTCCGCCTTCCGGGGCGGACTCCATGTCCACGACGAACCGGTCCACCTGCCCCAGGAACGTCAGGTCGCGAACGGAACCCAGGTCCCAGCGGACCCGCACCGAGCCGTTCGCCTCGGCGAGGACCTCGAGCACGTTGTCGTGGTTGCTGTCGTACAGCGTCTTCCGCGCGGACGCCACCCCTCCGTCCGGCGCCAGGACGATGGTGCGCTGGGGAGCGATGGCGTGGGACGTGTGCGCCGGGATCGGGACCACATGCTCCTGGTACGCCGAGGAGCTCGTGAACGAGAAGCCGCCGCGCTCGAAGTCGTCGATGGGACTCAGGGCGAGTGCGGGCGAGGCGAGGGCGAGGACCAGGGCATGGGACAGTGCGACGGGGACGCGGGATCGGGACATGGGGGACTCCGGATGGCGTGGGGTGCAGGCGATGCTCCTGCACCCCGGAACGCGATCCGGCTCCCGCGGCGGACACGGCTTCCCGCCGGCCGGTTCCGCGGGGGCTACCGGCGGCGGGTTCGCGCGGGCCGGGCGACCGGTGCCTCCGGGCGGCGGGCGTCGTCGGTCTCCGGCACCGACTTCGGGGCCTTCGGGGCCTTCGGCTCTTCCGGGCTCGCCAGTGCGCGCTCGATCCGCAGCATCTCGCCCACCGACCACGCCTGGAACGGGCATCCCGCCGGGCGGTGCGGCGGGTCCCCGTCCGCCACCTCGGACACGTGCCCCACGCCGGCCTCGGCCACGTGGGCCTCCAGGGGCGCCAGGAACCGGCTGCGCGCCTCCGCCACGGCGTCCGCGCCGCCGCCGCGCACGCGCAGCCACGCGTCCACGAACGGACCCAGGAGCCACGGCCACACCGTGCCCTGGTGGTACGCGCCGTCCCGCGCGGCGGCGTCCCCCTCGTAGCGCGGACGGTAGCCCGGCTCGTCCGGCGCGAGCGTGCGCAGGCCGAGCGGCGTGAGCAGGCGGTCCTCCACGAGATCCACCACGCTCTGCGCCTTCTTCCCGTCGAGCAGCGTCTCCCGCAGGCCGCCCACGGCCAGGATCTGGTTCGGCCGCACCGCAGCGTCCACCTTGCCGGGCTCGTGGTCCGCATCCACCACGTCGTGCAGGCCGCCGAGCGAGGGATTCCAGAACCTCTGCTCGAAGCTGCGCCGCGCGCGCGCGCGCATCTCCTCCCAGCGCCGCTCGCCGAGCGCCGCGCCGACGCGGAGCGCGTTGATCCAGAGCGCCTGGATCTCCACGGGCTTGCCGATGCGCGGCGTGATCTCCCGCGCGCCCACGCGCGCGTCCATCCACGTGAGCTGCTGCCCGGCCACGCCGGCGGCGAGCAGCCCGTCCGCGTCCGCCCGGATGCCGTAGCGGGTTCCGTCCGCGTAGCCGGCGAGGATCTCCTGCACGGCCTTCGCCAGCCTCGCCTTCGTGCGCGCGGGCACCTTGCGTCCGGCCCGCTTCGCGGCATCCAGGTACTCGCCGCAGACCACGACGTACCACAGCGACGCGTCCACGGAGTTGAACTCCGGTGCCTCGCCGCGGTCCGGGAAGCGGTTCGGCAACATCCCTTCGGACACGGCACCCGACCACTCCAGGAGGATGGCCTCCGCATCCGCCAGTCGACCGGTGGCCAGGCACAGGCCGCGCATGGCGAGGAACGTGTCCCGGCCCCAGTCCGTGAACCACGGGTAGCCGGCCACGATGGTGCGGCCCGTCCCGCGCTGCACGATGTACGCGTCCGCGGCCGCCGCCAGCCCGCCGCCGAGCTTCGCACGGCGCCTCGCCTCCCTCGCGGCGGCGGTCCGGAACGCGGCGAGCGCCGTGATGCCTCGTTGCACCTTCGCGGCGGCCGGCGCCTTGCCCTTCGCCTTCGCGGCCGGCGCGGCACCCGCGGGCACGTCGAGGAGCGCGCGGAACGCGAGGGCCGCCTCGCCCTTCGCGAAGCGCAGCCGGAAGTAGCCGGGAGACGCCAGGTCCTCCTCGTGCTCCAGCCCGCGCTCCGTCTCCGCGGCGTACTCGAAGCGCCGGTACCAGAGCGGCTCCTGGACCCACTCGCCATCGAAGGCGGCCTCGATCCCGGGCACGCCGTCGTACGGGCGCCACGCGACCGTGCCGCCGGCCAGCTCGGACTCGAAGCGGAAGTGCGGGTTGTGGAAGTGCAGCGCGTGGTAGTCGCGGCCGGAGAGGAACGGGCGCACCACGAGCACCGCGTCCTTCGCGGCCGCCTTCGCGTCCCGGTCCTCGGCGACCAGGCGGAAGCGCACGAACGTGCGCGCCTCGCCCGGGGCGACGAGCAGCTCCTGGACGAGCGTGAGCCCGTCGCCCACGCGGTAGGTCCACGTGGGCCAGGGCGACGCCTCGAACGACTCCAGCCGGGACCATCCCTCGGGATGGCGGACGTCCCCGCGGTAGGCCTGCGTGGAGCACGGCACCCAACCGGATCCCGCGTCCACCGCCACGTCCATCCCGTTCACCAGCACGAAGCGCTCCGTGGGCGGGCGCGCGGACGCGAGCAGCAGCGCGTGGTAGCGTCGCGTGCGGATCCCCGACGCCGTGCCCGAGGCGTACCCTCCGAGGCCGTCGGCTTCCAGCCACTCCCTGCGATCGAGTTCCACGTCCCGCCTCCTTGCGTTACTCCGTGGTCGCGGCGGCACGGACGCGCGCGGGGCGGGCGGCCACGCCGGCCTCGCGTCCCGTGCGCATGCACGCCAGATCCTCCAGGCACTTCACGACGAGCGCCGTCCAGCCCGTCTGGTGGCTGGCACCCACGCCGCGTCCCGTGTCCCCGTGGAAGTACTCGTGGAAGAGCACGAGGTTCCTCCACTGCGGGTCGTCGGCGTAGCGGCGATCGTCCCCGTGGCACGGCCGCCGTCCGGCGTGGTCCGGGAGGAAGATCCGCGCGAGGCGCGCGGAGATCTCGCGCGCCACGTGTCCGAGGTGCATCCGCCGGCCGGATCCGGTGGGGAACTCCACCGTGAGGTCGTCCCCGTAGAAGTGATGGTACCGCTCCAGGGCCTCCACGAGTAGGTAGTTGACCGGGAACCACACCGGGCCGCGCCAGTTCGAGTTCCCGCCGAAGAGCCCCGTGTCCGACTCGCCGGGGACGTACTGCACGCTCCACTCCTCGTTCCCGGCGCGGAACACGTACGGGTGCGTCTCGTGGTGCTTCGAGATGGAACGGATGCCGTACGGGCCGAGGAACTCGTTCTCGTCCAGCAGGTAGTGAAGAACCCGCTCCAGGCGCTCGCGCGAGGGGATGGCGAGGAGCCGGTGCCCGTGGCCGTCGCCGCGGTCCTCGGCGAGATAGGAGATGTGCCGGGCAAGATCCTTGCGGTTCTCCAGGAACCAGTGCATCCGCTTCGCGAAGCCGGGCAGCGCCTCCAGATCGTCCGCCTCCAGGATCTCGCACGCGATCAGGGGGATGAGCCCCACGAGGGAGCGCACCTTGAGCGGCTGCATCCCGCCTCCCGTGAGCAGTTGGTCGTAGTAGAAGCCGTCCCGCTCGTCCCAGAGGCCCGTGCCGCCCAGCGTATTCATGGCGTCGGTGATCGCCACGAAGTGCTCGAAGAACTTCGACGCCACGTCCTCGTAGGCCGGATCGTGCCGCGCCAGCTCCAGCGCCATGGACAGCATCGTGTTGCAGTAGAACGCCATCCAGGCGGTGCCGTCGGCCTGCTCCAGCGTCCCGCCGGTAGGGAGCGGGCGGGACCGGTCGAACACGCCGATGTTGTCCAGCCCGAGGAATCCCCCCGCGAAGAGGTGCTTCCCGGACACGTCCTTGCGGTTCACCCACCACGTGAAGTTGATGAGGAGCTTCTGGAAGACCCTCGCGAGGAACTCGCGGTCGCGCTCGCCGCGGGCCCCGGTCATCTTGTACACGCGCCATGCGGCCCAGGCGTGCACCGGCGGGTTCACGTCGCCGAAGGCGAACTCGTACGCCGGGATCTGGCCGTTGGGGTGCATGTACCACTCGCGCAGGAACAGCAGGATCTGCTCCTTCGCGAAGTCCGGGTCCAGCCGCGCGAACGGGATCATGTGGAACGCCAGGTCCCACGCGGCGTACCAGGGATACTCCCACTTGTCCGGCATGGAGATGACGTCGCGGTTGTACAGGTGGCGCCAGTCGGCGTTGCGGCCCTGCCGGCGCTCGGCGGGCGGCGCCGGCTGCGCGGGATCACCCTCCAGCCAGTCCTTCACCACGTAGTGGAAGAACTGCTTGGACCACAGCAGGCCGGCGCGCGCCTGCCGCGCCACGGCCTTCTCCTCCGCGGTCTGCTCCGGCGGGGCGAGGGACTCGTGGAACTCGTCCGCCTCGGCCGCGCGCGCGGCGAACGTGGCGTCGAAGTCCGGGCCGAAGGGACGGGCCGACGCGCCGGCCTCCGCGCGCAGGCGGAGCTTCAGCACGACGTCCGCGCCCGCGGGGATCTCCAGCCGGTACCACGCCGCCGCCTTCGTGCCGGAGCGCCGCGGATTCACGGCCTCGCGGCGCCCGTGCACGACCAGATCGTGGAACGCGTCCTTCACGTGGGGCGAGGGGTTCGCTGCCCCGAAGAGGCGCGCCGCGTTCGTCTCGTTCTCCGTGAAGACCAGCTCCGGCATCCCGCCGTCCGGGGCGGGGGCGGCGTCGAACCGGAAGGCGCCCAGGTCCGCGTGCTCGCACGTGACGGACCCCGCGCCGGCGGCGGCGAGCCGGGGCTTCGGCCAGTAGCCCTCGCCGTGCCGCCCCCACGACCACGTGTTGCGGTACCAGAGCGTGGGAAGCACGTGCACGGTGGCGGCGTCCGGCCCGCGGTTGGCCACCGTGATGCGGATCAGGATGTCGTCCGGCCCGGCCTTCGCGTACTCCGCGACGACGTCGAAGTAGCGGTCGTCCGCGAAGGCGCCCGTGTCCGCGAGCTCGAGCTCCGGGTCGGACTTGCCGCGGCGCCCGGTCTCCTCCACGAGGCGCGCGTACGGGTACTCCGCCTGCGGGTACTTGTAGAGCGCCTTCATCCAGGAGTGCGTGGGGGTGGAGTCGAGGTAGTAGTACTCCTCCTTCACGTCCTCGCCGTGGTTGCCCTGCGGTCCGGTGAGCCCGAAGAGGCGCTCCTTCAGGATGGGGTCGCGGCCGTTCCACAGCGCGAGCGCGAAGCACAGACGCCCCTGGCGGTCGGTGATGCCGAGGAGGCCGTCCTCGCCCCAGCGGTACGCGCGGCTGCGCGCGTGGTCGTGGGGGAAGTAGTCCCAGCATTCGCCGTGCGCGGAGTAGTCCTCGCGCACCGTGCCCCACTGCCGCTCGGAGAGGTACGGACCCCACCGCTTCCAGTTGCGCGTGCGCTGCGCGTCCTCCGCGAGCCGCTGCCGTTCGGCGCCGGGCGCCGCCTTGGGCTTCATCCGTGCGTCCTCCTGCCGCGACCCGTCGCGGCCTTCGGGGATTCTTCGGTTCACGAGCCGCCGCGGGCAAGCGACATCGGCGCGGCGGGGAGCATCGGGGCCGGGCGCCGCGGACGCGGCTCCCCGGCCGGGGTGCGCGCGGTCGGGAGCTTCGCGAGGTCCCGCGCGAACACCAGGTCCAGCGTCCAGTCGAGCATGACGCGAAGCTTCTTCTCGGTTCCCGGGAGCTTCGCGAGGTAGATGGTCCGCCACAGCCACCAGGCGAGGAACCCGGAGAAGTTGCGGCCCAGGATGCGCGCCACGCCGCGGCGCCGGCCGATGGCGGCGAGCTGGCCGAGCGTCCGGAAGCGGAACGCGCGCGGCGGGCGCCCGTCCAGCGCGGCCAGCACGTTGTCCGCGAGCAGCTTGCCCTCGCGCAGCGCGTGCTGCGCGGTGGGCGGGTGTGCGCCCCCCTTCCCGTCGGGGATCCACGCGCAGTCGCCCGCGGCCCACACGCCGGGGCGGCCCTCGACCGCGAGGCACGGGTCGGTCGCGATGCGGCCGCGCTCGTGGCGCACCGGCAGCGCGGCGAGCAGCGGGTGCGGCTCCGTTCCGGCGGTCCAGACGACCGTGCGCGCGGTCACGCGCGCGCCGTCGGACAGCACGACCTCGTCGCCGTCCACGCCGGCCACCTTCACGCCGAGCCGCAGCTCGATGCCCTGCTCCGCCAGCTTGCGGCCGGCGTAGGCGCCGAGCTCCGGCCCGAGCTCCGGGAGCAGGCGCGCGCCGGAGTGCACCAGCACGAGCCGGAGCCGGTCCGGGGAGAGGTGCCGGTAGGAGGACACGGCATCGCGCAGGAAGTCGTGGAGGGCCGCCGCGGTCTCGACGCCGGCGAAGCCGCCGCCGGCCACGAGCAGCGTGCACAGCGCGTTCCGTTCGGGCGACGCGCACTCGAAGTCCGCGGCCTCCAGGCACTCGATCAGCTGGTTGCGGAGCGCGATGGCGTCGCCCAGCGTCTTCATGGGGATGGCCCGCTCGGCGAGACCGGGGATGCCGTACCAGCTCGTGACCGAGCCGAGCGCGAGCACGAGCTGGTCGTACTCCAGGACGTGGGCGTGGCCGTCGCCGTGGCGCGCGGTCACGCGACGGGTGTCCAGGTCCACGGCGGTCGCCTCGCCGTGGAAGAAGTCCACGCGCCTCAGCATCCTCCGGACGGGGTTCACGATGTGCGTGACATCCAGGTCCCCGGATGCCACCTCGTGCAGCATGGGCGTGAACAGCAGGAAGTTCTCCCGGCCCACGAGCGTGACCCGCAGGTCCGTCCGCTTCGCCAGGGCCTTCTCCAGTGCCAGTGCCGCGTACACGCCGGCGAAGCCGCCGCCCAGGATCACCACGCGCCGCACGCCGGCCGCCGGGACGGAGCAGCCGTCCACCGCAGGGCGGTCCACGCTCAGTCCTCCGCGACGCGGCAGTACACCTTCACCGCGCCCTTCGCGTTCTCGAGCAGGTCGAACAGCCTCGGCCAGTTCGCCAGGCCGTCCACCGGGTGCGTGAGCAGCCGCTCCGTCCAGCCCGGGTACTGCAGCTCGGCCTGCGCCAGGTCCTTCGCACCGGCCTCGAAGTACTCGCGGTTCGCGTTCACGGTGCCCACCATGACCTTGTTGCCGAGCACGAAGCCGAGGTTGATGCGGTCGGCCGGGACCTCCACGGTGCGGTTGCCCCCCGTCACGCTGGAGAGCACGAGCACCCCGTTCTTCGCCAGCGCCTCCATGGCCTCGAACACGAGCGGGGAGTGGCCGGTGGCCTCGAAGACGAGATCGTAGCCCCCGGCGCGCGCCGCGGCGTCACGGAGCGGGAGCTGCCGCGTGGACTCGTACCGGGCCCCGAGCGCCTCGACGAGGTCGGCGTTGAAGTACGGCTTCGGGGTGAGGCCGAAGGTGGTGACCTCCAGGCCCCGCAGGCGCAGGACGAGCGTGGCCAGCAGCCCGATGGTCCCCGCGCCGAGCACGGCGGCGCGGCGCGGCCGCCACACGCGGAGGCGCCGCTGGATCTCGTACGCCTGCGCGATCCCCTTCTCGACCACCGTGGTGGGCTCCAGCAGCACGCCCACCTTCCGCAGCCCGGACGGCACCTTCACGACGTACTCGGGCTCGTCGACGTAGTACTCCGTCAGGTAGCCGTGGCGCAGGTTGATGCCGCGCTCGTAGTACGTGTCGTCCGTGGTCATGTCGTACGTGCCGATGGCGTCGTACAGGCTGCGGCCGGGACGTCGCACCGTGGCCACCACATGGTCGCCCGGCGCGAGCTCCGTGACGCTCGGGCCCACCGCCTCCACGCGGCCGAAGCTCTCGTGGCCGATCACGAGGTAGTCGTAGCCCTCGGGCGCCGCGCCGTACTCCGCGGCATTGATCTCCCGGTCCGTGCCGTCCACGCCCACCGCCAGCACCTTCACGAGCACGCCGCGGCCGCCGGGCACGTCGTCGAGCGACGGCATGGGCACGCGCGCCAGGTGGACGGAGCCCGGGACGCCGGGGCGCACGGCCACGGCGGGGATGGTCCGGGGCGCGGCCTGCGCCGCGGCGTCGTCGTTCGCGCGGTTCATCGTGGCGTTCGTCATCTCAGTTCCTCGCGGTCCGGAGGGGTTCCGACAGGAGAAGTCCGTGCCCGTCGCGGTCGCGCACGAGCAGGCCGTTCGCGATCCCGAGCTCGGGGACGTCGTGCGGCGACGCGGCGGCGGAGACCGGCGTCCACCCCGCGCCCGCCGGCAGCGTCGCGCCCGGGGACAGCACCAGCCTCGTCTGCCAATGCACCAGGTCGTTCGCGGCCAGATCGGCCGGGGCGGGCCGGCCGCCGGCCGGGGCCAGGTACTCCAGCAGCTCGATCCCCGGCCCCTTCGCCGCGCGCAGCGTGGTGATGCGCAGCCGCGCGCCGAAGACGTTGTTCAGCCGTTCCTGCTCGATGCCGTGGTTCTCGCTTCCGCCCGCCACGCGCAGGCCGAGTGTGTCGCGGTAGAACGCGATGGACGCATCCGTGTCGCCCACGACGATCGCCGTGTGGTCGATGCCCAGGAAGAGCGCACCCGTGTCCCGTTGCCACTTCGGGTCGCCCTTGCCGGCGGGGAAGTCCAGGATCTCGAGCACGTGGCCCTCCGGATCCTTGAAGTAGAACGCGCGGATGCCGCCCGCGCCGGGATTCCAGTCCGGAAGGCGCTGCGGGCCGGGCGACGCGTGGGGCACGTCGTGCGCGCGGAGGCGGGCGTACGCGGCGTCCATGTCGCGGACGACGATCGCGACGTGCTGGAACCAGCGGTCGTTGCTGCGAGAGTCGGCAGGGACCGGCCGGCCGCGCGGCGCCAGGTACTCCGTCAGCTCGATCGCCTCGTCGCCGAGCACCAGGCGGGCCGTGCGCACGCGGGAACCGAAGACGCCGGAGAGCGCTTCGATCCCGTCGCCCGCGGCCTCCGCCTCGGAGTCCACCCGGAAGTCCAGCACTTGCGTGAAGAACGCGACCTCCGCATCCAGGTCGGCGACGGTGAACCCCGGGGCGTCCACCGCGGCCACGACCGGGACCGCGGCCGCGGCGCCCGCGCCGCCCAGCACCAGCGCGAGGATCGTGGCGAGGATCGCCCTACCAGGACGCCAGGGCTTCATGGCCGGCCTCCCTCCGCGCCCCGAGGCGCTCCAGCAGGTGATCGCCCACGCGCAGCGCGTTGGCCATGATGGTGAGCGCCGGGTTCACCGCGGCGCTGGAGGGGAAGAAGCTCCCGTCCACGACGTACAGGTTGTCCAGCTCGTGCGCGCGGCAGTTCGTGTCCAGCGCCGAGGTGCGCGGGTCGCGGCCGAAGCGGATCGTGCCGTTCTGGTGGGCCACGCCCGCGAGCGGGATGCGCTGGCCGAGGAAGAGGCTCCGGGCGAAGAGGCCCTGGTGGCAGTCCTTGCCGTGCACCGGGCAGGACGACTGGTGCTCCAGGAGCTTCTTGAGCTTCGCGACGAGGCGGCGGTGCCCCTCCTCGTTGTTCGGCGTGTAGGCGAGGACGATGCGGCCCTCGCGATCCACCGTGACACGGTTCCCGGGATCCGGGAGGTCCTCGGACGTGAGCCAGAAGTCCAGCGAGTGGCGCGCCATGAGGTCCAGCGTCCACCCGGGCGCAACGGCCGGCGCCCCGGCCTTCAGGGTCTCCCCGTCCAGCTTGCCCACGAACGAGATGTGTCCCATGGGGAAGGGCCACTCCGGGGATCCGAAGTAGAAGTCGTTCAGGCCCAGCGTCTTCTGGAAGACCGTGGGGTTCGGGCAGCGCGAGAGGGCCATGAGGACCGAGTTGATGTGCCCCATGTAGTGGCGTCCCACGACGTCCGAGCCGTTGGCGAGGCCGTTCGGGTGCCGGTCGTTCGCGGAACGGAGCAGCAGCGCGGCGGAGTTGATCGCGCCGCACGAGACCACCACCACGTCCGCCTCGATCTCGATGGGTTCGCCGTCGCGCGTGCAGACGAGCCGAGTGACGGTGCGGCCGGAGGCGTCCGTCACGAGCCTCTCCACCTTCGTGCGGGTCATCAGCGTGACGTTCGGCGCCTCGAGCGCCGGCTCCACCGCGCACACGTGCGCGTCCGCTTTCGCCCCCACGAGGCACGGGAACCCGTCGCACGTGCGGCAGCGGATGCACGCGCTCTTCCGGTTGCCCTCGTCCAGCATCACGCCCAGGGGCACGTGGAACGGGGAGAGGCCCTGCGCGGCGAGATCGTCGGCCAGGCGCTGGATGCGCGGCTCGTGCCGCACCGGCGGGTGCGGGTAGGGCGCGGACGCGGACGGCTCGGTGGGGTCCTCGCCGCGGCTTCCGTGCACGTGGTACAGGCGCTCCGCTTCGCCGTAGTACGGCTCCAGCTCGTCGTAGGAGATCGGCCACGCGGGGGAGATGCCGCCGTGGTGGCGCAGCTCGCCGAAGTCCTCGCGCCGCATGCGGAACAGCGCCGCGCCGTAGAACTTCGTGTTGCCGCCCACCCCGTAGTTCGTGTGCGGGTGGAGGTCCCGTCCCGCCGCGTCCCGCCAGACCTCCTTCGCGGCGTACTTGCCCTCCACGTTCACCGCGCGCGGGTCCCAGTTGTCCTGCTCGCGCGGGACGAAGTCGCCGCGCTCCACCAGCAGGATCCGCCTGCCGCTCGGCGCGAGGCGGTACGCGAGCGTCCCGCCGCCCGCGCCGGTGCCGATGATCACCACGTCGTACCGCGTCTCCATGGGTTCCTCCTGCTACGGGCGGGTGGCGGCGGCCGCGGGAGCGTGGCCGCAGAACGGACAGGGGACGTCGGCGGCGTGGCGCAGCTTCGCGCAGCCGTCGCGCGCGCGGCCGCGACGCGCGTGCAGCTCCGCCGCGAGCAGCATCCCCAGCGGCGGTGCGGTGAAGTAGATCCAGAGCGACGTCCACTCGCCGGCGCCGAGCGCGGAGGCGAGGGAGCGTGCGGGATTCATGCTCATGCCGGAGAGCGGCGCCTCCACGGCGATCCACACGGCCACGAGCGCGCCCGCCAGCAGCCCCGTGTACCGCTCCAGGCGCGGCGCGGCGCTCGCGCGCAGCACCACGGTCATGAGCACGAACGTGATGACGAGCTCCGCGGCGAACGCCGGGACGACCCCGGCGGGGCCCGGCAGGGTGGCCGCGTAGCGGACCGACGGGTGGCCGAGCACGCCGGCGGCGGCGGCCCGCGCCGCGAGCACGGCGATCGCGCCGCCCGCGAACTGCGCCGCGACGTACCGGGCGAAGAGCGGCGCGCGCACCCGGCCCAGCCGGAGGTACGCGAGCGTCACGGCGGGGTTCAAGTGCGCGCCGGAGCGCTTGCCCCACGGGGAGTAGATGAGGGCGACCGCGGTGAGCCCCATGGCCACGCCGGTCACGATCCGCCGTGCGCCGGCGTCCGGGAGGGCGGCGCGGACCGGCGATGCCGGGTGCTCGAGCAGCGCGACGAACACGAGCGCCGACACCATGAAGACGCCGAGCTGCAGCGCTTCGAGCAGGGCGGGGGTTCGCACGGGCGTTCGCATGCCGTCTCCGGGAAGCGATGCGACGGCGGGCGCGGCGCCAGGGGGTCGGACGCCGCGCACCGCCGGGCGTCATCGGGTCGGCAGCTTGGATACGGCGACGGGCGGGAGGTTTCGCCGCGCTGGCCGCGGCCGGGGCCGTAACCCCGCCGGGCGGGCGGCATCCAAAGGTCCGATCGGATGTGACCGGCGTGCCCGCCCCGGAGCCGGGAGCGATGCCGAAGGAGACGTGAACCGTGACCTGCCGAGAGCTGGACCGCTTCCTGATGGACTACGTGGCGGGCGAACTCCCCGCGGCGACCCGCGACGCCTTCGAGGTGCACCTGGGCGAGTGCCCGGCGTGCGTCCGCTACCTGGAGGCCTACCGCGGGACGCTGGCGCTCGAAAGGGACCTCGCGGATGCCGGGGACGAGATCCCGCCCCACGTGCCGGAGGACCTGGTCCGCGCCGTGCTGCGGGCGGCCCGGCCCGCCCGCTGAGGGGCGCCCGCGGTCCGTTGTGGAACGGACCGCCGGCCGCGTATGATCGCCGCCACTCTCTCGATCGAGGACCGGCCGTGGCCCCCAGCGCGCGTCGCTCCCCCGCCCCCCGAAGCAACTCCGGCGCGCGCGTCGCGCGCGCGGAGCAGAAGGCGTTGCGGGCGCTCGTGGAGGGCACCGCGGCGGATGTCGGGCACGAGTTCTTCCGGTCGCTGGTGCGCGGGCTGGCGTCCGCCATGGACGTGCGGTACGCGTTCGTCTCCGAGTTCTGCGAGGGATCCTCCACGCGCGTCCGCATGCTCGCCTTCTGGGGCGGCGAGGGCTTCCTCGACAACCTGGAGTACGACCTGGCCGGCCACCCGTGCGAGCGCGTGGTGTCGCACGGCTTCCTCAACGTCCGGGACGACGTGCAGCGCGAGTTCCCGCACGACGACGGCCTCCGGCAGATAGGCGCGCGCGCCTATGTGGGCGTTCCTCTCGTGAATCCGCACGGGGACTCCCTGGGCCACCTCGCGGTGATCCACACGGAGCCGCTGGCGGACGAGGCGCGCGGCCTGGACGTGTTCCGCATCTTCGCGGCGCGGGCCGGCGCGGAGCTGGAGCGGCTGCGCGTGGCGCAGGCGCTGGAGGCCGCGCGGGACGGCCTGGAACGCACGGTGCAGGAGCGGACCCGGGAGCTGCGGCGGCGCGAGGAGGAGCTGCGCTCCCTGCTCGGGATCAACCGTGCGATCGCGCGGCACCTGGACCGCCCCTCGCTGTTCAGCGCCGTGATGGACGAACTGCGGCGCATCGTGCCGGTGGATCGGCTCGGGGTGCTCGTCCCCGTGCCGGAGACGGACGAGATGGAGATCTACGCGCTCAATCGCGCGGACGGCGAGCCGCGGCTCACCGTGGGCAACCGGTTCCCGCGGGCGCAAACCGTCGGGGGCTGGGTGCTGGAGAGCGGGAGTCCGTTCGTTTCGGGGCGCCGCGACGAGTTCGCGAAGCGGTTCCCGGCCACGGCCGCGGGCATGGCGCGGGAGGACATGCAGTCCGTCTGCGCGCTGCCCATGACCACGGACGGCCCGGGCGCCGGGGCGCTGTTCTTCTTCGCGAGGCAGACGGATGCCTTCCCGCCGGACCGCCTGCCCATCCTGCAGGAGATCGCGAAGGCGGCCGTGATCGCCGTCGAGAACTGCTTCGCGTACGAGGAGATCGCGCGGCTGCACGACCGTCTGGCGCGCGAGAACGAGTACCTGCAGGAGGAGATCCGCACCGAGCACAACTTCGAGGAGATCGTCGGGAAGAGCCCCGCGCTCCTGCGCGTGCTGCGGCAGGTGGAGCAGGTGGCGCCCACGGACGCCACGGTGCTGATCGCCGGGGAGACCGGCACGGGGAAGGAGCTGTTCGCCCGGGCCCTGCACGCGCGCAGCACCCGGCGGGACCGGCCGCTCGTGAAGGTGAACTGCGCCGCGATCTCCGCCGGCCTCGTGGAGAGCGAGCTCTTCGGCCACGTGAAGGGCGCGTTCACGGGGGCGGTGGAGGACCGGGAGGGGCGCTTCGGCCTGGCGGACAACGGAACGCTGTTCCTGGACGAGGTGGGCGAGCTGCCGCTCGAGACCCAGGTCAAGCTGCTGCGCGTGCTGCAGGAGCGGGAGTTCGAACCGGTCGGCAGCAGCCGGTCGCGGAAGGTGGACGTGCGGGTGATCGCGGCGACGAATCGCGACCTGCCGGCGGAAGTGGCGGCGGGGCGATTCCGTTCGGACCTGTTCTACCGGCTGAACGTGTTCCCGATCGGCGTGCCGCCGTTGCGCGAGCGGCGGGAGGACATCGCGCCGCTGGCGCTGCGGTTCCTGCAGCGCTCGGCGGCGCAGTTCGCCCGGCCGGTGCGGCGGCTCACGCCCGGGGCGCTGGACCGCCTGGCGGCGTACGACTGGCCCGGGAACGTGCGCGAGCTGCAGAACATCGTGGAGCGCGCCGTGCTGCTGTGCGACGGCCCGGTCGTGGAGATCACCCCGGAGCTGGTGCCCGGGCCGGCGGCGCGCCCGGGCGCGGGCGCGGCGGCCGCGGCGCCCGGCGGCGCCCCGCTGCCGCCACCGGCACCGGCAACGCCGCCGCCGGTCACGCTGGAGGAGATGCAGCGCCGCCACATCCTGGATGCGCTGGAACGGACGGGCGGCGTGATCGAGGGCGCGGGCGGCGCGGCGCGGCTCCTGGACCTGCATCCCAACACGCTGCGCAGCCGGATGAAGAAGCTGGGGATCCGCGCCCCGCGGCGTGCGCGCGTCGACTGAGCCGGCACCTCACCGCGCGAGCACGACCTTCGCGACTTCCTGCCGCCCCGCGGCCTCCAGCCGCACGAAGTAGACACCGTCCGCGACGCGATCGCCGGAGTCGGACGTGCCGTCCCAGCGCAGCGACCCCGGACCGGCCGGCCGCGGTCCGTCCACGAGCGACCGGACGAGTCGCCCGGCCGCGTCGTGCACGGCGAGCCGCACATTCCCCGGTCGCGGCACCGTGAAGCGCAGCGTCGTCGCGCCGCGGAACGGGTTCGGCGAGAGCCCGAGCCGCACGTCGTCCGATCCGCCCGACGTCGCGACGTCCGCGCCCACGGGATCCAGCGTCACGGCCACGAACGCGGGCGTCCCCCACACGGTGGAGAGCCCGGGCAGGGTCCGGTCGAGGTAGCCGTCCGCCGTCACCACGAGCGTGTACGTGCCCGAGGGGAGCAGCTTGTACCAGTCGCCGTGGTCGGCGTCCGTGACGACCGGCTTCGCGTTGCCCACCACCGAGACCGTGGCGTCCAGCGGCAGCCCGGTGACGGAGTCGGTCACGCGCCCGTGCAGGCCGTAGCGCGCGGCGCGCACGAAGTGCAGGAGGCTCTCGCGGTTGTCGTTCCACATCGCGTCGAGCTGGGAGGCGGGCGGCGCGAACGAGTCGCTCAGCTCGATCGTGACGTCGATGCCGCCCGTGGAGTGGTACGACCAGTCCTGCAGCCCGCCGGAGACGACGTACCAGTCCGCGCCGTTCGTGATGCCCTGCGGCCAGTCGCCGTTGTACATCGGAAGGTTCCAGGTGCTGTACTCCAGGCTCAGGAGGATGAGCGCCGCGTCGTCGGGCGCGCGCGTGTACGTGTAGTCCCACGGGTAGTTCACCACCATCGCGCCGGTGTGCCCGTTCTCGCTGATCACGAAGTTCCGGCTCTCCCCGAACGTCCGGATCGCCACCGTCTCGGGCTCCTGGGTCCACGTGCCGTCGTCGCCGATCGTCCCGTTCGGCGTGGGGAAGTTGCGGTTCAGGTCCACGTTGTGGGCGTTGCGCCGGGTGCCGAGCGTGAGACCGTCCGGGTTCAGGCACGGCGTGATGTAGATCTCCGTGCCGTCCACCAGCCCGGTCACGTCCGGATCGGTGCCGTACCGCGTGGTCAGCCAGTCCAGCAGGTACAGCAGCATCTCCTGCGCGGGCGGCTCGTTGCCGTGGATCGTCCCGGCCAGGCGCACCTCGGGCTCGGCCTCCTCCACGGACACGTTGTCGCTGATCTTGATGGTCCAGAGGTCGCGGCCCTGCACGGACGTCCCGATGCTGAAGCGGTCGCAGAGCGCCGGGTAGTTCGTCTCGGCGGCGGCCAGGATCGTGCCGATCTGCGCGTGGGTGTGGTACACGCCCTTGTCCGGGCCGGTGCGCAGCGACGCCTCGCCCTCCTCCGCCTGCCGGCGCCACTCCGCCTCGATCGCGCGGCGGCCCTCGCGCTCGGCGTCGGGCAAGCGCTCGAAGCGCACGCCGGCCGCATCGAGTGCGGCCGCCTCGGCCTCCGTCACGCGCGTCTCCACCACGAGCCGTCCGCCGGGCGCCGGGCGCACTCCGGAGCGGTCGAATCCCGCGATCGGCGTGGCGCCGAGGAGCGCCTCCAGGGCCTCTCCGTCCTGCAGCACGAGACGGACCGGGAAGTCCGTCCACTCCCGCACCTCCCAGAGCGGGAGGCCGCGGGCGTCGCGCGGCGGGTCGAATGCGGCGGCCGTGACCGGCAGGAGGATGGCGACGAGGAGGGCGACTGCGGACCGGGATCGGGAGGGGTGGCGTAGCATCGCTGGCGTCCTTCCGGAAGGCAGGCGGCCCCGCCCGACGGCCGGGCCGCCCATTCCGGATCAGACTATCAGCTATTGCCCGCCCGCGTCGCGCGGTTCCCGCGGAGACGGCCGGACGCGCGGGACGCCCGGCCGCCGGGGACTCAGCGCCGCGGGACCGGGATCCCGGAGCGGCGCAGCGACAGGATGCCGAGGGAGGACACGAACACCACCAGGGCCAGGACGAAGAGCTCGCCCCGATCCCCGACGGGGGTCAGCGCGATGCCGAGCTTCGTGAGGTGCCCCAGGATCGCCCCCGAGATCGTGCCCAGCGCGAGGAGCGCGCCCCACACGACCGTGCGCGGCACGAGCAGCAGCACCGCCGCGACGAGTTCCACCACGCCGCTGCCGATCCGTCCCCACGGCTCGGCCCCGAGCGTGGTGAAGATGTAGACCGACTCCTCGGCCCCCGTGAACTTGAAGAACAGCGTCTGCAGGAGGATGATCGCCGCCAGCACCTGCAGGCACCAGCTCGCCGTCCGCTGCCCGCGCGACATGGGCATTTCCGCCGCCATCGTGATCATCGTGCCCCCTCCGTGGAAGCCACCTGCACCGCGGCCGGCCGGATTCCGGGAACCAGCATCCGCATCCGGTACAGCCCGGTGCGGGCGGTGAAGTACAGCGTGCGCCCGTCCGCATCGCCCCACGCGAAGTTCGCGGGCAGCTCCGGAGCGCGGATGGTGCCGAGGTGCTTGCCGTCCCCGTCCAGGATCCACACGCCACCGGGCCCGGACACGTACAGGTTGCCCTTGCGGTCCACCTTCAGCCCGTCGAGCGCCTCCGGCTCGGGTGCGCCGTCCATGCTGAAGAAGAGCCGGCCGTTGCGGGCCGAGCCGTCCTTCGCCACGTCGTAGCGCATGACCACCTTGCGCGCCTCGTCCCAGTTCGCGACGTACAGCCTGCGCTCGTCCGGGGAGAAGGCGAGGCCGTTCGGGCCCGCCAGCTCCTTCGTCACCAGCGTCAGGTCGTCCCCGCGCACGCAGTACACGCCGGTGAAGTCCAGCTCGCGGCGCGGATCGTCGTGGAAGGCCGGCAGCCCGAACGGCGGGTCGGTGAAGAAGACGGCGCCGTCGGATCGGCACACCACGTCGTTCGGGCTGTTGAGGCGCCGGCCCTCGAACCGGTCCGCCACCACGCGGATCGACCCGTCGGCCAGCGTTCGCGTGACGCGCCGGTTGCCGTGCTCGCACGCGACGAGCCGGCCCTGCGGATCCAGCGTCAGCCCGTTCGAGCCGGGCTGCCGGTACGCGGCGACGTCCGCCTCCGCGTAGCCGCTCCGCTCGCGGAAGACCGAGACGCCCTCGCGCTCCGACCAGCGGTAGATCCGGTTGCCGTTCGGGTCGGAGAAGAGCAGGGCCCCCCCGGGCAGCCATACCGGTCCTTCGCCGAAGAGGAAGCCCTCCGCGACCCTTTCCAGCACCGCGCCGGCGGGAACGATCGCGTCGAGCGCGGGGTCGAACCGGTCCACCTGGACGGCCACGGCCACCGGCGCGACGGCGCGCGGCACGAGGTGGACGTGCAGCTTCGCGGCACGGACCCACACGTAGTTCGCGGGGGACGCGGAGATCGGACCGTTCATCCCGAACACCGCCACCTCGAAGGTGCGACCCGGCTGCGCGTCCCGCATCAGCACCACGCGGTTCGGCACGTTGAACCCGGCCACCACCGTGCCGCCGGCCTGGCCGAGCTCGCGCGGCAGCTCGCCGTCCACCCAGACCTCGGCGTAGTCGTCCACGGTGATCTCGAACACGATCGTGGCCCCGGTGGGATCCACGCCGTCGATCCGCTCAGGCACCGTGCCCCGGAACCGGTACCACTCGAAGCAGACCTTGCCGCCGGCCCGGCGCGCGGACAGCGAGGCGGGATCGATCACCGGCCACGCGGAGTCGTCGAAGCCGCGCATGCCGGCGTTCGGCGCCACGTCCAGCGTGCGATTCGCCCGGCCGCCCGGCTTGTCGCCGGGGCCGACCTCGGTGAACGGGACCTCCACGAGCGTCGCCTCGTGCGTCCGCCACGTTCCGGCCACGGCGGCGACGCCCTCGGCCGTGGCCAGGTCCAGCGACACGTGCGGCGGGGTGACCGGGAGCCCCGGCGCCGCGAACGTCGCGGCCGCCGGAAGCCCGGCCAGGAGGAGGAGCAGGCGTCGCATCACGACACGCCCCCCTCGGCGTCGCGCACCTTCACGACGTAGTAGTCGAACGAGCCGCCCAGCTTCGCGAACCAGTGCGGCACCCCGCTCGGGACGATGACCACGTCGCCGGGCGCCAGCTCGCGGGTCTCGCCGCCCGCGATCGAGGCGCCGCGGATCTCGCCCTCGCCCGTCTGCTTCGGGTCCACGACGGCGCCGCCGGTCACGAACGTCGCGCGACCCTTCAGGACGTAGATGATGTCCGTCTCGTGCACGTGCACCTCGGCCTGCCCGGCGGCGTCGCGATGGCTGGCGTGGACCTGGTACGCCCCGGCGTTGACCAGCACCGCTCCCTTCGCGAAGCCGCGCTGCACGGATGACCGGTCGAGGTAGGTGACGGACTTCCCGGCGCGGGTCACCGCGGCGGTCGCGGCGGACGCCATGCTCACGGTCACGGCGGCGGCCCCGAGGATGGCGAATTCGTCGTCCTGCTGCGCGCTCGCCGCCCCGCTGACGCCGACCGCACCCACCACTTCCCCGTCGATCACGACGGGCACGCCGCCCTGCAGCGGCGTCATGACGTCCACCGCCACCAGCGACGTGCGCCCGTTGCGGACGGCGTCCTCGAACACGCGCGTGGGCCGCTGGAACTGCGCGGCCGTGCGCGCCTTCTCGGCCGCCACGACCGTGGCGGCGGCGAACGTGCCTTCCAGCCGCTCGATGGCGATGACGTTTCCGCCCTCGTCCGTCACGGCGACGGCGCCGCCCACGCCCAGCCGCGCCGCCTCCGCGGCAACGGCCGCGATCGCGGCCTTCGCTCCGTCCAGCGTGAGCGACTTCCTCTCCTTCACCTGCGCCGTCGCGTCGCCGGCAGCGAGCAGGGCGAACGCGATCGGCGCGAGACTCACGAGTCTCATCGGAACCTCCTTGATTCGGTGGGGGATGCCGCGGAAGGGCAGGAGCCGGCGGCCGGGACGGCGGCGCCGCGCGCCGCGCGCCCCCCGGCCGGCCGGGCTCCGCGGCTACATCACGGGCGTCGCGAACTTGGCCTCGCCGAGCAGGGCCTCCGCCCAGGCGCACCAGATCTGCACCTTCGCCACGTCCTGGACGTACGCGGGCAGCGTGATGGTCGTGTTCACCTTGTCGCCCTTGATGGGCAGGCGCTGCAGCAGGTAGACGTTGCCCTTCGAGTCCACCACCTGCCAGTGCGGGTCCGGGGTGTCGGGCGTCTTGAAGTCCGACGAGAGCTTGAGGACCTGCTTGCCGCCCTCGCGGGTGTGCGTGACCGTGCCGCCGTTGACCTTCGCGCCCGCGAACGCGGACGACACGTGGGCGGTCTCCGCGCCGGCGGCGAACGTGCCGCCGGCAAGCGCGCCGAGGCACAGCAGCGACACCGCCGCGACGAGGGGGAGCATCCGGCTGTTCCGCATGATCGTTCTCCTCTTCGGGGTTGCCGGCGGCCCGGCGCGCCTTCGCGCCTCCCGCCGCGCGCGCACTTCGAGCACGGGCGGCGCCCGCAGGTAACACGGCGGGGTCCCGGCGCCCCTCCCACCGCATTCCGTGGGCGGGGGCCGCTCTCCCCACGAAGGGTCGTGGCGCGCCCACGGGATGTCGGGGATCGGGCCGGCCGCCGCCGGGCGGGGGGCCGGCCCGTTCCCCGCCAACTCCATGCACCGCCACCGCTTGCGAGAACGCCCGCCGTCCGCCGGCCGGACCGGCACGCCCGTTGCGGTAGGGATCGCCGTCCTTCCAACGGAGGTGGCCCTCGATGCTCCGGATCACCCGACGCGAAGAGCCCGCGCGACGCGACGTCTTCCGGCTCGACGGAAGCCTCGCGGGCGCGTGGGTGGAGGAGATGCGCCGCGCGTGCAGACCCGCCGACGGGCGCGCGGTGGTGGTGGACCTCGGCGGCGTGTCCTGGATCGACCAGGGCGGGCTGGACCTGATCGCGGCGCTGCGCCGCGAGGGCGTGTCGTTCACGAACTGCTCCGGCCTCGTGCAGGAGCTTCTGAAGGGAGTGGCGCCGTGCTGAACCCGGACGGAACGGCCCTGGTGGACGCGCCGGAGGTCGGCGCGGCGACGCGCACGGACCGCGAGCGCGAGCTGGTGGCGGGACTCCGCACCGGCTGCGAGCGGAGCTGGGCGATCGTGGTGCGCGAGTACGGCCCCGCCGTGCTCGGCGTGACGCGACGCGTGCTTCGCAACGAGGACGACGCCCGCGACGCGTTCCAGGACGCGTTCGTGCAGGCCGTGAAGGGGATCGCGGCGTTCCGCGGGGAGTCGGGCCTGGCGACCTGGCTGCACCGCATCGCGTGGAACGCGGCGCTGCTGAAGATCCGCCGGGCGAACCGCCGCCCGGAGACCAGCCTGGACGCGCTCCTTCCCACGTACGACGAGACCGGCCACCGCGTGGAGGATGCGCCGCGCATCGACGCGGACGCGCACACCGAGCTGGAGCGGGCGGAGATCCGGCGACGCGTGCGCGCCGGCATCGCGCGGCTGCCCCTGCGCTACCGGGCGATCCTGGTCCTGCGCGACCTGGAGGAGCGGAGCACGAAGGAGACGGCGGAGGCGCTCGGCATGACCGAGGGCGCGGTGAAGGTGCGGCTGCACCGCGCGCGCAAGGCGCTGGCCACGCTGCTCGGCCGCGCGGACGCGTGATGCGCCCGTCCGCCGCAGCCGGCGGCGGACGGGTCACCGCCCGAAGAAGAACTGGAACGGCACGTGGATGCGCATGGCCCAGGAGCTCTCGTCGTGCCGCGCGTCGGGGAAGGCGAGGTACATGAGGTCGTCCCCGGCCCGCCAACCGCGCGCGAGCAGGGCGTTGCGCATGGAGCGGGTGGCCTCGTAATTGTCCCGGGGCCAGCCGCTGTCGAGGTAGAAGCGGACCCCGCGCTTGCGGCCGCGGCGGACGCGCTCCGCCAGGTCGTCCCGGTAGCCGAACGTGGACGACAGGCACCCGGCCGCGCCGAAGACCGACGGGTGCTCCCAGGCGAGGTGGAACGACACCACGCCGCCCAGCGAGGAGCCCATGACCGCGGTGTTCGCGGCGTCCGTCATCGTCCGGTAGCGGCGATCCACCCACGGCTTCAGGTCCTCCACCACGAACCGGCCGTAGGCATGGTACCCGTCCGCGGTGTAGTCCCGCATCCGGTCCACGGGGTAGATCCCCACCACGATCACCTTCCGCACGAGGTTCATGGACTCGAGCACGGCGAGGCTCTCTTCCACCTTCCAGTGGTGGCCGTTGAACGCCTCCTCCGGGAAGAAGAGGTTCTGCCCGTCCTGCATGTAGATCACCGGGTAGCGTTCGAGACGGTTCTCGTCGTAGCCCGGCGGGAGGAAGACGCGGACGGTGTGCTCGCGCGAACCGTCGGCGGAGCGCACCGTGTGGGCGCCGCAGACGCTGCACTTCGGCTCGTCGAAGAAGTGCGGGAACACCTCCACCGGCGCGTCCACGTTCGCCAGCGCGAGGGCGTCGTCGCCCTTCGCCCAGTGCAGCACGCCGTCCCGGTGGATCACCGGCTTGAAGTACGCATGCGTGCCGTCCACCGGCAGCGCGAAGTCGAAGCGTCCGGCGCCGTCCACGCGCACCGGAGCGATGTCGGTCTCCCAGTCCGCGCTCGCGCGCAGGGTCATGCTTCCCCCGGCCAAGGGGTAGCGCACCCGCACGGCCACGTTCCTCGGCATCTCGTCCTCCCTCGTTCGAGGTCCGCACGCTTCGAGTCGCCCGGAAAGGGACCGGTTTCGCACCCGCAATCGGGCGACCTGACGGAAATCAGTTTCGAGGCAGACGGATAGCAGGATCCCGGTAACCGTGCGCGAGGTGCCGTATCAAACGGGCGTGTTCGTTGCCGATGAGACGGATGTCTCCCAACCCGTTCCGGAGAACACCCCCATGACCGAACCGGCCCCCGCTCCCTGGGCGCTCCTTCTCGCCGCTGGCGACGGGACGCGTCTCTCCGAGGTCACCCGCGGCAATGACGGCGTGCCCGTGCCCAAGCAGTTCTGCTCGTTCGGGGGCGACGCGTCGCTCCTCGGACTCGCGCGTGACCGCGCGCGGCGCGTCGTGGCCGACGCGCGAATCGTGACCGTGGTGGCCGAGCGCCACGAGCGGTGGTGGCGGCGCGAGCTGACGGGCGGGCGCAACGTGGTCGTGCAGCCGGAGAACCGCGGGACCGCCGTGGGGCTGCTGCTTCCGCTCCTCGCGATCGCGGAGCGGGACCCGGACGCGCGCGTGTGGGTGCTGCCGTCCGACCACTGGGTGCGCGACGAGGACACGCCGGCGCGGTGCGCGCGCGAAGCGCTCGCGCGCGTTCACGCGGAGCCCGACCGGATCGTGCTGATGGGGATCGAGCCGGACGACGCGGACTCGCAGTACGGATGGGTGCTTCCCGTGGAAGCGCGCGACGACCGGGACTTCCGGCCGGTCGCGTCGTTCGTGGAGAAGCCGCCGGTACACGAGGCCCGGCGCCTCCGGGAGCGCGGAGCGGTCTGGAACAGCTTCCTCATCGTGGCCCGCGCGCGCGCGCTGGTGCGCCTGTACGAGCGCCGGCTGCCCGGTCTCCTGGCCACCATGCGGCGGGCGCTCGCCGCCCGGGAGCTGGCGCCGGCATACGCCAGCCTTCCCGTCCTGGACTTCTCGAAGGACGTCCTCCAGGGATCGGAGGACGACCTTCTCCTGCAGCGCGTTCCCGCGTGCGGATGGAGCGACCTCGGCACGCCCGACCGGCTCCGGTCGTGCCTGGCGGACATCCGCACGGTGGGCACCGGCCGGACGTGGAGCTTCGCGGAGGGGGCGCAGGCGGCCGCGTGACGCGCGGGGGGCACGGGGCGGCCGAGGCCGCCCCGCGGGCCGCGCCTACCGCGTGACGACCACCTTGCGCGTGATCTTCGCCTCGCCCGCGCGCAGCACCGCGAAGTACGCGCCGGGCGTGACGCCCTCCGTGACCCAGGTCGCGGACCGGATCACGCCGTCGGCGGTCACCGTGCCGAGATCCCGCACGAGGCGCCCCGCCACGTCGTACACGGCGAGCTCGGCGGGGCCGTCGTGCCGCGCCGCGAAGCGGAGCGTGACCGCGGCGCGCGCCGGGTTCGGGAACGGCGGATCCAGCATCAGGTTCCGCGGCTCCGCCTCCAGCCGCGTCACGTCCGTGGCGCCGCCCGTGATGGACACCTCCCACGCGCCGCGACCGTAGGTGCCGGCCACGAGCTTGCGCGCCGTGTTCCGGATCTCCAGGTCCGTGACGACCGCGTTCGGCAGCGCGTCCGAGAACGGCAGCCACGTGGTCCCGCCGTCCGTGCTCTTCCACACCGCCACGTCCGTCCCGATGTACCACTCGGCCGGGAACATGGGATCCACGGCGATGCAGTTCACGGGCTGCGCGGGGAGATCCCCGGTCACGTTCGTCCACGTGGCCCCGAGGTCCGTGGTGCGCGCGACGTGCGCGCCGACCCCGTAGCCGCCGAACGTGACGAACGCCGTGCTGGCGTCCGTGGGGTGGGCCAGGATCTTCGTGGGCGACCCGCCGGTGCCGAACCCGTAGGCGCTCGCGATCGTCCAGCTCGTGCCGCCGTTCGTCGTGCGGCGCGGCGTGCTCTCCACGGTCCAGACCACGTTGCCGTCGGCCGGGCTGATGGAGATCCAGATGGCGGAGTGCGTGGACACCTGGCTCCAGGACGAGCCGCCGTTGGTCGTGCGGTAGATGCCGGCATTCGTGTCCGTGAAGAGCCGGTTCGAGTTCGACGGATCCAGGTCCGTGGCGGCCAGCCAGTCCCCGGAGCCCAGGCCCGTCTGGATGTTGAACCACGAGTTCCCGCCGTCCGTGCTCTTCACGTGGTTCCCGAACTGCCACTCGGAGTACACGAGGTTCGCGTCCGCGGGCGAGATGTTGCACACGAAGCCGTCGGCGAACAGGTTCGACGTGAACCAGGTGTCCATCACGACGCGGCCGGGCACGCCGTTGTCCTGCGCGCCGCCCACGATGTACTCGGGATCGGACTGCGCCACGCTGATGTCGTAGAACTGGTACGTGCCCATGCCCTCGCGGCGGGACGTCCATGTGGCGCCGTCGTCCGTGGAGCGCCAGACGCCGCCGTCCGTGCCGGCCCACACGTTCGAGGTGGAGCCCGGCTCGTACTCCAGCACGTGGTGGTCCCAGTGCAGGGCCGTGTCCGTGCCGAGGCCGTAGCCGTCGCCCACCTCGCTGAAGTTCGTGCCGGCGTTGGACGAGGCGAAGTTCTCCACGCCGCCCATGATGACGCGGCTGGCGTTGTCCGGGTCCACGGCCATCGTGAGGTTGTACCAGCCCTGGCCGCCGCCCGCGTTCGTCGTGTTGTTCCGCAGGGACCACGTGGCGCCGTCGTTCGTGCTGCGGTACACGCCCAGCGTGCCGTACGTGGACGAGCTGGAGAGGTGGACGAAGATCGTGGCGGACGTGTTGCGGCAGACGGAGAGCTTCGCCTTGCCGATGGACGAGGACGAGGGGAGGCCGCTGGTGGTGTTGGTCCACGTGGCGCCGTCGTCCGTGGAGACCTGCATCAGGTTCCCGCCGAACGTGCTGCCGCCGCCGATCGTGTAGACGCGGCTCGTGCCCGTCTTCCACTCCGCGTCCCAGTAGTCCCCGGACGCGCGCACCTTCGTCCACGTGGCGCCGTCGTTCGTGGAGCGCCACATCCCGGAGCGCTCCCCGGCCAGCATCGTGCCGGTGGACGGGTTGACCTCGATGAAGTGGAAGCCGGTGCCCGAATCCACCGCGTACGTGACGTTCGTGGGACTCCACGTGCCGCCCGCGTCCGTGGACCGGAGGATGCCGACGCCGGAGACGGCATCCGCGTTCAGCGTGCCCTCGCCGGTCCCGATCACCACGATGTCGGGGTCGTTCACGCTCACGCCCACGCCGCCGATCGCGAGCGAGGGGAGTTCGTCCGTGCGCGGGCTCCAGGTGTCCCCGCCGTCCGTGGTCTTCCACAGCCCGCCGCTCGCTGCGCCCGCGTACACGGTGAGCGGGTCCGTGGGATGGAACGCCAGCGCCAGCACGCGGCCGGAGAGGTTCACGGGACCCAGCTCGAACCACGCGGCGCGGCCGAGCTGGCCGGCCTCGCGCTGCCGCTTCACCTCCCAGGCGTCCCAGCGCCGCTGCGGATCCGCCGTGACGCCGCGCTCCACGCGCGGCGTGCGGAACCACTTCGCGCGGTTGAACGGCTTCCAGCCGGTGCTCGGCCGCGTCTTCAGCTCGGGGTGCTCCTCGAAGTACCGCTCCATCCGGTCCAGGTCCGTGAGGAAGGCGTCGTGCTCCGGCGGCGGGGCCGAGGCGGCCGGTCCGGCGGTCAGCGCCAGCAGGCAGAGCGCGACGAGCGCGCCGCCTCCCGTGGGGATTCGGGTCATTGTGCACCTCGATGTCCGGGCCGTCGCGGGGGGTGGAACGGCACGTGATGAGTGTCGCTGCCTAGCGGACGCGGATCAGCTTGCCCGTGCGCTCTTCCTGCGCGGTGCTCAGGCGGAAGAAGTATACCCCGGTGGCGGCGCCGAAGTCCGCTCCCGGGATGAAGAGCTCGTGCGAACCGGCGGAGGCTTCCGAGTCCGCGAGCGTCCGGAGGTGGCGGCCCGAGAGGTCGTAGAGGTCCAGGACGGCGCGGCCCTCCCGCGGGAGCGTGTACCGGATGGCGGTGCCGGCGGAGAACGGGTTCGGGGAGGCGAAGACGTGCAGCGCGTCGCCGGCGGCGCCGGGTGTCCCGCGGGCGCCGGTCGGGGCGATCGCCCCCCACACGTCCCGCGCGTCCACCCGCGCGAACAGGATGCCGTGCGCCGCGTCGTTCAGGTGGACGCCGTCGCCGCTGTCCCAGGCGCCGTTGATGGTCCCGTCCGCGTTCGCGATCGTCGTCCAGAAGTCGAGGGCCATGTCGCCCCAGCGCGCCAGCGTGGAGTCCCGCATCTCCATGAGGTTCGCGCGCGTGGCGGCCGTGGTGTTGCGCGGCTGCGTCGTGCTGATCCACACGGGGATGCCCGCCGCCGCGGCCAGCATCCCGTCGAAGTTCGCCAGCTGCGTTCCCACGGACCAGCCGTTCATCGCGTCGTTCGACGGGAGGTTGATGAGGATGGCGTCCGCGCCGAGGTCCACTGCCTCGGTGATGTTGCGCGCGGTGTCCGGCGTGGGGCGGCCCGCGGGGGGCACGAAGCCGTCCGGCATGAGGTGGTACGTGGTGTAGCCCGGCCACGCCAGGTTGGTGACGGTGCGCGCGGGGTCCACGGCCTGCGCGGTGTCGCGGAAGCGGTTCACCCACGCGCTGTCGGGGTCCGATGGGCCCATCCCGTACGCGGTGGACGAGCCGAGCACGACCACGTGGGTGCCGCCGGTGGCGGCGGCGGGGGACGCGAAGGCCGGGAGCAACGCAAGAAGACAAACGACAGCGACGGCCGACCTCATCGGAAGGGCTCCTCGTGCTGGGCGAGTGGCACGGCGCCCCCCGGCGACGGGCCGGGCGGTCGCGGGATTCGTGTCCCCAAGGATGCCCGAAAACGCGCCCGCGGCGCAAGCGGGGGTGGCGCAACGCGTTGCCGGCGCGTCACCTGCGGCGCCCGCCGGTGCCGGCCCCGGCGCTTCCGCCGCGCGATCCCGACCCCGGATGCGTATAATCGGAGCCGACATCCCCCCGCATGCGACCCCGGCGCGCGCTCGCCGGCTCCCGCCCACCCGGATGAGGCGACCCCGATGAACCGACTCCGCGCCCCGCTCGCCGCGACCGCGATCCTCCTGACCGCCGCCTGGACCGCGCGCTTCGACGCCGCCCTTCCCGTGCCGTCCCCCGTGGAGCGGATGTCCCTCCGCTACGCCGACCGCGAGATGGAGGAGCTGCGCGAAGGGAACACGAAGGAGGAGGGCCACATCCTCGAGATGTTCGAGTGGTGGTACGGGCAGCGCGCGTTCCCGAACGCCGAGATCCCGGCGGACGCCTGGGGACGCGCCGTGGCGTACGCGCGCGAGGCCCTCGCGCCGGAGCGCGCGGACGGCGCCGGGCCGCGCGGCAGCGGCTGGACGTCCATCGGGCCGGACAACATCGGCGGGCGCGTGCTCGCGCTGGCGGTGGATCCGGCGACGCCGTCGCGCCTGTGGGCGGGCATGGCCGCGGGCGGTCTCTGGCTCTCCACGACGGCGGGAGCCGGCGCCGACGCCTGGGACCTGATCGACACGGGCTTCCCCACCGTGTCCGTGAGCACGATCGTGATCGACCCCGCGGACACCGACCGGATGTGGATCGGCACGGGCGAGATCGGGCGGTACAACCGCGGCCAGGTGGGCACGCCGGGCGCGCGGTCGGGCTACGGGCTCGGCGTGCTGCGCTCCACGGACGGCGGCGCCACGTGGCTCGCCACCGGGCTCGACTGGACCTTCGACCAGAACCGGTGCGTGCAGCGGCTGCAGCAGGATCCGGCCACGCCGTCCGTGCTGTGGGCCGCCACCACCGAGGGCGTGTACAAGTCCACGGACTCCGGCGCCACGTGGGCGGTGTCGAACGCGGTGCTCATGGCCATGGATCTCGTGGTCGATCCGGGCGCGCCGAACACCGTGTACGCCTCGCACGGCCAGCTCGGCGTGCCGGACGACACGCAGGCCGGCATCTGGCGCACGACGGACGGCGGATCGTCGTGGGCGCGGCTCGGCGGCGGGCTGCCGACCACGAACTTCGGCCGCACCGCGCTCACCGCGTACGAGTCCGGCGCGGGGCCCGCGGTGGTGTACGCCGGCGTCTCCAGCTCCACGACGCGGCAGGTGGTGGGCCTGTACCGGACCACGAACGGCGGCTCCACGTGGACGCAGCAGTCGTCGCAGAACTGGGCGTCCTCGCAGGCCTGGTACGACAACGTGATCGCGGTGCACCCCAGCGACGCGAACCTGGTGCTGTGCGCCGGACTGGACATGTGGCGCACCACGAACGGCGGCGGCAACCTCACCGACGTCACCGCGTGGTACCTGGGCTACGACTTCGTGGTGCCGGCCGGCGGCCCCGAGGGCCCGCCCGACTACATCCACGCGGACTCGCACGCCATCGTGTTCGACCCGACGAACCCGGGCATCGTGTACGTGGGGACGGACGGCGGCGTCTTCCGGTCCACCGACACCGGCGCGACGTGGGCGGGCCGCAACGGCGGGCTCGTGACCACGCAGTTCTACGCGGGGTTCGCGAACGGGTACACCACGCAGGACCTGGCGCTCGGCGGCCTGCAGGACAACGGGACGATCAAGTACCTGGGCACGCCGTCCTGGTCCAAGGTGTTCGGCGGCGACGGCGGCTGGTGCGCCATCGACCCCACCGACGAGGACGTGCTGTACGAGGAGTACGTGTACGCGAACATGTACAAGAGCACGGACGGCGGGAACAGCTGGTTCGAGGTGCACGAGTACAACTCGTCGGTGGCGAACTTCATCGCGCCGTTCGTGCTGGCGGAGAGCAGCCCGAACGTGCTCTACGTCGGGCAGCTCGCCGTGCAGAAGACCACGAACGGCGGGGCGAGCTGGTCCTACACGGGCGGCTCGTCCAACTGGAACGGCACGCCGGTGTGCACGATCGGCGTGTCCTTCACCAGTCCGGACACGGCGCTGGCGGCCACGGGCTCGTCGTCCGCCACGGCCACGTTCGAGCTGCGCCGCACGGTGAACGGCAGCGTGTGGACGGACGTGACCGCGGGGCTGCCGAACCGGTACCTCACGGACATCGCGTACGACCCGAACGACAGCCGCGACGTGTGGATCTCGTTCTCCGGATACGGCACGCCGCACGTGTTCTCGTCCACGGACGCGGGCGCCACCTGGGCGGACCGCACCGCGAACCTGCCCGACATCCCCTGCCAGGCGGTGGTGGTGGACCCGGTGAACCCCGCGCACGTGTACGTGGGCACGGACCTGAGCGTGTACCGGACCACGGACGGCGGCGCCTCCTGGCACGACTTCAGCGCGGGGATGCCGCCGGCGATGATCACGGATCTCGTGTTCAAGAAGGACGACCGGCTGCTGCGCTGCGCCACCTTCGGCAACGGCGTGTACGAGCGCGACGTCACGAGCGACCCGACCGGCGCGCCCCAGGTGGCGGCGGCCGGCGCCGACCTGCGGATGTCCGCCCCGGCGCCGAACCCGTTCCGCACGGGGACGTCGGTGGCCCTCACGCTGCCGCACGCGGCGAACGTGCGGGCCGTGGTGTACGACGCGGCGGGCCGGCGCGTGCGCACCCTGACGGACGGCGCGCGGACCGCCGGCACGGTGCGGCTGGACTGGGACGGGGCGGACGACGCGGGCCGCCGCGTGGCGGCCGGGGCGTACTTCGTGAAGGTGCGCGCGGGGGGCGAGGAGCGGTCGGCGAAGGTGACGCTGCTGCGTTAGGCCGGGCCGGCTCCGGGCTCCGCTTCCGCAGGCAGGTCGCGGATGGCCTCCGGCGCGAGGTCCGTTCCGTTCGGCCAACCGACCGTCCCGGTCACGCCGTCCACGCGCACGCGCGCGAAGTACGCCGGATCCCGCAGCGGCTCGAAGACGGGGCCGACCAACAGGGGCAGGAGGTTGACGCGCTTGCGCATGCCGTCGCTGAAGCGCACGCGCAAGGAGTGTCCGCCGCACGGCCGAACCTCGAGTATCCGGAGGACGTCACGAGATACCACCACGATCACTCCAGGGGCGGGACGGGAAGCAACGGAAGACCGCGCCGTGCCCGGCGCCAGTTCCGCGCCAGCGCGTGTGCGTGGAGTGTACTCCACTCGCGCACCATGGCCAGCGCCCGACGGGGCAAGGCGCCCGCGAGGACCTCTCCATCGGCGACTCGAATCGCGGCCTGGTCGGAGCCGTAGATCGCGTGGAAGTGCGGCGGCTCGTGATCCCGTCAGTAGATGTAGATCGAGATGCCGAAGAACTCCGAGATCCGCGGCAATGAGGCCCCCCGGTCTTCCCGGGAACCGGCCTGCGGAGGCGCAAGGCGGCCCGGAGCCGTACGCTGCCGGCGGGCGCATGTTCGTCAATCCCGCGCGGGAACATCCGGTCCTGTTTGACACACCCCGGGGCCGTTGCTAGCCTGCCGCAAAATCCGTACCAGACGCCGCACCCGCTCGCGGCCGAAGGGGCCGTCCTCGACGCGAAGGAGCCTCTCATGTGGAACCGGGTCGCCAACCTCTTCAAGGGCTTCCTCAGCCTCTTCATCTCCGGCATCGAGCGCGAGAACCCGCGCGCGCTGATCGAGGTGGAGAAGGAGAACCTGCGCAATCAGATCGCCCGGTTCAACGACAACCTCGCCACCCACGCCGGCTTCTGCGAGCGGCTGCTCCGGCAGGTGAAGAACCTGGAGACGCAGGAGCGTGATCTGGCCGCGAAGGCGGCCGCGAACCTCAAGGTGGGGAACCGCGGCCCGGCCGCGCAGTACGCGCTGCAGCTCAAGACCGTGAAGGAGCAGCTGGAGGAGAACCGCGCGCAGCTCAAGGCCGCGGAGGAGACCTACACGAAGCTGGTCCAGGCGCGCGACGTGTCGGTGCGCGATGCGCAGGCGAAGATCGAGAAGCTGAAGCGCATGCTGACCGAGACGGAGATGATGGAGGCGCAGGCCGAGCTGCAGGAGATGGCCACGGGGATGATCTCGTCCATCGGCGGCGCGGGCGAGACGATCAACCGCGTGGAGGAGTACCTGACCGAGCGGCACGACAAGGCCGCGGGCCGCGCCCGCGTGGCCGGCTCCACGATGGACACGTCCAAGGTGCAGCTGATGGAGGCCGAGCAGCAGGCGCTCGCGGACCAGGCGCTGAGCGAGTTCGCCGCCGCGTACGGGCTGGACGTGCCCCCGGCGGAGGCGGCCACGGAGGCGCCCGCGGCACCGCCGCCCGCGCGCGACATGGGACCGGTGAAGGAAGGCTAGGGACCCGCGGGCGCACGCCGCACGGCGGCCCGACTGACGAGGAGGGAAGACGATGGCCGAGGAGAAAGTCGGACCGACCGCCCTGGGCAAGCTGATCCTGTTCGTGTTCGTGGCGGCCGCGCTGGCCGGCTCCGCGTACTACTTCCGCGACACGCTCTTCCCGGCCGGCGAGGACGGCCAGCGGCAGGTGAACCTGGACGCCTTCAAGGACCAGGCGGGGAAGGTGGAGGCGCCGGACACGAAGGGCATCACCACCGTCAACGAGTACACGTACATCCCGGCGGACAAGCTCCCGCCGGTGAAGGGCGTCTCGAACTACAAGTGGGACGAGGCGGAGAAGGTGGTGCAGTTCCCGATCAACGTGTGGATCGGCTGGCTCCCCATCGTGGCGGCGAACCACGGCTTCGCCCCGAACGAGGAGTCGATCTTCTTCAGGAAGTACGGCTTCAAGGTCAACCTGAAGCTGATCGACGACCCGGTCACCGCGCGGGACGCCTTCGCCGCCGGCGAGAGCCACATCCTGTGGGGCACGCTGGACATGATCGCGCTGTTCGCGCCGGACCTGATGAAGGATTCGCGCACGGCGCCCCGCGTGTACCAGCAGATCGACTGGTCCAACGGCGGCGACGGCATCGTCGTGCGCGGCACGGTGAGCACGGTGCGGGACCTCAAGGGCAAGACCGTGGTCTACGCGCAGAACAGCCCGTCGCAGTACTTCATCAACAACCTGCTGATCGCGGGCGGCATCCAGCCCTCCGAGGTGAACCACAAGTACACCGCCACCGCGTTCGAGGCGGCGGCGGCGTTCGTGGCCGACAAGCGGATCGACGCGTGCGTCTCCTGGGCGCCGGACATCTACAACATCCCGGAGAAGGTGGCGGGGACGCGCATCCTCACCACCACGTCGGAGGCGAACAAGCTGATCGCGGACGTGTGGGCGGCGCGCGCGGACTTCGCGAAGGACCACCCGGACATCATCAAGGGCCTGGTGGCGGGGATCTTCGAGGGGATGGACCAGCTCGGCGACGACGGGTTCAAGGCGCAGGCCTTCCAGTGGATGGCCGAGGGCTACGGCATGCCCGTGGAGGAGGTGCAGGGGATGGCGCTGGACGCGCACTCCACGAACTTCGCCGAGAACAAGGACTTCTTCCTGAACGCGAACAGCCCCACGAACTTCGAGCGCACCTGGAAGAACATCACCTTCGTGTACCGGGAGCTGGGGCTCATCGCCACGCCGGCCCGCTTCGACGAGGTGCTGGACTTCTCCGTGATCCAGGCCCTGGACGCCGAGGGGCTGTTCAAGCACCAGAAGGACACGTACGCGTCCACGTTCGCGCCGATGTCGTACTCGAAGGTGTCTGCGGAGGCGCCGATCGTCACGCAGACGATCCGCATCAACTTCTACCCCAACTCGTCGAACCTGCGCGAGCCGCAGCACGACGACCTGGGCAACCCGATGCCGGGCACCCTGTACGATCCCACGGTGGACGCCACGCTGGACAAGGTGGGGCGCCTGGCCGGGCAGTACGAGCGCGCCGTGATCGCGGTGCTCGGGCACACGGACTCGTCCATGAAGGGGAAGGGCGTGCCGTACGACGAGGTGCAGAAGCTCTCCGCGGAGCGCGCGAACGCCGTCATGCAGGAGCTGGTGAAGCAGTTCAAGTTCGACCCCAACAAGTTCGTCGTGGAGGGGAAGGCGTGGGACGAGCCGGCCGATCCGGAGGATCCCCTGAACCACGCGATGAACCGCCGGGTCGAGATCGCGGTGTACCCGCCCGAGGCCAAGTAGACGCGTGAGCGGCGCGAAGGCGGGCGGCGGCATGCTGCGCATCCGCGAGCGGATCCCGGCGTGGCAGTCCTGGGCGCTCGGGGCCGTGCCGGTCGCGCTGCTGCTCCTCGTCTGGACGGTGATGACGTGGGGGAAGGAGGCGGAGAGCCGCCTCATCTCCCCCACGATCCTGCCGAGCCCCCGGGAGGTGCTGCTCTCGTTCCGCGAGCTGTGGTTCGAGCGGGCCGTGGCGCGGAACCTCCTGGTGTCGTTCGGGCGGGTGGTCGAGGGCTTCGCGCTGGCGGTGGCGGTGGTCTTCCCGCTCGGCGTGGCCATGGGCGCGTTCACGAAGGTGCGCGCGGCGTTCACGCCCATCTCGGTCTTCGGCGCGTACCTGCCCATCCCCACGCTGGTGCCGCTCACGCTGAGCCTGTTCGGCACCGGCGAGCTGCAGAAGGTGGTGTTCCTGGCGCTGGCGTTCGGCATCTACCTGCTGCCGCTGATCGCGGCGGCGGTGGAGTCCGTGGAGGACACGTACCTCAAGGGCGCGTACACGCTGGGCGCGAGCCGCCGGCAGATCGTGGGGAAGGTGATGCTGCCGATCGCGTGGCCGCAGATCTGGGAGGCGCTGCGGCTGGGGTTCGGCGTGGGCTGGAGCTACATCCTGCTGGCCGAGATGGTGGACATCGGGAAGGGGTTGGGCGGGATCATCATGACGTCGCAGCGGCGCGGGCCGCGCGAGCACATCTACCTGGTGCTGGTGCTCATCGTCGTCGTGGCGTTCCTCACCGACAAGGCGTGGATGGCGGCGGGGAAGCGGCTGTTCCCGTGGAAGGCCGCGCCGCGATGACGGCCCCGGCGGCGGGCGGGGCGGCGGCGAAAGCCGCGGCGGTCCCCGCGGTGGTGGAGTTCCGCGACGTCTCCAAGACGTTCAACCCCGGCACGCCGCGCGCCTTCACCGCGATCAAGGACGTGACGTTCCGCGTGGAGGACAAGCCGGACTACGGCGAGTTCATCTCCATCGTGGGCCCGTCGGGCTGCGGGAAGTCCACCATCCTGAACCTGATCCAGGGCTTCGACGACGTGTACCCGCCCACCACCGGCGACGTGCTGGTGCGGGACCGGAAGGTGGAGGGTCCCGGCCGGGACCGCGGCATGATCTTCCAGAAGTACAGCTCGTTCCCGCACCGCACGGTGCTGCAGAACGTGACGCTCGGCCTGGAGATCAACCATGCGGAGCTGGGGATGTCGGCATCCGCGCGGGAGGACCTGGCCGCGACGTGGCTGAAGAAGGTGGGGCTGCACGGCCACGAGCACAAGTACCCCGGCCAGCTCTCGGGCGGGCAGCAGCAGCGCGTGGCCATCGCGCGCACGCTGGTGCTGAAGCCGCGCATCATCCTCATGGACGAGCCCTTCTCGGCGCTGGACGAGCCCACGCGGTGCGACATGCAGCGGCTCATCATGGAGCTGTGGCACGAGGTGCAGGCCACGGTGTTCCTGGTGACGCACTCGCTGATCGAGGCCGTGTACCTGGGGGATCGCGTGTGGATCATCACGCGCGCGCCGGGGCGGATCGGCCGGGAGTTCGCGGACATCATCCCGCCCACGCGGGACGCGGACCCGCTGGCCGTGCAGGAGTCGCCGCCGTTCAAGGCGGCGGTGGCCGAGGTGGGCGAGGCGTTCCGCGCGCTCGAAGCGCAGCGGGGGTGACGCCGTGGCCGACGCGCCGCTGACCTACTGGGACTACGTGAAGGCGGCGTTCTCGCGCGGGCATCGCGTGCCCGGCATGGGGCGCATGCCCCTCAACCAGATGGGCCTGTTCGTGTTCGGCCTGCTCGGCATCGCGAACCCGGGCTTCTGGTTCCTGGGCGCGGCGGCGGAGCTGGCGTACCTGGGGACGCTGTCGTCGAACCCCCGCTTCCAGCGGCTCGTGCAGGGCGAGCGCCTGGAGAAGCGGCAGCAGCGCGTGGACACGCAGGTGCGACGGAGCCTCGCGTCGCTGGACCCGGCCTCCTACGAACGCTACCGCCGGCTGCACAACGAGTGCACGCAGATCCTCGGGCTCGCGCCCGCGCGCAACGAGCGGGAGCTGGGCGCCTTGACGGACATGCGGGCCGGCGGGCTGAACCAGCTCCTGGCCCTGTTCCAGCGCCTGCTCATGTCGCGGCGCGTGATCCTGGCGAACCTGTCCACGCTGGACCGCGAGGCGCTGGAGGCGGACGTGGCGCGGCTCGCGGAGCGGCTGAAGGAGGCGGGGCCGGACACGCCGCTCGCGCGCTCGCTCTCGGCCACGCACGACATCCAGACGAAGCGGCTGGCGAACCTGGCGAAGGCGCAGGAGAGCCTGGTGGTGATCGACGCGGAACTCACGCGGATCGAGCAGCAGGTGCGGCTCATCCGCGAGGAGACCGCGGTGTCCGGCGGACCGGAGGTGCTGTCCTCGCGCCTGGACGCGGTGACCGCCACGCTGGACGAGACCTCGAAGTGGATGGACCAGAACGCGGAGATCCTGGGCGGGCTGACCGACGACATCGAGCTGGGCGCGCGGCTGCCGGAGCTGGGGCCGGAACCCGGGCCGGAGCGCCCGCCGCCGCCCCCGCGCGGGAGGCGGCAGCGGGAGTGACGGCGGCGACCTGACGTTGCTCAGCGCGCCGGCTGACCTCCGGCATGGCCGCCGCGATGCGCCCGGTGCAGCTTCGTGACGCGTCAACTTCCCGGAGGAGGCGCGTCATGTCGTCCCGTCGCAGGAACGCGTTCATCGGCATCATCCCGATCGCGGCGCTCGGCGCGGCCGGTTGCGCCGGCCCCGCCGGCCCGTCGCCGGGCGAGATCACGGGCACCTGGAACGCCACGCGGATCGAGTACGTGAGCAAGGCCACGAGCGAGACCGTGGACGCCGTGCCGCTCGGCTGGGCGGCCGCCCTGGTCCTCAACGCGGACGCCACCTTCGTCTTCACGCTCACGCCGGCCGGGGAAGCGCCGCAGGTGCTCTCGTCGAACTGGGAGCTGGACGGCGACCTGCTGCGTCTCGTGTTCCCCGGCGGCGGCGTGATCGCGTGGGACGCGGCGCTGCAGGGCGACGTGCTGGAGCTGACGGGGGCCGACGGCGCCTACGACTTCGACGCCGACGGCACGATGGACCCCGCCAAGCAGAACATCACGCTGACCCGCGCGCCGTGAGCGCGCGCTACTTCGGCCAGAGCCAGCCGAACGTGCCCGCGGTGAGGAAGGCGTAGATGAGGCCGTCCAGCGTGTACTTCACGCTCATGGACCACGGGCGCCTGTACCAGATGGACATCTGCCAGAGCGCCACCGTGTAGCCGATGAACGACGTGGCGCCGGCGAAGCGGAAGACGTCCAGGTAGTGCGCGCCCGGCGCGAGCGCGCGACCGGCGATGTACGCGGCGAAGAAGCCCACGACCGCGCAGTACACGAACCACGTGGCCAGGTTCTTCCCCATGGTGAACGGCCCGTTCGGCATCACCGTGAGCATCATCACGGGACCCTGCTGCAGCTTCTCGGCGAACTCGGGCGTGCGCATCTCCGCGCCGCTGGACGCGCGCGGCATCATGTAGTCGCCCGGCGGGATGGCCAGCGGGCGCAGCGCGTCCCGCACCTTGTCCTCGTTCGGGAGCTTCGGGTAGTCCGTGCGGTGCCAGAGCGGACCCATGTGCAGGATGGAGCTGGCAACGAACACGATCACGGCGGACACGAGCGTGGGCACGAGCAGGGAATCGAGACCGGTCATCGCGGCCCTCCTGGGGTGGGGGAACGGGCGGGAGGGTAGCGCGAAGCGTCCGTGCCACCAAGGGCCACCGGGTGGCCGGCGATCGGCCGGGGGGGGCACCCGCGGCGGCGTCCCGCCGGCGAGCGACGGTTGCCGGATCCCGGGGAGCGCCGGCGGGTTCATTCCGCGTTCGCCTCGACCCGTCCACTCCCTGGGGGTCCACCGTGTTGCCAGTCCGTCTGCTGCTCCCGCTCCTTCCCCTGCTGCTCGCGGCGGCCGACCCGGCGGCGGCCGGGGAGCCCGGGGAGCGGGTCTTCACCGTGCATCTGGGCAACGCCGTCACGCACCACCGGGACCGACCGGATCACAACAACCGCCCACGCCTCGTGGGGCTGGAGGTACGGCGCGAGGACGACTGGCTCGCCGGGGCGGCCACCTTCCGGAACTCCTATCGGCAGCGCTCGGCCTACACGTTCCTCGGGCGTCGATTCGAGGGGGCCCACGGCCGGCTCTACGGGAAGGTGACCGGCGGCCTGCTCGTGGGTTACCGTGGCGAGCACCGCGACAAGATCCCGCTGAACCGCTTCGGCGTGGCGCCTGCCGTGATTCCGTCCGCGGGAGTGCAGGTGCGACGCTACAGCGGGGAACTGGTCGTGCTCGCGGCGTCCGCCCTCATGCTCAACGTGGGGGTCACGTTCTGAGCCCGGAGGTGCCCATGCACGCGGAGTCCGCCGCCCCGTCCGCCGCGCCGCCGTCGCCGTCCGCACCCTTTCCCGCGTGGGCGCGCGAGATGCGCGAGCTGTTCCGCGCCGGCACCACCAGCCAGTTCATGCTGCACGGCAACATCTTCGACCTCGTCCCCTCGCCGGACGGCAAGGACTTCCTGCCGCTGCGGCAGTACCTCACGGAGGTGATGTTCGATCCCTTCGAGGTCGTGGTGCAGTACGACCGGGGCAAGGGCATCCGCGTGCGCAAGGGGATGGAGGCGTTCCACCGGTTCCTCAAGGCGTTCGACACGTTCCAGGGGACGTCCTGGGCGTCGCTGCCGGCGGAAGGGGACGACAAGCTGGAGGGGCTGGCGCTGGCCGGGCAGCTCCCGCGGGATCCGAAGCGCGCGCTGGAGCTGATCGACCGCTTCCTCCGCGGCGCCCTCGCGCGCACGAAGGCGGAGAACGGGAAGACCGTGGCGGATCCCATGCGCGTGGCGGTGATCCTGGATTACGCGCACTTCATCGCGCCGCAGGGCGACCCGCTGTACATGGCGGATCTCAGCCAGACGCTCATCCAGATCGTGGACTGGGGGTCCGACCCCGCCGTGACCGGCGCGTTCGTGGCCACCGTACTGATCACGGAGAACCTGGCGGACCTGAACCGGCAGCTCGTGGAGAGCCCGTACAGCGCGAAGCTCCGGATCGAGCTGCCGCAGGCGGAGGAGTTGCGCGCCTTCGTGGAGCACGCCACCGCGGACGTCGCGGACTTCGCCGCGGCGTGCGAGGTGCCGCGCGAGACGCTGGCTTCGCGGCTCGTGGGGCTGTCGCGCGTGTCCGTGCGCACCATGCTGCGGCGCGCGGTCTCGTCGGGCGAGCGCATCACCGGCGCCTACCTCACGAAGGTGAAGAAGGAGATCATCGAGAAGGAGGCGTTCGGGCGGCTGGAGTTCCTGGAGTCGAAGCGCACGCTGGACGACGTGGCCGGGCACGACGAGGCCAAGGCGTGGCTGCGCCAGGACGCGGTGCTGCTGCGCAAGGGCGTGACCGCGGCCATCCCCATGGGCTACCTCTTGACCGGCCGCATCGGCACCGGCAAGACCTACCTGGTGGAGTGCCTGGCCGGCGAGATCGGGATCCCGTGCGTGGAGCTCAAGAACTTCCGCGAGAAGTGGGTGGGCGCCACCGAGGGGAACCTGGAGAAGGTGTTCCACATCCTGCACGCGCTGGGGCAGGTCATCGTCTTCGTGGACGAGGCGGACCAGGCCATGGGCAAGCGCGGCGGCGACGACGGGGACTCCGGGTTGTCCGGCCGCATCTACGCGATGATGGCGAAGGAGATGAGCGACACGAGGAACCGCGGGAGGATCATCTGGATCTTCGCCACGTCGCGGCCGGACCTCCTGGAGGTGGACCTGAAGCGGCAGGGGCGCCTGGACGTGCACATCCCGCTCTTCCCGCCGGGGACGAAGGAGGGGCGCGCCGCGCTCTTCGCGGCGATGGCGCGCAAGCTCCGCGTGCCGATCAAGCCGGAGGAGCTGCCGGAGCTTCCGGCGAACGACGGGCTCGGCGGCAACGAGATGGAAGGCATCCTCGTGCGCGCACTGCGCGTGTTCGAGACCCAGGGCGAGGCGCGCGGCGATGCGAAGGAAGGTCCGGGCGCGCCGGGGAAGTCCCTGCCGGACGTGATCCGCGAGGTGATCAAGGACGTGCGTCCCTCCGCGCACACGGAGCGCCTGGAGCTGATGGACATGCTGGCCGTGAAGGAGTGCACGGACACGCGCTTCCTGCCGGAGCGCTTCCGCAAGCTGGTGGCCGCCGACGTGAACGAGCGCATCGCGCGGCTCAAGGCGGCGATCGAGTAGCGTCCGGCCCGGGGACGGATCGCCGGGCGGCGCGGCGGGGACCGATGGGGGCGGATTGAGAATCGCATTGACAATCAGCCCCACACGACCGATCTTCCCGGCATGATCCGCCGCGACCTCGAGCCCCGCCTCCGGGCGCTGGCCCGGAAGTTCCCCATCGTGACCGTCACGGGGCCCCGCCAGTCGGGCAAGACGACACTTTGCCGGGCCGTCTTCGGGGGGCTCCCGTACGTGTCCCTCGAGGCACCGGACATCCGCGCGTACGCGCAGGAGGATCCCCGCGGCTTCCTGGAGGGGTACCGGGAAGGCGCGGTCCTGGATGAGATCCACCGGGCGCCCGACCTGCTCTCGTACCTGCAGCCGCTGGTGGATGCCCGTCCGGAGGCCCGGGGCAGGTTCGTCCTGACCGGATCCGCGAACTTCGCCCTCCTGCAGTCCCTGGGGCAGACGCTGGCCGGACGAACGGCCCTGCTGGAGCTGCTGCCGCTCGGACTTGCGGAGACACGCCGCTTCGAGGGCGCGCCGGATGATCCGTGGGCGCTGCTGGTGCGGGGCAGCTACCCCGCGACCTACGACCGGGACCTCGACTCCGGGGACTGGTACCCGAGCTACGTGGCCACGTACCTCGAGCGCGACGTGCGCGCGCTGCTGAACGTGGGCGACCTGGTCGCCTTCCAGACGTTTCTCCGCCTGTGCGCGGGGCGGGTGGCGCAGCTCGTGAACCTGTCGTCACTGGGCGCGGATGCCGGGATCACGCACAACACGGCGAAGGCGTGGCTATCGGTCCTGGAGGCGGGGTACGTGGCCTGGCGCCTGCCGCCGCTGCACGCCAACGTCGCGAAGCGACTCGTGAAGACGCCGAAGCTGCACTTCCTGGACGCCGGCCTGGTCTGCCACCTCCTCGGCATCCGATCCGCGCGGCAGCTCCTCGATCATCCGCTGCGCGGTCCGATCTTCGAGACGTGGGTGGCCGCCGAGATCCGGAAGGCGCGCGCGCATCGCGGGCTCGGCGCCGATCCGCTGGCGTTCTACCGGGATCGGCGCGGCGCGGAGGTCGATCTGGTTGTCGAGACCGCGGCGGAGATCCTGGCGGTGGAGTGCAAGAGCGGCGCGACCGTCGCCGCGGACTCGCTCGCCGGACTGGAGGCGTTCGCGGGCGTCATGCGCACCGCGTCGCCCGCGCGGAAGGTCCGCGGCTTCCTCGTCTACCCGGGACGGGAGAAGCAGAAGCGCGCGGCCGGCTCGGTCGTGCCGTGGACGGCGATGGACCGCGCGAGATGGTGGGACCCCGAGGAGGTCGGCTGAGCGATGACGCGTCACGTGCTCGCGGTGGATCAGGGCACCACGGGGACCACGGTCCTCCTGCTGGATCGCAAGGGCCGCATCCGCGGGCGCGGCTACGCGGAGCTGCCGCAGCACTTCCCGAAGCCGGGGTGGGTGGAGCACGACGGGGAAGAGATCCTCGGCAGCGTGGCCGCCGCGACGAAGCGCGCGCTGAAGGATGCCGGCGCGAAGGCGGCGAGCGTGGACGCCGTGGGCATCACGAACCAGCGGGAAACCACGTTGGTGTGGGACCGGCGGACGTCGCGGCCGATCCACCGCGCCATCGTGTGGCAGGATCGGCGGACGGCGGCGCGCTGCGCCGAGCTGCGGCGCGAGGGTCGCGAGCGGGACATCCGCCGCCGCACGGGGCTCGTCCCGGATCCGTACTTCTCGGCCACGAAGCTCGAGTGGCTGCTGCGGCACGTGCCGCGCGCGGCGTCCCGCGCCGCGAAGGGCGCCCTGGCGTTCGGCACCGTGGACACGTGGCTCGTGTGGAAGCTCGCCGGCGGCGCGCACGTCACGGATCCCACGAACGCATCGCGCACGATGCTCTACGGGCTGCGGTCCCTGGACTGGGACGACGCGATGCTGGACCGCTTCGGCGTCCCGAGGGACGTCCTGCCGGAAGTTCGCCCGTCCTCCGGCGTCTTCGCGACGACGAAGGGCGCCGGCTTCCTGCCGGACGGCATCCCGATCGCGGGGATCGCCGGCGACCAGCAGGCCGCGCTGTTCGGCCAGGGCTGCGTGGCCGCCGGGCAGAGCAAGAACACGTACGGCACGGGCTGCTTCCTGCTGCTGCACACGGGCGCGAAGCCGGTGGCGTCGCGCAGCGGGCTGCTCACCACGGTGGCGTGCGGGCCGCGCGGGGAGCCGGCGTACGCGCTGGAGGGGAGCGTGTTCGTCGCGGGCGCCGCGCTGCAGTGGCTGCGCGACGGGCTGCGCATCCTGGACCGCGCCGCCGACAGCGAGGCCGCGGCGCGCTCCGTGCCGGACGCGGGCGGCGTGGTGCTCGTGCCCGCCTTCGCGGGACTGGGCGCGCCGCACTGGCGGCCCGACGTGCGCGGCGCGCTGCTCGGCGTCACGCGCGGGACCACGCGCGCGCACGTGATCCGCGCCGCGCTGGAGTCGCTGGCGCTGCAGAGCCTGGACCTCGTGCGCGCGATGGAGCGGGACGCCGCGCGCCGAGCCCGCCGGCTGCGCGTGGACGGCGGCGCCGCCGCGAACGACTGGCTCATGCAGTACCAGGCGGACGTGCTCGGCGTGCCGGTGGAACGGCCCGCCGTGATCGAGACCACGGCGCTCGGGGCGGGACTGCTGGCCGGGATCGCGGTGGGCTTCTGGTCCTCGCAGGCGGAGGCGGCGCGGGCGCGACGGATCGAGCGCGTGTTCCGGCCGGCGCGAAGCGCGGCGTGGCGGCGCGGCGAGGTGGAGCGGTGGCAGGCCGCCGTGCGCTGCCTGCTCGGTCCCGCCTGAGTCCCAGGCGGCGCACGAGGGCGGCGTAACGCGCGACGCCGCCCGCTGCCGTCTCGTCGAAGCGGCCCAGCGCCTCCCGCCGAGGCGGGAACCCGCCCGGGAAAGCCGAGGCCGGCCAGGGGCGGACCCCGGCCGGCCTCTTGCGCGGCCGCGTCGTGAGACCGCGGCTTCGCGCACGAACGTTGCGTGCTACTGCACGCGGATGACCTTCCGGATCCGCTCCCCCTCCGAGGTGGAGAGGCGGGCGAAGTAGACGCCGGTGGCCACGCGACGCCCGGCGTCGTCGCGCCCGTCCCAGCGGGACGTGTGGGACCCGGCGCCCACCGTGTCGTCCACGAGCGAGCGCACGAGGCGCCCCGCCGCGTCGAAGACGGACAGGCTCACGCGGTCCTCGCGCGGCACGCTGAACCGGAAGTCCGAGCCCTCGCGGAACGGGTTCGGCGACGTGGCCAGGTCCAGCGCGGCCGGGCCCGCGACGACCGCGGCGTCCGTGGCGGACGGCGACCCGATGATGATCTCGTAGCTGCCCGCGTTGTCGTTCTGGTTGAAGACGACGAGACCGTACCAGTCGGCCGCGGGCGAAAAGTACTCGAACGCCTCGCTGCCGCCGGCGCCGTTCACGTCGGCCTGGTCCACCGCGCTCGTGGGCGCGGCGTAGTAGGTGGCGCCGTTCGACTTGAAGAGCGCCATGCCGAGATCCGGGCTGCCGGACAGCGTGTTGAGCTGCACGTGCACGTTCGTGCCCGCCGGGAGGAACACGTCGTACACCTCCACGACGTCGCCGGCCGGCCAGCTCTGCACCGTGCTCACGGGACCCGCCCCGAGCCAGATCAGGGACTCGGTGCCGGCCTCCATCTCCACGTCCAGCGCGCCGGATCCCGACGTGCGCCACACGCGCGGGTACACGGTCTCGGCCGGGTTGTGGTTGTAGTCGCCCACGACGAAGTTCACCACGCCGGTGCCGGACTGGTCGCTGGCCTTGAGCGTGGAGATCGTGTAACCGTCGTCGCCGTACAGCGAGATGGACGCGCCCTGCCCGGCGGACGGCCGGACGCCGAACACGTGCCAGTACGACGTGTTCGCCGTGCCCGTGCCCCACTGCACCTCGTCCGTGTTCGTCAAGGCCACGTCGTTCGCGAGCGTGATCTTCCGGCCCAGCCAGTTCGCGTAGGAGCCGCTGGACTCGTCGTTCACGATCTGGACGATGCCGTGCCAGTCGGACTCCGTGGCCGTGTAGCTGAACCACTCGCCCTCGGCGGCGGTGCGGAAGTTCGCCGCGCCGGCGAACGCCGCGCGCTGCTTGTAGTAGTCGCCGTCGCCGGATCGGAACACGTACAGGCCCTGGTCGATGCCGCCGCTGTAGCTGCGCAGCATGTACGGGACGCCGTCCTGCAGGTACGCGTCCCACACCTTCGCCACGTGTCCGGCATCCCACGCGGCCGAGGGCAGGATGCCCGAGATGATGTCGGCGTCGTGCTCCCATTCCGTGCGGTGCGTGCCGGCGCCGCTCTCCCGGATGACGCGCAGGTAGTCCGGCACGCCGCTCGCGTGGTTGTAGTCCACCGCGATGAAGTCCGCGTTGTTCGGCGGACCGGCGGCGTTGTAGTCGTCGGAGATCTCGAGCGGGGTGACGTACGTGGCGTCGTTGAACAGCCGCACGGTGGTGTTCGTGCCGGCGGCCGGACGGTTGCCCACCACGGACCAGTACGCCGCGTTCGGGTCGTAGTCGAACAGCCGGAGATCCAGGCCGGAGAGGAACGGCGTCTCCTCGGCCAGCGTGGCCGGGGTCGGGCCGATCTGGATCGTGAAGTTCCCGTCGGCCGGGTTGTTCGCGAAGATCACCAGGCCGTACACGTCGTCCGCGGGGACGGTGTACGTCCAGGACTCGGTGCCGGCGTCGCCGGCCGCGTCCCGGGTCCACTGGGCGCTGGAACGCCCGGCCCAGTACTCGCCGCCGAAGGAGCGGAAGAGCGACATGCCGAAGTCCGTGGAGCCGGAGGTCACGTCCAGCACGAACGTGACGGTCTCCCCGGCGAAGAGCGGCACGTCCCACACGCGGACCACGGACTCCGCGGTCCAGCTGCCCGCGCGGTCCACGCCGTCGGGGTACAGAGTGCCGCCGCCGCTCTCGTACCCGAGGCGGTAGTCGTCCGAGGCGCCGGAGTAGCGCACGATCTCCACGTGCTCGTTGCCGAGCGGCGAGTGGTTGTAGTCGCCCACCACGAAGTCCACGGTCTGCCCCGCGTACGACGAGGACGCCAGCTCGTAGCGGTGGTTGTTCTCTCCGTACAGGTGCATGTCGTAGTCGGCGGTGGACGGGCTGCGCAGGCCGACCACGCCCCACGCCGTGTCGTTCTGGTGCGCCACCATGCCGTGGCTCGTGCTGTTCCACAGGAACCAGCCGCCGTCCCACAGCTCGTAGATGTTCGCGAACGAGTTGCCCATGACGCGGCGCTTCACCAGGTCCGCCTGGCCGTTCGAGTCGTCGTCCACCCAGCCCCAGTGCTCGCGGGTGTACGGGCAGATCGCCGAGAACGTGTTGTTGATCATCACGCAGCCCACGTCCGTGGGGCACGTGACGAGCTGGCAGTTCCCGTTGTCGATCACGTCCGTGAGGTACGTGCTCTGGCAGGCGCCGCAGTCCATGTCGCCGTTGCAGCCGCCGCTCTCCACGTACTCGTCGCACGAGCCGAACAGGTGGCCCCACTCGTGGGCGCGCACGTTCGCCGAGTCGTCCGTGTAGATGCGGGTGCGGGCGAACGCGTACGACGCGAACGCGCGGCCGGTGATGTCCGCCGGCTGGAAGACGGCGAGCACGTTGTCCCAGCCGCCGCCCCAGTTCTGCAGCCAGATCGTGAGGTCGTCCACGAAGTACGTGTCGCCGTCCCCGTCGCCGAAGCCGAGCGCCGCGACCGCGTCCTCGGTCATCTCCCAGGTGAACCCGTCGGTCGGGATGTTGTACGGGAGCGTGGCGGTGTACTCCCAGTAGCCGTTCGTGCCCTGGTTGTCGAAGTACACGTTCGCGTTCGCCGGGGCGTTGTCCAGGAAGAAGTCCTTCGCCACGGAGTTGCGCGCCGCCTTGTCCTCCTTCTCGGCGGTGGACCACGTGCCGCCCGTGTGGTTGACGAAGATGTTGATCACGAGCGTGCGGCCGCGCTTGTAGTGCGCCGTGTCGTTGTCGTCGTTGCCGATCATCCGGAGTCCGCCCTGGCGCATGCGCGCGGCCTCCTCCAGGCGCAGCTCCTCCTCGTGCGAGTCGTCGGCTTCCCAGTCGTGGCCGCGCAGCGGGCCTTCGGCCTGCGCCTCCGCGATGGCCTGCGCCTTCGCGGCGTCCGTGAACGTGCCGTACCGGGGAGCCGCGGGCTCGGCCGTCGCGGTCCCCGCGACCAGCGCGAGCAGGGCGACGCCGAGGAGGACGGGAGTGGTGATTGCGCTATTCATTGCGGGTCTCCTTCCCGTCGGTCGCGGGGGCGGGCGCCGCGATCGGCGCGCCGTCGCCGGGCGCGGACGCGCCGCCCTCGAGCGAAGCGGACGCCGGCGGCACGGGCGAGATCGGCAGGATCCCGCCGCGGAGCTTGGCCTCCTCGGCGGACGTGAGGCCGGACGGGCCGACCTCCTGGACGGACGGCAGGTCGGCGCCGACGCCGGCGATCGGGTCGGGCGCGGGCGCGATCGTCTCGCGCGCGGTCAGCTGCTGCATCTTCATGGCGGCCAGCTCGTCCGGCGTGGCCCGCGGCGTCTCGACCGGCAGGTGCGTCACGAACAGCGTGCCCGCCGCGCGGGACGCCTCCACCGCGGCGCGGGCCGCGTCGAGCTTGGCGCGCTCGCCCGCCGTGACGACCGGCAGCGCGCGCGCCGCGTTCGTCAGCACGCCGCCGCGGTGCTCGTGATCCGCCGGCACCGCCTCGGACACCAGCGGCGTCACGTCGAAGCGCAGGCCATCCGCATCCGGGGCGACCGGAGGCGCGGGAACGAACAGGCTTTCCACTTCCTGCGGAACGGCCGCGACCGGCGCCGGCTCGTTGATCGGCTCGGTTGCCGCCGCGGCCGCGGGCAGGAGAAGGGCCGCGATGGCGGCGGCCTTCGCGGTGCGGTGTGGGGTGTGCATTGGGGTTCCTCCTCGGGTGGACTGAAGCGCGCTCGTCTCGGCGCTCCCCCCGAGAACGGTCCACGACCTCCGGACCGAACCCTTGTGGTTCACAGATTGTGGACGGCCCCGGATTCGGCGTCCGGGGGGTCAGGAATGGAGGAGGGAGAGGGTCTTCAGGGAGATGCGGCGGTGGAGGGTCGGGTCGGAGGCGATCCGGCGGCGGAGGGACTCCAGGACCTCCTCCGGGCGCGCCCCCGGGGCGTCCGGCACGGACGTCGCGCGGCCCACGCCGCGCAGGAGACCGGAGAGGGCGGACGGGGGGATATCGCCGGCGGTTTCCACCTGGACCCGCGGGGTCTCGGCGAGGGCGCGTTCGAAGTCCTCGAGGCGTTCCGCGCTCGCGATCACGGCGAACGACTCGCGGCCCGCGCCGGAGGAGACCTCCCAGGCGAAGGGGCGGCCCGCCACGAGGCCGGGGAGGTGGTGCGGCGTGCCGCCCGGGATCGGGTTGCGCAGCTCCGAGGCGTCCATGGGGAAGAGCAGGTAGGCGCGGCCGCGGTCATCCCAGTTGATCACGTAGACGTGCGCCGTGCGCGGCGACTCGAAGCGGAGCATCAGGCGATCGCCCACGGTCACGGTGGCGGCGTCGCCGGCGGGGATCGGGGCGAACGGGCCGTCGGGCGCGGCGCGCAGGAGTTCGGCCTCGAACGACAGCGGCGTCGTGGTGCGCACCGCGACGAACCAGGCCACGGCCGCGATCGCCAGCGCCGCGGCGGCGGACAGGAGGACCGGGCGTCGTGTCGCGCGCGGGGACGGCACCGCCTGCAGCGGCGGCTCCGCGTGCTCGGCGCGCTCGCGTCGTGGCGCGTGGGCCGGCGGGGCCGCGGCGCTGCCGACGTCGAGCGTCTCGAGCCAGTGGAGCGCCGACGCGAACCGCTTCGTGGGCTCCGGATCCAGCGCTCGGTCCACGGCGGCGGCGAAGTGCGGCGGGAGATCGGGACGCTCCTCTATCAGCCGGCGCCGCTCGCCGCGGGTGTGGGCGTCGCGCAGGGCGGAGACGGTGGAGGCATCCGTCGGGTAGCGGCCGGTCGCCAGCCGGAAAAGCAGCACCGCGAGCGCGTAGCCGTCGGTGCCCGGCGTCGGCGAGCCGCCGGCGAAAAGCTCCGGTGCCATGAAGCGCGGCGTGCCGGCGAACTCCGCGCGCGCGCCCTCGCCGTCGCGGCCCCGCGGCGCGCCGCATCCGAAGTCCGTGACGACCAGGCGGTCGTTCCGGTCGACGAGCACGTTCTCCGGCTTCAGGTCGCGGTGCAGCACGTGCGCGCCGTGGATGGCCGAGAGGGCCGCGAGGAGCTGCCGCGCGAAGGAGACGAGGCGGGCCTCCGGCAGCGGCGCGGCCTCGCGCGCCACGTCCTCCAGGGTCACGCCGTCCACGTACTCGGTCCAGATGCCCACGAAGCCGTCCTGCCGGTCCGCGCCGTACACGCGGGCCACGTGGTCGTGCCGCACGCGGGCGAGGAGGCGGGCTTCGCGCATCGCCTCGTCGGCGTCGGCCATCCGCGCGGGGATGAGCTTGAGCGCCACGTCGATGGACAGCTTCGGGTCCCACGCGCGGTGGACCTCGCCGTACGAGCCGGCGCCGATCCGCTCCAGCAGCGTGAGGTGCGCCCACGAGCCCTTCGGACCCTCGTCGTCCGCGAGCGCGAGCGGCGCGCCGTGATCGGCGATGCGCCGCAGCGCGCGCAGGTTGCGCACGAGCTCGCGATCCTCCGCGTTGCGCGACGTCCGCTCCAGCTCGTTCCAGTCCGCATCCATCCGATCGGATACCGCGGCGAGGAAGCGCTCGATCTGCTCGTCACGCGTCATCGTGCAGATCCCGCATGGCCTCGGCCAGCCGCCGCACGGCACGGTTCACGGTCATGCGCGCGGCGTCCGGCGAGGGCTTCCCCACGGACTCGGCGATCTCCGCGTACGACAGACCCAGCTCGAGCCGGGCGATGACCGCCTCCTGCGCCTCCGGGTCGAGCTGCGCCAGCGCCCGCTCGTAGCGATCCACGGCATCGCGGCCGATGGCCTCCTCCAGCGGCGAAGCCGGCGCGACGTGCATCACGTCGCGGACCAGGTCCTCCTTGCGCTCGCGCACCTGCGCGCGCCGGATCTCGTCGCCCACGCGGTTCAGCACGGCCCGCCGCAGGTACGCCAGGAAGGAGCCCGCGCCGCGCGGCTCGTACGTGTCCAGCCGGCGCAGCGTGGAGATCACCGCCTCCTGCACGAGGTCGTCCGTGTCCATGAGATCGCGGGCGTGGTACGGGAGCCGCCGCGACGCCCACTGCCGCAGCGGCGCCAGGTAGCGCTGCAGCAGCAGCTGCAGCGCCGCGGGATCCCCCTCGCGCGCCCGGCCGACCAGGCTCGCAGTGGTCCCGCCGGCGGGATCGGGTTCCTGCGCATCCGGTGGGGACACGTCGCCTCTCCGTGTGGACCGCGACGATGCGCGCGGCGAGGCGAGTATAGGGCGGCCTGCGGACCATGGGTCCTCCTTCCGGGGGGACGACCGGGAAACGAGCCAGGAAGGGTGAACCGAACGGGGGAGGGGACGCGGCCCGCGGTATCATCCCCGGATGGAACGGAGAACCCGCCCCCGGGACGCCGTTCGCGCCCTCGTGGCGGCGCCGGTCGCCGCGTGGGCGCTCGCGGCGGCATGGGCGCCGGGGACCGCGGCGCCTTCCGCGCCGCCGGCGCCCGCCATTTCCCGCGCGCAGGCCGTGGTGGATTCGCTCGCGGAGGCGGAGCGCTGGGACGAGGTCGTCGCCGCGGCGCGCGCCGCGCTGCCCGGCGCGACCGATGCGGCGGCCGAGGCCGCGCTGCGGTCGTCGTTGATGCTGGCGCACTTCCACTCCGGCGACCTGACGTCGGCGCGCGCGGAGCAGGAGCGCGTGGTGGCGCTCCGCGCGGCAGTGCTGCCCGCGACGGATCCGCAGCGGGCGGACGACCTGAACGACCTGGCGATCCTGTGCGATCGCACGGGGGACGACGCGGCGGCGCTGGACGCGTGGGAGCGCAGCCTGGCGCTCCTGCGCGCGCTGCCCGCGGCGGAGTCGGCCGCGCGCGCCGTGCCGCGCCTGTCGGCGGCGGCCGAGGCGGAGCGACGGCTCGGCCGCCACGCGGCATGCGAACGGCGGCTGCTCGAGGCGATCGCGCTGTCGGAGGCGCACCTCCCGCGCGACCAGCGGCACGCGCGTCTCCTCAACAACCTCGGCGCCCTGCAGTGGGACGAGCGCCGCTTCGACGAGGCGAGCCGCAACCTGCGCGAGGCGCTCCGGATCACGCGCGAGGATGCGTCGTCGTCGCCGCTGCGCGTGGCGGTCGCGCACCACAATCTCGCCAACCTGAAGCGCGAGCAGGGCGAACCGGACGAGGCGGAGGCGCTTCACCGCGAGGCGCTGGCGCTGGCGCGCGCGCATCTCGCGGAGGATCCGCAGTTCCCGGTCTTCCTGAAGGAGCCGGCGGTGCTGTACGCGGAACAGGGCCGCTTCGACGAGGCGTTCGCGCTGTGGGACGAGGCCCTCGCGGCGCTCGGCGCGGAGCGCGCCGGCCTGCTCGGCTCGGAGATCCTGTACGAGCGGGCGCGCGCCGAGCTCGCGCGCGGCCGGCCCGATGCGGCGCGCGCCGCGCTGGAGGAGTGCCTCGCCATCCGGATGGCGAAGCGCACGGCGGACCATCCCATGACGGCGCAGGCGCGCGCGGCGCTCGGGACGGCGGCGATGCGTCTCGGCCGCGACCGCGAGGCGCGGAAGCACTTCGAGGGCGCGCTCGCCGTCCTGCGTGCGTCGCCCGCCTACCCGGAGGAGCGGGCCGAGTCGCTCGAGGGCATCGCCCGCCTGGACTGGCGACGCGGCCGGCGCGAGGACGCCGTGGCCGCGATGCGCCAGGCGCTCGACGTGCTCGAGGGCCTGCGCTGGCATCGCACGGCGAGCGAGCGCGCACGGGCGGACTGGGCCCGCACCGCGGAGGAGCCCGCGCGCACGATGGTGGCGTGGCTGGCGCGTCTCGGTCGCGTGGCGGAGGCGCTGGAGTTCTCGGAGCGGATCCGCGGGCGGATCCTCGGCGACCAGATCGCGGCCGCGCACGTGGACTGGCGCCGCGACGTGCCGGCGGACGTGCAGGCGTCGCTGGCCGCGCGGGAGCGGGAGGCGCTGGCCACGATCGCGACCGCGCGCCGGCGGCTGGAGGCCGAGCTGCGCGACGACGGGGTCGCGCCCGCCGCCGGCACCGCGGATGCCCTGGAGGCCGCGGCGCGCGCGTACCGCGACGTCCTCGAGGAGGGCCGCGCGCGCAGCCGCGCCTGGCGCGGCGCGATGGGCGCGCGCTCGCCCGAGGGCATCGCGGCGGCCGTGGGCGCCGCGCTCGGACCGGGCGAGATCGTGCTGTCGTGGCAGATCGGGGACGAGGCGTCGTTCCTCTTCGAACTCGAGGCCGGCGCGGCCCCGCGATGCACGGAGCTCGCCGTCCCGTCGGCCGTCGCGAAGGCGTGGGGCGTGGAGGCCGGGGCGCTGACGGGCGCGAAGCTCGCGGCAGCGCTGGCGGCCGGGCACGGACCGTTGCCCGCCGACGGCTCCGGCCCGCGCCGCGATGGTCTCCGCGGAGTGGGGCGCGCCACCCCGGCCGGCGCGCGCGCGGGCGAGACCGCCGCGTCGGCCGCCCGCCTCCGCGACCTCGCGCTCCTCGGGGACGCGCTGCTGCCCGAACCCGCGCGCCGCCGCGCGCTCGCCGCCGATCGGGTGTGGGTGATCCCCGACGGCCCGCTGCACGACGTCCCGGTGGAGGCCCTGGCCTTCGCCGCGAAGGACGGCGGCGCCGCGTACTGGCTCGACCTCGGTCCCCCCGTCTGCTACGGGGCGTCCCTCGCCACGCTCCTGGATCTCGCGGCGCGCGAGCGTTCGCCCACCCCCGGCTCGTACGTTCTCACGGTGAACGACCCGGACCGAGGGGTGACGGGCGACCGCCCCCGGCAGGAAGCGCCCGGCACTCTGGCCGAGTGGGCGCAGGCCGGCCGGTTCCACCCCCTTCCGGGCACGCGCCGCGAAGGCGACGCGCTCGCGCGCGCCTTCGGATCCGGCGGCGTGCGCCGGCTCGTGGGGGCCGACGCGCGCGAGGGGGAGGTGAAGCGGCTCGCGCCGGGCGCGCGGATCCTCCACCTGGGAACCCACGGTGTCGTGGAGAAGGAGCGAAGCGATCTGCTGGCGGCCCTGGTGCTGGCCGCCGAGCCCGAGGGGTCGGCCGAGGACGGCTTCCTGCACCTCTTCGAGGTCTACGACCTGCGTCTGGCCGCGGACCTCGTGGTGCTGTCCGCCTGCGAGACCATGCAGGGCGCGCGGGTGCCGGGCGAGGGCGTGCTGGCGCTCTCGCGCGGCTTCCTCGCCGCGGGGGCGCGGCGGACCGTCGCCAGCCTCTGGCCCGTGCACGACGAGGCCACGTCCGAGCTCATGGATGCGTTCGTCGCGGAGCTCGCGCGGGGGACGGCGGCCGCGGAGGCGCTGCGGGATGCGAAGCGTTCGCTGCGGCGGAAACCGGACCGCGCGGACCCCTTCTTCTGGGCGCCGTTCGTGCTCGGCGGGTCGTTCTGAGGCGCCCCTCGACCGGGCGGGTCGCTCCCGGGGGCGCCGGCCCGCTACAATGAGCGTCCGCATCGCGCGGCGCGCCACCGCACCCGGGGGAGACCAGCATGCCGTTCGCCCGCGCTTTCGCCCTCGCCGCCGCCGCCGGCTTTGCGCTCGCGCCCCCCGCGTTCGCGAAGGCGCTGCTGGGCGAGCCCGAGGTGGACCGCGCGTCGGACCAGTACGACGGGCTGTGGTGTCCCGCGGAGCAGATCCAGATGTACGACGGGTCGTTCACGGCGGACGGTCCGCGCGCCACGTTCGTGTTCGTCGCGACGAACCATTCGCCCGTCACGAACGACTGGCGGCACGAGCGCATCGACAACGTGGTCGTCGTGCCGGCGGCCGCGTACGCCGCGCACAAGCACCTGCCGGATTCCGCGTTCGCCGCGGCCTTCGGCTGCATCGAGCCGAACAAGAACTACTTCCACTTCCAGGACGTGGCGCCCGGGGACCTCGTGTTCCTGGAGAAGTTCACCGCCGGCCCCGGCCCGGGCTGGGACATGGGCGACGGCGCGTACGCGAACCCGGGCTCGTCCGCGCCGAACGCGCTGTCGCTGCCGGTGGACACGTCGGGGCAGTCCCTGGGCCTGGGGCTGGACGAGGTGCCCACGACCGTGGCCACCACCGAGATCACGATCGACGGGCTCGTGGCCGGCGAGGACTACGTGGTGTCCACGTGGACGCAGTGCGCGGACGCGTCGGTGGGCAGCGACCTGTACATCCAGGTGTACGGCACGGAGTTCTTCTCGCTCACCGCCTCCGCGCCGGACACCGGACCCGGCCGCGGCTGCGCCTGGGGCGACGCGGACGGTGACGGCGACCTCGATCTCTTCGTGACGAACTTCGACGCGCCGAGCCGCTACTGGCGCAACGACGGGCGCGACTACGTGGACGCCACCGCGTCCGCCGGGCTGACGCTCACCACGCGCGCCACCGCGGTGTCCTGGGTGGACGGGGACGACGACGGCGACCCGGACCTGTACGTGGCGTCGCACGACGCGAACCGCTACTTCCGGAACGCCGGGAACGGATCCTTCACGAACGCCACGTCGCTCGTGCTGGGCGACACGCGACAGACCGTGTGCGCGGACTGGGCCGACGTGGACAACGACGGCGACCTGGACGCGTTCCTCGCGAACGTCGAAACCGACGCGCTCTTGCGGAACGACGGCGGGAAGTTCGTGGACGTGGCGTCCGGGGACCTGCTCGGCAGCGGCCGCGCGGTGGGCTGCTCGTTCGCCGACGTGGACGGGGACGGGGACGCGGACCTCTTCGTCACGTACAACGCGCAGCCGAACGAGCTGTTCGTGAACGCGGGCGGGTCATTCACGAAGTCCACCCCCGCGCTGCTGGCGGAGCCGCACGCGCTGTCCAACGCCGCGTGGGCCGACCACGACGACGACGGCGATCTTGACGTGCTGATCACCACGCGCGGCGAGGGAAACCGCCTGTGCCGCAACGACGGCGGCGGCGCGTTCGCGAACGTCACCCCGCCCGCGCTCGGCGCGCCGGGGGTCATCGTGGAGGCCGCGTGGGCCGACTGGGACAACGACGGCCGCGTCGACGTCTACCTCGCGAACGGCAACGGCCCGAACCGCCTCTTCCGCAACGACGGCGGCGGCGCGTTCGGCGTGCAGCCCACGGGCACGGTGGAGGACATGGGGCTGGCCACGGGCACGGCGTGGGGCGATCGCGACGGGGACGGCGACCCGGACCTGTGCGTGGTGAACTTCGGCGCGAACGCGATGTACCGGAACGAGTTCGGCAGCGAGAACACATGGCTGCACGTGGACCTCGAGGGCACGGTGTCGAATCGCTCCGGCGTGGGGGCGAAAGTGTATGTGACCGCCGGCGGGGTGACGCGGATGCGCGAGGTGGGCGGGGACGGCGGCTTCCGTTCGCAGAACTCGCTCACCGCGGAGTTCGGCCTGGGCGCGGCGACGGCGGCGGATCTCGTGACGGTGGCGTGGCCGTCGGGCATCACGCAGACGCTCGCCGGCGTGGCGGCGAACCAGCGCATCACGATCGTGGAAGGCGGGCCCTCGGGGTCGCCCGCGGCCGTCGCGCCCGCGGTGCCGCGACCCGTGCTGGGCGCGCCGGCGCCGAATCCGTTCCGCGGATCCTGTGCCGTCGCCTTCGATCTGCCGGCGCGCGCGGACGTGGAGCTGCGGGTCCTCGACGTCCGCGGCCGGCTCGTGCGCGTGCTCGAGGCCGGCGTGCGCGAGGCGGGCGAGCATCGCGCCGCCTGGGACGGGCGCGACGCCGCGGGCCATCCCGCGGCGCCGGGACTGTACTTCCTGGAGCTGCGCGGCCCCGGGATCCGCGAGGCGCGCAAGACGGTGCGGATCACGAGGTAGCGCGCGCGGGCGGGATTGACGGTGCGCACCGCGTGGCCGACCATCCCGCGATGGGACCTCCGGACGCCGGCGCGATCGTTCGGGAACCGGCCGTCCGCCGGATCCTGCTGCTCTTCGCGCACCCGGCGCTGCAGCGGTCCCGGGTGAACCGCGTGCTCGCGCGCGCGGCGCGCGGGACCGGAGGGGTCACGTTCCACGACCTGTACGAGGCCTATCCGGACTTCGCGATCGACGTCCCGCGCGAACAGTCGCTGCTGCGCGACCACGACGTGATCGTGTTCCACCACCCGATGTTCTGGTACTCCGTGCCGGCGCTGCTCAAGGAGTGGCAGGACCTCGTGCTGGAGCACGGCTGGGCGTACGGGCGCGAGGGGACGGCGCTGCGCGGGAAGACCGCGATGACCGCCGTCACCACCGGAGGGCCGGCGTCCGCCTACACGCCGGACGGGCACGGGCGTTCGGTCCGCGGGTTCCTGGCCCCGGTGGAGCAGACCGCGCGTCTGTGCGGGATGAGGTACCTCGCGCCGTTCGTGGTCCACGGGACCCACGCCATGACCGCGGAGGAGATGGCGGCGCACGCCGCGGACTACGTGCGCCTCCTGTCGGCCCTGCGTGACGCGCGCGTCGACCTGGACCGCGCCGCCGCGGCGGACCTGCCGTTCGTGAACCCCGCGCTCGACCGGCTCATCGGGCAGGGGGCCTGACGTGTACGCCGAGCACCTCTTCGTGCAGGCGATGCTGTACCTGGCGGCGGCCGTCGTCGCCGTCCCGCTGGCGAAGCGCCTCGGGCTGGGCTCGGTGCTCGGGTACCTGCTGGCCGGGATGGCGATCGGGCCGTTCGGCCTCGGGCTGGTGGGACGCGAAGGGCAGGACGTCATGCACTTCGCGGAGTTCGGCGTGGTGATGATGCTGTTCCTGGTGGGCCTGGAACTCCGCCCGCGCGTGCTGTGGGAGATGCGCGTTCCCGTGCTCGGTCTGGGGGGAGCGCAGGTGGCCCTCACCGCGGCGGCCGTCTGCGGCGTGTCGATGGCGCTCGGTCTTCCCTGGCAGTCGTCCCTGGCCATCGGGCTGACGCTCGCGATGTCCTCCACCGCGATCGTGTTGCAGAGCCTGCAGGAGAAGGGTCTGCTCCGCACGGATGCGGGCCAGTCCGCGTTCGCCGTGCTGCTGTTCCAGGACATCGCGGTGATCCCGATGCTCGCGGTGTTCCCGCTGCTCGCCGTGCACGAGGCGCACGGGGGCGGGGACCACGGCGCGGGCGCGGCCACGTGGCTGGAGAGCCAGGCGCTGCCCGGGTGGGCGGAGACGCTGGTGGTCCTGGGCGCGGTCGTGACGGTCGTGGGCGCGGGGCGGCTCCTCGGTCGGCCCTTCCTGCGCTGGGTGGCGGGCACGCGGCTGCACGAGACGTTCACCGCGGCCGCGCTGCTGCTGGTGGTCGGGATCGCGCTGCTGATGACGCGGGTGGGACTCAGCCCGGCGCTCGGGACGTTCCTCGCCGGCGTGGTGCTCGCGGGCAGCGAGTACCGGCACGAGCTGGAGGCCGACCTCGAGCCGTTCAAGGGACTCCTGCTCGGCGTCTTCTTCATCGCGGTGGGGGCGTCGGTGGACTTCGCGCTGGTGGCGGCGGATCCGGGACGCATCGGCGCGATCGTGGGGGCGCTGATCGGGATCAAGCTCGTGGTGCTGTTCGCGCTCGGGCGCGCGTTCCGCCTGCGGCCCGACCAGAACCTGCTCTTCACGTTCGCGCTGGCGCAGGGCGGCGAGTTCGCGTTCGTCCTGTTCTCCTTCGCCACGCAGTCCGGCGTGCTGACGCCGGACGAGGCGGCGCCGCTGATCGCGGCCGTGGCGCTGTCCATGGCGCTGACGCCGCTGCTGATGATCCTGAACGACCGCGTGATCCGGCCGCGCTTCGGCACCCGGGAGTCCGGGCCCCGCGATCCCGACCTGATCGACCGCAAGGGCGCGGTGCTCGTGGCCGGGTTCGGGGAGTTCGGCGGCACGGTGGTACGGTTCCTCCGCGCCAACGGCGTCCGCCCCGTGGTCCTGGACAGCGACTCCGACCGCATCGACCTGCTGCGGCGGCTCGGGCTGGAGGCGTACTACGGGGACGCGCGGCGGCGGGATCTGCTGCACGCGGCCGGCGCGGCGGAGGCGCGGCTGCTCGTGGTGGCGTTGGGGGATCGCGAGCGGACGCTGGAGGTGCTGGACGTGGTGCGACGGCACTTCCCGCACCTGGAGGTATTCGCGGGCGCGGCGGGCTGGTTCGAGTCGTTCGACCTCGTGCGCGCCGGCGTGCGCCACGTGTACCGGCGCAACGCGGACACCGCCCTGCGGCTCGGGACGGACGCGCTGCGCGTGCTCGGCTTCCGCGCGTACCAGGTGCACCGCGCGGCGCAGCGCTTCTGCCGCCGGGACGACGAGGCCATGCACGAGCTGGCGGCCGCGTGGGGCGACGAGTCGGCGTACTTCCCGGCCGCGCGGGACCGGATCGCGAACGTGGAGAGGATCATGCTGGCCGAGATGGAGGCCGGCGGGATCCCGGACGCGGGCTGGGACAGCGAGTCCCTGCGGCGCGAGTACGGCGGGGCGCCGGGGCGGAACCCGGACGGGCCCGCCGACCGGCCGCCCGGGCCGCCGGTCTGAGCGGGCGGATCCGCGGCCGTGGTATCGTGGAAGCCCGCGAACCCCGGGGAGCACGCATGCAACGCGAAGCGCGGCGGATGGCCGCTGCGGGGACCCTCCTGCTGTCGATGGCCGCCGTCGCACTGCCCGGCCCGGCCGGGGCGGTCCCGGTCACGTTCCGGGTGCGGATGGCGCAGCAGACCGCGCTCGGGGCCTTCGATCCTTCGACCGACCTCGTGGACCTCGCCGGCTCGTTCAACGGCTGGGGCTCCCCGGTGGAGCCGCTCGCGGACGGCGACGGCGACACGATCTGGGAGATCACGCGGGACGGCCTCACGGCCGGGCAGACGATCGAGTTCAAGTTCCGCATCAACGGCCAGTGGGACGGGAGCGAGGAGTTCCCGGGCGGCGGGCCGAACCGTTCGTACACGGTGCAGCCGTCCGCGAACACCATCCTCGTCTGGTACAACGACCTCCCGCCGCCGGCCGGCACCGGCGAGCTGCACTGGTGGAACGACACGGTCTTCTACGAGATCTTCGTGCGCAGCTTCCACGACAGCGACGGCGACGGCATCGGGGATCTCGCCGGCCTCACGCAGAAGCTGGACTACCTGAACGACGGGGACCCGGCCACCACGGACGACCTCGGCATCGGCGGCATCTGGCTGATGCCGGTGGCGAGTTCGCCCAGCTACCACGGCTACGACGCGGTGGACTACCGTGCGATCGAGCCGGACTACGGCACGCTCGCGGACTTCCAGGCGTTCCTGGATGCGGCGCACGTGCGCGGCATCAAGGTGATCGTGGACCTGGTGCTGAACCACTGCTCGTCGCAGCACCCGTGGTTTTCGGCCTCCGCGGCGAACGACCCCGGCTACCGGAGCTGGTTCCGCTGGTCGGCCACGGATCCCGGCGGCACCGGCCCGTGGGGGCAGCAGGTGTGGCACCCGAACGCGTCGGGCTGGTACTACGGGCTCTTCTGGGGCGGGATGCCGGACCTGAACTACGACACGCCGGCGCTGAAGACGGAGATGCTGGACACCGCCACGTACTGGCTGGACACGGTGGGCGTGGACGGCTTCCGGCTGGACGCGGTGCTGTACATCGACGAGGACGGCGGGCAGCTCCAGAACACGCCGGGGACGCTGCAGTTCTGGCAGGAGTTCCGGACGCACATGGACACGGTGAAGCCGGATGCCCTCGCGGTGGGCGAGGCGTGGACGGCGAGCAGCATCGTGAACCAGTACGTGATCGACGACCGGCTGGACCTCTGCTTCGAGTTCGACCTGGCGGGCGCCACGCTGGGCGCGGTCAACGGCGCCGACGCGGGGTGGCTCGCCACGAAGGCCGCGCAGGTGTACGCGCTGTACCCCTTCCTGCAGTTCGGAACGTTCCTCACGAACCACGACCAGGACCGCGCGTACTCCGTGCTCGGCCAGGACGAGGGCCGTGCGCGCGTGGCCGCCGGCATCTACCTCACGCTGCCCGGCGTCCCGTTCGTGTACTACGGCGAGGAGATCGGCATGACCGGCACCGGCGCGCACGAGAACATCCGCACGCCGATGCAGTGGTCGACGGCCGCGGGCGCGGGGTTCACGGCGGGCACGCCGTGGTACCCCGTGAACGCGGACTACCTGGCGAGGAACGTGGCCGTGCAGGAGCAGGATCCGGGCTCGCTGCTGGAGTGGTACAAGCGGTTGATCCACCTGCGCGGCGCCACGCCGGCGCTGCGTCGCGGCGCGCACCACGCGCTGCAGAGCTCCCGCGGATCCGTCCTCGCCTTCGCGCGCATCGACGGCGGGCAGTCGGTGCTGTGCCTGGCGAACACGTCGGCGTCGCCGCGGAGCGGGATCACGGTGACCGGCGCCGCGGCGAGCCTCCCGCCGGGGGAGCGCGCACTCGTGAACCTGCTCGATCCCGCGGACGTGCGCGAGATCACGATCACCGCCGATCACCGCATCCAGGGACTGGACCTGGACGGCCACGAGGTGGCGGTCTACGAACTCCGGGACTCCACGGGCGTGATCCCCGGCGCCGCGCGGCCCGGACTCCGGCTCGAGGGCGCGAACCCGAACCCCTTCCAGCCGCCTGCGGCCATCCGCTACGAGCTGCCGCGGCGGGAGCGTGTACGAATCGGCGTGTACGACCTCGGCGGGCGGGAGGTGCGCATCCTGCGCGACGAGCCGCAGGACGCCGGCGTGTACGACGTCCCCTGGGACGGCACCGACCGGCAGGGCCGCCCGATGTCCGTGGGCGTGTACTTCGTCCGCCTGGAGGCCGGCGGCGAGACGCGGATCGCGAAGATCACGCTGCTGCGGTGACGCGGCCCCGCGGCCACGAGGCCGCGAGGCCCGTTGACCGCGGGCCGCTCCCGTCCCTACGATCCGGGAGTCCGTTCGGCTTCGAGCCACCTACCGCCCAGGACCCCCGATGGACCGCGATCGGTCGTGGAACCGGCTCCGCGAGCTGTTCGACCAGGCGGTGGATCTCGACCCCGACGGCCGCCGGCGGCTCCTCGAGCGGGAGGCCGTCGATCCGCTCCTGCGCTCCCGCGTGGAGGCCCTCCTCGTCGCGCACGACTCGGGCGGGGACATCCTGGACGAACCCGCCGCGCCCGCCGCCGCGGGGGGCGCCCCGGCGCTCGCCGGGGACTCGATCGGCCCGTACCGCCTGCTCGAGCAGATCGGCGAGGGCGGCTTCGGCGTGGTCTTCCTCGCGGAGCAGACGAAGCCGTTCCAGCGGCGGGTCGCGCTGAAGCTGCTGCGGGCGGACGCCAGCTCCGCGCAGGTGCTCGCCCGGTTCGAGGCGGAGCGGCAGGCGCTGGCGCTGATGGACCACCCGAACATCGCGAGCGTGTTCGACGCCGGCGCCACGCCCGCCGGGCAGCCGTACTTCGTGATGGAGTACGTGGACGGGGCGCCGATCACCGACTTCGCCGACGCGCAGCGGCTGCCCGTGGAGGAGCGGCTCCGGCTCTTCCTCCAGCTGTGCGAGGCGGTGCAGCACGCGCACCAGAAGGGCGTGATCCACCGCGATCTCAAGCCGTCCAACGTGCTCGTGGCCGCGGCCGACGACCGGCCGCAGGTGAAGGTGATCGACTTCGGCGTGGCCAAGGCGCTCGGCGCGCGGCTGACCGCCGAGACCGTGTACACGCAGCTCGGCATGCTCATCGGGACGCCGGAGTACATGAGCCCGGAACAGGCGGACGCCGGCGCCCTGAAGGTGGACACGCGCTCGGACGTGTACTCGCTCGGCGTGCTGCTGTACGAGCTGCTGGTGGGCGCGCGCCCGCTGGATCGCGCGGCGCTGCGCGAGGCAGGGCTCTCGGCGATCCTGCGGGCGATCCGGGAGACCCAGCCGCCGCGGCTGTCCACGCGGCTCGCCGCGCTCGGCGCGGAGGCGGCCGCGGTGGCGGCGGCGCGACGATCGGACGCGACCACGCTCGCGCGGCGGCTTCGCGGGGACCTGGAGTGGATCACGCTGCGCGCCCTGGAGAAGGAGCCGGACCGGCGCTACCCGAGCGTGGGCGCCCTGGCGGAGGACGTGGCGGGCGCGCTGGCCGGCCGCGCCGTCTCCGCGCACCCGCCCAGCGCCGCGTACCAGCTCCGCAAGCTCGTGCAGCGGCATCGCGTGGGCGTGGCCTTCGCGGGCACGGTGTTCGTGCTGCTCCTCGGGTTCGCCGTGGCGATGTCCATGCAGTACCGCGAGCAGCGCATCGAGCGGTTGCGCGCGGAGCGAATGAACGCCTTCCTGCAGACCATGATGGGCAGCGCGAACCCCACGCGGGCGCGCGGCGCGGACGTGCGGATGCGGGACGTGCTGGACGCGGCCGCGAAGGAGCTGGACGCGCTGCACGACGAGCCGGAGGTGGAGGGCGCCGCCGCCATGACGATGGCCTACTCCTACGAGATGCTCTCCGAGCTGGAGCCGGCGGAGGCGCTGGCCCGCCGGGCGATCGCGGCGTTCACGGCGGCGCAGGGCCCGGAGGGCCGCGACGCGCTCGCGGCGCGGATGCGGCTGGCGTCCATCTTCCGCAGCGGTGGGCAGGCGGACTCCGCCATCGCGCTGCAGGAGCAGGTGGCGGGGATCCTCGCCGTGCGCCGCGGGGCGTCGCCGCGCGATCGCGCCAACGCGCTCGGCGAGCTCGGGCGCAGCCTGCAGGACCGCGGCGACTACGACGGCGCGCTGCAGCGCGCGGAGGAGGCCCTGCGCATCCTGGAGGACGCGCGGCTCACGGACCACGAACTGTACGGCTCCGTGTGGAACGACCTGGGCAAGACGTACCAGTCGCTCGGGCGGATCCCGGACGCGGAGCGCGCGTACCGGGCGGCGCTCGAGTCGCACCGCCGGCTGCTCGGCCCGGACCACCCCTTCCTGCCGATGGGCATGACCAACCTGGCGAGCACGCTGCGCGCGCAGCGCAAGTACGCGGAGGCGGAGACGCTGCTGGCATCGGCGGCCGTGCTGCAGGAGAAGCTGCTCGGCCCGGAGCACCCGGGCGTGGCCTCGGTCTACAACAGCCTCGGCCTCCTCATGAAGCAGCAGGAGAAGTACGCGGAGGCGGAGAGCCTGTACCGCAAGTCGCTCGACATCCGGCGGCGCGCGTACGGGGAGGCCGGTCACCCGGACGTGGCCACGTCGCTGAACAACCTCGGGGTCCTGTACCGGGCGCAGGGGCGGCTGGCCGAGGCGGAGGCGTGCTACCGGGAGGCGCTGGAGGTGTACCGGCGCGCGTTCGGCGAGGAGCATCCGAACATCGCACTGTGCCTGAACAACATCTCGGGGCTGCTGGAGGACCAGGGGAAGGCCGCGGAGTCCGAGGCCGTGGCACGGCAGGCGCTGGCGATGCGCGAGAAGCTGCTCGGCCCGGACCACCCGGACACGATCAAGACCCAGCGCACGCTCGGGATCTCGCTGATGCGGGCGGGAAGGCCGGCGGAGGCGGAGGCGCTGCTCTCCGCGGCGATGGAACGGAGCGGCGCGGATTCCGTGCTCGTCTCGCTCGCGGCGGTCCCGCGCGGGGAGTGCCTCGTCACGGCGGGGCGCGCGAAGGAGGCGGAGCCTCTGTTCGCGCGGTGGCTGCCGGTCTTCCTCGAGCACGGCGGCGGCGCGACCGAGGCGAAGCTCCGCTACCTGGGGCTGGCGGCCGCGAGCAGCCGCGCGGCGGGCCGGGACTCCGCGGCCGCCGCGTTCGCGGCGGACTCGGTCCGGCTGGCGACATCCGCCCCGACGGGTGCGCCGTGACCGCGCGCGACGATCGGCCGCCCGGGGACGCCGGACCGCCGAAGCCGACGGAGAAGATGCTGGAGTCGCTGTACACGGAGCTGCGCGAGCTGGCGCACGCGCGCATGCGCCGGGAGCGCGGCAAGACGCTCCGCACCACGGAGCTCGTGCACGAGGCGTATCTTCGGTTGCGCGGCGACGAGTCGCCCGCCTGGGAGAACCGCGCGCACTTCTTCGCCGCGGCGGCCGAGGCCATGCGGCGGATCCTGATCGAGCGGGCGCGCGCCCGCGGGCGGGCGAAGCGCGGGGGTGACGACGACGGCCGGCCGCCGCAGCGCATCTCCTTCGCGGACGTGCCGGTCGCCGACATGGCCGTGGACTGCGACCCGGACGACCTGCTCGCGCTGGACCGCGCCATCGAGACGCTTCGCCGCAACGATCCGCGCGCGGCCGAGGTGGTCCGCCTGCGCTTCTACACCGGGCTCAGCCTCGAGGAGACCGCGGAGGCGCTGGGGGTGGCGGTGCGCACCGTGAAGCGGGACTGGACCTTCGCGAAGGCGTGGCTCCTGGACCGGCTGGGAGAGCCGGGCGGTTCGCCCGGGGGCGACTGACGCGGGGAGGCCGGAAGGGCGGAAGGCTGTCCGGATGCATCCGGGCCGCCCCGGGTGTATCCTGGATCCAGGATCCGGCAAGATCATCGGGGGTGTTGCATGCGGGGCTTGCCGTGCGTTGCTGCGCTTGCGCTCATCGGTTCCTCGTCCGTATCCGCGGTTACCATCCACGTTCCCGCCGATCACACCACCATCGCCGCGGCCCTCGGTGCCGCCATGCCCGGCGACACGGTGCGCGTCTCGTGCGGTCTCTACGAGGAGACCGGTCTTGTCCTTCCGCGCGACGTGACGCTGCTCGGGGATCCGGCAGACTCGTCCTGCGTCGTGCTCCGATGTCCGTCGCCGGGCCGGCCCATCCTGCGCCGGGAGGTTGCCTTCGGGACGAACACGATCCGGTGGATCACGTTCCGTGACGGCAACTGCACCGACTACGGCGGCGGAGGCGCGATCCGCGGTTCCGGCTACAGCACGACGCACATCTCGAACTGCCGGTTCGAGGGGAACACCGCGAACAGCGGCGGGGGTGCGGTGGCCACGGTGTCCTCCATCCGGGATTGCGTCTTCGTCGGGAATCACGCCCGGACGGGCGGCGCGGCGTCGTCGACCACGATGCAGGTCGTGGGTTGCACGTTCCTCCGCAACCGCGCCACGGACTCGGGCGGTGCGTTGCACCTCGTCAGCGGGCTGGTGGCGGACTGCATCCTCGAGGAGAACGTGGCGGAGAACCACGGTGGCGGCGTTCGTGTCTCCGGCAACGGATACGCGCGCATCGAGGACTGCTTCTTCCGCGCGGACTCCGCGACCTACGGGGGAGGGCTGGCGTACAACGGGTACACGGATCCCGCCCGCTGCGTCTTCCGGGACAACCACGCGTCCCTGGATGGCGGCGGCCTGTACCTCCAGTCCGCCGTCGTGGACGACTGGTGGCATGACGACATCGTGTACCCCGTCGGTTGCGCCTCCAGCCGGTTCCTCGGGAATCGAGCCGAGAGACGGGGAGGGGCCATCGCGCAGGGGCTGGGTTTCGGCACGATCCGGGACTGCTCCCTGGTAGGCAACTCGTCGCCCGACGCCGGGGGGTATGCCGCGGCGCGAGGCGGGAGGATCGAGCGGTGCCTCATCGAGGGTTCTCCCCAGGGAGCCGCTGTGACGGCGCTCGTTCCCGCGGAGTACCCGTGGGTGGAGTGCTCCGACTTCCACGCGAACGCGGGGGGCGACTGGACGCCCGGCCTGGCGATCTACATCGGCTTCAATGGCAATTTCTCGGCGGATCCGCTGCTGTGCGCCTCCTCCGGGGACTCCCTGGCCGTGGCCGCCGCCTCCCCGCTCCTGCCGGAGAACAACGAGTGCGGCGTCCTCATCGGGGCGAGCGGCGCTGCGTGCGAGTCCCCCGGGGTCGTGGTGACGACCACGCCGCCCGGGCTCACCGTGGATGTGGACGGCGTACCGGTCGTGGCGCCCGCGGTGTTCGATTGGACCGAGGGGTCGTTCCACACGGTCGGCGTGCCCGACTCCGTGCTGCCGGGCCCCGGCGTGCGCATCCTCTTCCAGTCGTGGTCCGACGGCGGTGGCGCCACGCACGGCGTCCCGGCCCCGCCATCCCCCGCGACGATTCGTGCGACGCTGGACAAGACCTACCGCTTCACCGCCACGGCGGGCGCCGGCGGCACCGTCACGCCGCCCACGGACTGGCACCCCGCGCAGGAGCGCCTCCTCGTCCTCGCGATTCCGGATTCGGTCCATCGACCGGCCGGATGGGTCGGCACCGGCCTCGGCTCGTACACCGGCGGCGGCACGGGGATCGCGCTCGTCCTGGGTGCTCCGATCTCGGAGCACGCGTCGTTCGAGTACGACGGAACGTATCCCGTGACCATGATCGCGGTCGGGGGCGGGACGGTCTCGCCGCCGAGCGGCGAATTCCACGTCGGCGACGACGTGGAGATCGTCGCCCAGGCCCCTGTCGGCTACATCTTCGACGGCTGGGTGGGAGAGGGCAGCGGCTCGTACACGGGCCCGGACGCCACCGCGGTCATCCGGATCCTCGGTCCGATCACGCAGACCGCCACGTTCCGGAACGTCGGCTTCGTGCCCGTGGTCGTTCAGGCCTGGGGCGGCGGCACCGTCGAGCCGGCGAGCGGGGACTACCTGCGCGAGGCGCCGCTCGGGATCTATGCCTACCCGTCGCCCGGCTTCGCCTTCCATTACTGGGGCGGCGACGGACCGGGGTCGTACACCGGCCCCGAGCAGGCCGCGACCATCCGGCCCATGGGGCCAGTGACGCAGACGGCGTACTTCACCACGGGCACGTTCCCCTTCACGATCACCGCCGGTCCGGGCGGCGTGGTGTCGCCGGACAGCGGGGATCGCGCGGCGGGTGCCGGACTGTCGATCTACGCCACGCCGTTCAGCGGCTGGCGCTTCCGCGAGTGGCAAGGCACGGGTCCCGGTTCGTACTCGGGCCCGCTGGCGAACGCGTCCGTGACCGTGCACGGGCCCATCACGCAGCATGCCGTGTTCGAGCCGGAGGAGACACAGCACGGCTACGAGTTCTCCGTGAGCCGGAGCGCCACCGATCCGTTCGCCACATCAGGTCCGCCCACGGGGGTGCCGCGAACCCTCTACCTCTGGCTGACCTGCAGCCAGCTCGGACTCTCGGCGCTCGAGCTCGGCGTGCAGAGCACGATTCCGCTCACGGAGTTCGCGCCCGCGGCGGGCGTGTACAACGTGGGCTCCGGATCGGACCTCCTCCTGGCGGTCGCCGGCTGCCCCACCGGGAACGACGTGGCCCACGTTCTCGGCTCCTGGACCGCTCTCGATACGGGAGGCGAGGTGTGCCTCGGACCGTCCGCCGCGAACGGAGTGTTCGCCGCCGTCGATTGCGGGCCACAGCCCTTCGTGTGGCCTGACCCTGTCGCGCGAGGGTTCTCCTCCCTCACGCCGTCGCCGTGCGTGACGGGAGCCAACGGGTGCGGCACGCCCGTGTCGCTCGTGCTGAGCCAACTGGAGGCTTCGCCGGGCGATCGGCGGGTCGTGCTGACGTGGACGACCTCGTTCGAAGTGAACCACGCCGGGTTCCACGTCTACCGCGGCGAGGGCATGGACGGTCCCTACATCCGTCTCACGCCGGACATGCTGACCGGACGCAGCCCGCATCGGTTCGAGGACAGCACCGTGGAAGCGGATCGGATCTACCACTACAAGGTCGGCGCCGTGGAGGTCGGAGGCCACGAGGACCTCTACGGGCCGGTCGCCGTCACGACCCCGAAGTGGGCTCCCTTGGAGACCGCTCTGACGGGGGCGGTGCCGAACCCGTTCCGGGGGGAGACACGGATCCGCTTCTCCCTCGCGCGCCCCGGCCCGGCGAAGCTCGTGATCTACGACGTTGCGGGGCGTGCCGTCGCTTCGCTGGTCGACGGCCCCCTGCCGGCCGGCGATCACTCGGTCCTGTGGGATGGGCGAACGAGTACGGGGCGCGCCGCGTCCGGCATCTACTTCGCGCGTTTCGATGCGGTGTCGAAGCGTCAAACGGAGCGCATCGTGTTCCTGGGAGGGAAGCGATGACCTTCCTCTACCTCTGCGCGGACACGATGGGCTCGGGGGACCCGGTGCTGGGCCGGAAGCTCCTCGCGAAGTTCCTGGCGGAGCTCGCCGCGTCGGACGTGCGCGTGGACCTCGTGGGCTGCGTGAACGACGGCGTTCGGCTCACCACGTCGGATGGCCCCGCGCTGGAGAGTCTCCAGGCGCTGCAGGCTCGCGGCGCACGCATCGCGTCGTGCGGCACGTGCCTGGACCATCTCGGGTTGCGGGAGGCGCTCCGCATCGGGGAGATCGGCGACATGGCCGGGACCGTGCAGGTCATGGCCTCCGCGGACCGCGTGATCCGTCCCTGCTGAGTCCGGGCCCGCCGGCCCCGCGGGGTCCCCGGTGGTCCCGCGGCAGACGGGCGTGTATCCAACTGTGGAGTCGCCCGTCCTGTTTTGGAGACGGCGCGCCTCGCCCGCGCTGCGGAACCCGCGCCCCCGCCCCTTCGGTGGCGACGGAGCCTCGCCCCCGGTTGTCCGCCCCCCGGACTCCGGATGTCCCATGATCCGGAAAGGACATCCCAGCAATGAGTTACAAGCCTATCGACCTGCCGGCGGCCTCCCGCCCCCGGTGGAGCCGCGGCCTCGCCGGGCTCCTGACGCCGGCGATCCTCGCGATCACTTCCCCGGCCCTCGGCGCCTGGGAGATCCAGAGCCCGCGCCCCACGCACCTGGACGTCCGCGGCGTGGCGGCCCCGACGCCCGGGCATCTCTTCGTGGCCACGGACGACGACTTCTTCGACAGCGGCGGCTCGCTCTTCGAATCCACGGACGGCGGCATCACCTGGGTCCAGCGGGACATCCCGGCCAGCCTCGCCTCCGCGCTCGACGGCCTCTTCTTCCTCGACGGCGCGAACGGCTGGACCTGGGGCAACGAGAACTACCGCACCACGGACGGCGGCGCCACGTGGACCGCCCTCCCGTTCCTCGGCTCCACGTACTTCATGGAGTTCTCCACCGCGGACTTCGGCGTGGCCACGGGCAACTTCGGCCAAGCCGTGTCCCTGGACGGCGGCCTCACGTGGTCGCCCGCCCCGGACGGCATGTTCCGCTTCGACTTCGCGAACGCCACGACCGGCCTGGGCGTCTCCGGCACCGGGATCCGGCGCACGACCGACGGCGGCGCCACGTTCACGCCGGTGCTCGCGGGCGGCGCGGACGCCGTGACGTTCCTCTCCGGGACCGTGGCGGTCGGCATCGTGGACGACGCGTTCGTGCGCTCGACGGATGCCGGCATCACCTGGACTGCCGGGTCGTCGGCCGCGGGACGCACGGAGCTCGTGGCCGCGTCGTCCGACGTGGTGCTGGCGTGGGGCCGCACCGGCGTGTACCCATCGTATGACGATCGCGTGCTGCGCTCGAGCGACGGTGGCGCCACGTGGACGGATCTGGGCGAGGTGCTCGATCCGCCGGCCGGCGCCGCCACCACCTTCGCGTTCGCGCTGCCGCAGCCGGCGCGCGTGCAGCTCGCGGTGTACGACGTGGCGGGGCGGCTGGTGACACACCTCGTGGACGAAACGCGCCCGGCCGGCCGGTACGAGGCGACGTGGGACGCACGCGGCATGGCCAGCGGGGCGTACTTCGTGAGGATGACGGCGGGGACGTTCACGCGCACGCAGCGCGTGCTGCTGGTGCGGTAGGGGCGGACGGACGCCGCGGCCCCGGGAACGGGGCCGCGGCCCGCCGCCTCCGGATCGCGAGTCCGTCAAGACGAGTCCGCGTTCGTCTACTCGACGACGGCAACGGAGCGCACGCCGGCAGGCCGTGACCGGGGTCGTCCGATGCAACGGACGTGCAATCGCCGGCCGCGCGGGAGTAGGCTCAGGGTAACCGACCGCCACCGGGAGGTGTCCCGTGCGCAGCCTCACGTTTGCCGTGGTACCAGTGGTGCTCGGCATCGCCGCAGCCTCCGCCGACGTTATCCGCGTTCCCGAGGATCATCCCACGATCGCGGCGGCGCTGGGCGCGAGTGTCGCCGGCGACACCGTCCGCGTGGCCTGCGGCCTCTACGAGGAGGGCGGGCTCGTCCTTCCCGGGGGCGTGACCCTTCTCGGCGACTCGTCCGACTCCTCGTGCACGGTGCTCCGCAGTCCGGGGCCGGGGGCATCGATCCTTCTGCCCCAGCCGGGCGCGGGGGAGATCCGCTGGCTCACCTTCCGGGACGGAGACGCCACCTTCGGCTCCGCGATCCGCGGCTCCCCCTGGGTCGGCATCGGGGCGATCTCGAACTGCCGGTTCGAACAGAACGTCGCGAGTCAATCCGGCGGAGCGATCTACGCGCTCACCTCCGTGCGCGACTGCTACTTCGCGGGCAACCGGGCGCAGAACGGCGGCGCCATCCACCTGTTCGGCGTCGTCGACATCGCGGACTGCGTCTTCGTCGGCAACGTCGCGACGGCGTCCGGGGGCGCACTCTCGGCGTCGGACGGTCGGGTGGCGCGTTGCCGATTCGAGCAGAACACGGCCACGTTCAGCGGTGGCGCCGTGCACGGCGCCGCGTCCGTGCGCGACTGCGAGTTCGTGGGAAACCAGGCGCGCGACGGGGGAGGGGCACGGCTGTTCGATGGAGTCGCCGCAGACTCGCGGTTCATCGGCAACCGCGCCGGCGAGCGCGGCGGCGGCCTGCGGATCCGGGACGGCGAGGTCGAGGGCTGCCTCTTCGAGGAGAACGTGGCCCTGGACGCCGGAGGCGGCGTGTATCTCTCCGTGGGCGCCGCCGCCGTGATCGGGTGCACGTTCCGCGCGGACTCGGCCGCTTTCGGCGGCGGCCTCGCGGCGTTCGGCTACACCGATCCCTCGGACTGCGTCTTCCGGGAGAACCATGCGTCCCAGGAGGGTGGGGGCCTCTACCTGTACTCGGTGGTCGACGACGATCCGATCGGGCCCGACACCGTGTTCCCGCTCGGGTGCGCTTCGTCGACATTCTTGGGGAACCGCGCCGGCGTGCGGGGCGGAGCCATCGCACAGGGGCGCGGCTTCGGCACGATCCGGTCGTGCTCCATCGTGGGGAACGCCGCCCCGGCGGCCGGCGGATACTGGTCCAGCGCCGGGAGCCGCGTCGAGCAGTGCCTCATCTCGGGATCGCCGGCCGGCTCCGCGGTCGCCGCGCCGAGCTTGGCGAGCATCCCGTGGGTGGAGTGCTCGGACTTCCACGGGAACGCCGGCGGGGACTGGACCACCGAGCTGGCCGCGTACGCCGGGATCAACGGCAACTTCTCGGGGGATCCGCTCCTGTGCGCGGACTTCGCGGGACACGCGTCGGTCTCGAGTGCGTCGCCGCTGCTCGCGGAGCACAACGAGTGCGGCGCGCACATCGGGGCCGGGGCGGCGGCGTGCGAGACCGAGGGGGTGGTCATCACCACCACGCCGCCCGGCGCCACGATGGAAGTGGATGGGGCGCCCGTCGTGTCGCCTGCCGTGTTCCAGTGGGCCGCCGGGTCGCTCCACACGATCGGCGTGCCCGACTCGATCCACACCGCTCCCGGCGTCCGCTGGGTCTTCCAGTCGTGGTCCGATGGAGGAGCATCCACGCACGGGATCTCCGCACCGTCGTCGCCGGCCACCGTGCGCGCCACGATCTCGAAAGGATACCTGCTTGCCACGTCGTGGAGCTCCGGGGGAACCGTCACACCCGCCACCGGTTGGCACCCGGCACGAGTGTTCGTCCCGGTGATCGCGGTGCCCGACTCCCTGTACCGGCCGGACGGGTGGGTGGGCACGGGACTCGGATCCCACACGGGCGGCGGCGGCGGCATCAACCTGCTCCTGCGCGGACCGATCTCGGAGCATTGCCGGTTCGCGTACGACGGGACCTACCCGGTGATGATGATCGCGCAGGGGGGCGGCAGCGTATCGCCGGCCAGCGGCGACTACCACGTCAACGACACGATCGAGATCGTGGCGAGCACGCCGCCGGGGTACGCCTTCGACGGCTGGTCGGGAACCGGAAGCGGCTCCTACACGGGCCCGAACGCGGTGGCGGCGATCCAGGTTCTCGGACCGATCACCGAGACCGCGACATTCCGCAGCACCGGGTTCGCGAACGTCATCGTGCAGGCGTGGGGCAACGGCACCGTGACCCCCGAAAGCGGGGTGTACACCGTCGACGTTCCGATCGGCATCTCCGCGTACGACGGTCCCGGTCATACGTTCCACAGCTGGTACGGGGAGGGGCCCGGTTCGTACACCGGCCCCGACAGGAACGCGAGCATCCGGCCGCTGGGCCCGGTGACGCAAACCGCGTACTTCACAGCCGGGACCTTCCCGTTCACGATCTCCGCGTCCCCGGGTGGCGTGGTCTCCCCGGCGAGCGGCGACCGGCCCGCGGGATCCGGCCTCGCCATCTATGCAACGCCCATGACCGGCTGGCGCTTTCGCGAGTGGCACGGCACCGGCCCGGGCTCGTACTCGGGGCCCGAGCGCAACGCCACCGTCGCCATGAACGGGGCGATCACCCAGCACGCCGTGTTCGAGCCGGACGAGTCCCGGCACGGCTACGAGTTCTCCGTGAGTCTCAGCGACACCGATCCGTTCGCCACGTCCGGTCCGCCCACCGGAGGCGTACGCCCGTTGCACCTGTGGCTCACTTGCAGCGAGCTCGGCCTCTCGGCCCTGGAGGTCGGCGTTCAAAGCACGCTCCCGCTCACCGAGTTCTCGGCCGCCCCGGGGGTGTACAACGTCGGTACCGGGGCGGACCTGCTGCTCGCAGTCGCGGAGTGCCCGACGGGAGAAGAGGTGGCGCATCGGCTCGGCTCCTGGATGGTCCTGGATACGGGAGGCCAGGTGTGCCTCGGTCCCTCGGCCGCGAGCGGCATCTTCGCCGCGGTGGACTGCGGGCCGCAGCCCTCGCTCTGGCCGGAGCCGCTCGTGCGCGGGTTCTCGTCGCTCTCGCCCACGCCGTGCCTGACCGGTTTCAACGGCTGCGAGTCGCCGGTGTCGCTCGAGCTGAGTGCGCTGCAGGCCGCGCCGGGGGACCGGTGCGTCTCGCTCACCTGGGTGACCGCGGCCGAGGCGGATCATGCCGGCTACCACGTGTACCGCGCGAATGGTGCCGGCGAACCGTACGAGCGCCTCACGGCGGAACCGCACGGGAGTGCGCCCCCGCACCGATTCGACGACACCACGGTCGACGGCGACCGTACCTACCACTACAAGCTGGGAGCCGTGGAAGCGGACGGAAGCGAGCAGCTGTTCGGTCCCGTCATGGTGACGACCCCGGACTGGGTGCCGCGAGTGACTGCGCTCCGCGGCGCGGTGCCCAACCCCTTCCGGGACGGGACCGAAGTCCGGTTCTCGCTCGCCCAGCCGGGTCGTGCCCGCCTGGTGGTTTACGATGTCGCGGGCCGGCGCGTCGCGCCGCTCCTGGATGCGGATCTTCCCGCCGGGGACCATGTGGCCGAATGGGATGGCCGCACCAGTGCAGGACGCGCGGCCTCGGGCATCTACTTCGTGCGGTTCACGGCGGGCACGCACCGCGAGACGGGACGCATCGTTCACCTGGGCGGGACGCGCTAGCCCGGACGCCTCTCACGCCGGGCTCCGGCGCGAGGATGCGGTCAGCGGACCAGCACGACGCGCCGCGTCTCATGCCGGTCGCCGCTCTCGACCGAGAGGAAGTAGACGCCCGGGGCGAAGCGACGGAGGTCGAGCGGGACCGTGACGCGCGCGCCCTCGGTCAGGTCGCGGTCCAGCAACCGGCGCATGCGCCGGCCGGACACATCCAGCAGGTCCACCCGCACTGCTGCGTCCGGGACGAGCTCAAGTCGACGTGGCCCGATGCCCGCAGGGGCGAGGGCCACGGCCCGGCGATTCGGAGCGCCGTCGCGGGCGCCGCCTCCGGCGTGGCCGACGGTGCCGGCCGCGAAGGACCAGCCGCGAAGATCACGGAGTCCTCGGCGGCGTCGAAGGTCGGCGGAGGTGTTGAGATCGACCACGCTCCACTCCTGCGAGGCGGCTACGGCGGCGAACGTGGCGCCCCGCGCGAACGCGGCCACGATAGCAGAGCAGTCACCCATGAAATCCTCCGTATCTCCGGTGTGGCTACCCGAAGCACGGAATTCGGGACCGTCCGCCGCCATCCGTCCCACGACGCGGCGGGGTCCTTGAATCGCCGGGGGGCGGGGCGTAGGGTCCGTCGCGTCCGGGCAGTGGGCGCCCCCTCGAGGCATCTTGCCTCGCTCGCCTTCCCGGCTTGCTGGCTTCCGCGGTCGTCGTCGGCGCCACGGCGTCCGTGCGGAGGTGCCCCCGATGAACCCTCGTGCTTTTTCGTTCCTGCTCCTGCTCGTTGCGTTGCTCTTGCCCGCGACGGACACGCGTGCGGCGGGCGGACCGGGCTACATCTACCTCGATCTCGAGGATCCCATCCCGCTCGGCCCCGCGATCCCCGGGACCTGCTCCACGTGGCACGAACTCTGGCCCGCGTTCTGCGCGCCGCGGCATCAGGACGCGTACGACGACGGGGACGGCGACGGCATGATCTCACCCTGCGACGGGATCACGCTGGACGGCGTGACGTACCACATCGTCTGGGTAGGCCCGACGTACTTCCTCACGTGCCTGGACAACGGACAGCAGTCCGGCATGGAACCGACCCAGCCCACCAGCGGCGGCAACCCCACGTGCGAGATCTGGCACGAGGTGTTCCCGAACTTCTCCCAGGAGCTGCATGTCGACGACTGGCAGGACAACGGGGACGGCGTGATCAGCCCGTGCGACAACGTCGCGATCGGCGGACGGCTGTACCACATCGACCGGATCGGCTTGAACATCATCATCGAGCCGGGCACGGTGTCCGTGGATCCCGAGAGCTGGGGCAAGGTGAAGGACGCGTACCGCGAGTGAGCCGACCGGGCCCGTCCCGCCCCGCGCGGGGCGGGCCCCCGCCTCAGCGTGTCGCCGGGACCTCGACGGCCCCGTCGCGGGCCTTCCACTCCGCCATCCCGCCGCGGAACCACAGCACCTCGCGGAACCCCAGGCGCGAGGCCACCGTCGTGCAATTCCGGCTGCGGACACACTCCTCGCCGTAGCAGTACGCGATGAACGCCGCTTGCGAGCGCTCGATGTCCGGCCACTCACGGTCGACGACCGTGGCCAGCGAATCCGCCAGCCGCACGGGAGACACCGGCCGCGCGCCGGGCAGGTGTCCCGCGGTCCAGTCGGGGCGTCCGCGCACGTCCGCCAGAACGACCGGCCCACGCGACCCATCGAGCAGCGCGGCCACTTCCTCCGCCGACGCGATCCGGACGACGGGCTCCCCGAGGGCACGCCACTCCGCCACGCCGCCGGGGAACCAGGCCACGTCCGCCACCGCCGCGACGCGCAGCGCGAGGTAGGCCAGCGCTCCCGAACCGGACGCTCCGTCGTCCATGACCACGAAACGCGATGCGAGGTCCACCGTCGTGGCGGCGCGCGGTCCGAGTCCATCCACTCGCGCGCGGATGGACTCCGGCGGCGCGAACCTGCCGTCCGGCCGCAGCATCTCCGCCGGATCGAAGGGGAGGCTGTGCGGCACGTGTCCGGTCTCCCAGTCCCCGCTCGCGCGCACGTCGAGGACCTCGAAGTCGGCATGTCCGGGGTCGGGCCGCCCGTAGCGCTCCCGGATCTCGTCCCGCCCGGCGCGAGGGCGCGCATCGGGCCGTGCGGCGAACGGCGCGGCCGCGACACGGGTCCCCGGTGGCGGTTCGAGCGCATGGCCCGCCGCCAGCCACGTCTCGACGCCGCCGTCGAGCACGACGACGTCCTTCATCCCCGCGGTCTCCAGAAGCCAGAACAGTCGCGCCGCGATCGCGGCGTCCCCCGCCGGCCCCGCGCACGCCACGCGCTCCGTTCCGGTCAACCCCAGAGCGCCGAGCGCGATCGCCGGCGTGTGCGCCGCCAGCGAGTCCGGCGGGGCGCACCGTGCGCCGGGAATCGTGCCGCGCGCCCACTCGGCGGGGGAACGCGCGTCGAGCACCACGTGCCCTCCGTTCGCCAGCGAGTCCGGCCCGATCAGGATGGGCGGATAGGCCGGGGGTGGCGCGTCCGTCGCCATCCACGGCGGCCACTGGCACCGCGCGTCGGTGGCCGCGAGCGTCAGCGCAAGGACGGCCGCCGCGGCGCGGCGCCTCACGGGATCTCGCAGGGGACGAACAGCAGCCGGCCGCGGCGCTCCACGTGCAGGACGACCCAGGAACCCGAGGCGTTCGTGCCCAGCGCCCCCCGCAGGTCCGCCAGCGTCCTCACCGGCCGGCGCCCCACGGCCCGGATCACGTCCCCCGGCACGAGCGCCGCGCCACCCGGCGGCGCATCCCCGGCGCTCAGCGCCACGAGCACGCCCCACGGCACGCGCATCGGCACCATGCGAGCGAGCGTCTCGTCCACCTCGATCGCGAGAATGCGCAGCGCCTCCACGAGGTGCTCCTCGGGGCGCACGAGGGCCGCGAGCCGGTCGGGATCGCCGGGGCGTTCCACCAGCGCGACCGGCACGATGCGCGTCTTCCCCTCGCGGCGGATGCCGAGCACCACCTCCTCGCCGGCGCGGCGCCGGTAGAGGTTCACGTCCAGCTGCCGGCCGTTCTCGAGGATCTTCCCGTCCAGCGTCTCCACCACGTCGCCCGGTACGAGGCCGGCGGCCTCGGCGGGGCTCCCGGGGAGAACGTCGCCCAGGATCACTCCCCAGTCGCGGTCCAGCCCGAGCCCGGCCGCAAGCTCCGGCGTGATCGTCTGCGCGCGCACGCCGATCTCGCCGCGGATCACGCGCCCGTGCTCGCGGATCTGGCGATACACGGCGGTCACGATGTTGCTGGGCGCCGCGAAGCCCACCGAGGTCCCCACGGGCGGATCCAGGAGGAACGTGTTGATGCCCACGACCTGGCCGCGCGTGTCCACGAGCGGGCCGCCGCTGTTGCCCGGGTTGATCGCGGCGTCGGTCTGCAGGTAGATCATGGGCGAATCGGGCTCGAGCTGCCGCACGGTGGCGCTGATCACGCCGACGCTCACGGAGTTCGACAGCCCCAGCGGGCTGCCGAACGCCAGCACGGCCTGTCCCTGGCGCAGGTCATCCGAGTCGGCGAAGGGAAGGAACGGGAGCTTCGCCGCATCGATCTTCAACACGGCGAGATCCGTCTCCAGATCGCTGCCGACCAGGCGCGCGTCGTACCGCGGACCGGCGGGCTTGAGGACCGAGCGCCCCGGGGAGCCCTTCCGCGGCTCCGCGAGCGCGACCTGGATCCGCCGCGCGCCGGCCACCACGTGCAGGTTCGTCACGATGTATCCGTCCGGGTCCACGATCACGCCGGACCCGGAGCCGCGCTGCTGCGCGAGGAGCCCGGCGGCCTCGTCGCCGCGACCCGGTGCGGGCGCGAGCGACGTGGCGAAGATCTCCACGACGGCGGGGCTCACGCGCAGGGCGAGGGCCTGGATGTCCTCGCTCAGCGAGTCGAGCGGCGAGGCGACGGCGGCCGGCGGGGCGAAGGCGAGCACCGCGTGCACCGCGAGCCCGAGGGCGACTGCGCAGCCGGGTCTCCGCCTCACGCCGACGCTCCGCGCTCCACGAGCCACACCGTCTCGCGCCGGAGCGTCGCGGCGAAGCGCCCCCCCTCGCGCATCATCCGGACCCACTCGTCCTCGCCATACACCAGAAGCTCCGCGGGGACCGGCAGGGGATCCAGGTTCCAGGAAATCGCGCGGCGCTCGAACGGTTCGGTCGCGTTCCGGACCACGGCAATCAGGTCCAGATCGCTGCCCACTCCCCAGGTCCCATTGGCATACGAGCCGAAGTAACCGAGGCGCACGACATCGGGGCGGCGCTCCGCCTCGTGCCGGGCCCACGTTTCGGCGGCCTTCCGGACCTCGCGGTCGTCAGGCCATCTGAGAACGGGCGAACTCGAGGATCGCACCGGCATGGTCGATCGCCTCCCGGCTCTGGAGCGGTCCGAAGTGCTCGAACGGCGGTCCTTCCGGATGCCCGTTGGGGTATCGGGCGGGGACGTAGAAGTTGTCGAGGACCTTCGCGCGGTCGATCAACCCGGGATCCACGGGAACCGGGAGCTCGCGCAGGAGGCGAGCCACGACGTGTCCCCATGCCTCCTGCCGCTTCGCGAGGTGGATGGCCTTCACGGCCTTCTCGGCGGCTTGGTGGGCCGCGAAGCACGCCCACTCGTGCCGGCCCTGTTCCTGGGAAGCCCGCGCCTGGTCCAGGTCGCGCTCGGCCTGGGCAAGCCAGTCCCGCGAACGGTCCGCCACGACGCCACCTCCTCGATTCCCGGGAGGATAGGGCAAGGAAGGTACGCCTGTCCCGGGCCGGACGCACGAGGGGGACGGACCTGGCCGGCCCGTCCCCCCCGCTCCCCCCGCCGGCGACCGGCGCTACACCAACGCCGGCTTCGCCGCCGCCCGCTCCGGCACCCGTCCCGCCGCGGGCGCCAGGCTCCGCCCGGTCACCAGGCCCAGCATGAACCACGCGAGCGACGCCACCCCGGTGAGGAAGATCGTGTCGCCGATCACGCGGAGCCACCGCAGGGTCTGCAGCGCCGGCTGCTGCAGGAAGTCCGCGCTGCGCGCGTACCAGAGCCCGTGCTCCACGCTGGCCCACGCCTGCGCGAGGCCGATGGGCAGGAGGCTCAGCAGCACCATCAGCGCCAGCCCGACGTTCATGGCCCAGAACGCGTACGCCAGGTGCGCCTCCTTCCACGCCCGCGACGTCATGAGCCGCGCCACCGTGAGCACCAGCCCCAGCGCCAGCAACCCGTACACGCCGAACAGCGCGGTGTGCGCATGCACCGGCGTGGTGTTGAGGCCCTGCATGTAGTACAGCGCCAGCGGCGGGTTGATGAGGAAGCCGAAGAGCCCGGCGCCCACGAGATTCCAGAACGCCACGCCCACGAAGAACCGGATCGGCCAACGGTAGCGCTGCATCCACGGCGCGGCGTGCTGCATGCGGTACGTCTGGAACGCCTCCAGCCCGATCAGCACGAGCGGCACGACCTCCAGCGCGCTGAACGTGGCGCCGATGGCCATGATCGCGGTGGGCGTGCCGCTGAAGTACAGGTGGTGGAAGGTGCCCGGGATGCCGCCCAGGAGGAACAGCGCGCTGGACGCGATCACCGCGCCGCCCGCGTGCGCCGGCTTCACCAGCCCGAGGCGCGCGAAGATGAACGCCAGCGCGGCGGTGGCGAACACCTCGAAGAAGCCCTCCACCCAGAGGTGCACCACCCACCAGCGCCAGTACTCCATGACCGAGAGGTGCGTGCGCGCGCTGAAGAAGAACCCGGCACCGTACATCAGCCCGATGGCGGCGGACGCGCCGGTGAACATGAGCGTGAGGGACCGGTGGTCGTCCCGGCGGCCGAGCGCCGGCCACAGCCCGCGCAGCATCAGGCCCAGCCACAGCACGAGGCCCACGAACAGCGCCACCTGCCACGCGCGGCCGAGGTCCACGTACTCGTACCCCTGGTGCCCGAACCAGAATCCCGCGTTCAGCCCCAGCTTCTGGTGGATGGAGAGGAACTCGCCGGCGAGCGAGCCTCCGACCACCACGAGCAGCGCGCCGAACAGGAGGTTCACGCCGGCGCGCTGGAAGCGCGGCTCGCGCCCGCCGATGGCCGGCGCGAGAAACAGCCCGGCCGCGAGGAACGCCGTGGCGATCCAGAACACGCCGGTCTGCACGTGCCAGGTGCGCGTGAGCGAGTACGGCAGCCAGTCCCCGATCGGCAGCCCGAAGAAGGACTGCCCCTCCACCGTGTAGTGCGCGGTGAGCGCGCCGAGCAGTACCTGCAGGGCGAACACGGCGATCGTGACGCCGAGGTACTTGCCCACCGCGCGCATGGACGGCGTGATGCGGATGCCGGCCAGCGGATCGGCGTCCGGCGGCGGCGCCGCCTCGTCGTCGCCGCTGCGGAACGCCTGCCACCACACGAGCGCGCCCACGCCGCCCAGCAGCAGCACGACGCTCACGAACGTCCACAGCACGTTCGCGCCGGTGGGCGTGTTGCCGATGAGCGCCTCGTGCGGCCAGTTGTTCGTGTAGGTGGCGTGGCTGCCGGGGCGCTCCGTGGCGCACGCCCAGCTCGTCCAGAAGAAGAAGTCCGTCAGGGGACCCAGCCGCGCGGGGTCGGCCACGGTGACCGACGCCATGGCGTAGTCCTCGCGCAGCGCGTCGAGCCGCACGTCCCCGCCGAAGAGCGCCTCGTAGTGCGCGGCCACGCGCGCGATCGCCTCGGCCCGCGCCGGGCTCACCGTGATCGCGCCGGTGGCCGGATCGAACGTGTTCGTCCGCATCTCGGCCTTCACCGCGTCGCGCAGCGCGGCCTGCGCGGCGGGATCGAGATCGGCGAACGGCATGCCGCGCTCGAGCTCCGCGCGCACGTCCAGGAGCGCCGTGATCTCGCGGTGCAGCCAGTCCGCCGACCAGTCCGGCGCCTGGTACGCGCCGTGGCCCCAGATCGAGCCGAGCTGCTGTCCCCCGGTGCTCTGCCACACCTGCTGCCCGTCCAGGATGGACTCCTTCGTCATCAGCACGCGCCCCTCGGTGGTCCGCACCTGGGCGGGGATGGGCGGCGCCTGCCGGTAGACCTCGCGGCCGAAGAAGCCCAGCAACGTGAACGCGACCAGGAGCGTCGCGCCGAGCAGGATCCAGTTCCTGCGATGGCTCGTCATTTCGTTCCTCCGATCACTCGCACAGCGCGCGCGGGAACAGGACGTTGTTCTCGAGGTGGATGTGGTCCATCAGCTCGCCCTCGAGCGCGGCGAGCCGCAGGTACAGGGCGCGCCACGTGGTGCACGCCTCGGCGGGCGGCGCGAGATCCCCGGTCAGCTCGCGCACGCGCGCGAGGTTCCGGCCGTGGTCCTTGTGCTCGTGCTCCATCACCTGCACGGGGGCGCCCGCCTGCCGGCCCTGCCCGGCCAGGATCATGGGGAAGAGCACGTGCTCCTCCTTGAGCAGGTGGTCGAGGACCTCGGCATGCATCATCGCGAGGTGGTCGTGCAGCCCCTTCGGCACGCTCGGCTTCTCCGCGTGCACGCGCTCCACCTTGCGGGCCAGCTCCATCAGCTCCGGCAGCTCGCGGCGGAGCGGCTCGTGGTACCGCACGAGGATGTGCTCCACGAGTTCGTTCAGCGGGCGGGCGGACCAGTCCACGTCCGGCGACGCGCCCGCCGGTTCGCTCCCGATCTCGCGGAGCAGGGCGTCGGCGTCCAGGCCGCGCGCCCGGCACGCCTCGGCCAGGGAGCGGTTGCCGCTGCAGCAGTAGTCCAGCCCCACGCGCCGGAAGACGCGCGAGGCCGCGGGGATCCCGGTGGCCAGTTCGGCGAGCGTGGTCTCGGTGCCGTTTCGCGGGTTCGACATGGGAGAACCCTCCTTTCCTCGCACGCCCTCGTTGCAGCGGACGTGCCACCTCGGAAGACGAGGACTGGCAACGACTTGAAGAGCGCGTTATACTTGCGACAACGTCGGGCCGTTGTGAAAGGAGCAACGCAGTTGTCGGAAGCGCAACGCGAGCACCGCTTCGAGGTCGTGCTGGAGATCGCGCGGGACCTGACCGCATCCCTGGCGGCGGCCGATCGCTACGACCGCCTGTTGCGGGCGGTCCGCCGGATCATCCCCTGCGACGCGGCGGCGCTCATGCGCCTGGACGGGGACGAGCTCGTGCCGGTCGCCGCGTACGGGTTGAGCGAGGAGGCGAAGGTCCGCCGGTACCGTCGCAAGCAGCACCCGCGGCTGGACATCATCCTGTCCGCGCCGGGACCGGTCCGCTTCCCGCCCGACTCGCCGCTGCCCGACCCGTTCGACGGTCTCCTGGAGTCCGACCCGCACGCCACCGAGCACATCCACGCGTGCCTGGGCTGTCCGCTCGTGGAGCGCGGCGAGGTCGTGGGGGCGCTGACCGCGGACGCGGTGGCGCCGCACGCGTTCGACGACCTGGAGCCGCACTGGCTCGAGGCGCTCGGCGCGCTCGCGGGCGCCGCGCTGCACACGACCGCCCTGATCGAGTCCATCGAGCGCCTGGCCGAGCGCAAAGGCGCCGTGGCGCGCGAGCTCCAGCGCGGCACCGCGGAGGTGCAGGTGGTCGGCCGCAGTCCCGCGGCGCTGCGGCTGCTGCAGGACATCGAGATGGTCGCGGCCAGCGACCTGCCCGTGCTCATCGTGGGGGAGACCGGCACCGGCAAGGAGGTCGTGGCGCACCAGCTGCACCAGCGCTCCCGGCGGCGCGACGAGGCCATGATCCACGTGAACTGCGCGGCGCTCCCGGAGTCCATCGCGGAGAGCGAGCTCTTCGGCCACGTGCAGGGAGCGTTCACCGGCGCCACGCGGGACCGCGCCGGCAAGTTCGAGATCGCGCACGGCGCCACGCTGTTCCTGGACGAGATCGGCGAGCTGCCGATCACGCTGCAACCGAAGCTGCTCCGCGCGCTGCAGCAGGGGGAGATCCAGCGCATCGGCGACGATCGGGTGCACCGCGTGGACGCGCGCGTGATCGCGGCCACGAACCGCGACCTCGAGCGCGAGGTGGAGGCCGGACGCTTCCGCGCGGACCTGTACCACCGCCTCGCCGTCTATCCGCTGCGGGTGCCGCCGCTGCGCGAGCGCACGGAGGACATTCCGCTGCTCGCCGCGCACTGCCTGGACCAGGCGCGGCGGCGCCTCGGGCTCGGCCCGCTGCGGCTCTCCCCCGGCGCGCGGGAAGCGCTGATGGCGGCGGATTGGCCGGGGAACGTGCGCGAGCTGGAGAACGTGCTGAATCGCGCCGCGCTGCGGGCCCGCGCGGCGGTGAAGGATCGGGAGACCGTGGTGCTCGAGCCGGAGCACCTGGACCTGCCGGGGCCGGGCGCGTCGGCCGAGGCGCCGCGATCCCGCCCCGGCGCGGCCGCGGTCGCCGGTCCCCTGCGCGCCCGCGTGAAGGAGTTCCAGCGCCGCAGCATCGAGGAGGCGATGGCGCGCCACGACGGGAGCTGGGCGGCGGCGGCACGCGAGCTGGGCATGCACCGGAGCAACCTGCACCACCTGGCGCGGCGGCTGGGCCTGCTGGGTTGACGCCCCGGCCGGGCGCCTGGAACCGTCGCGGCCGGTCCGGTATCCTCCTCGCGCCCCTTCGAACCATTCCGGATTCCTCCAGGCACGGGGAGGCCGTCATGGCCCACACGTTCGAGGAGCTGAAGAAGAAGACCGTCGCCGAGCTGCGCGAGATCGCCAAGGGCATCGAGCACGACGCCGTGAAGGGGTTCTCGCAACTCAACAAGGAGCACCTGCTCACCGCCCTGTGCGAGGCGCTCGGCATCGAGGCGCACGCGCACACGGTGCACAAGGGCAAGGAGAAGCTCCGCCTCAAGGGGCACATCCGCACGTGGAAGAAGCGCCGCGAGGAGGCGCTGGCCGGGAAGGATCCCGCGAAGCTGCGGCACGCGCGCCGCACGATCCACCGGCTGAAGCGGGCGATCGCGAAGATCTGAGCCGCGGAGCCGGACGACGGCGGGCCCCGGAGCGATCGCCCCGGGGCCCGCGCCTTCCCGGCGGACCGGCTCGCGCTACTTCAGCACGACGACCCGCTGCACTTCGGTAGTGCGCGCCGTGACCAGCCGGGCGAAGTACGTGCCCGACGCCACCCGGCTCCCGTTCGCATCCTCGAGATCCCAGCGGACCTCGTGCCGCCCGGCCGGCATCACGCGGTCGAGCAGCGTGCGGACCCGGCGGCCCGTGACGTCGAAGACCTCCAGCGTCGCCGCGCCCGCGTGTTCCGCCGGCAGGTCGAAGCGGAGGGCGGACGCGTTGCGCGCGGGATTCGGGAACGGCCGGGCGAAGGCGAACCGCACAGGCGCGGCCTCGGGCTCCTCCGCCGCCGTCACGGTCGTGACGTGCTGGAACGTCAGCGTGTAGGACCCCGTCTGGTCCAGGCCGGCGTCCTCCAGCTGGATGGTGTAGGTGCCCGGGGTCGTGATCGCGTAGTTCACGTTGTCGGCCGATGTGGCGATCACCGCATTGCCGCCGCCCGGCGGGTAGATGCGCACCATCGTGTCCATCGCGCCGGCGGTCACCACCGCGGTGATCTTCGCCGTGTCGCCCGCCGCGGCGCTGAAGGTCCAGCCGTCGAGATCCGGGAGCGGCGTGATCTGCGCGAGCTTCACGTCGCCGCCGAGGATCGGGCCCCCGTCGGCGTCCGTGCCCGAGGTGTAGGGCCCGGCGGAGACGTTCATGAGGGATGCGGTGTAGTTCCCCGCGTTGGTCATGAAGAAGTCCTGGACGACGACGGTGTAGGTGCCGGAGGCGGCGAGCTGGGCGTCGAGCCGGTCGCCGCTGAAGGTGCTGGTCTGCGCGGGTCCGCCGCCCGGGGGGTAGAGGTAGATCTCGGTGTTGAAGGAGGCGCCACTCGTGGCCAGCGCCGCGAAGACGACGCGCTGTCCGGCAGACCCGGTGAAGGTGAAGGCGTCGAAGTCCCCGGGCTGGTGCATCTGCCCGGTCTTGATCTCGGCGGAGGCGATGGCGCCGCCGTCCGTGTCCGCGCCGCTGGTGAGCGGCCCCGCGGTGACGTTCAGGAGCGAGAGGTTGTAGGAGCCGGTGTGGTCGAAGCCGGCGTCCTGGACGAGGACGACCCAGGTTCCGGTGGCGTTGAGCTGGAGGTCGGCGCGGTCCCCGCTGGTGGCCACGATGGCAGCGCCGCCGCCGGGTGGGTAGAGGTAGATCTGGGTGTCGGCAGAGCCGGCGGGGGTGAGGACGGTGCTGAAGAGGACGCGGTCCCCGTTCGTGGCGGAGAAGGACCACGCGTCCATGTCGGTGAGGGATCCGAAGGTGGCGCTCTTCACTTCCGCGGAGGCGATGGAGCCGCCGTTCGTGTCGGAGCCGGTGGTGTAGGGCCCGGCGGAGACGTTCATGAGGGATGCGGTGTAGTTCCCCGCGTTGGTCATGAAGAAGTCCTGGACGACGACGGTGTAGGTGCCGGAGGCGGCGAGCTGGGCGTCGAGCCGGTCGCCGCTGAAGGTGCTGGTCTGCGCGGGTCCGCCGCCCGGGGGGTAGAGGTAGATCTCGGTGTTGAAGGAGGCGCCACTCGTGGCCAGCGCCGCGAAGACGACGCGCTGTCCGGCAGACCCGGTGAAGGTGAAGGCGTCGAAGTCCCCGGGCTGGTGCATCTGCCCGGTCTTGATCTCGGCGGAGGCGATGGCGCCGCCGTCCGTGTCCGCGCCGCTGGTGAGCGGCCCCGCGGTGACGTTCAGGAGCGAGAGGTTGTAGGAGCCGGTGTGGTCGAAGCCGGCGTCCTGGACGAGGACGACCCAGGTTCCGGTGGCGTTGAGCTGGAGGTCGGCGCGGTCCCCGCTGGTGGCCACGATGGCAGCGCCGCCGCCGGGTGGGTAGAGGTAGATCTGGGTGTCGGCAGAGCCGGCGGGGGTGAGGACGGTGCTGAAGAGGACGCGGTCCCCGTTCGTGGCGGAGAAGGACCACGCGTCCATGTCGGTGAGGGATCCGAAGGTGGCGCTCTTCACTTCCGCGGAGGCGATGGAGCCGCCGTTCGTGTCGGAGCCGGTGGTGTAGGGCCCGGCGGAGACGTTCATGAGGGATGCGGTGTAGTTCCCCGCGTTGGTCATGAAGAAGTCCTGGACGACGACGGTGTAGGTGCCGGAGGCGGCGAGCTGGGCGTCGAGCCGGTCGCCGCTGAAGGTGCTGGTCTGCGCGGGTCCGCCGCCCGGGGGGTAGAGGTAGATCTCGGTGTTGAAGGAGGCGCCACTCGTGGCCAGCGCCGCGAAGACGACGCGCTGTCCGGCAGACCCGGTGAAGGTGAAGGCGTCGAAGTCCCCGGGCTGGTGCATCTGCCCGGTCTTGATCTCGGCGGAGGCGATGGCGCCGCCGTCCGTGTCCGCGCCGCTGGTGAGCGGCCCCGCGGTGACGTTCAGGAGCGAGAGGTTGTAGGAGCCGGTGTGGTCGAAGCCGGCGTCCTGGACGAGGACGACCCAGGTTCCGGTGGCGTTGAGCTGGAGGTCGGCGCGGTCCCCGCTGGTGGCCACGATGGCAGCGCCGCCGCCGGGTGGGTAGAGGTAGATCTGGGTGTCGGCAGAGCCGGCGGGGGTGAGGACGGTGCTGAAGAGGACGCGGTCCCCGTTCGTGGCGGAGAAGGACCACGCGTCCATGTCGGTGAGGGATCCGAAGGTGGCGCTCTTCACTTCCGCGGAGGCGATGGAGCCGCCGTTCGTGTCGGAGCCGGTGGTGTAGGGCCCGGCGGAGACGTTCATGAGGGATGCGGTGTAGTTCCCCGCGTTGGTCATGAAGAAGTCCTGGACGACGACGGTGTAGGTGCCGGAGGCGGCGAGCTGGGCGTCGAGCCGGTCGCCGCTGAAGGTGCTGGTCTGCGCGGGTCCGCCGCCCGGGGGGTAGAGGTAGATCTCGGTGTTGAAGGAGGCGCCACTCGTGGCCAGCGCCGCGAAGACGACGCGCTGTCCGGCAGATCCGGTGAACGTGAAGGCGTCGAAGTCCCCGGGCTGCTGCATCTGCCCGGTCTTGATCTCGGCGGAGGCGATGGCGCCGCCGTCGGTGTCCGATCCGCTCGTCAGCGGCCCCGCGGTGACGTTCAGGAGCGAGAGGTTGTAGCCGCCGGCGTCGTTCAGTCCGGAGTCCTCGACGAAGATGGTGTAGGTGCCGGTGGAGAGGAGCTGGTAGTCCACCCGGTCGGCCGTGGTGTTCAGCACCTCCGTGAGCGCCGGGTTGCGGAGCCGGATCCGCGTGTCCACGGCGCCGCTCGTGGTGACGGCGGCGATCAGGACGCGGTCTCCCGCGGTGCCCGTGAAGGTCCAGGACTCCTGGTACGTGGGGCTCGCGAGTGCTCCGCCAAGCACCTGGCCGGACGTGATCGGTCCCGCGGCGAGCGCGGCAGCGGGTGCGAGGATGAGGAGCGACAGCAGCGACGCCAGCGAAGCGGATCGGTTCATGGGGGCGAACTCCCTCGGAAGTCATGGCGGTGGCACCATCGATCGACGGCGCCAAAGGCAAGCCGCATGCCAGTGGCGGGCAGCCGGCCACCCATCGCGCAACACCTTGGGAAACAAGGGTTTGGCCCCGGAGCCGGGTCCCTCGAGCACCCGCCCTCTCGCCGGGGTGTCACGAACCAATACACACCGATCTGTCCCGCCCCGGGACATGTCCGTCGGGCCCGCGCATGGATTACGCTGGAGGCACCGCTCCGCCTCGAGGCCCCCGCGTGAACCGAAGCCCCGCGCTCGCCGTCCTTGCCGCCGCATCCGTGCTCCTCGCCGCCGCCCCCGCGCGGTCGGCCGGCGCCGTGGATGCCCCCGCGCCCTCGCAGCTCGTGCACGACGTGTGGACGATCGATGACGGCCTCCCGCAGAACAGCGTGCTCGCGGTCCGCCGCACGCGGGACGGCTACCTGTGGCTCGGCACCGAGGCCGGCCTGGTCCGGTTCGATGGCGCGCGGTTCGTCGTCCACGACACGCGCTCGACCCCGGAGCTCGGCGGCGACCTCGTGAACGTGCTGCACGAGGACCGCGACGGCGCGCTCTGGATCGGCACGATGGGGGGACTCGCGCGGCTGGCGGCCGGCCGCTTCCGTCACTTCACGGAGGCGGACGGCATCCCCTCCGGGATCGTGGCGGACATCGTGGAGGATCGCGACGGGCGCCTGTGGGTCTCCACCGTGGACGGGCTCTTCGTGCGCGGCGAAGGGGATGCCTTCCGTCCGTGGACACCGGCGAACGCGGAGCCGCTTCCCCCGGCGGCCGCCCTGGCCGTGGACGGACGCGGCCGGCTGTTCGCGGGCGCCGGCAACCTGCTCTTCGAGATCGACGGCGACGCGCGCATCGAGCACGGGTGGGTGGAGCACGTGGGAGCCGGCAACAGCGTGCACCACCTGCTCACCACGCTCTTCGCGGACCGCGCCGGCACGCTGTGGTTCGGAGGTCGCGACGTGCTCGGGCGGTTCGCGGACGGATTCGCCCCCATCGCCGGCGCGCCGGCCGCGTTGCAGGGCGCCACCGTGACTCTCCTCCGCGAGGATCGCGACGGGGCGCTCTGGGCGGGAACGCACGACGGTCTCTTCCGCATCGACGGCGACCGCATCGACCGTGTGCTCCCGGCCGGGCTGGACGCCGGCGCGGATATCGACGCGCTGGCTTGCGACCCGGACGGCTCCCTCTGGATCGGAACGACGGGCCAGGGCCTGCACCGCCTGCGCCCCGGGATCTTCCGGGCCTACGGGACCCCCGAGGGGCTGCCGCATGACCACGTCGCGGTCGTTCGCGAGGGGCGCGACGGGCGGCTGCGACTGGGCGGCCCGGCGGGGTTGGCCGTGCTGGACCCCGCCACCGGGGCGATCGAGGCGGAGCGCGCGCTGGACGGGAGCACCGTCCTCGCGCTGCACGAGGATGCGCGCGGCGCCTGGTGGGCAGGCACGCCGGAGGGGCTGATCCGACTCGAAGCCGGCAAGGTCGATCGCTTCGATCTCGAGGACGGGCTGCCCGGACTCGTGGTGCTCTCCATCGGCGAGGACCGCGAAGGACGCCTCTGGATCGGCACGACGGGCGGCGTCGCGCACGCGTCGTCGACGCCGCGCCCGCGCTTCGAGGGCGTGTCCGCCATCGGCGCGAACTCGTTCGTGTTCTGGATCCACGCCGCGCGGGACGGTCGCCTGTGGTTCGCCGCGCGGGACGAAGGGCTGTGGAGTTTCGACGGAAGCGCGTGGCGGCACGCCGAGGGCATCCCGTCGTCGCTGGTCCTCTCGATCCGCGAGGACGAGGACGGCACGCTCTGGCTCGCCACGATCGACGCGGGAGTCGTGCGCTTCCGACCCGGTGCCGCGACGGCGGACGGTGCGGCCACATCGGTCGGCGCCGGCCAGGGACTGCCGTCGAACCAGATCTACGCGAGCCTGGACGACGGGCGCGGCTTCGTCTGGATGTCGTCGAACCTGGGGATCCACCGAGTGCGGCGCGACGCCCTGGTGGCCGCGGCCGACGGCGCCGCCGTGCCCCTCTCGTGCGGAACCTTCGGTCCGCACGACGGCATGCGCTCCCGCGAGTGCAACGGCGGCACGCAGCCGTGCGCGTGGCGCGCCGCGGACGGGCGCCTCTGGTTCGCCACGACCGGCGGCGCGGTCGTCGTGGATCCCGCGCAGGTCCCGGCGAAGGAACCGTCGCGCGCGCGCCTGGAGACGGTGACGTTCGACGACTCCGTGCGCTGGGAATACGTCGGCGGCGGCGAAGCGGCGCCCGGCGCGGCTCTCCGCCTGCCGCCGGGCCGACGGGACCTGGTGTTCCGCTACACCGCGCTCGGCGGCGACGCCCCCGAGGCGGCCGCGTTCCGCTACCGGCTCGAGGGGTTCGACGCCGACTGGGTGGACGCGAAGACCGCGCGAGCGGCGCACTACACGCGCGTTCCACCGGGGCGCTACACCTTCCAAGTCCAGGCCGACGGCGGCGAGGCCGCGAGTCTCCCGCTCGCCCTCGCGCCGCGCTTCCCGGAGACCGGCGCCTTCCGCGCCCTGCTCGCGGCGGCGCTGCTGGGCGCGGCCGGCCTCGGCTATCGCGCTCGCGTGGGATCGCTGCGCGGCCGGCAGCGCGCGCTCGAGGAGACGGTGGCCGCGCGGACCCGGGACCTCGCGGAGAGCAATCGCACGCTGGAGCGGCGCGTGGCGGAGGGGATCGACGCGCTGCGCGAGTCCGAGCGCATGGCCGCCTACGGGCAGATGGTGGCGGGCGTGGCGCACGAGGTGCGTCAGCCGGTCTTCGCGCTGCGCGCCGCGTCCTTCGTCTTGGCCGACAAGCTGCGCGAGCGCGAGGAGCTGGCGCCGCAGCTTCGCCTGCTGGACCGGGAGACGCAACGCATCGCGGCGCTGATGGAGGACCTGCTGGAATTCGCGCGGCCCGCGGGACTCCTGCGGGCGCCGGCGGACGTGGCCGCGCTCCTCCAGGAGGCGCGCACGGTCTTCGAGGACGAGGTATCCGCCACCGGCGGCGCGAACGTCCCGGTGCACGTGTCGGCCTACGGCGCGGGGGAGGCGGCCGTGGACCGGCAGCGGCTCGTGCAGGTGCTGGTGAACCTCATGGGCAACGCCGCGAAGCACGCCGCGGGCATCACCGCGATCCGGCTGTCCGCGCGCGGCGCGGACGATGCCGTGGGCATCGAGGTGCACAACGACGGTTCGCCGATCCCGCCGGACGCGCTGCCGCGCATCTTCGATCCGTTCTTCACGACGGGGAAGGGGAGCGGGCTCGGCCTCGCCCTCGTGAAGCGCACGGTGGAGCAGCACGGCGGATCGATCGCGGCCGCATCGGACGAGCGTGGCACGGTGTTCCGCATCCGCCTCCCGCGCGGCTGACGTCACTTCACCAGGGCGACTTTGCGCACGACGAGCCCCGTGGGCGTGCGGCCCGCGACGAAGTAGACGCCCTGCGCCAGGGTGCGCGCGTCGATGCTCCAGCGCGAGTGGCCTGCGACGAGAGCCCCGTCGTGGATGGAAAGGACCTTCCGGCCGGAGACGTCGAACATCTCGACCTGCGCGAATCCCCCGGCCGGGGTCGCGAGGTCGATGAACGCGAGGTCCCTGACGGGATTCGGACTGACGAGGAGCGAGAGGCGGTGTCCGCCGGGCCGGGCCGCATCGCTCGACGTGGCACCGGCCCGGGTCACGTGCAGGATCCGGTCGAACGTTCCCCCCTGCGAGAAGTAGAGGTCCCCGGCCGAGTCGAAGGCCACGGAGTACGCGTTGGCTCCCGGCCCGCTCAGGATGAGGGTCTCGGACTTCGTGACCGGGTCGATGGCGACCAGCGCGTCCCCGCGCGCCACGAGGACTCCCTCGAAGTCGGATCCCGCGGGCCCGACCGCCAGGACCGCGCCCGTCGAGAACGCCGGGTCCACGACGGAGCCCGAGAGGTCGTACTCCTGGATGGTGCCGGCGGAGGAGATGAAGATCCGGGCTCCGTCGATGGCGATGGCCGGAAACGCCGGAAGGACCGGACCGAACGGACTGAGCGTCGTCCCGTCCCAGACGCAGATCGTGTTCGCCGAACCGTTCGCGATGTAGAAGTTGCCGAGTGCGTCCTCGGCGAAGCTCGCCACGTTGTCGATGAGGCCGCCGGACGCGATGGTGGCGCCGCCTCCGCATCCCGCCGGAACTGCCACGATCCTCCCCGTGGTCGTGCCGAACTCCCAGCCGCCGACGAGCAGCGTCCCGGGCGCGGCGAACAGCCCGTTCCGGTCCACGTAGACCGCGTCCGGATCCGCCACGTTCGCGCACGGGGTGACCGAGGAATCCCCGGCGTCGACCCGGAAGACCGGAGCGACGACATCCGGGAGTCCCGGAATGTTGAAGTTGCCCACGAAGAGGTTGTCGAACGCGTCGAAGGAGATCCCCGCCGGGTCGGTGGGGAAGGTGGCGTAGACCGAGACGCTCCCGCCCGTGTGCACGGTGGGGAGCTGCGCCTCGGCGCGCGGGGCGCCGAGCGCGGTGGCGAGGAGGACGGCCTTGGCGAAGCGGAGGGCAACGGGTCGGAGCGCGGACGCGCCGGGCGTGAAGTGCATGGGGTGATCTCCCTGGACCAGGTGGGACAGCGGGGCCAGCGAATCGTTCATCGACCTGGACTGCAACGGGCGCGCCATCACGGCGCGTGGCCCGAGCTGTTGCGGAACGGAGAATCGGAGGACCGGGGTGTGAGGCGGGCGAGCGCGTCCCGGGCCGCCCAGCGGACCATCGCGGAGGGGTCGTCCAGCAACGCGGCGAGCGCCGCCACGCCGCGCGCGGCGGCCGGCGCACCGATGCGCGCCAGCGCGTCCGCGGCCAGGACACGCGCGGATTCCTCCGGCCGGCGCAACGCCGCCAGCAGCGAGGGCACGGCCGGGTCGCCGAGTTGCGCCAGGAGGTCGGCCGTCTCCTGCGCCACGCTGCGCCAACTTGCGCCGCCGCCGCCGCCGGCCGGCGCCTCGAAACCCTCGGCGCTGGCGAGGAACGGGACGAGGAGCGGGATGAGGCACTCCTCCTCGCGCGCGAGGCGGGCCAGGAGGCCCACGGCGGCGGCGCGGACGCGCGCGTCGTGGAGCGTGGCGCAGTGATCCAGGTGCCGGTACCACGCGTCGCGGTCCTCCGCGGAGCTGGCGGGGTCGGCGAAGGCGGCGGCGGTCCGCAGGGCGGCGGCGAGGAGGTCCGGCGGCGTGCTCATGCGGCGGAACGAAGCAGGGGGCGTGCCAGCGGGCGGGCGTCGTGCGGGCCGTCGTGCGGGCCGCGCGGGGCGTCCCGGCGACCCTCTCCGCCGGCCGTGTCGCGTTCGGGAACAACGCGGCCGTTCCATGCCGGGACATGTTCCGGGACGATCAGGCCGTCGGCTCGTCCCCGAGCGGAATCCCGAACGCGCGCGCCTTGCGGTACAGCGTGCCGCGGGAGATGCCGAGATCACGCGAGGCCGCGCGGATGTTCCCCTCGCGATGCGCGAGCGCGCGCTCGATCAGCAACCGCTCCATCGATTCGAGCGTGGGCGTGGCGCCGCCGGCGCTCTCAGGGAGGAGCGCGGCATCCGCGGCGGCCGGCGGCGGCCGGCGCTCCGCCCCGCCGAGTGGGGGAAGGTGCTCCGGTCCCACCGGGCGGTCCGGCGGCGCGAGGATCGCGGCGCGTTCCATCACGTTGCGAAGTTCGCGGATGTTCCCCGGCCACGCGTACGCGGCGAGCCGCCCCGCGGCGGCCGCGGTGAGCGGCTCCGCACCGCCGGCCGCCGGCGATCCCGCGCTGCGGCCTTCCTCCCGGAACTCCTGCAGGAAGTGCAGCGCGAGCGGCAGGATGTCCTCGGGCCGCTCGCGGAGCGGCGGGATCCGGATGACGAACCCGTTCAGCCGGTAGAAGAGGTCCGCGCGGAAGCGGCCTTCGCGGGCGTCGCGCTCGAGATCGCGGTGCGTGGCGGCCACGAGCCGCACGTCCGCCGCGATCTCCGTGGTGCCGCCCACGCGCCGGAAGCGGCGCTCCTCCAGGACCTTCAGGAGCTTTGCCTGGATGGAGGGATCCATCTCGCCAATCTCGTCCAGCAGCAGCGTGCCGCCATCCGCCACCTCGAACAGCCCGAGCTTCTTGTCCACGGCGCCGGTGAACGCGCCGCGCTCGTGGCCGAAGAGCTCGGACTCGGTGAGGTCGCGCGAGAGCCCGGCGCAGTTCAGCTCCACGATGGGCTCCTTCGCGCGCGGGGAGAGCGCGTGCAGGTGCCGCGCCAGGAGTCCCTTCCCGCTGCCCGTCTCGCCGAGCAGCAGCACGGTCGTGTCGCGCGGCGCCACCGCCTCGGCCATGGCCACCGCCTCCAGGAGCGCGGGGCTCTTCCCGAGCAGGGGCGACACGTGAGGCGCCGCGAGCCGCTCCAGCCGCTCGGAACGGCGGCGCAGCGCGTGCGATTCGAAGCCCTTCTCCACGACGGCCAGGAGGCGCGAGGGGTCGTCGCCCTTGATCAGGAAGTTGTCCGCGCCGCGGCGCATCGCCTCCACGGCCATCTCGATCGAACCGCGCGCGGTCATCACGAGGTACGCGGCCTCGGGGCGCAGGGCCCGGAGGCGGGGGAGCAGGTCCAGCCCGCTGTCCGTTCCGAGGCGCACGTCCAGGAGCACCACCCCGGCCGGCTCGCGCCGCAACAACTCCAGCGCGTCCGCGCCGGTCGCCGCCTCGCGGACCGCGTATCCCGCGTGCGCGAACAGCCCGTTCAGGGCGGCGCGGAGCGCGTCGTCGTCGTCGATCAGCAGGACGCGACGGACCACCGTGCGGTCGGCCAAGCGGGCTACTCCGGTGCAGGGCGGCGAATTCTAGCATCGCGACTCGACCCGCGGGAGGGACGTGCGCTAGAAGCGCCAGGCCTGCAGTCCCGGGTAGCCGTTCCAGAGGAGACGGGAGCGGCCCTTGAACCTCCGGTACAACGCGTCGAGCGCCTCGCGGCTGAAGAGCGAGACGTGGCCGTTCGCCGGGCCCACGTACCACCAGGTGCGGCCGCACACGGCCGGGTCGTAGTGCGCGGTCTGGAAGGCCAGCGCACCCCCGGGCCGGAGCCAGGCGATCGCCCGTTCGAGCGCGTCCACCGGGAACACGAGGTGCTCCAGCACCTCGCAGGCGACGATGACGTCGAACGACGACTTCCGCGGCGATGGGAGGAAGTGCTCGCGGCCGAGGCTCGGCTCGACGATGTCCGTACCCCACGTCTCGAGCTGCAGCTTGTCGCGCGCCGCTGCGACGAACGCACCCATCCCGCAGCCGAAGTCCAGCACGCGGAGCCGGGACGGGTCACCGCCCAGGAGGGAGGCCGCCATGACGACCAACCGCAGGGTCTCGGTCACGCGTCCGGACCAGTCGGGATCCTGGTGCGCCCAGTACTCCGCATCGTAGACGCCCGCGGGGTCCGCGCCGTCCAGGAGGTCCGTGAAGCAGAACCGGCAGCGCGGGCACTCGAAGTACGTGCAGTCATCCGGCGCATCCGGGATGGGATGCCCGGCGCGCTTGCCGGAAGGGATACGGAAGGACACCGGGGCCGACGTTCCGCAGATCTTGCAGCGGGCGGAGTCCGGCGCGTTCATGATCGGTCCCGCCGGCGCGCTCCGAGACGTCCGCGGACCGCGTCCACGACGCGCTCCGGGGGAATGGCTCCCATGCAGGCGCTGTCCCGTCGCCCGGTGAGGCGGCACGGGATGATCTCGTTGCGCCAGCACGGAACGCAGCCGAGCACGTCCCGGGCATCGAGGACGCTGCAGTCCGGGTAGGACCCGGCGCGGAGCGCGCCGTCCACCGGTCCGCAGACGGCCACGGAGGGAATGCCGAGCGCCGCGGCCAGGTGGATCAACGAGGAGTCCGGGCCGACGAGGACATCGCACGCCGCGGCCAGCGCGAAAGCCCGTCGCAGCGGCAAGTGGTCCACCGGGAGCGCGCCGCGCAGCGCCACGCGGTCCAACGGCCGGTCGCTGAAGACCAGGAGCTGCGCGTGGTCCCGCAGCAGCCGGATGACGTCGTCGAACTGCGCATAGTCGCGGTAGGACTCCGCCGACCGGCGCTGGATGCCGATGACCGGCCCGCGGCCGAGCCCTTCGTGTCGCCAGTACTCACGTTGGAACTCGCGTTCGGGGCCGGACACGTGGTAGCGGGGCAGGCGCCCGTGACGCGCGAGCTCACTCGGCCGCACGCCCAGGGCGCCGGCGAACACCTCGATCCGGTTGCGACGTACGCGGGGCGCGGTCAGCGTCTCGTAGCGCGCCGCCGGACAGTCCGTGAGGTTGAACCAACGGGCGTACGCGAACGGATCCCCGATCCCGGAATCGATGTCCACGACGCGCACGTCCGGATTCCCCTCGAATACCGGGAAGTACCTCCGCGGAATGGCGAGACGGATCTCCTGCCCGGGATGCCGCATGCGCAGGGCGTGCAATCCCGGCGTCATCATCAGGAAGTCCCCGATGCCGCCCATCGCGCGCGTCACGAGAGTCGCTTCCGGACTTGCTGCTCCGCGCGCCGCCCGGACCACCGCGCTCCGGTGCAGGGTGGGCCGGCCGCCTCGCTTGGCCCGAATCCGGTAGTTCACGAGGTAGAGGGCTCCCAGGAGGCCGAGACGCCATGGCCGATCCAGACCGAGTCGAGCGGCGGCTCGCCGACCGGAGAGGAACCGCTCCACCACGTGGGCGAGCGCGAAGGCACGCTCGATGATGGAGGCGTTACGATCGGAAGCGACCCGGAGCACGCCGCCCCGCGACACGACGAGACGCCGCGCGCAGAGGCGTCGCGTGTCGAAGTCCGTGCCGAACCGCGAGAGCGCGCCGTACAGGAGCGCGCGGGATGCCGCGACCCGACCTGCGCACGCCTCGACGTCCGCTCGCAGCAGCAAGGCACGAGCCTCCACCGTGCGGTCGGGGAAGCGGTAGGCCTCGCGCACGAGCGGATCCAGTGCCTCGGCAGCGGCGGCGGTGTTGCCCCCCTCGAGCGCCCACTCCCCCCGCAGCAGCAGCAGGCGCGCCGCCAGATCGGGATGATGCGCGATGCCCGAGGCCTCCGCGCGGTCGAGAAACCGGAGGGCAGCCCCCGGATGAGCGGTGGCGTGCTGGTGCTGTCCCCACGCCAGGAGGGCCTCGAAGACCTCCCGGGGACGGACGGCCTCGCCCTGCGGCACGAGGAGCCGCTCCACGATCTCCTGCATGGCGCGCGTCTCTGCGGGTTGGCTCGGGCGCCCCGAGCCCTCGCCCCTCCGGGATCGTTCGATCCCGCCGAGAACGAACGCCGTCATGGTGTCCGGCGTGAGGCAGCGTTCCCGGGCGGTTCCGGGCAGCCGCAGAAGTGCGCGGTGCACCGCCGCGTACCGGCGGTGGTACGCGAGATGGTGGAGCCACTGCACGGTCACCGCGCCCGGGGCGGACGGGACGGTTCTCGGGGAATCCCACAGAGTCGACAAAGGACATCCGACGATGAAGGAGCGGAGCCGGCCGCGGCGCGGCGCCATCTGCCGCCGAACAGACGGGGCACGACGCCCCATGGATACCGACCACCCCGCCGGCCGTCGAGGTACCGGGCGGCGCCTCCCCGGATCGGGGAGGTCGAGACGCCGGTGCGACCTTCGGGATAGAGTGCGGGCTCCACGACCGTGAAAGGAGCCCGGATGGACGAGACCGAGACTCCCGCGCCGAGGCCGCGCCTCATGGACCGCGCCCTCGCGGGCGTGGAGCGGATCGGCAACGCGCTGCCCGATCCCGCCATCCTCTTCGTCCTGCTGCTGTTCGCCGTGTGGGCCCTGTCCTGGGCGCTCTCGGGGATCCAGTTCGCGCTCACGGATCCGCGGAGCGGGGAACCGCTGCGGGTCGTGAACCAGCTCACCGGCACGGCGTTCACCGCGTTCCTCGGCGCCCTCGTCACGAACTTCACGCACTTCCACCCGGTGGGCGTGGTGCTCGTGGCGATGCTGGGCATCGGCGTGGCGGAGCACACGGGGTTCATCAACGCCGCGCTGCGCGCCATGATGTCCGTCACCGCGCGCTGGCTGCTCACGCCCATGCTCATCCTGGTGGGCATCCTCAGTCACACCGCGGCCGACGCGGGGTACGTGCTCGTGATCCCGCTGGGCGGCATCATCTTCTACGCGGCCGGGCGGCATCCGCTCGCCGGCATCGCGGCCGCGTTCGCCGGGGTCTCGGGCGGGTTCTCGGCGAACCTCATCCCGTCCGCGCTCGATCCCATGCTGCAGGGCATCTCGCAGGCCGGCGCGCAGATCCTGGATCCGTCGGTCACGCTGAACCCGCTCAACAACTACTTCTTCACCACGTCCTCGTCGGTGCTGATCATCGCCGCGGGGTGGTTCCTCACGGATCGGGTCGTGGAGCCGCGGCTGAAGGACGTGGCGCTGGACGGCGACCTGCACGACCTCCCCACGATGACGCCGCTGGACGCGCGCGAGCGCAAGGGGCTGCGCGCGGCGCTCCTGTCCATGCTGTTCGGCGTGGCGGTGCTCGCGGTCACGGCGATCTCGAAGACCTCAGCCTGGCGCGCCCCGGACGGCACGCTCACGTCGGGCGCCGCGCCCCTCATGACCAGCATCGTGCCGCTGATCTTCCTGCTCTTCCTCCTGCCGGGCGTGGTGTACGGGCTGGCGACCGGCGCCATCCGCAGCTCCAAGGACGTGATCGCCGGCATGACGAAGTCCATGACCGCCATGGGCTACTACCTGGTGATCATGTTCTTCATCGCGCAGTTCGTGTACGCCTTCGGGCAGTCCAACCTCGGCGTGCTGCTGGCGCTGCAGGGCGCGGCGGCGCTGAAGGCCCTGGCCATGCCGGCGGCGGTCACGATCACCGGGGTCATCCTGATCACGGCCTTCGTGAACCTGTTCGTGGGCTCGGCGTCGGCGAAGTGGGCGCTCTTGGCGCCCATCTTCGTGCCGATGCTCATGCAGCTCGGCATCTCGCCGGACCTGGCGCAGGCCGCCTACCGCGTGGGGGACTCCAGCACGAACATCATCACGCCGCTCATGCCGTACTTCCCGCTGGTCGTGGTGTTCTGCCAGCGGTACGTGCGCACGACCGGCATCGGCACGGTCACGGCCATGATGCTGCCGTTCTCGCTGACGTTCCTGGCGCTGTGGACGGTCTACCTGCTGGTCTACTGGGCGGCGGGGTTCCCGCTCGGGCTGTCGGCCACCTACCGCTACGCGCCGTAGCGCGGCGGCGGGGTGGCCGCGGGGGCGGCGAAGGATGCGCGGGGCGCGGAGCGAGGGCGGCGGCGACGGGGGCGGGCCCCGGGTAACGGGAAGGGTGTGCCATGCTCAGACAGTCCTCGCGGCCCGCGCACGCCCGCTGTCTCGAGTAACGGCTGCCGCCGGGGCGCGGACCGCTGCGGAACTGCGCGTGGCACACCCTCCCCGTCACCCGAGGCGCCGCCTCCGTCGCCGCCACCCTCGCTCCGCCCCCCGCGCGTCCTTTGCCGCCCAGGATGTCCATCGCGCCGCGGCGCGGTTGGTCGAGTCCGCTTCGGGGGCCGCGGTCACTTCACCACACCCCCTCCCCGCTCACCGCCGTCGTTGACGGGTCGGACGCCTGTGGGAGCGGTGGCGGACGGAGCCGGCGGGGCACGTCCGCCAGCGCTCCCCCCCGCGTCCACTCCTGACCGACGGCGTCAAACCTTCT